>JBHZQV010000003.1:0-307355 GCA_042867185.1 Sphingomonas sp. NCPPB 2930 | reverse complement strand
CACAGCGGCATCGGGCGCATCGCGCCCATCGCCCGACTCAAATCTGCAAACAACCTCTTGACGCTTCACACCTAGGCCGTCTTGCGGCCGGCGTCGCGCACGATCTCGACCAGCGCGCGGAACGCCGCCAGGTACGACTGCGGGCCCAGGCCCTGCACCGTGCCGCGCACCGCCGGCGAGATGATCGAATGCGCACGCCAGGTCTCGCGGGCCGCGATGTTCGACATGTGCACCTCGATCACCGGGAACGGCATCGCCTTGATCGCATCGTGCAGCGGCACGCCGTGCTGGGTCAACCCGGCGGGATTGACCAGCGCGCCCTGCGCCCGGTCCATGTGCAGGTGCAGGAAATCGACCAGAGCGCCCTCGTGGTTGGACTGCAGCGTGTCGACTTCGGCGCCCAGCTCGGTGGCGAGCGCGGCGATGCGCGCGTCGATCTCGGCCAGCGTGGTGGTGCCGTAGATGTGCGGCTCCCGGCGGCCGAACAGGTTGAGGTTGGGTCCGTGGAGGACGAGGATCTTCATGGCGTTCGGTTCCGGCTCAGGGTTTGCGGATGCGGGTCAGCTCGTCGTTGTAGAGCTTGACGATGGCAGGGTCGTACTGGGCGGCGAAACGGTCGACCACCGGCTTGGCGATCTGGCGCATGCGGGCCTGCTCGGCCGGCGCGACCTCGTTGAACTGGGCGCCCTTGGCCTGCAGGTCGCCGACCGATTTCTGCGCCGCGGCGCGGCTCACCTGGCGCTGGTAGCCGCGGGCCTCGTCGGCGGCTTCGCGCATCCACTTCTGCTCGACCGGCGTCAGCTGGTCCCAGAACTTCTTGCTGACCAGCACGATGTTGGCCGCATAGACATGGTTGGTGGCGCTGACGTACTTCTGCACCTCGTAGAACTTGTTCGACAGGATCACCGAGAACGGGTTCTCCTGGCCGTCGACCGCGCGCGACTCGAGTGCGCCGTACAGCTCGGCGAAGGGCATCGGCACCGGGTTGGCCTTGAACGCCTTGAAGGTCTCCAGGAACACCGGGTTGGGAATCACCCGGATCTTCAGGCCCTCCAGGTCTTCGGCACGCTTGATCGGGCCGCGGCTGTTGGTGACGTTGCGAAAGCCCAGGTCCCAGTAGCCGAGGGCGACCAGGCCCTTCTCGGGCAGCTTGGCGATCAGCGCCTGGCCCAGCGGGCCGTCGAGCAGCGCGTCGGCCTGCGCGAAGTCGGCCACCGCGAACGGAAAATCGACCAGGCCGAATTCCTTGACGATGCCGGCGAGCGAGGTGGTCGCCGGCGCCGACATCTGCTGCACGCCGCCCTGCAGGGCCGACTGCTGCTGCATCTCGTTGCCGAGCTGGTTGGCCGGGAACTCCTGCACCTTCATCTTGCCGCCGCTCTTGGTGGCCAGCAGCTCCGAGAAGCGCTTGACGCCGAAGCTCACCGGATGGTCGGCGTTGTTCAGGTGACCGAAGCGGATGGTGCGGTCTTGCTGGGCGGTAGCCGCCGCAGCGACGAGGCAGAGGCCGAATGCGGCCAGGGTACGGGCAATTCTCACGGTTTGTCTCCCATGGTGTGTGGCGCTCGTCGAATGCGAGCAGCTGCCATCATACGCATTATGGAACGTTTTTCCAAACTGGAATTCACTTGCCGATGTTGGTAGAGTCCCGGATGTCCCGGGCTTTCGACCCGGTTGGAGCAGCAGCATGAGCGGAGCCCTGGAGCGCAGTCTCCATATCCTGGAATACCTGGCGGAGCATCCCGCGGGCGTGGCACTGTCGACCCTCGCGGGCGATCTGGAAATCCCGTTGTCGGCCGCCCACCGGCTGCTGGTCGAGCTGATCCGCTACGGCTACGCGCGCCAGGATGCGCACGACGGCCACTACCGCCTCACCACCAAGCTGGTGTCGATCGGGCTCTCCTACCTCAGCCGCACCGGCATCGTCGACCTGGCGCAACCCCTGCTGGAACAGCTGGCCGCCACCTCGGGCGAGCTGGTGCGGCTGGCGGTGGTCGACGGAGAAGACCTGATCTTCGTCGCCAAGGCGCAGGGCGCGCGCCACGGCCTGCGCTACGACCCCGACATGGGCCTGTCGGTCGCCCTGCCCTGCAGCGCGGCGGGCCACGCCTGGCTGGCGACGATGCCCGAGGACGAGGCGTTGGCCATCATCGCGCGCAAGGGCCTGTGCGATCCCAAGGACTACGGCCCCAACGCGCCGACCTCGATCGGCGCGGTGATGGCCTATGTGGCGGCCGCCCGGGAGCGCGGCTACAGCACGATCAACGAAGTCTTCTCGCCGGGCATGACCGCGATGGCGGCACCGGTCGTCGGCTCGGCCGGGCAGGCCATCGGCGTGGTGACGATCGCCGGACCGTCGGTGCGGCTGTCGGAGCGGCGCATGGCCGACCTGGGCCCGGCCATCCTCGACATCGCCGCGCAGGTGTCGCGCGCCAGCGGCGCCTCGGCCCTGTTCCGCAAACGCGCCTGACGCGACCTCTCCCGACGGCGACCTGAGGCGGTCGCCGTACGAAGCTTCCGCGTTTTTTCCCTTTGTCCGGTTGCATCTCTTCGGAGGGGCCTGCACGCCGCCGCAACAATAAGAAAGAAATTCCATATTGGAAATTCTTTCCATATTGGCTACCATGGGGGCCGCAGCGGATGCCGCACGGCCCGCTGACGTCAGCACAACCAACAGGAGACACACTTGAGAACTTCGATGCGACACCTGCGGCTCGCCGCCCTGGCCTCCGCGACCCTGGGTGGGCTGGTGGCCTGCGGCGGGGGCGATTCCGGCCCGGCCGACACCCCGCGCACCACCTTGGCCAGCGTCGACCCCTACTACAACGTCTGCCGCGGGATCGACCCCGCCTGCTACAACGACTGGGGCGCCTTCGCCACCACGCCCAACCGGGTGCTGATCTATTCGCGCACCGCCGGCCCGCGCCACGCCAACCTGGGCACGCCGATGGCCGCCGGGCTGAACCCGGTGATGAACGCCGACAACATCATGCAAGCGGGGCTCAAGCGCATGTTCGAAGAGGCGGGCATCGCCGCCGACTGGACCGAAGACGTCACCGTCATCGCCAACCGCATCAACAACTACAAGGCGGTGGTGTTCGCCAGCTCCAACCGCGACACGCTCTGGAACGAGGCGGTCACCACCGGCAACGACGCGGCCCGCACCGCGCTGCGCAACTACATGCGCCGCGGCGGCGGCTTCGTCGGGCTGCACAACGCCTTCGGTGCCGAATACAACTGGCCCTACTACGAGGGGCTGCTGGGCAACGCCAACTTCTACAACCACGCGCCCAACCGCAACGGCGACGTCGAGGTGATGGCCGACGATCCCTCCACCCAGGGCGTGCCGGGCCGCTTCGGCTTCCAGGACGAGTGGTACAACCTGACGCCCTTCCCGACCAACGTCAAGTTCCTGGCGAAGGTCGATACCGCCACGCTCAATCCGCTGACCTCGGCGCCGCACCCCGGCCACAAGGATTTCCATCCGGTCGCGTGGTGCCAGTACTACGACGGCGGCCGCGCCTGGCTCACCACGCTGGGCCACAACACCCACTCCTTCCAGGCCAACTCCAGCGGTCCCGGCGCGGCCGCGTTCCAGCGGCTGGTGGTGCAGGGCGTGAAGTCGGTCATGGGCCTGACGCCCTTCTGCACCACGCCGGCCCCGACGGCTGCTCCGGTCACCACCGCGCCCGGCACCGGTACCGGCGGCACGGGAACCAGCGGCACGACAGGCAGCGGCACGGCCGGCACCGGCGGCGCCTCCGACGCGGCCGGCGCCCTGCCCCGCTGATCCCGGCATCCTGATTCCAACGCGAAGGAGACAAGAATGAAACGACTCAAGAACCCGGTCGCCGCCCTCTCGGCCACCGCCATCGCCGCCGCGCTGCTGCTCTACGGATGCGGCGGCAGCGACGGCGGCGGTGTGGTCGACACGCCGTCGAACGCCGCCGGACTGGCCGCCGCGCTGCAGAACTGCTGCACCCCCGGCGACCAGGATTTCCCCAAGGTGGGCGGCAACCTGGGCAACCAGAACTACTCCAGCCTGTCGAAGATGACCCGCGACAACCTGCGCCAGGTGGGCGGCGCCTGGGTGAACCGCATCGAAGGCGGGCTCAACACCGGCGTCAACCAGAGCACCACGGTGGTGGTCGACGGCACCCTGTTCATCGAATCCGCCCTCGGCAACGTGATCGCGGTGGACGGCAAGACCGGCGCCACCAAGTGGAAATGGACCACGCCCTACGGCGTCATCACCCGCCGCGGCGTGGCCGTAGCCAAGGACCTGGGCCTGGTCTACACGGTGGCCAACGGCAACCGGCTGGTGGCGCTGAAAAAAGACACCGGCGAGGTCGCCTGGATCAAGCAGTACCCCTCCGACACCGCCGATGCCAACTACCTCGGCGCGGTGCAGAAGGTGGCGATCGTCTACCACAACCGCAAGCTGCACATCGGCACCAACGACGGCAACCGCGGCGCGGCATTCTCGGCCGACGCCACCAATGGCAACGTGCTCAGCTATTTCTGGGGCATCCCGCGCAAGGGCGAGCCGGGCTACGAGACCTGGGGCGGGGCCGAGGAAGCCAACCGCACAGGGGCCACGCCGTGGATCCACCCGGCGGTCGATCCGGAGCTCAACACCGTCTACTGGACCTTCGGCAACGTGCGCGGCGGATCGTCGCAGGACGGCTCCAAGCGTCCGGGCCTCAACCTGTTCTCCAACTCGATCGTCGCGCTCGACCTGACCACCGGCGCCTACAAGTGGCACTTCCAGTCGGTCCACCACGACATCTGGGACATGGACAACGTGATGTCGCCGGTGCTGGCCGACGTGAAGATCGACGGCCGCGACCGCAAGGTGGTGATCTACGGCAGCAAGACCGGCATGTACTACATCCTCGACCGGGCCGACGGCAGCGCGCCGCTCGGCATCGACGAGCGGCCGGTGAAGCAGGATGCACGCCAATCCACCTGGCCGACCCAGCCCTACCCGCGCCAGGGCGGCTTCACCGAGCTGTGCGTGTCGCAGCAGCCGCTCGGCACCGCGGTGCCCGGCGACCCCAACCGGGCGGTGCCCAACTACAAGACCGGCTGCCTGTTCGACCCGCACTGGGACGAGCCGATCCTCACCATGCCCGGCCACGGCGGCGGCGCCAACTGGAACCACCAGTCGTTCAGCCGCAGCACCGGCCTGGTCTACACCGGCCTGGGCTACGTGGGCGCGGCCCACTCGCTGAGCGAAGCCAGCAACGGCCTGCGGCCACCGGGCTCCTACGTCACCGGCGCGGTGATCGCGGTAGACCCGGCCACCAACCTGGTCCGCTGGAAGAAGCAGATGCCGTACTCGCTGGCGCACGGCAACGGCATCCTGACGACCGGCTCCAACCTGCTCTTCATCGGCCAGCCCGACGGCAACCTGCTGGGCATGGACGCCGAGAACGGCAACGAGCTCTGGCGCTTCCAGACCGGGGCCTCGATCAGCGCCAGCCCGGTCACCTACCAGATCGACGGGGAACAGTACCTGGCCGTCTATGCCGGCGGCACCTCGATCCCCTACAGCGACGCGCCGCGCGGCGACTACCTGTGGGCCTTCAAGGTGGGCGGCACCGTGGCCCAGGCCGCGGCACCGATTCCGCCGCTGGTGCGCCGGCCGGTCTCGGGCAGCGCGGTCGAGGGTGCGGCGCTGCCCACGCCCAACACCGTGTTCCTGGGCCGGGTGCAGACCGCCGCCAACGCGCCGGGCAGCGCCGAATCGGGTGCGGTGAACGCGGTCACGCCGACCTTCATGCGGGTGCCGGTGAACACCACCGTGACCTTCCGCAACCCGGTCGGCAACACCGGCGTGCACTGCGCCACCCAGTTCTTCGAAGGCGCGTTCAACTTCCGGCTGGCCCCGGGCGAGTCGGCACGCCACACCTTCGACAAGCCGGGCGAGTACTTCTACAACGACTGCTTCAGCCCGCGGGCGACCGGCAAGGTGGTCGTGTACTGAGACGGCGCGGCCCTCCGGTCTCCTGGCCGGCAGCCGCCACCGCACAGGGTGCCCTTCGGGCGCTGCCGGACGCCGAGCGCGCCGGCAGCGCCCTTTTTTGCGCCGGGTGCGGGCCGGCTAGGCGCGGGTGTTCGCGAGCACCAGGTCGGCGAATACCCGCCCGCCCAGGGAGATGTGGTCGCGCATCGCATCCGCCGCTTCGTCGGCCCGGCCGGGCAGGATGGCCGCGACCACCCGCTCGTGCTCCCGCTGCGATTCGGCCAGGCGGCCGGGCCGCTCGAACAGGCGACCGCGGTAGGCGGCGATGCGCAGCCGCACCGCGCGGGCCTGCTCGACGATGAAGGGGTTGCCGCTGGCCTGGTAGATCACCTCGTGCAGCACCGCGTTGGCTTCCTGGTAGGCGACGGCATCGTCGGCGCGGGCGCAGGCCGCGGTGCCGGCCAGGGCCTGCTCCAGCGCGGCGCGTTGCGCGCTTCCGATCCGGCGTGCCGCCAGCCGGGCCAGCACGCCCTCCAGCTCGCCCAGGGCTTCCATCATCGCGACCAGTTCCTCGGCCTTGAGCTGGCGCACATAGATGCCGGTGCGCGGCACGATATCGACCAGGCCCCGGGCGCTGAGCAGCAGCAGCGCCTCGCGCACCGGCGTGCGCGAGGCCGCGAACTGGGCTGCCAGCGCCCGCTCGTCGATGGCCATGCCGGGCGCCAGCTCGCCCGACTGGATGGCGGCTTCGAGCCGGCCGCGGATGCGGTCCTGCAGGCTGGTGGGTTCGAGGGTTAGCGCGGATTGCATGGTCACTTAAATATCAAATAGCATTATAGATATATCAACGACCCCGGAACACCCCGATGCTTCCATCGCTGCAAATAGAAGGCCCCCGCGCCACGATCACCCTGCGACGGCCCGAGATGGCCAACAAGCTGATGCCCGAGGACCTGCCAGCCCTGTGCCAACATTTCGCCACCGTCGATGCCACGCCCGCCGTGCTGGTGCTGGTGCTGCGCTCGGAGGGCAAGCATTTCTGCAGCGGGTTCGATATCGGATCGGTCGCCCAGAGCCAGACCGAGGGCAGCGGCTTCGGCGACATGGTCGATGCGCTGGAGAACTGCCGCGCGGTGACCATCGCCGCGCTGCAGGGCGGCGTCTACGGCGGCGCCACCGACATGGTGCTGGCCTGCGACTTCCGCCTGGGCTGCGAGGCCAGCGAGATGTTCATGCCCGCGGCGCGCCTCGGCCTGCACTACTACCCGACCGGCATGCAGCGCTATGTGAGCCGGCTGGGCCTCAACACCGCCAAGCGCCTCTTCCTCACCGCCGAGAAGATCGGCGCGCAGGCGATGGCGGACTGCGGCTTTCTCACCCACCTGGTCGGGCGGGAGACCCTGCCGGCCGAGGTGGAGCGCCTGGCAGCGACGCTGGGGGCGATGGCGCCGATCCCGCTGCTCGGCATGAAGCAGCACCTCAACCGTATCGCGCAGGGCCGCTTCGACCCGGCCGCCGCCGCCCGCGACGTGGCGCGGTCGGTGGCATCGCAGGACCTGGCCGAGGGTGGCCGGGCCTGGAAGGAAAAGCGCACGCCGGTCTTCACCGGGCAGTAGCCGCCCCGCCCGTTCATTCGCACGAAGACAGGAGACAAAAAAATGACACTATCGAAAAGCATCGTCGCCGCCACGCTGGCGGCCGTTTCCGCCGCGGCGGGCGCGCAGGGCTACCCCAACCGGCCGATCACCCTGGTGGTGGGCTTCCCCTCGGGCGGCGGGGCCGACACGGTGGCGCGCATCGTCACCGACAAGATGGGCAAGCTGCTCGGCCAGCCGGTGGTGATCGACAACCGGCCCGGCGCCGGCACCACCATCGGCTCGGATTTCGTCGCCCGCGCCGCGCCCGACGGCTACACCCTGCTGCTGGCCAGCGGCAACCTCTACGGCAGCGACCAGCTGCTCTACAAGAGCGTGAAGTACGACGGTGCCAAGAGCTTCGTCCCGATCTCGCGCTGGAGCTCGGCCCCGATGCTGCTGGCGGTGAACCAGGGCTTCAAGGCGCAGTCGGTGCAGGAGCTGGTGGCCGAGGCGCGCAAGGCGCCGGGCAAGCTGAGCTACTCGTCCTCGGGCACCGGTGTCATCACCCACCTGGCGGCGCTCTCGTTCGAGCAGGCGGCCGGGGTGCAGATGCTGCACGTGCCCTACAAAGGCGGCGCGCCGTCGCTGCTGGCCGTCGCCAGCGGCGACGTGCAGCTGACCTTCGGCACCCCGCCCTCGGTGCTGCCGATGGCCCAGGGCGGCAAGTTGCGGGTGCTGGCCGTCACCTCGGCCGCGCGCTCGCCGCTGTTCCCCGACACGCCCGGCATGGCCGAGGCGGGCGTCAAGGGCTACGATTTCAGCTTCTGGTTCGGCCTGTTCGCCCCGGCAGGCGTGCCGCCCGAGGTGGCCCAGGCGCTGTTCGACGCCAGCGTGGCCGCGCTCAAAGACCCCGAGGTGAAGGCCCGCCTGGAAAAATCGGGCAACGAATCGGCGCCCTCCCGGTCGCTGGCCGAATTCCGCGCCTGGGCGCTGGAAGAAGGCAAGAAATCCAAGGAACTGACCGTGCGCTCCGGCGCCTCGCTCGAATGACCGCACAACCCCACGCATCCACCGGCCCGCTGCAGGGCTACACCGTCGTCGACCTGACCCGCGTCCTGGCCGGCCCCTACTGCACCATGCTGCTGGCGGACCTGGGCGCCCGGGTCGTCAAGGTCGAGCAGCCGGGCTGCGGCGACGACGCGCGCCAGATCGGCCCCTTCGTCGATGGCGACTCGGCCTACTTCATGTCGGTCAACCGCAACAAGGAATCGATCGCCCTCGATCTGAAGGCGCCCGAGGACCGCGCGGTGTTCGAGGCCCTGCTGGAAACGGCCGACGTGCTGGTCGAGAACTTCCGCCCCGGCACCATGGAGAAGCTGGGCTACGGCTGGGAGGCGCTGCAGGCCCGCTATCCGCGGCTGGTGTTCACCTCGGTCTCGGGTTTCGGCCAGACCGGGCCCTACAGCCGGCGGCCCGCCTACGACATGGTGGTGCAGGCGATGGGCGGCATCATGAGCCTGACCGGCCATCCCGGCGGCGACCCGACCCGGGTGGGCGTCTCGATCGGCGACCTGGGCGCCGGGCTGTACGCGGCCGTCGGCACCCAGGCCGCCCTGCTGCAGCGCGCCCGCACCGGCCGCGGCGACCGGGTGGACGTGGCGATGCTCGACTGCCAGGTGGCCCTCCTGGAGAACGCCATCGCCCGGATGCAGGTCGACGGCAAGGCGCCGGGGCCGCTCGGCTCGCGCCACCCGTCGATCGCGCCCTTCGACGTGTTCCGCGCGTCCGACGGCTGGTTCGTGATCGCGGCGGGCAACGACATCCTGTTCCAGCGCCTGTGCGCCACGCTGGAGCTGCCGGCGGTGGCGGCCGATCCGCGCTTCGCCACCAACCCCCTGCGCTGCACGCACCACGAAGCCTTGAAGGCGGCGCTGGAGGCACGCCTGGCCGCGGCCGACTGCGAACATTGGCAGGACCTGCTGATGCGCAACAACATCCCCACCGGCGCCTACAACAACGTCGCCGAGGTGCTGCAGGATCCGCAGGTCCAGTCCCGCGACATGCTGCTGCAGCTCAAGGCCCAGAGCGGCCGCGACCTGACCGTCGCCGGCAACCCGATCCACATCGGCGACCACCGCACCCTGCTGCACCGCCAGCCGCCGCGGCTCGACCAGGACCGGGAGCGCATCCTCGCGTCGCTGCGGGCGCTGCAGGATTAGGCCTCAGGCGGCGGCGCCCGCCGTCTGCCCGGCCTTGCTGTCGTCGAAATCCGCGGCCGTCTCGGCGACGCTGATCGCGGCTTCCGGCACGCTGTACGAGCGCACCACTTCGTGGATGAACTGCAGCTTGGCGATCGCCTCGCGGGGCAGGATGAAGGGGTAGTAGTCGGGCTGGCCCATGCTGCGGGTCAGCTCGTTGAGCGCATGGGTCAGGACGATCCACGAGTTGAGAAACGCCAGGAACGCGGTCGCGTTCGGGTGGTCGGGCCGCCACAGGTCGTCGAGGGTGTAAGGGTCGCTCTCGATATCGACGTTGTTCGCGTCGATGCCGAAGCTCACCGCGGTGTCCACCGTGTCGGCCATGTGCAGGTAGTGGGCCCAGGTCTCGGCCCAGTCTTCCCAGGGGTGGGTGGTGGCGTAGCTGGTGACGTAGTGCAGCGGCCAGTCGGCCGGCGGGCCGTTCTCGTAATGGCGCTTGAGCGATTCGCCGTAGTCGACCGATTCGTCGCCGAAGAGCGCGCGGTAGGGCTGGTGCCAGACGGTGTCGCGCACCAGCCGGTCCCAGTAGTAGTGGCCGATCTCGTGGCGGAAGTGGCCGAGCAGCGTGCGGTAGGACTCGTGCATCTCGGCGCGGATCTTCTCGCGCTGGGCGTCGTCGGCCTCGCCGATGTTGAGGGTGATCAGGCCCTCGTCGTGGCCGGTCAGCACCTTCGGGCCGCCGGGGACCTGCTCCAGCATGTCGAACATCAGGCCGTTGGGCCGCTCCTTGCGGGTCTCGATCGGCAGGGCCAGCGCCAGCAGCTGCGAGAGCAGCCGGCGCTTGGCGATCTCCAGCTTGCGCCACAGCTCGCGGTTCTCGTCTTTGGAGAGGTCGGGGATGGTGCGGGTGGTGCTGCACGAGAGGCAGAGACCCGGTTCGAGGTTGTCCGGCGTGTGCCGGTGGGCCGCCGTGCCGCCCGGGATCAGCCAGTTGCAGGCGGCCGGCGCCTCCAGGTTGGCGCAGCGGTGCACGATGCGGTCGGATCCGGTGCCGGGAATCACCCAGTCGCCGGGCTGCTCGCCGGGCTCGATCGCCACCACGGTCCGCATGACCGGGTCGTAGCCCAGCGAGCGGCCGCAGTTGAGGCACAGGCTGTTGCGCAGAAAAAGAGGCTTGCCGCAGATGCAGCGGTAGGCGCGGCTGGTGGTGGGGCCGACGGCGGTGATGAGAGAAGAGGTCATGGTCTGAGGAGGCCGTAGCAAAAAAGGGTCCGCCGGCACTATGACCGGGCCGCGCGATGCGGCGCGTCAGCCGAGTGCCCGAAAGCGGTGCAGGCGTTGCCGCACCGGTTCCCACCGACCCGCGCGCCCCGGGAGCGCAGACGACGCAGCTCCCAGGGTCATCGTTTTTCGCCCGGGGCGACAGGGGCCGGGCGCTTACAGTGATCCCCTTGGCCATCGGCCGGCCCTGCCCGCGCAAGCCCGCTGCCGGACGGCCGGTCCGCATGAAGACAACGGAGGTTCCATGTCAGGTTTCGAGGTGAATGAAGTGGTGCAGGCCCTGCAGCGCACGCGCATCGAGTGGCGCGACTCGCAGGGCCGCGCCCGCGAGCCCGCGGGGCGGGAGTTCCCGTCGCGCCACGCGCTGGCGGGGGTGGTCGAATGCCTGAAGGGCGTTCTGTTTCCGCTGCGGTTGGGCCCGTCGGACCTGCGGCACCAAAGCGAGGATTTCTACGTGGCGCGGACGCTCGATTCGGCCCTGCACACCCTGCTCGACCAGACGCTGCTCGAGTTGCGCTACACCGCCCGCAGGATGCCGCCTGCGTCCGGCGATACCGAGCAGACGGCGCGCGCCCTGCTGCGGGACTTCGCCGCCGGACTGCCGGCTATCCGCCGCCTGCTCGACAGCGACGCGGTCGCCGCCTACGAGGGCGATCCGGCGGCCCACAGCGTGGACGAGGTGCTGCTGTGCTACCCGGGCCTGCTGGCGATGATCCACCACCGGTTGGCCCACAGCCTCTACACCCTGGGCCTGCCGCTGCTGGCGCGCATCATCTCGGAGCTGGCCCATGGCCAGACCGGCATCGACATCCACCCCGGCGCCACGATCGGCCCGCGCTTCTTCATCGACCACGGCACCGGCGTCGTCATCGGCGAGACGGCCGTCATCGGCCAGGGGGTGCGCCTCTACCAGAACGTGACGCTCGGTGCGAAGCGCTTCCCGACCGAAGCCGACGGCACCACGCTGAAGAAGGGCCTGCCCCGCCATCCGATCGTCGAAGACGACGTGGTGGTCTACGCCGGCGCCACCATCCTCGGCCGGGTCACCATCGGCCGGGGCGCGGTCATCGGCGGCAACGTGTGGCTGACCGACAGCGTGCCTGCCGGTGCCAGCGTCACCCAGGCCACGCTGCAGAACGCGCCGCACGCGGCCGCGGCGCCGGGCCCGCGCGGCTGAGCCCGGCGGCGAACGGCTTGTCACCTGCCGGCGCCGCCGTCTTCCCAGAATGTCGCATCCGCCACTACCACCCCAGGACACCTCCCCATGGCCCAGTACCGCATCGCCGTCGTCGTCGGCAGCCTCCGCAAGGACTCGATCAACCGCAAGCTCGCCCGGGCACTGGAGCCGCTGTTCCCGGCAGGCTTCACTTTCGAGCACCTGGAAATCGGCGACCTGCCGCTCTACGACCAGGACGACGACGGCCACGAGGCGGCCAGCGTGCTGCGGCTGCGCTCCGAGATCCAGGCGGCCCAGGGCCTGCTCTTCGTCTCGCCCGAGTACAACCGCTCGATTCCCGGCGTGCTGAAGAACGCGCTCGACCACGGGTCGCGTCCCTACGGCAAGAACAGCTGGGCGATGAAGCCCGCCGGCGTGATCGGCGCCTCGATCGGCGCGGCCGGCACCGCCATGGCGCAGCAGCACCTGCGCAACGTGCTGGCCTACCTCGACGTGCCGACCCTGGGCCAGCCCGAGGCCTTCATCCATGCCAAGGACGGCACCTTCGCGCCCGACGGCGGCATCGGCAACGACGGTACCCGCCAGTTCCTGCAGGGCTGGGTCGATGCCTACGTCGGCTGGGTGCAGCGCCACGCGGCCTGACTGGCACCGGCTGTCGTGCCCGCGACCGCCCGCCGCGCTGCCGGCCCTTAGCCTCGTTCCGATCTGCCCCGGCAGCCCGAAACGACACCGCAACAGGACCCCGCGCATGGCCCCCTCCTCTCCCCTCGACCCGATCCCCGGCGTGCAGGCGCAGGTCTCGCCCGAAGAATGGCAGACCCGCGTCGATCTGGCCGCCGCCTACCGGCTGGTCGCCCTCTTCGGCTGGGACGACCTGGTGTTCACCCACATCACCGCCAAGGTGCCGGGCACCGAGCATTTCCTGATCAACCCCTACGGCTTCATGTTCGAGGAGATCACCGCCTCCAGCCTGGTGAAGATCGACGGTGCCGGCCGCAAGGTGCTGGATTCGCCCTACGACATCAACCCGGCCGGCTTCACCATCCACAGCTGCATCCACGCGGCCCGGCACGATGCGGCCTGCGTGCTGCACACGCACTCGATCAACGGCGTGGCGGTGTCGGCTGAGAAGCACGGCCTGCGGCCGATCTCGCAGTTCGCGGCCTCGGTGCTGCATTCGCTGGCCTACCACGACTACGAGGGCTTCGCGGTCAACGACGACGAGAAGCCGCGGCTGGTGCGCGACCTGGGCGACAAGAGCTTTCTGATGCTGCGCAACCACGGGCTGCTGACCGTCGCCGACTCGGTCGCCGCGGCCTTTCTGGCGATGCACCGCTTCGAGGCCGCCTGCATGGTGCAGGTGCGGGCCCGGCCGGGCGCCGAACTGCTCGACATTCCGGCCGAGGTGCTGGATGCCGCCCCCGCGCAACTCGCCAAGGTGCGCACCGGCGGCGGCGCGCGCCTGGTCTGGCCCGGCCTGCTGCGGCGGCTGGACCGGCGCAACCCGGGCTACGACCGGTAGCCGATCGGCCCGGCGCCCGCTGCCGGACACCGCCGCGCGAGGGAAATCCCCGGCTGCAAATGCGGTGCGATGGCCGCAGGATGCGATATTCACCGGAGACCCAGAAGATGCCCTTGTCCCCTCTCTCGCGCCGCGGATTCCAGACGGCGGTCGCCGCCGGAGCCGCTTCCCTGGTGCTGCCGGCCCGCGCCCAGCCGGCCTGGCCCAACCGCCCGATCCGCGTCGTCGTGCCCTACACGCCCGGCGGCTTCACCGACCAGATGGCGCGGATGCTGCAGGTCGGCCTGCAGACCCGGCTGGGCCAGCCGATCGTGATCGACAACAAGCCCGGTGCCAACGGCATCATCGGCGTCGACGCGGTGGCCAAGGCGCCGCCCGACGGCACCACCTTCGCCGTGGTCATCGCGGCCTATGCGGCCAACACCACGCTCTACCCCAAGCTGCCCTACGACCCGGCCAAGGACCTGCGCGGCGTGGCGCTGATGGGCGTCTCGCCGCTGCTGGCCGCGGTGGCGGCCAACGCGCCGTTCAAGACCGCGCGGGAGCTGATCGACTACGCCCGCGCCAACCCGGGCAAGATCAGCTTCGGCTCGTCGGGCAACGGCTCGGCCTCGCACCTCACCACCGAGCTGCTCAAGCTGCAGACCCAGACGCGGATGGTGCACATCCCCTACCGCGGCGCCGCGCCGGCCCTGGCCGACCTGCTGGGCGGACAGATACAGCTGTTGTTCGACGCACCCACCGGCCTGATCCCGGCGGGCAAGGACGGCAAGATCCGGCTGATCGGCGTGGCCGGCGAGCAGCGGCTGCCGGCGGTGCCCGACGTACCCACCTTCATCGAGCAGGGCTTCGCCGGGTTCGCCGGCAGCACCTGGGCCGGCATGCTGGCACCGGCGGGAACGCCCGAGGCGATCGTGCAGCGCATGGCCGAAGAGGTGACCGCCATCGTCCGCAGCGCCGAGATGCGGCCCCGGTTCGACACGATGGGCACCTTCCCGGCGGGCGGTACGCCGGCGGCGTTCGATGCCTTCATCGCGACCGAAACCGCGAAATGGGCGAAGGTGATCCGCGCGGCCGACGTGAAGATCGACGGCTGAAGCACGGCCCCGTGCCCATCGGCCATGGGGGCGTGCGTCCGGCCGGGCCTGCCGCGGTGCGGCCGATACACTAGGCGCCTGTCGGCGGCGTGCGAAAGCGCCTGCCGACGACCGCCGGAGCCGCCGATGCGAGGCCGCTCCGGCGTTCCCGTTTTTCCGGCCGCGCATCCGGGTCGTACCGTCACCGGGCACCCCTGCGCCACCGCCGGAAGAGCCCCGACCCCGACGGGCGCCCACCGGCGCCGCAACACACCGAGAGAGATCAGACATGGGCGCGCAGTGGAAAGCAAAAGGCAAGGCGCAGGCGGCGGATGCCCGCGGCAAGCTGTTCGGCAAGCTGGCCAAGGAAATCATGGTCGCCGCGCGCGGCGGGGCCGATCCGGCGGCCAATTCGCGGCTGCGCCTGGTGGTCGAGCAGGCCCGCAAGGTCTCGATGCCCAAGGAAACCCTGGAGCGCGCGATCAAGAAGGGCGCCGGCCTGACCGGTGAGACGGTCAACTTCGAGCACGTCATCTACGAGGGCTTCGCGCCGCACCAGGTGCCGGTGATGGTCGAGTGCCTGACCGACAACGTCAACCGCACCGCGCCCGAGATGCGGGTGCTGTTCCGCAAGGGCCAGCTGGGCACCTCCGGCTCCGTCTCGTGGGACTTCGACCACGTCGGCATGATCGAGGCCGAGCCGGCCGCCGCCGGTGCCGACGCGGAAGTGGCGGCCATCGAGGCCGGCGCGCAGGATTTCGAGGCCGGCGAAGACGGCGCCACCATGTTCATCACCGACGCGACCGACCTCGACCTGGTGAGCCGGGCGCTGCCGGCGCAGGGCTTCACCGTGCTCTCGGCCAAGCTGGGCTACAAGCCGAAGAACCCGGTCCACCCGGCCAACCTGAGCCCGGAGCATCTGGAAGAAGTCGAGGCGTTCCTGGCCGCGATCGACGGCAACGACGACGTGCAGAACGTATTCGTGGGGCTGGCCGGTTGATTGGCTTGAAATCGGCCGGAACGGCGGCAGATGGGGTGGCCGCATGAGCAGCAACCACTACGAAGCCCTGGGCCTGGCCGGCAGCGCCTCGCTGGCCGACATCAAGAAGGCCTTCCGCCAGAAGGCCGCCCAGCTCCACCCCGACCGGAACCCGGCGCCCGATGCGGCCGCCCGCTTCCAGGCGGTGCAGAAAGCCTACGAGGTGCTGTCCGACGACGAGCAGCGCCAAGCCTACGACGAGAACCGACGTCGCAATCTGCTGGACGACCCGCTGGAAACGGCGACCGAGATCTGGCAAGCCTATTTCAAGAGCATCCTCCCGCCGTGACCCTCTCTCCCTACTTCCACAACCTGCGCACCGCCTACCGGGCCGAGCTGGACGACCTGACCTCCGATTCGGAAGGCAAGGACGTGCTGCAGAAACGCCTGGCCCAGAAGCGCAAGGAAATCGGCTTCCTGGTGCAGATGCTGGAACTGAGTCCCGAGATGGTCGCGGTGGCCTTCCACCGCGCCTTCAAGTTCCCGCAGCCGCGCGCCATCGAGCCGCTGGTGGGCCTGGAGGCGGCCGAGCTGCCCGAGTGGGGCACGCTGGCCCCATCGGTCACGCTCGAACCCTGGGCCGTCGGCATGGCCGAGGCGGTGCTCAAGGAGCCGGGCGGCAGCCGCTTCCTGGTGGCGGCCGCCACGCTCGAATACCTGCAGACCCATGCCCGCCCCGGCCCGGCCGATGCCGGCGCACCGGGCGATGACGACGCCGACGACGACCAGGACGACAACGACCAGGCCGAAGACGACGAGACCCCGCTCAGCGCAGACGACGCACGCGATCCGCAGACAAACCGCAGCCGCGAGGACGCCAGCAGCGACTGGTTGTCCGACCAAGGCTTCGACCGCAAGGAGTGACCCGATGAACCACCTCGCCCTCATCACCCAGACCCGCAGCCTGATCGCGGCCGGCGACATCGTCGGCGCCGAGTCGGCCCTGGCCGAGCTGGCCGACGCCGAGGGCGACAACGCCCTGATGGTGGTGCTGGACCAGCTGGCGCCCAAGGACATCCTGGCCGTCATGCGCGAGTACGACGACTCGCGCGCCTCGGTCGTCAACCTGCTGGTCACGCCCGAGCAGTTCGCCCGGGCGATGGTGCTGGAGAAGCAGTACAAGGACCTGAGCCACACCCACCTGCGCAGCATGGTGAACGCGGTGATCTTCCGGGACGACGGCGATCCGCTCGAATTCCTGAACGCGATCGGCGACCTGGAAGGCGGCAGCGAAGCGCTGGCCAACTACTTCACCGAGAAGTGGAGCCGCATCGAGGCCTTCGCCCGCACCGGCACCTTCGACGCCACCGAGGACTACGGCCTGATGCTCACCGAAGAGCAGCTGCTGGCCTCGGCCTACGTGCAGCCGCAGCTGCTGCAGGACGAAGTCGCCGACCGCGACTGGATGCAGCTGGCCTGGCTGCTGCGCTACGAATGCCGCGACCTCTTCATCGAGATGCTGCTGGTGCTGCGGGCCAAGGCGCGCGCCCACGACCTGGGCCTCGAAGACGACGAGCTGCCCGACGAAGAAGACGACGGCAAGTTCGAGACCAGCGACACAGACCGCGGCAAGGCCACGCCCGCCGCCCGCACCTCGGACGAGGAATCGGCGATCTGAGCGCGCCGGTGGCACCCACGATGTCCGCACCCTCCCCCGCTGCCTCGGGGCTGTCGATCCACGACGGCCGCCCGTTCTTCGAGAAAGCCCTGGCCTACGGGCTGCAGTACGGCGTCATCGATGCCGACAAGATCGCCGCGATCCGGACCGAGGCGCCCAAGGGCATGGTGCAGATCGCACGCTACTTCGGCAGCGAATTCCTGCGGCCCGACCTGGAGCGGGCCCGGGCGCGCATCGTCAACCTGGTGAGCCTGCATCTGGAGGACGCCAGCGAAGGCGACCTGCGGAGCGCGGCCGAGCTGCTGCGGGACCATTCGTTCATGTCGCGCTCCAAGGCAGGATCGGACATGCTGCGCCGCCTGATCGCGATGCCCGAGAGCAGCCATTTCGGCATGCGCGGTTTCTCGGACGCCGAGACGCCGCTGCTGTCGGCCTGGTCGCTGCGCACCCATGCCGAGTACCGCGCCGAGCTGGCACGCCGCACCGCCACCGCGCACCTCACCGACGCGGCCCTGTGGCTGGGCCGGCCTTTCAAGCTCGACGCCGACGCGCTGGAAGAAGCCGGGGCGGATGCCGAAGCGGTGATCCGCACCGCGCTGCTCTACCGCGCCCTGGCGCCCGGCGCGACCGACTGGCCGGATGCAGTGCAGATCGACAAGCGGATCGTCGCACTGCGCAAGCGCGGCACATCGCTGCAGATTGCCATGCCGCCCGGGCTTCCTGCGATGCTGCACGACACGGTGGAGGCGATACGCAAGAGCGTCGTCGCCGATCTGCCCCGCCTGCTGGAAGCCACCCAGCCGGTGCGGCTGATGCTGCGCACGGGCGCCGTCTGGCGCGAGCGTTACTTTTTGGTGGAAGACCCGCTGGGCGAGGTCGACCACTACTACCAGTCACTGGGCCAGGACGCGCCGCCGCAGCCCGGCAGCAAGACCTGGGCACGCGCCACGCAGGGCCACGAGGACGAGCATTCGCTGCTCACCCTGCTGCTCTGCCTGGCCGCGGGCATCCCCAAAAAGACGCTGCTGACCGAAAAGCAGGCCGCCAGCCTGGTGCGGCGCATCCGCAAGCACGGCATGGAGCCGGCGCTGGCCACCGCCTTCGTCGACGCGCATGCACCCGAAGCGCACCGCGACGACTACCGCGCGCTGTGGGCCAGCTTCCTGCAGGAGTCCGAGAAGATCCTGCGCAGCGACCTGGACTACCAGCTGCACGACGCGCTGGCGCTGCTGCGGCGGGAATGCAATATCGCGGCCTGAGCCGGTCGGCCCGCGCGAGGGCCAGGACGGGTTGAGGCTGCGGCGCTGCCCGCGGCCGCAAAGCGACGCGCTGGACCGCCAGTGAGGGGCGGACCCCAACGGCACAGCCACAAGTGCGATGCCGGCGCTATGCGCGCTCCAGTGCCGCCTGCAGATCGGCCACCTGCCGGCGAAGCGACGCGTTCTCTTCGGTCAGCTCGGCCAGCCGCTGCCGCAGGCTGACCAACGCGTCCGGTTCGGACGCCTGGGCTTCATCCGCCGTGCCAGTATCTTCCTTCGGCGGCTTGCGCGTGGCCTCGCGCGCCCGTTTGGCGGCCTGCTTCAGCTCCTGCTTGCCGCCCAGGGCCGCCGCGACCTGCTCGTCCACCGGCAGGCTGGACACCGCCGCCGCGGCGTTGATCGAGATGGTGCCCGAGCGCACCGCCGCGACCAGCTCGGGTGCCGCCTGCTTCTGGATCTTCTCGATCATCACCACCTGGCTGCTGCTCAGCCGCGCGGCCTTGGCGATCGCCTCGCGGCTGTCGAGCGCGGCCGGGGCCGGGGCCGACGAAGCCGTATCGGCCGACACCGCGCCGGCGGGCTCGTCGGACGGCGGCGCACCGGCGTGCGTGTCGGCAGCGCCTGCCGGTAGCGCCACGCGGCCCTTGCGCATCGCCACGATCTCCTTCTTGCGCAGCGCCAGCACCCCGCGCTGGAAATCCGAGACGCTGCGGCGGCCAAGGTGCTGGTCGATCATCCACAGGTGCACGTCTTCCAGCGACTGGAACCGGGTGTTCTGCACCGTCTGGAACGGCAGGCCGTGTTTCTGGCAGATGCCGTAGCGGTTATGGCCGTCGACCAGCACGTCGCCCCACAGCACCAGCGCGTCCCGGCAGCCCTCTGCCAGGATGCTGCGCTCCAGCGCGTCGTGTTCATCGGCCGAGAGAGGATCGATGTAGGCCTTGAGTTCTTCGTTGACGACAATATTCATTGGTTCAGCGTGCAGGTGACGAGGAGAAAAGGGCGCGATTCTAGTGATGGTCCGCCAGGGGCGATGCCACGCCGCCCTCGCCGGCCGCACATCGCTACTTGCACGATTCTGGCGTCACGGCTATAATCCGCGATCCCCGAAACGACCTTCTCGTCTTTCGGTTGCCTGCGCAGGCAAGGCCGATTCTCACGGCGGCACGTCGGACCAAGAGCTACCACGACGAAAAAAACAAAAGTGGCTTCTGCATGTGAATGTGCCGTAACGTGGGCCGCGTAAGAGCCCACGACCAATTCCGAAAGCCCGCATCTCGCGGGCTTTTGTGCGTCTGGCCAGCGCCTGCCGCCGGGGATTGCGGCAGATGCAAACCAAAAAATAAAGCGCGAATAAAAAAAGACGGGGCCGTGAAGCCCCGTGAAAACTCGCAAACCCTGTTGACGCGCAAAACCGCAGAGGCCGGGCGCCTGGCTGCCCGGCCCCTGCCCCATCAGAAGCTGTGCTTCATGCCGATGGCGAAGCCGGTGGAATTGCCGCCCGCGACCGGACCGTTGGTGCCCAGGCCGCCGACCCCGCCCACCTGGTAGGTGGAAGCGCCCTTGTTGTTCAGGCGTGCCAGGTCGGCGTACAGCGCGGTGCGCGGCGACAGGTTGTGCACATAGCCCAGCGACACCTTGTTGGCGCCGTTGGAACTGTTGTCCTGCGTGTAGTGCGATGCCTGGACGCGGATCAGGCCGGGGCCGACCGGTGCGGTGGCGCCGATGGCATAGGTATTGAACTGGAACGCGGCGATGGGGCCCCGGCCGCCGATCTTGTCGGTCTGGATGAAGCCCATCGGCTTGACGATGCCGAAATCGTAGGAAGCGCCGATATTGGCCACCTTGAAATCGGACGCATAGGCGGACGCGCCCACCACCCGGGTGGCGTCCGCAAACTGGCCGTACGATGCGGAGACCTTGAACGGGCCGCTGCCGTACCTGCCGCGCACGCCCAGGTAATTGCCGGTCTTCTTGGTGGCAGCAGCGGCGGCGGACGTGCTGATGCCGGCCGCGTTGGCCACCGGCACCACGCTGGAATTGGTTTCGCCGAATCCGTACTGGACCTGGCCGAAGAAACTGCCCAGGGTGGACGGCAGCAGATACGACACGCTGTTGCTGGTGCGGAAAGCGCTGACGCCGGTGACGCCCGCGGTGCCCATGCCCAGGATCTCGACCTGTTCGAAGCCGCGCTGGCCGCTCACGTCGTAGTCGAAGGTCATCGGATACGAGGCGACGAAGTCGCGGCCCAGCCGCACTTCGCCGAAGGTGCCGAACAGGCTGACCGTGGAACGGCGCTGGAAGTCGAAGCCACCCGTCTGGCTGGAGCCACCGCCGACGTCGTTGTTCAGCGCGCCTTCCAGCCAGAAACCGGCCGCCAGGCCACCGCCCAGGTCCTCGGTGCCGCGAAAGCCCAGGCGAGAGGTGGAATTGCCGCCGTTCAGCAGACCGGTGACATGGCCGGTGCCGCTGGATTTCAGCCGGCCCACGCCCGCGTCGACGGTACCGAACAAGGTGACGGACGACTGGGCCATGCCGGCGGTGCAGGCGACCAGGGCGGCCACGGCGATGAGTGCTTTCTTCATGGGTCGGTGCCTCGTCAGGGGTGATGATTCATCTGTTGGTGAACAGGTCTTACGAGGATGGGCCGGTGACAAACCGCCAGCACACCGTCCATGCATCGCTCGAAGTCGGGGTCGAGCGGGCATTGCATCACGTTGTTACAAACGCCGCGCTCCGAAAACAGCGTGCGGTTTCTTCGAAAATGCCGTTGAAATATCCAATATCGGCAAGCCATGCCGTTTGCACCGTGAGGGTGCGGCGAGGAGCGTTATCGCGACCGGAACGGCCTGCTCAGATAGCGCGATCCCGCCTCGCCGAAACGCCAGGGCACGTCCGCGGCTTTCGAAATGCCGATGCGCGGCCCGGTCCGGACATCGACCGGCGCGCGGGGGTCGGCCGGCAGCAGTTCCAGCGGCGCTTCGTAGAGCGGCATCCCATTGAAGCCGCCGTCGATCGCCAGCGCGTGGTCACGCCGACCGTTATTAAGCAGATAGGTTTCGATCAACGAGACCGATTCAGCCCAGAGCACCACCGACTCCATAGTTGCAATTGATACAAATCCAGATGTCAAAACTGTTGACGCAAAACATGAAAGTCTTAGAAACTCGTTTTAAAAGCTTTCGGTGCACGTAGGTTCTTGAGGTCAAGCGTATACCAGTGCTCAGCGGCGCGTGGGTAATCTTGAAAACCAGTATTTTTTAATGGGCTCGGAAAGATGCATAGCACGCCTTGAAGGTAAATTAAGATTTATCAAATTTCAAATGTTTCATCGCAATCTGTTTTACTAATCTGCCATCGCTCATGTTAAGCCAATCAGCAAGAACTCATGAAGAAAATAGTTTTATTTTTTGTACAGCAGGAGTATTTCTAGCCGCCTGCGATGCAAATAACCATTCGGTAAAAATTTTGATTACTCCGTCAGAGTACCAGGTGGGCAAAATAAAGTCAGAATTGGCCACCCCTGCAGTCGATGAAGTATTGCGGCAAGACCCAAAATACGTTCTCATAGCCGCATGTCGCGCAACCAGCTCAGCGAAAACCATTCAGTTTCAAATGGAGCTGGCAGCCCGTTATTCGGGGAAAATGCAGATGACTTTTACCGATGAAGGTTGCCCTAATGCGTAGATTTCTTCTGATTTTTCATTAAATATAGACTACATTTGGAGAAAGGATGAGCGCAGCCATATTAATACTATCAACAGCCTTGGCCTATATATTTCACAGAAAAGAACAGTTTGCAGTAGCAGTCTTTTTCGAGATTGTTTCTGTTATATCAATTGTTAATTTAATGAGGTAATTTATGCCCTTTCTTTCCATCTTGTCAAATCCTCTTTGGCGCATCAAAGGTCTTGCAACATACACCCCAGAAGCGCAAGCTCCAACACTCTGGAAATTTGATTCCGCCGGATACGCAAGTCCTTCCGACGGACGTCAGCTCGGAGAAGCTGAAACCGCGGAATTAGCCGAATACAACTCAAATCGGTCTAAGATAAACGCCGCCAACGCCGCCGCTATAGATGCAGTTATGGGGCGATTGTTTCCTCTCACAGATGGGCTATTCAATGATCTTAGCAATTTGGAGGCTCTTCAACTTGTAAGTGATCTGAGCTATCTTAATGATCATGAGGCAGGTTCCGATTTTTACAATGATTCGTCAAATTTCGAGTTCGCTTCCGAGAACGGGGATGAAGAAGGATGGGCACGAGCCAGCAGATTAAGGCAGTTATTGAGCAAGGCTGGACTGAATGTAAACGACGAGCCGCTGCAAGAAAAGGCGAACAGTGGAATTTCATCTCCTATTATAATTGATTTAGGCGGGGATGGAATTGAGACAACATCCTTTCTTACAGGGAATACAGTATTGTTTGACGTAGATTGCGATGGCATAAAAGATAAAACCGCGTGGATTTCGAAGAAAGATGCTTTTCTTGCCGTCGACAAAAACGGAAATGGTTTGATTGATGGGGTCGATGAACTTTTTGGTGGACGAGAGCGCGGCGATGGATTTGCAAAATTAGCGGATTTCGACACCAACGAAGACGGCGTGATAGATAAAAACGATAAGTGCTATTCTGCACTATTGCTTTGGCAAGACTTTAATGGCGATGGTATTACAGATGATAGCGAGCTTTCTCAAGCATCAGCAGCCGGACTTCAAAGCATAAACACCAAGCATGAAACCCAAAACATCCTAAACAATGGGAATTTACTAGGAGAAGTCGCCGACGCGGTATTCAACAATAGGACAGTCAATGCCATCGATGTTTATTTTCGTTTTTCTAAAGGCACTCTCGAAACAGAATCGCAAAATAAATCTATCAACTCTGACTCTTTGGTGGCTGCGATGTCTACGTTTGCGCCCAGTGGATCTGTAAACACACAAAATTCCTTACTCAAATATAGCGTGGTCAACCTGGACTTAGAAAATATCACAACCTCCTTTTAGATCGCTTTTCGCTACAGGCGCCTCTGCGGAGCGGCCCCTTGGCGGAACGGCCTGCTCAGATAGCGCGATCCCGCCTCGCCGAAACGCCAGGGCACGTCCGCGGCTTTCGAAATGCCGATGCGCGGCCCGGTCCGGACATCGACCGGCACGCGGGGGTCGGCCGGCAGCAGTTCCAGCGGCGCTTCGTAGAGCGGCATCCCGTTGGAGCCGCCGTCGATCGCCAGCGCCTGGCCGACCCGGCCCGGGCCCGCGCACAGCAGGCGGTCGGCCATGGGTCCGCGGCGTTCGCGGATCCGGTCCAGCCCGGCCGTCGGTTCCAGGGCCCGGATCAGCACCCCGGCCCCGTGCCCTTCCTCGCGGCAGACGAAGTTCAGGCACCAGTGCAGGCCGTAGGAACGGTACACATAGAGCCGCCCCGGCGGGCCGAACATCGCCGCATTGCGGGCGGTGGGGCCGCCGAAGGTGTGCGACGCCGGATCGTCGCGGTCGTAGGCCTCGGTCTCCACGATCCGGCCGCCGACGCCGTCGATCCGCACGGTGGTGCCGATCAGCTGCCGCGCCACCGCATCGGCCGGCCCGGCGAAGTCGATGCCCGCGATCAGCATGCGGCGGTGCGCGTCACACGTCCAGCTCCGGATAGCAGCGGAAGATGCCGTCCTCGTTGAAGGGAATGCGCCGCTCGCTGCGCAGATACGCTGCCACCCGGGGCAGCGAGGCGACGCGATCGCGCAGCTTCAGCACATGCGGCGTCTTGGCCATCACACGGGCCGCCGCTTTCGGGAAGGCGTAGCGCAGGCCTTCGACCACCTGGAAGAGCGACAGGTCGGCATAGCTCAGCTTGCCGCCCACCAGGTGCCGCTGGCCGGCGGGGTTGCGCGCCAGCACCGCCTCGAACCAGTGCAGGAACTTGGGCATGCGGGCGTTGCAGAACTCGGTGGCGCGGCGCAGCGCCTCGGCCTTCTGGTCTTCGTAGTACAGGCCGGTGCCGACCGGGTGGTGGGTGTCGTGCGCCTCGGCCACGATGTCGCACAAGGTCAGCTGGATCTGGTGGGTCCAGATGCGGGCCTGCTCGCTGCGGGGTACCAGCTTCAGCTCGGGCGCCAGGTACTGCAGGATGGCGGCCGTCTGGCCGACGACCACCGCGCCGTCTTTCAAAAAGGGCGGCGCGAACGGCGGGTGGACGACGCGCTTGTCTTCCAGGAAGTAGGTCATCGCCGGGACGCCCTGGCCGCCCTCCTCCGGCCCGCGGGCGATGTCGAGATAAGGAGCGCCGGCGGATTCGAGGGCGAGCCGGATGAATTCGCCGCGGCCCTGGATGGTGGACCAGTAATAGAGTTCGTATGCCATGCCGGGACTGTAATGCGCGCGCCGGCCGATCGGGTAAGCGCCTGCAGCGCCACGGCGCAGAAACCGCGCCGGCCGTGGCTAGGGTGGCGGTGCGGCCCCGCCGGCCCGCTCCCACGCCTCGACCGCCACCAAGCGCCGGCGGCTCTCGAAATAACGGGGACTGCCGGTTACCGGGTCCACGAAGGCCAGGCTGCGGGCCAGCAGCTGCAGCGGCCGGGCGTAGTCGCCCTCGTCCGCATCGACGATCTCGGGATAGAGCGGGTCGTGCAGCAAGGGCGCGCCGAGCGCGGCCATGTGCACCCGCAGCTGGTGCTTGCGTCCGGTGGTCGGCCGCAGGCGGTAGTGGGCCAGGGCACCGTGGCGCGCCAGCATCTCGGTGTGGGTGATGGTGTTGGGATCGCCCTCGACGACCTGCTCGCGAAAGAACTCGGCCGCGGGCGCCATCCGCATCCGGTGGGTGCGCGGCGCGGCCAGATCGGCCACCCACGGCGCGACCGCTTCGTAGGTCTTCTCGATCGTGTGCAGCGCGAACAGCTGCTGGTAGGCGCCCCGCTCTTCCAGCCGCACCCCGAAAGCGACCAGGCCCGCCGTTTCGCGGTCGATACGGTGCAGCGGCGACAGCGCGGCAATGCCCAGGCGCCGCTTCACCTGCACCAGCAGGCTGCGCTGCAGGTAGGGGCCGCTCGGCACCACCGGCATGAAATGCGGCTTGTCGACCACGACCAGGTGCGCATCCTGGAACAGGATGTCGGCCTCGAAGGGCAGCACCGGCTCGGCGTCCAGCATCCGGTAGTAGAAGAGCCGCGCATGGCCGGCGCAGGCCTCGCCCGCCTGCAGCGGCCGGCCGTCCTCGGTCACCACCTCCCCCTGCGCGATGCGCCGTGCCCAGTCCTCGCGCGACACACCGGGCAGGCGCCGCGCCAAAAAATCGAGCACCGGCCCCGCCGTGCGGGGCGGCACCGCGACGCAGCTGGCGCCGACGCCGTCGCGCAGCGGCAGCGGGCTTTGGGCAGGCATGCTCCGGGACATTCGCGATGCTCAGCCGGCGGTGTCTTCGCGCCGGCCCGCCGCCGCGGCGGCCACCTCTACGGACGGAGCCGGCACGGCCCGCCGGGCGGTGGCGGTGCAGCCGATGGCGGCGGCCATGATGCAGACGATGCCCGCCCACTGCCCGGCGGTAGGCGTCTCCGCCAGGAACAGCACGCCGGCCAGCGCACCCACCGCCGGCTCCAGGCTCAGCAGGATGCCGAAGGTGCGGCGCGGCAGCCGCTTGAGCGCCACCATCTCCAGCGAATACGGCAGTGCGCTGGAGACGATGCCCACCGCCAGCCCCGCCAGCAGCACCCCCGGTGCCAGCAGACCGGTGCCGGCCTGCGCCACCCCGAACGGCAGGCTGACCAGCGCCGCGCACAGCAGGCCGATCGACGTCGCCTGCCCGCCGTGCGCATGGCCCGCCTTCTGGCCGAAGACGATGTAGAGCGCCCACATCACACCGGCTGCCAGCGCATAGGCGGCGCCCGCCATGTCGGGCCGGGCGGCCGGGCCGCCGATCAGCAGCAGCAGCGCCAGCCCGGCCGCCGCCAGCGCGATCCAGGTGAAATCGACCAGCCGCCGCGACGACAGCACCGCCAGCCCGAGCGGTCCGGTGATCTCCAGCGCCAGCGCGATGCCGAGCGGCACGGTGCGCAGCGACATGTAGAACAGCAGGTTGGTCAGGCCCAGCGTGGCGCCATAGATGCAGATCCACGCCGCGTCGCGCCGGGCCAGCGGCCGCCGCCACGGGCGCCAGACCGCCAGCAGCACCAGCGCCGCGAAGCCGGTGCGCAAGGCGACGGTCCCTTCGGCCCCCACGACCGGGAACAGGCTTTTGGCGAACGAGGTGCCGACGCACAGCGCCACCAGGCTGCCTACCAGGCAGGCGACGGCAACCAGGATCGACTTGTCGGGGCGGGGTGAAACAGGCATGCAGAGCGGGGAAGAAATGGCTGCACCTCGGTGTCGGCGCGGTACAGGGCGGCGACCGGAGGGGCGGCGACGGAGGCCGCCGGGCAAAAGCATCCGATCATAGGAGGGCGCCGCGCCAGGGCGAGAAGCGCAGGCGCTGCATCGGGCCTCGCAGCGGAATTCCATGGCCTCTCTCAATGGAAATCCCGGCTGCGCAAGATCGCGTTGTCGGGCAGGGCCAGCAGCGGCGTCATGTCCTTCATCCGGCGCGCCAGCAGGTGGCGCACCTGGCCGCCGCTGTCCTTGTCGCGCTGCCAGACGCCCTCCACCGCCAGCAGCCGGGCCTTCAGCAGCGGCTCGCGCTGCTCTTCCACCAGGTCCTTCCAGACGATGACGTTGACGATGCCCGTCTCGTCTTCCAGCGTGACGAACATGGTGCCCTTGGCGGTCGGCGGGCGCTGGCGCATGGTGACGATGCCGCAGGCGCGCACCGTCTGGCCGTGCGGCAACGGCGCCAGCTGGCGGGCCGTCAGCAGCCGGCGGCGGGCCAGGTAGTCGCGCAGCAGCGCCAGCGGGTGGCGGCGCAGGCTCAGGCCCAGCGCGGCGTAGTCGCCGGCGATCTCCTCGGCCTCCTGCGCGGCCGGCAGTTCCAGCCGGCCTTCGTGGATCGGCACGCCGCGCAGCAGCGCGGGCGACAGCCGCTGCGCGGTCGCCTCCCAGACCTGCTGGCGCCGGTGGCCGGCCAACGATTGCAGCGCATCGGCGGCGGCCAGCGCCCGCATGTCGCGGCCGTCCAATTGCGCGCGCAGGGCCAGGTCTTCGGTGCTGGCGAAAGGCGCTTCGGCCCGCGCCGCCACGATGCGATACATCGCCGCATCGGACAGGCTGGCGATGCGGCGCAGACCCAGGCGCACCGCGGGCTGGGCCAGGCGCAGCGGCTGCGGCACGGTGGTGCCGGGCCAGACGGTTTCGCCGGGCGCGGCGCGGGCCGGCAGGCCCTTGCCCACCGCGGGTCGCGCGGCATCAGTGGGCGGCATCCGGGCCGCGGGAACGCCTGCGCGCCGGGCGCCGGGGTCGCCGTCGTGCACCGGGTGCGCCTGCCGCTCCAGCGAAGAACCCACAGCGCTCACCGTCACATCCACCGGCCGCACCTCCACCCCGTGGCGGCGCGCGTCCTGCACCAGCTGCGAGGGCGAGTAGAAACCCATCGGCTGCGCATCCAGCATGCCGGCCAGGAAGGCGGCCGGCTCGTGGCACTTGAGCCAGCAGCTGAAGTACACCAGCAGCGCGAAGCTGGCCGCATGGCTTTCGGGGAAACCGTATTCGCCGAAGCCCTTGATCTGCTCGAAGATGCCCTCGGCGAACGCCAGCGGATAGCCGCGGCGGGTCATGCCCTCGACCAGCGGCTCCTTGAAGCGGTGCACGCCGGCGCTGCGCTTCCAGGCGGCCATCGAGCGGCGCAGCGCATCGGCCTGGTCGGCGCTGAAGCCGGCGGCGTCCATCGAGAGCTGCATCACCTGCTCCTGGAAGATCGGCACGCCCAGGGTGCGGCCCAGCGCGTTGCGCAGCTCGTCCTTGACGTACTTGATCGGCAGGCCGTCGCGCCGGTCCTGCCGCGCCTGCAGGTAGGGATGCACCATCTTTCCCTGGATCGGCCCCGGCCGCACGATCGCCACCTCGACCACCAGGTCGTAGAACTCGCGCGGCCGCAAGCGCGGCAGCATCGACATCTGGGCCCGGCTCTCGACCTGGAACACGCCGATGGTGTCGGCGGTGCAGATCATGTCGTAGACCTCCGCTTGCTCGGTCGGGATGTCGTGCAGGCCCCAGGCGGTGCCGCGCCAGGCGTTGCGGAAATCCAGCCCGCGCCGCAGCGCGCTCAGCATGCCCAGCGCCAGCACGTCGACCTTCATCAGGCCCACCGCCTCCAGGTCGCGCTTTTCCCACTGGATGATCGAGCGGCCTTCCATGCTGGCGGCCTCCACCGGCACCAGCCGCGTCAGCGGCCCGTCGGTCAGCACGAAGCCGCCGACATGCTGGCTCAGGTGGCGCGGAAAGTCGCGCAACTGCGCCGTCAGCTCCACCCACAGCGCCAGCAGCGCGGGCGGTTCGCGCACGCCGCAGCGGGCCATGGCCTCTTCCATCCGCTGCTCCAGGATGCCGGCGTCGAACCAGTAGTGGTCCTTGGCGAAGTCGTCGACCAGGGCCGGGTGCACGCCCAGCGCGGCGCCCACGTCGCGGATCGCCATGCGGGAGCGGTAGCGCACCACCACCGCGGCGATGGCGGCGCGCGCGCGGCCGTACTTCTCGTAGATGTACTGGATCACCTCCTCGCGGCGCTGGTGCTCGAAATCGACGTCGATGTCGGGCGGCTCGTCGCGCTCCTTGCTGATGAAGCGCTCGAACAGCAGGTTGCCCAGGTCGGGCGGCACTTCGGTGATGTGCAGGCAGTAGCAGACGACCGAGTTGGCGGCCGAACCGCGGCCCTGGCAGAGGATGCGCCGGCTCCGGGCGAAGCGCACGATGTCCTCCACCGTCAGGAAGTACATCTCGTACTTCTTGAAGGCGATCAGGTGCAGTTCGTGCTCGATCTGGATGCGCACCTTCGCGGTCTCGCCCGCGGGAAACCGGCGGCGCGCGCCCCTCTCCACCAGCTGCCGCAGGGCCCGGGCCGGCGTCAGCCCGGCCGGCACGGTCTCTTGCGGGTAGTGATAAGCGATCTGCGACAGGTCGAAGCTGCAGCGCGCGGCCAGCTCCACCGTGCGGGCGAGCAGTTCCGGCGGATAGAGCCGCGCCAGCCGCTCGCGCGGCCGCAGATGCCGCTCGGCATGGGCCTGCAGCGCGAAGCCGCATTCGGCGACGGTGCGGCCCTCGCGCACCGCGGTGATCACGTCCTGCAGCCGCTTGCGCTTGCGCACGTCCATGTGCACGTCGCCCGCCGCGACCAGCGGCACGCCGTGCCGCGCACCGGCCTCCTGCAGCGCGGCCAGCCACAGGTCGTCGTCCAGGTCCTGCAGCAGCTCCACCACCAGCCACAGATCGGAGCCGAATTGGCCTCTGGCCGTTTCCAATCGCCGGCCTATAGCTATGGAATCGATAGCGCCGCCCGGCGTGCGGGCCGGAATGAAGAGCCTTTCGCAGCCCGCCAGCATCGACCAGTCGGTGGCCGCGTCCAGCAGGTAGCCGCCCTTTTCGGCGGCCATGCGGGCGGCGGTGATGAACTGGCACAGGCCGCCCCAGCCCTCCAGGTCGCGTGCGATCGCGACCAGCCGGCCGCCGCAGGGCAGTCGGAACTCGCTGCCGAAGAGCAGCCGGAACGGCGGATGCGGCGGCACCGGCGTGTCGGGCCATGCCTTGCGCCAGGCCTCGTCGTGGTCCTTGCGCATCTGCCGCAGGCCGTCCCACATCCGCACCACGCCGGCGACCGAGCATTCGTCGGTCAGGGCCATGCCGGCGTAGCCCAGCCGCAGCGCCTGCTCCACCAGCTCTTCGGGATGCGCCGCGCCGCGCAGGAAGCTGAAGTTGGAGATGCAGTGCAGCTCCACATAGGCGGGCAGCACATCGGGCCCGGGCGGTGGCGCCGCATCGCCGTCGACCGGTTCGGGCGGACGCTGCGGCAGACGCGGAAACCGCAGCACCGGGGCCGGGCGGCCCTGCAGGGGAATCTCGCGCTCAGGCATAGAGGCCGTGCAGGAACCAGGCCGTGGGCGCGGCGACGGCAGCCGCGCCCCCTTCGGCCGATGCCGCCGAAGCACTGGCGGCCGCCGAGGCGGCCACGCCGTGCGGCCGTTCGCAGAACACCCAGACCAGCCCGGCCGACGGGCTCTCGGCGATGTAGTAGTCGCGCACCGCCGGCGCCGGCTGTCCGGCAGCGGCGACGGCGGCCGGGGCGGCCCACCAGCCGGTCTCCATCCGCTGGGGGCCGGCCAGCATCCGCAGCCGGCCGCGGTAGCAGGGGCCGTCATCCTGCAGCTCCAGCCGAATCGGGCGCGGGAGCAGCCAGGGCGGATAGAGGGTGTCGGGCTGCAGGACGGCCGGGCGGGCGGGTTTGGACGCGCGCCCGGGTGGGCTGCCGATCGCGGCACCGGCCGGGTTGGTGCCGCTGCTTTCGCGACGGGCGCCGTCGCCGGTGCCGCCGCTTCGCGCATGGCCTGCCGGATCGCCTTTGCCTCGGCCGGACCGCTTCCGGAAAGTGCCCCCGTCGCCGGCCTGCGCCGCCCGCCGCTCTTCCCGGGCTTCGGCCTCCGGTACCCCATCGACCGACAGCCGGCCGGCCGGCGCATCCTCGGCAGACCCGCCGTCGTCGTCCGGTGCCACATACCCAGGCTCGCCCGCCATCGGTTTCTGCCGGCGCGGCAGGCCGGTGGCGCCCGGGCCACCCGTGCCGGGCGGCACCGCGGGTGCGCCGTAGGCCGCCACCAGCGCGCCGATGCGACCCTGCGCCGGCTCCCAGCGCTGCATCGCCTCGGGCCGGTGGTCGGCCTGGGCGACCGGGGTCACCACGCTGTCGGCGCCCAGCCGCTCCGACAGGCGCTCGATCAGCTCGTGCAGCTTGTCGCCCTTGCGGCTGTCGTCGGGCAGGAAGCTGGCGCTGGCGCCCGCCAGGGGCGCCGTCTCCAGGCTGCGCAGCCGCAGCCAGCTGGCGGGCGCCGACATGCGGGTGCGGCCCAGCCGCTCGCCCAGCAGCCGCTTCAGGTGGGCCATGTCCTGCACCGGCTCGGCGGTGCGCACCACCAGCGATTCGTGGGGCGGCAAATCGACGCCGTCGACCCGGCGCAGGTCCAGCGTCCATTGCAGCTCGACCGCCAACACCCCGCGCTGCCGGCCCCGCAGCCAGATCTGCAGGTCGGCCAGCAGCCCGGCCGCGGCCCACATCAGCTCGGCCGCATAGTGGGCCAGGGCACGCAGCTCCACCTTGCGGTCGAAGGATTCGGGCAGCGCCAGCCAGCGGTAGCCGTCGGGATACAACCCCCAGGCCCGGTCGAGCGCCTGCCGCAACGGCGTGCCGAAGCGCCGCGACACCCCGGCCCGCGGCAGCGCCGCCACGTCGCCCCAGGTGCGGCAGCCCATGCGCTCCAGGATGAAGAGATGCGGCCGGGCGGCGCTGAGCGTGTGCAGCGGCAGGGCGGCCGGCATGTCCGCCGCGGGGCGCTGACCCTGCACGAACAGCCGCAGCCGGCCCAACGCTATCAAACTAGCAGCACCCTGCCCGCACAGGACGCCGGCCGGCGCTGGATTTCGCTTGCGAATCTCGGCCAGCAGCCCGCGCCGCCCACCCCAGAAGCGCTCGCAGGCGGACACCTCCAGCAGCAGCGCCTCGTCCACCCAGGCGGCATGGGGCGTGAACTGCAGCGCCCACCAGCCGAGGGCTTCCGCGGAGGGCGGTTCCGCAGGGGCCTCGACCGGGGATGCTGATGCCGAAGCGGCAGCCGAGTCCGAAGGCGAAGCCGAAGTCGGGGCCGGAGCGACAGCCAGAGCCGGAACAGAGGTCGGCGAAGGCGACGGTAAAAGCGCAGCAACGCCTCCACCCGACGCCTTCGCGGCCGCCCCCGCACCGGCGTCAGGCGGCCACTGCAGCGCGAGCCAGTGCATCGCCCTCTCCCCTTGCCGCATCGGTCTTCCCGGTGTCGCCTGCCGGGCCGTCGGCCGTCCGGACCGGTGGGCACGGAGCCTGTTGCGGCTGCCGGCCCGGTGCGGCCGGCGGTACGACGGCCCGCACCCGCAGGGCGGCCGCCACCCCTGACACGCCGCCCTGGAAATCCAGCCGCACCACCTTGGCCATGGCCGGCGGCGGCGGTGGTGGCACGGCCACCGTTGCCGGCAGCAGGCCCTGCCAGCGCTGGCCCAGCCGGCTCGCGGCGATCAGCGCGGCCAGGCGCGGCGGATGGGCCGGCACCTGCACCGGCCGCTCCAGCGGCGGGCCGCGCCGCTTGAGGATGTGCAGCTCCAGCGCGCTGCCATGTTCGCCCGCGGCTTCCACCCGGATCCGCAGCCGGGCCGGCGCCGAGCTGCCCGCCGCCTCGGCCGGCCGGAACACCCACAGCAGCGCGTCGTGCTGCGCCGCCGCCAGCTGCAGCCGCCGCAGTTCGGCCGGCCGCGCCTGCGGCAGCCAGGCCAGCACCGCCGCCACGTCGGCACAGCGCAGCGCCTGCTCGCAGGCCCAGAGCCGCGCATGGGCGGCCTGGCTGCGCACCCACAGCAGCTGCGACGGCGGCAGGCCCTGCGCCGCCAGCGCCGGCCCGAAGGGCAGATGCGGCGCCCCCACCAGCAGCACCGGCCGGCGCCGCGCCGACACCGCAGGCCCCAGCGCCGGCAGCAGCAGCGACCATGCGAACGTCTCGGGCCCGGCATGCAGGATCTCGGTCATCGCCCCCACCGGCCACCCGCCGCCGGGCAGCACCGCATCCAGCGCCTCGAAGCCGCTGGCGCTGACGCCGGTGTGCGATGCCCCGACTTCGTCGGCGCACCAGACGTCGTCCCGTACGAGGGGCTGGAGCGCAAGGCTGATGGTCGCGAGGACGGGCATGGAGTGTTGGCAAGCAAACGGTCAGGCACTCTAGAATACTGTAATTCCATACAGCCATCCATAAAAAAACTGTTTTGCTGTCCAGCATTCATGGGTCAGGTGCCCCATGTTGCGAACACGCCCTTACAGCGGCACCGATGTGCTTCCTATGATGGAATCGCACCCGTGCCGTCTGAAAGGCGCCCCCCATCCGCCCACTTTTTCCGCCCCCGGAGTCCTGTTTGTTCCGTTATTTCGAAGACCGCCTCGCCCCGTTTCCCGACACCGTGCCCACACCGCCGCCGCTGGGCCTTTTCGCCTTCATGTGGACCTGCCTGAAGGGGCTGCGGGGGGCGGTGCTGCTGATGGTGCTGCTGACGGCGGCGATCTCGGCCTTCGAGGCGGTGCTCTTCGCCTTGCTGGGCCGCATGGTCGACTGGCTGGGACAGGTGGAGCCGGCGCGGCTCTGGACCGAGCACGGCACGCTGCTGGGCGGCATGGCGGCGCTGGTGGCGGGCAGCGTGGTGCTGGTGGGGCTGCAGACGCTGGTCAAGCACCAGACGATCGCGGTCAACTTCCCGATGCGGATGCGCTGGAACTTCCACCGCACGATGCTCGACCAGAGCATGGTCTTCTACCAGGACGAGTTCGCCGGGCGCATCACCACCAAGGTGATGCAGACCGCGCTGGCGGTGCGCGACATCGTGTTCCTGATGACCGACATGGTGGTGTCGGTGGGCGTGTACTTCGTCGCCATCGTGGCGCTGGTGGCCGCTTTCGACCTGCGGCTGGTGCTGCCGCTGCTGGTGTGGGCGGCGGCCTATGCGGCGGTGTGCTTCTGGTTCGTGCCCCGGCTGGGCGCGGTGGGCCGGGCGCAGGCCGATGCGCGCTCGCTCATGACCGGCCGGATCACCGATGCCTACACCAACATCGCCACCGTCAAGCTGTTCTCCCACGGCGGCCGCGAGGCCGGCTTCGCACGCGATGCGATGCGGGAGTTCATCGACACCGGCCATGCGCAGATGCGCCTGGTGAGCGCCTTCGAAACCATCAACCGGGCGCTCTCGATGGGCCTGCTGCTGGGCATCTGCGGCCTGTCGCTCTGGCTCTGGTCGCAGGGCCAGCTGGGCATCGGCGCGGTGGCCGCCGGCACCGCCATGGCGATGCGGCTGACCGCGATGTCGCAGTGGGTGATGTGGCAGATCTCGGGCCTGTTCGAGCAGATCGGCACGGTGCAGGACGGCATCGCGATGCTGGCCAAGCGCCGCACCGTGCTGGATCTGCCGAACGCGCCCGCGCTGGCGGTGCCGCACGGCGAGGTGCGCTTCGATGCGATCACCTTCGGCTACGGCGGCAAGCGCAACGTGGTCGACGGCCTGACGCTCACCGTGCGGCCGGGCGAGAAGATCGGGCTGGTCGGCCGCTCGGGCGCCGGCAAATCCACCCTGGTCAACCTGCTGCTGCGCTTCTACGACCTGGACGGCGGCCGCATCCTGATCGACGGGCAGGACATCGCCGGCGTCAGCCAGGACAGCCTGCGCAAGCACATCGGCATGGTGACGCAGGACACCTCGCTGCTGCACCGCTCGGTGCGCGACAACATCACCTACGGCCGCCCCGACGCCGACGAGGCTGCCCTGCACCTGGCCGCCGCGCGGGCCGAGGCCACCGATTTCATCGGCGAGCTGGTCGATCCGCAGGGCCGCGCCGGCTACGAGGCGCATGTCGGCGAGCGCGGGGTGAAGCTCTCGGGCGGCCAGCGCCAGCGGATCGCCATCGCCCGGGTGATGCTCAAGGACGCGCCGATCCTGCTGCTGGACGAGGCCACCAGCGCCCTCGATTCGGAAGTCGAGGCCGCGATCCAGGAGAGCCTCTACCGCCTGATGGAAGGCAAGACGGTGATCGCCATCGCCCACCGCCTCTCGACCATCGCCGCGATGGACCGGCTGGTGGTGCTGGACCAGGGCCGCATCGTGGAGGAAGGCGACCACCACGCGCTGCTGGCCCGGGGCGGCGTCTACGCCCGCCTGTGGGCCCACCAGAGCGGCGGTTTCCTGGGCGAGGCGACCGACGATGCGGTCGAAGAGGCCGTGCCGGCATGACGCCCCGGCCCGCCCCGCAGGCCGCCTGCGCCGCGGGCACGGGCCGGGCCGCCTGCTCGCCGGCCTGCGGGCACGGGCACCCGACCGATGCAGCCGGCCGCTGATCCCGGCCGTGCGGTGCCTGCAGCCCCGGCGGCCACCCGGCCGTCGCTGCGGGCCGCCCTGCTGGCCGAGGCGGTGCGCTGCGCCGAACGCGCCGGGCCGCTCGACGATGCCGACGTGTTGCGCACCGCCTGGGCCGCAGCGCCCGATGGCCCGGGCCGTGTGCAGGCCCGCGCCCGGCTCCTGGCCGAACGCCTGGGCCTTCCTGCGCTGATCGACCGGGCACGCGCCGGGTCCGGCGTGCTGCTGCTGGCGATCGCGGCGCTGGTGCTGGTCGCGGGGCTGGGCCTGGCCGACCGGGTGCTGGGCGGCGGCGGCCGGCAGATCAACGTGATGGCGGCACTGGCGGGGCTGCTGGGGCTGCACGGCCTGACGCTGCTGGCCTGGGTGGGCAGCGTGCTGTTCGCGCCCCGCGCCTTCCGGCTCTCGCTGGGCGGCCTGTGGCTGCTGCTGACCGCCCGGGTGGCCGGCGGCCGGCAGGGCCAGGGGCCGCTGCTGCTGCAGGCCGCATGGCAGTCGCTGGCGCGGGCGCGGCTGCTGCCCTGGGCGCTGGGCCTGGCCAGCCACGCGGTCTGGGCGCTGGCGTTCGCGGTGGCCCTGGCGTGGCTGCTGTTCGCCCTGGCCTTCCACCGCTACACCCTGGCGTGGGAGACCACGATCCTCTCGCCCGGCTTCTTCGTGCGCAGCGTGCAGGCGCTGGGCTGGCTGCCGGCGCAGATCGGTTTTCCGGTGCCCGATGCCGCGACGGTGCTGGCCGCGACCTCCGCCCCGTCGGCCACCGACCCGGCCGGCCAGCGCAGCTGGGCGCTGTGGCTCACCGGCTGCCTGGCGGTCTACGGCCTGCTGCCCCGGCTGCTGCTGGTGGCGCTGTGCACCGCCGTGTGCCGCGCCCGGCGCGCCGCGCTGCAGCCCGATCTTTCCGAGCCCTACTACCGGCAGGTGCTGGCGCGCTTCGATGCGCTGGCGCCGCCCCGCATCGTCGACGCCGACCCGGGCCGGCCGGTGCAGGCGGCGCCGCAAGGACTGCCGCCGGGCGAGGGGGCCGATCTGCTGCTGGTCGTCGGCTTCGAGCTGCTGCCCGAGGCACCCTGGCCGCCCGCCGGCCTGCCCCCGGGCGCGGAAGCGTCGGCGGTCGATGGCAGCGCCGCCCAGCGCAGCGCCCTGCTCGACCGGCTGGCCCTGCTGCGGCCGCGCCGGGTGCTGGTGGCCTGCGACGCCTCCGCCAGCCCCGACCGCGGCACCGAGCGCTTCCTGCGCGCGGTGGCCGGGCATTGCGGGACCCTGCGGCTCTGGCTGGTGCCGCCGGCGGATACCGACCCCGCCCGTTCGGCCGCCGCGGCCCGCCGCTGGCAGGCCTGGCTCAAGGACTGCGGCCTGGTGCAGGTCACCGCACACGTCGGCACCTGGTCCGAGGCGCTGGAGCGAACGCCATGACATCGCCTGCGCTGCCAACCGCGTCCGCACCCGGCGGCGGGCCGATCCGCATCGCCGTGGTGGGCCACACCAACGCCGGCAAGACATCGCTGCTGCGCACCCTCTCGCGCCGGGTCGACTTCGGCGAGGTGTCCGACCGGCCGGGCACCACCCGGCATGTCGAATCGATCGACCTGCGCGCCGACGGCCGCGCCGCGGTGCGCTTCTTCGACACGCCCGGCATCGAGGACGCGGTGGCGCTGCAGGAGCATCTGCACCTGCCGTGGGTGGCCCCGGCCGACGCACTGCCGGCCGAGCGGGTCCGCCGCTTTCTGGCCGGCCCCGAGGCGCACGGCGTGTTCGAGCAGGAGGCCAAGGTCCTGCGCACCCTGCTCGCGGCCGACGCGGCCTTCCTGGTGATCGACGTCCGCGCGCCGGTGCTGCCCAAGTACCGCGCCGAGGTCGCCCTGCTCCACGCCTGCGCCCGTCCGGTGCTGCCGGTGCTGAACTTCGTGCGCGACGGCGCCGGCCGCGAGGCCGACTGGCGCGCGCTGCTGGCCGATGCCGGCCTGCACGCGGTGGTGCGCTTCGACGCCACCGCACCCTTCACCGGCGCCGAGCGCGACCTCTACCAGGACCTGGGCACGCTGCTGCCTGCGCACCGCGCCACGCTGCAGCGGGTGGTGCGGGCCCTGGGTGCCGAGGCCGAGGCGCGGCACACCGCGGCCTGCGCCGAGATCGCGTCGCTGCTGGTCCGCTGCACCGCCCTGCGCCGCCCTGTGCGCGACGCCTCCCCGGCCGCGATGCGGTCCGCCGCCAACGCCTTGCAGGCCGAGGTGCGGCAGGCCGCCCAGCACTGCATCGACGCGCTGCTGGCGCTCTACGGTTTCCGCGCGGGCGATGCCGACGAGGCACCGCTCCCGCACCTGGAAGGCCGCTGGGAGATGGACCTGTTCAGCCCAGAAGCCTTGAAGGCGGCCGGGCTGCGCCTGGGCGCCGGCACCGTGGCCGGCGCCGCCGTGGGCGTGGTGGCCGACATCGCGCTCGCGGGGCTATCGCTGGGTGCCGGCGCGGCGCTGGGCGGCGCGATCGGCGGCGCGGTGTCGCAGGGATGGGGGCCGCTGGGCCGCAAGGTCTGGAACCGGGCGCGCGGCGTGCGGGAACTGACGGCGGACGATGCGGCGCTGGCGTTGCTGGTGCGGTGGCAGCGGGTGCTGCTGCAGGCGCTGGAGCAGCGCGGCCATGCCGATCCGCAGCGGCTGCAGACATCGCCTCTGCCCGACGATTCGGCGGCGGGCAGCGCCATGGCCGCGTTGCGGGCCGCCCGTCCGGCCCGCAGCCACCCGGATTGGGCCGACCTGCGCAGCGCAAACCCGGCGCGGCAGGCCCTGGTGACGGCCGTGGCCCAGGCGCTCCAGGCCGGACCGTCCGGCTGACGGTCCACACCGGCATCGTCGGCCTGCGACTACACCGCCTGTCGGATCGGTGCGCTAAGGTGGCGCCCTTGTCCTTTTTGCCGGAGTGCTTCCATGAACCCGCCTTCTTCCCCGACCGGTGCACGCCCCGCGGCACGCAAGCACTTCTCGATGATCCGCGGCTTCCACCTGGCCGATGTCTTCACCCTGGGCAATGCGGCCTGCGGCGTGGCCGGCGTCTTCCTGGCGATGGCCTACATGGCCAGCCAGTCGGTGTCGCAGTTCCTCTGGGCGGCGGCACTGGCGCCGGCGGCCTTCGTCTTCGACGTGTTCGACGGCCGCATCGCCCGCTGGCGGCAGACGCATTCGTCCCTCGGCCGCGAGCTGGATTCGCTGGCCGACATCATCTCTTTCGGCGTGATGCCGGCGGCCCTGGGTTTCGCCGCGGGCCTCGACGGCGGCTGGGACTGCCTGCTGCTGGTCTACTTCGTCTGCTGCGGCGTGAGCCGGCTGGCCCGCTACAACGTGACGGCCGAGGCCCTCTCCGAGGGTGCCGACAAGGTGAAGTATTTCGAAGGCACCCCGATCCCCACCAGCGTGGCCCTGGTCGGCCTCCTGGCGCTGGCCGCCTGGCAGGGCCGGATCGGCGATGCGCTGTGGGGCGGCGCGTGGATGCTGGGCCCGTGGCAGCTGCACCCGCTCTCGCTGGTCTTCGGCCTGTCGGGCAGCCTGATGATCAGCAAGACGCTGCGCATCCCCAAGTTCTGACCCCGGCCCGGCGCCCGCATCACCATGCTCTACCGCTACCTGCTGTTGGTCCTGGCCGGCACCGCGCTGCTGCTGGGCATCCAGATCCCCAACTTCGTCGACCAGTACCAGAAGCGGCTCGATGCGCACCTGGTCGAGGTCGAGACCAACCTGCGCGGCTTCCAGCAGATCGCCGACCGCTTCGACCAAGGCTCGCTCGACGCATTGATCGCCCGGCACGAGGCCAGCGGCGACCCGGCCTTCCGCGCCGAGGCGGTGCCGCTGCGCGAGATGGTCGCGCGGCGTGCCGCATTCCGGGCCGAGGCGCTGGCCCTGCAGGCGCCGATGCCGCAGCAGGTGGTGCACCTGGCACTGCGCGGCAACCGGCCGCTGATCGCCGAGACGCGCGCGGCCTACAGCTTCAACATCCCGCTGACCCGCGACGCGGTGCTGGCCGGCGCGGTGTCGGCCCTGGCCGTGGTGCTGGTGCTGGAGTTGCTGAGCTGGCCTGTGCGCCGTGCCCGCCGGGGCGGTGTGCCGGTGCGCGGCGCTTCCCGCCTGCGCGATCTGTAGGCCGCCTCAGGCGGCGCGCCGGCCCCGGGGCCACCACCGGTGGCGCGCCCGCGCCGCGCCACCGGTTTCCCGCCGCAGCCAGGCACTGGCCGCATCGACCAGCACCACCAGCGCGAACATCGCCAGCAGCACCGTCATCGACTGGGCCTGCTGGAACAGCGACAGGTGGAAGTACAGCATCTGCCCCAGCCCGCCCGCGCCGACGAAGCCCAGCACCGCGGCCATGCGGATGTTCATCTCCCAGCGGTAAAGGCCATAGCCCAGCCACTGGGGCGCCGCCAGGGGCAGGCTGGCATAGGCCCAGGCGGCCACCGGGCCGGCACCGGATGCGCGCAGGGCCCGCTCGGGCGCCGGCGGCAGGTTCTCCAGCGTCTCGGCGAACAGCCGGCCCAGCACGCCGGTGGTGTGCAGGGCCAGGGCCAGCGTACCGGCGAAAGGCCCCAGTCCCGCGGCCAGCACCATCAGCGCGGCCCAGACCAGCTCGGGCACGCTGCGCAGCAGGTTGAGCAGCAGGCGGGCCGCCGGCTGCGCCACCCGTCCCCAGCGGCCCGCAGCGGGCAGGGCCAGCGCGACGGCGACAACGGCCGCGAGCAACGTGCCCAGGCTGGAGACAGCCAGCGTCTGCAGCGCCGCCCAGCCGGTCTGCGCCAGGAAGGCCCGCGACATGTCGGGCGGAAAGAATTCGGCCATGAACCGGCCCATGCGCCGCAGCGCATCGCCGGCCAAAAGCCCGCGCCAGTCCACCGCCAGATAGGCGAAGCTGGCGACCACCGCCGCCACCAGCAGCGCCACCATCCCCGCGCCGGCCAGGGCGATGCGCAGGGCGCGCAGGTCGAGGTGCTTCATGCCAGCATCCGCCGCAGCAGCGCGCTCAGCGCGTCGGCCAGCAGCACCAGGGCCAGGAAGGTCAGCAGGATCGCGCTGGCCTCGCCGCCGTTGAGCATCTTTATCGACTGGTCCATCAGCTGGCCCAGGCCGCCTGCGCCGACGAAGCCCATCACCACCGACGCCCGCACCGCGCACTCCCAGCGGTAGACGGTGTACGAAGCCAGCTCCTGCGCCGCGCCCGGCACCAGGCCGTAGCAGAGCGCGGCCAGCCGGCCGCTGCCCGCCTCCAGCAGCGCGCGCGCCGGGCGGGTGTCGCCCGACTCCAGGATCTCGCTGTACACCTTGCCCAGCATGCCGCCGTAGGCGATCGCGATCGCCAGCACCCCCGCGCCCGGCCCGAGGCCCAGCGCGCGCACCAGCACCAGCGCCCAGACGATCTCGGGCACCGCCCGCAGCACCATCAGCACCAGCCGCGCCACCGGCCGCAGTGCGGCGGCCCGCAGCGCGCCCGGCCCGGGGCCGATACGGGAGATCGACAGCGCCCGCGTCACCGCCAGCGCCAGGGGCGCGGCGATCCAAAACGCCAGGAAGGTGCCGGCCGTCGCCATCGCCAATGTCTCCAGCGTGGCGCGCAGCAGCAGCGTGCCGAAGGCGACATCGGTCGCGGGCGGCCAGAAGCCGAGCAGGAAGCCCTGCATCGCCTGCAGGCCTTGGCCGTCGAACAGCACCCAGGGCCGGAACTCGGCCAGCACCAGCGTCGGCCAGGCGATGGCGAGCGCGGCGACGGTCCACAGGCAGCGGCCGCGCCAGGCGGGGTCGCGCAGCGGCACCGCCGACAAGGGTTGCGCCACGCGCGGGGCGGTGTTCACAGGCAGTGGGGCCGGGCGGTGCCGCTGCGCGGTGCGGCAGGTGCGCCAGGTGCGGCGGATGCGAATGGCGCGGCGGATGCGGCCGCAGGCGGCGCCGCACCGTGCCCCTCGCCGCCCGCGTCGTCCGAGGCGTACAGCGCCCGCAGCATCTCGGCCGTCACCGCCGCCGCCGGCACATCGAACACGATGCGCCCCTCCCGCATGCCGACGATGCGCGGAAACCATTTCAGCGCCAGCTCGACCGTGTGCAGCGAGGCGACCAGCGTCGCGCCGCTGCGGTCGGCCTGGGCGGCCAGCACCGCCAGCGCCCGGTCGGCCAGGGCCGGATCGAGCGACGACACCGGCTCGTCGGCCAGCAGCAGGTCGGGCGCCTGGTAGAGCACGCGGGCGATGCCGACGCGCTGCAACTGGCCGCCCGAGAGCCGGTCGCAGCGGTCGAACAGCCGGTCGGCCAGCTGCACCTCGGCCAGCACGGCGACGGCCCCGCGCAGATCGCTCGGGTACACCAAAGAGGCCAGCGCCCGCCACAGCGGCCACTGCCCCAGCCGCCCGGCCAGCACCGCGGTGACGACCCGCAGACGCGGCGGGATCGGCGCCTGCTGGTGCACCGTGCCGATGCGGCCGCGCAGCCGCCGCAGAGGCGCGCGGCCCAGTTGCCAGGGCGCGGCATCCAGCAGCGTCACCGTGCCTTCGCCCGGCCGCAGCGCGGCGCCCAGCACCCGCAGCAGCGTCGTCTTGCCGGCGCCCGACGGGCCGATCACGGCCACCCGTTCGCCCTGGGCGGCCGCCAGCGTCACCGCCTGCAGTGCGCGGCGGCCCTGGGCATGCACCAGGCCGCAATCGGCCAGAGCGAAGGACACGCGCCGTTCCTGCTTTCTCTCGGGCCTGCCCGCTTACTTGATCAGGCCGGCCGACTTGCCCGCCGCCTCGATGCCGTCGTAGTTGGACGACCGGGTGGGGATGAAACGGGTCGCGCGCTGCAGCGCCAGGATTTCCTTGTCGGCGGGGCGCGAAGGATCCAGCTTCAGGAAGGCGTCGGTCAGCTTCTTGGTGACGGCGGCGTCGAGGCCCGGGCGCACCGTCCAGTTGTAGTCGTAGTAGGTGGGCGTGGTGGCCAGCACCCGTACCTTGGCGGCGTTGGGATTGCCGGACTCGACCAGCTTGTCCCACACCGACGCGTTGAGCACGCCGGCCTCGGCCCGGCCGGCGGCGACGAAGGCCACCGTCGCGTCGTGCGCGCCGCTGAAGGCCACGGTCTTGAAGTCGCGCTCGGGCACCAGGCCCGCCTGCTGCAAAAAGAAGCGCGGCATCAGGCTGCCCGAGGTGGACGACGGCGCGCCGAAGGCGAAGCTGCGGCCCTTCAAATCGGCCAGCGTCTGCGCGGTGCTGGCGGTGGGCACGATGAACTTGCTGGTGAACTTCTCGTCTTCCGCACGCTGCACGATCGGCACCGCGCCGCCCTGGGTGCGCTGGCGGGCCTGCACGAAGGTGAAGCCTCCCAGCCAGGCCAGGTCGATCTTCTGCGAGGCCAGCCCCTCGACCACCGCCGCATAGTCGGTGACCGGGGTGAACTGCACCGCCATCCCGGTCTCGCGGGCCAGGTAGTCGCCCAGGGGTGCGAACTTGCGCTGCAGCTCGGTCGGTGCCTCGTCGGGGATGGCCGAGACGCGCAGCGTGCCGGTCTGGGCGTGGGACAGCAGCGCGCAGACGGACAGTGCGAGGGCCGAGGCAAGGCGAAGGAGTTTCATGGGAGGGGGCTGGGAGCCGGTGGAGGACGGGTGGGCGCAATGCCCGGAGCGCGCGCAGGGCACGCAGGAACCGCGATTCTAGAAACCCTGGCGCTCGCGATAATTCTGTTCACCCCGAGGACCCCATGCACGACAACCCCACCCCCGTCGATATTTCCCCTTCGCGCCCCGATGCGCCGATCCGGCTCACCGCTTTTTCGCATGGCGGTGGCTGCGGCTGCAAGATCGCGCCGGGGGTGCTGTCGCAGATCCTGCGCAGCAGCGGCGCGGGCATCATCCCGCCCGAATTGATGGTCGGCATCGAAACCGCCGACGACGCCGCCGTCTACCGCCTGAACGACGCGCAGGCCCTGATCGCCACCACCGATTTCTTCATGCCGATCGTCGACGACCCGTTCGAGTTCGGCCGCATCGCCGCCACCAACGCGATCAGCGACGTCTACGCGATGGGCGGCCGGCCGATCATGGCCCTGGCCCTGGTCGCGATGCCGGTGAACCAGCTGCCGGTGGAGGTGATCGGCCGCGTGGTCGAGGGCGGCCAGGCGGTGTGCCGCGCCGCGGGCATCCCGATCGCGGGCGGCCACACCATCGATTCGGTCGAGCCGATCTACGGCCTGGTGGTGATGGGCCTGGTGCATCCGTCGAAGGTGCGGCGCAACCGCGACGCCCGCGCCGGCGACCTGCTGGTGCTGGGCAAGCCGCTGGGCGTGGGCGTGCTGTCGGCCGCGCTCAAGAAGAACCTGCTCGATGCCGACGGCTATGCGCGGCTGATCGACACCACCACCCGCCTCAACACCCCCGGCATCGCCCTGGCCGATTGCGAGGGCGTGCATGCGCTGACCGACGTGACCGGCTTCGGCATCGCCGGCCATACGCTGGAGCTGGCCCGCGGCGCCGGCCTGCGCGCCACGCTGCATTGGCCGAGCCTGCCGCTGCTGCCCGGCGTGGCCGCGCTGGCGGAGGCCGGCTGCATCACCGGCGCATCGGGCCGCAACTGGAGCGGCTACGGCACCGACGTGGAACTGGCCGCCGGGCTGCCCGCCATCGCCCAGGCCCTGCTGAGCGACCCCCAGACCAGCGGCGGCCTGCTGGTGAGCTGCGCGCCCGAGGCGCTGGGCGCGGTGCAGGCGATCTTCCGCGCCGAGGGCTTCGGCGACGCCGCGGTCGTCGGCCGCATGGACAGCGGCCCGCCCGGCCTGGTGGTGACCGCATGAGGCCGCCCACCCGGGTAGCCGACCGCCACGGCTTCGACACCATCGTCGACGCCCGCTCGCCCGCCGAGTTCGCCCTCGACCACATTCCCGGCGCGATCAACTGCCCGGTGCTCGACGACGACGAGCGCCGCATCGTCGGCACGCTCTACAAGCAGCAAGGCGCCTTCGAGGCCCGGCGCGTCGGCGGCGGCATGGTGGCGGCCAACCTGGCGCGCCATCTGCAGAACCATTTCGCCGACCGGCCCGCCGGCTGGAAACCGCTGGTGTATTGCTGGCGGGGCGGGCTGCGCAGCGGATCGATGACCACCTGGCTGCGCATGGTCGGCTGGGACGCACAGCAGCTCGCGGGCGGCTACAAATCCTGGCGGCGGCATGTGATCGACACGCTGGAGCAGCAGGCGCCGCAGCTTCCGCTGGTGGTCGTCTGCGGCCCCACCGGCAGCGCCAAGACCCGGGTGCTGCACGCCCTGGCAAGCCAGGGCCACCAGACGCTCGACCTGGAGGGCCTGGCCCGCCACAAGGGATCGCTGCTCGGCGCCCTGCCCGACACGCCCCAACCCTCGCAAACCGCCTTCGAAACGGCAATAGCCGCGGTGATCGAGCGCTGCGATCCGGCCCGCCCGCTGTATGTCGAAGGCGAAGGCCGCCGCATCGGCCGGCTCAACGTGCCGATCCCGCTGGTCGAGCGGATGCGCGACAGTCCGTGCGTGGAACTGCAGGTGCCCGAACCGGCGCGACTGGAATACCTGCTGCGCGACTATGCCTACCTGGGCGACCGCCCCGAGTGGCTGGCCGGCCAGTTCGAGCCGCTGAAGCAGTTGCACGGCAAGGAGGTCATCGCGGCGTGGCAGGCATTGGCGCTGGCGGGCACGCTGCCGCAGCTGTTTTCGGAGCTGGCGACACAGCACTACGACCCGTCGTACGCCAAATCGCAGCGCGCGCATTTCCGCCGGTGGCCGGAGCGTCGTCCGGTGCAGGCGCCGGGGCTTTCGCAGGAGCAGATCGCACAGCTGGCGCGGGATATCGCGGAGCCTGCGGGCTAGCCGCGCAAGCCGCCGGGCGGCGTGGGCCGACCGGTGTCAGCGGCCCCGGCCGGCGCCGCGCGTCGGCTCAGTTCACCAGCATCACGTCGATGCGGTTGGCCAGCTCCCGGTCTTCGCCGGCGCTGGAGCCGCCGGCCTGGGCGGGCGACCGCAGCTCGATCTTGTCGTCGGGCAGGCCCAGTCCCATCAGCATCTCGCGCACCTGGGCGGCACGGCGGCGGATGAGGGCCGCGCTGTCGTTCGGGCCCAGCGCCGGGTACTGGTAGCTGAGCACCACTGCCCGCATGCCCACGCCCATGCCCTTGACCACGTCGGCCAGCGCCTTTTCCGCGCTGGATGCGAGGGCCGCGCTGCCGGGTGCGAAATAGATCTTGACGATGCCTTCCTCGATCAGCACCCGGGCGCCTTCGACCGAGGTGGAATCGGCGACCGCGGCCCGCCGGTGGTGCGGGTGCCACTGCCGCTGCACCACCGAACCCACGACGACGGCGAGCAGGACCACGATCAGCACGCCCATGAGGCCCAGTGCGAAACGCTGCTGGCTGTCGGAATCGCTCGAGGTGTTCATGCAGAAAGTCCAGGTGAATAATGGCTTGTCGCCACCGCGAAATTGTAAATGTCCTCTACTTCCCGCACCCCGCCTTCGCGCGACCGCGCACCGCCTTCCATCGGACCGGCGCGGCCGCCGCGCGACCCGCAGGCGATGCTGGAACAGGCGCTGGCGCAGTGGGGCGGACAGCAGGATCTGTGGATCTTCGGCTACGGGTCGTTGATCTGGCGCCCCGATTTCCCGTTCCAGGAGCGCCGGCCGGCGCTGGTGCACGGCTGGCACCGGGCGCTCAAGATGTGGAGCGCGGTGAACCGCGGTACGCCGGAATGCAAGGGTCTGGTCTTCGGCCTGCTGACGGGCGGCAGCTGCAAGGGTGTCGTGTTTCGGGTGCAGGGCGCGCGCGGTCGGCAGACCTTGATCGACCTCTGGAAACGCGAGATGGTGACCGGCGTCTACGACCCGCGGTGGCTGCCGCTGCGCACTGCGGAAGGCCCGGTGCGGGCACTGGCCTTCACGCTGTCGCGCCACAGCCCCCACCACACCGGCGAGCTGACCGATGCGCAGTACCAGAGCATCTTCGCGACCGCCAGCGGCCGCTTCGGCACCACCCGCGACTATGCGCACGCCACCTATGCGTCCTTGCGCGAGATGGGCATCGAGGACAAGGCGCTGGCCCGCATCCTGCGGCTGTCACAAGCGGAAGCATCCCGCTGAGACGCGCCGCTTAGAGTGCGGCGCATGTCCGCCCGACCGCCGCTCGTCCGCCCTCCGATCGCCTCTTCCACCTCGGCCGCCTGCCTGTCCCTGCTGCTGGCAGGCTGCGCCAGCCCGCCGCAAGGCGCCGCCGCGGTGGCGGACCTGCAACCCACGGCCGACCATGCGGCGAGCGGAAGCATCGGGTTTCGGCAGCTCGGCGGTTTCGTGCAGGTCACCGGAACGGTCCGAGGCTTGCCGCCTCGCACGGAGCTCGGTTTTCGCATCCATGAGATCGGCGACTGCTCAGGCGATGGTCAAGCGGCGGGTGCGCCGTTCAATCCGCTGGGAACGCAGCACGGCCGTTTCGGAGACGGTGGCGCACAGGCCGGCGAACTGCCGAGCCTGCACGCCGACAGTACCGGTACCGCCATCTTCAGCTTCGATACCCGCGCGATCGGCCTGGGCAGCGGCCCCATCGGGGTACTGGGCCGCGCGCTGGTCGTGCAGCAGGACCGTGACGGCGACAGCACCCGGCCCGCAGGCGATTCGGGAGTGCGGATCGCCTGCGGCGTGATCGAGCCACGCTGATCACAACGCCGGCCCGTAGCCCTGGCGATGCAACGATACGGCAGCGCGACGCAGGTCGTCCACGGTGTCGATGTCGGTGATGGCGCCGACGTCGTCGAGCAGGATATTTGCTACTCTTTTCATAGCATCCAGCCGCGACAGGATGTGCCGCGCGCCTTCTTTTCCTGCGAGGTTCGACAGTTCCGGTCCGAGCGAACCCGCGAAGCCGACCGGATGGGCGCGCTGGCCCGCCACCCAGGGCAGCACGGCCGATGCCGTGCCGGCCGCCAGTGCACCGGCCACGGCAATGAGGGTCGCGGGTGCGATCAGCGGCAGGTCGGCGGGCAGGACCAGCCAGCCCGGCGCGCCCGGCGTCGCCCGTACCGCCGTGGCCACCGAATCGCCCATGCCGGGATGGCCCGCATCCTCCACGTGCCAGGGCAGGCCGCTGGCACGGACCGCGTCCAGTGTCCGGTCCAGCACGCTGCGGCCGCACAGGTCGGCCTGCAGCTTGTGCACCTGGCCGCCCGAGGCGAGAAAGCGCTCGCCCTTGCCGGAGGCGAGGACCAGCACCGTGGGCCATGACGGCAGGAAGGGCGGCATCTGAATAGCTCGGTTCGGTGGGTGCTGACGGGCGACGGCCCGGGCGGACAGCGCACTCTATGCGATGCACAATTCGACGATGGTTTCCCACCCCCACCCACCGCCCTCGCCCGCCGATATCGCGGCCCTGCGCAAGAGCTACGAGCGCGCCGAACTCGGCGAGCAGGACTCCGATGCCGACCCGCTCACACAATTCGACCGCTGGCTGTCGGAGGCGCTGGCGAGCGCGGTTCCGGAGCCCAACGCGATGACGCTCGCGACCGTCGGCAGCGATCTGCGGCCCAGCAGCCGCATCGTGCTGGTCAAGGGCTACGACACGCGCGGCATCGTCTGGTTCACCAACTACGACAGCCGCAAGGGCCGGCAACTGGCGGGCAACCCGTTCGCGGCGCTGCAGTTCCATTGGGTCGAGCTGGAGCGGGTGGTGCGGATCGAAGGCCGGGTCGAGCGAACCAGCGCGGAGGAAAGCGATGACTACTTCCGCAGCCGCCCGCTCGATTCGCGGATCGGCGCCTGGGCCAGTCCGCAGAGCCAGGTGATCCCCGGCCGGGCGGTGCTGGTGGCCAATGCCGCCAGGTACGGCGCGCAGTTTCTGCTGCAGCCGCCGCGTCCGCCGCACTGGGGCGGCTACCGGTTGGTACCCGACCGGTGGGAGTTCTGGCAAGGCCGCAAAAGCCGGCTGCACGACCGGCTGCAGTACCGGCTGCAGGCCGACGACACCTGGCAGCGCGAGCGGCTGGCGCCCTGACCGCAGGCGGGCCGCGGCCGGGCGCCCGCCCGCCGGACGGCTAGAACTCGGCCCGCAGGCCGACCTTCAGGCTGCGGCCCGGCAGCGGCGCGCGCGGGAAGGCGGTCGTCGTCAGGATCGAGGTGGCGGTGTACGCCAGCCGGTCGGTGATGTTGTCGAGCCGGGCATACCAGAGCACCGAACTGCGCACGCTGCCCATCTGCACCTGGGTGGTGTAGCCGAGCGAGGCGTTCCACAGCGTGAATGCGCCGGTCGCGCGAGAGCCGTCGTTCGGCACCCGGCGCTGCGCCGCGCTGTGGTCGAAACCGCCGCCGACGCGCCACGGGCCGCTGGACCACTGCAGGCCGGCACCGACACGCACCGGTGCGATGCGCGGCAGCGGCTGGCCGGTGTCGGTGTTCTCGGCGCGGACCAGATCGCCGCGCAGGTTCAGGTCGAGCGCCGAGCCCTCCACCGCCGCGGGCGCGGCCATGAGCCCGCTGTCGCCCCACAGGCGCACCTTGCCGCTGGCCTCGACACCGTAGAAGCGGGCACGCACGCCGGAATAGCGGTACTCGGGCAGCGCGTCGGTTCCGGCGGGCGGATTGCGAACGCCGTCTTCGGAGATCACGTCCCCCGTCGGCGCCAGGCCGATGTAACGGGAGAAGCGGGTGACGTAGCCGGTCACCGAGAAACGGTGCGGGCCCTGCTTCCAGGCGGCACCCAGGTCGAGGCCGGTCGATTTTTCCATGCCCAGCGAGCCGTCACCGGTTTCCCAGGCGGCGGTCGCCACGTGCGGGCCGTTGGCGAACAACTCGTAGTCCTTGGGTGCGCGCTGGGTGTAGGCCAGGTTGCTGGTCAGCTGCCATTCGGGCGCGAGCTGGACCAGTGCACCCACCGCCGCGCTGTGCGGGTTGAAGGTGTGGGTTCCCACCTCGAACCGGTCCACGTCGGGATTGCCGAAAGACTGTACCTTGACCTGCTCGGTACGGGCGCCGAAGGTCAGCTTGCCCCAGCCGGTGGCCAGCTCCTCGTGGGCGAAGAGCGCGGTGGAGCGGGTGCGGCTGGCGGGTGCGAAGGCCTCCTCGCCCAGCGCCGAGAAGCGGTTGGCCTCGGCCTGCAGGCCGACCACGCCCTGCAGGGCGCCGATCGGCCGGTGGCGCGCCTCGATCCGCAGGTCGTTGCCGCGGTTGCGAAAGGTGGTGCCGGGCGCGCCGCCTTCGAACTCGGTATGCACGTAGTCGGTGTGGCTCGCGTTGAACTTGATGCTCTCCAGCGGGCCGGCATCGATGCGCCACAGGCCCTCGAGCGCGTAGCGGTTGGAGCGCATGCCGATGGTCACGTCGTCCTCGGCCACAGTGCCGTAGTCGGTGCGGTAGGTGCTGGCCGACGCGCCCAGGTAGCCGCGGTCGAAGAACATCGTGCCACCCACTGCGCCGCCATGGGAACTGCTGGCCGAGTTGCAGATGCGCCGCGCCAGGCCGGGCGCGCCGGGCTTGGCGCAGTCGAGCTGCACCGGCACCCGCACGTCGTCGGTCTTGCGGTCGAACACGTCGGCGTGGATCGCGAAGCGCTCGTTGCCGCCCTCCACCATCGCGGCGCCGCTGCGCTCGCGGTTGCCGGTGGCCAGGCCGCCGTCGACCTTGCCGGTCACGCCGTCGATCGGCGCATGCGGAATGCGGTTGTCGATCACGTTGACCACGCCGCCGACGGCGCTGCCGCCGTAGAGCAGCGCGCCCGGGCCGCGCAGCACCTCGATACGCTCGGTGGTCAGCGCCTCGGTCGGCACCGCGTGGTCGAAGCTGAGCGCCGACGCGTCCAGGGTCGCGCCGCCGTTCTGCAGGATGCGGATGCGGTCGCCGTCCTGGCCGCGGATGATCGGCCGGCTGGCGTTGGGGCCGAAATAGGTGCTGCTGACACCCGGCAGGCCGTCGAGCGTCTCGCCCAGGGTTGTCCGGCTGCGCAGGGTGAGCTCGTCGCCCTGCAGGCGTTCGGCGGGCACCACCGTGTCGGTGGCGCCGAGGGGGTTGCCGGTGACGGTGACCTCGCGAAGATGGGACATACGCGCGTCGGCAGCGTCGGCCGAGGCGTTCTGCGCCGAGGCGGAAGCCGACGCGAGCAGCGTGCACAGGGAAAAGGCGGCCGCGCCCAGAGCGCTGCTGCGAAAAGGAATGAACATGGTGAAAACTCGTTGAACGGGACAGGCCGAGCGCACGCGGGACAGGTGCGGACGGCGGCCAGCGGCCGATGCGGGACCGGTCGCCGAGAAGCGGCAGCGCCCCCGGCGCCGCGCAGGTTCAACGCGTGGGAGGGGGCGCGCGCGCCTCGAAAACCGCGCTGCCGCAAGACCGCTGCGGCTGCGGCGGCGCCACGAATCGGATGGCTTTCCAGACGGCCGCGACCACCGGCGGCGGCGCATGCGGCAGCGCATCCGCGTGCAGCAACTGGTCGTAGACGCGGCAGTCGCCCGCGTCGTGGGAGCCGAACAAGCGCTGAAGCCCGTGGGGCCTGCCGGCCTGCACGGGCGTGGCGTCCGCATCGCCCGCCGGCCGACCGGATGCGTCGGCGGCTGCATGGTGCTGTGCGATCCAGCCACCGGGCGGAGCCACCGGATGCAGGACCGCGTGCAGGTTGCCGAGCCACGGCGCCAGCACCAGCAGGACGAGCAGCCACCATCCTGCCGCGCGCTGGCGCAGCAGAATGGACGACTTGCGAAAAGGAAGGGTGCGGGCGGGCATCGGCTGGCAGGACAGCGGCCGCGGAGGCCGTGCAGGCGCCGATTCTCGCCGAAAGACGGGCGCCACCGCGACCGTCTCGGGCCGCGGTGGCGCAGGAAGCTAGGCTTTCAGGTGCTGGGCGAAGGTCTTGCGGAACTTCTCCACCTTAGGGCCCACGACGAAGGCGCAGTACCCCTGTCGAGGATGCTGCAGGAAATAGTCCTGGTGGTAGTCCTCGGCGGGGTAGTAGTCCCGCAGCGGCTCCACCTCGGTCACGACCTTCGCACCGCGCAGGGCCGGGTCTTGCTGGACGCGGGCGATCATCTCGTCGGCGATGGCCTTCTGTTCGTCGCTGGCGGTATAGATGCCGCTGCGGTACTGGGTGCCGACGTCGTTGCCCTGGCGGTTGAGCGTCGTCGCGTCGTGCACCACGAAGAAAATCTCCAGCAGCGCGCGCAGGTCGATCACCGATGGATCGAAGGTGAGCTTGACCACCTCGACATACCCGGTGCGACCGGTGCAGACCTGCTCATAACTCGGCCGAGGTCCGTCGCCGTTGCAGTAGCCGCTTTCGACGTCGGTCACGCCGCGCACGCGGTCGAAGACGGCTTCGGTGCACCAGAAGCAGCCGCCGCCGAGCACGATGGTTTCTTGAGAGTCAGACATGGGGTTCCTTGTGTGGACGGCCTCTGCGGCCGTGAAGCGCTGGATGAACGGCGATGCCCATGCTAGGTGGGGCACGGTTCTTCCGGTGCAAGACAAGGCCGCGACGCCGGCCCCGCACCTTCACGCGCATTGACCTGGGCGACAGGCTCGCCGTACACTAATAACCAGCCAGTCATTAATATGCCGAACCTGCATCCCCCCCCTGCCGACGAGACACCACGCCGCGAACGCCGCAAGGAGGCGCGACCGGGCGAACTCCTGGCGGCCGCCGTCGACGTGTTCGTGGAAAAAGGGTATGCGGCTACCCGGGTCGAAGAGGTCGCGGCGCGCGCGGGGGTCTCCAAAGGCACGCTTTTTCTCTATTTTCCCAGCAAGGAAGAGCTCTTCAAGGCCGTGGTGCGCGAGAACATCAGTGGCATGTACGCCGGCTGGTCCGCGGAGATCGACGGGTTCACCGCCGATTCGGCCGAGATGCTGGTCTACGCCATGAATGTCTGGTGGCAGCAGGTGGGCCGCAGCAAGGCGAGCGGCATCTGCAAGTTGATGATGGCCGAGGCGTGCAACTTCCCCGAACTGGCCGCGTTCTATGCGCAGGAGGTGGAAGCGCCGGGGACGGCTCTGCTGGCCCGCATCGTGCAGCGGGGCGTGGACCGGGGCGAATTCCGGGCGGTGGACGTGGCGTACGCGGCCTATGCGCTCAAGGCGCCCATGATGTTCCTGATGCTGGATCCCGACTGTGCTGCCGATGGCTTCGACCCCGAGCGTTTCCTGCGCACCCAGATCGACCTGTTGCTGAACGGCCTGGCGGTACCCGCCGTCGCCGGCGCCGCGGCGCCCTAAAATCGGCAGGTTTGCCTCGACGCCCCGAAAGAACCCGATGAACATGCCCCTCAACACGCCCTTCCCGAACGCCACGACCACCGACCAGGCCCGGTTCAACATGGTCGAGCAACAGATCCGCCCGTGGGACGTGCACGACAACGACGTGCTCGACCTGCTGGCCACGATGCGGCGCGAGGACTTCCTGCCCCCCGCGATGCAGAGCCTGGCCTTCATGGACCTGGAAGTGCCGCTCCCGGGCGGGCAGTGCATGCTGGCTCCCAAGGTGGAAGCCCGCACGCTGGAAGAGCTGGAGGTGAAGCCCCACGAGGCGGTGCTCGAGATCGGCACGGGCTCGGGCTACATGGCGGCGCTGCTCGCCCGCCGGTCGGCCCGGGTGCTGACGCTGGAGATCGACGCGGACCTGGCCGAGATCGCGCGCCAGAACCTGCAACGCGCGGGCATCGCCAACGTCGAGGTGCGCACGGCCGACGGCGCGATCGGTGTGTCGCTGGGCGGGCCGTTCGACGTGATCGTGCTGAGCGGCTCGGTCGCGCAGGTGCCGCAGACGCTGCTGTCGCAACTCAAGGTCGGCGGCCGGCTATCGGCCATCGTAGGCGAAGAGCCGGTGATGCGCATGACCTATGTCACCCGTACCGGCGAAACCACCTACGAGACACGCCAGCCCTGGGACACCGTGGCCCAGCGCCTGCAGAACTTCCCCGAGCCTTCCCGCTTCCAGTTCTGATTCCTTCCCTTTCGTCCAGGTCCGCCCCATGCAGCCTTCATCCATCGCCCAGGTTCGCCCTGCAGAATTCGACGCCTGGCGCGCAGGCCATGGCGCGGCCCAGCCGGTCGTGCTCGACGTACGCGAGTCCTGGGAAACCCAGACGGCCGCCGTCCGGCCCCTTGGCTTTTCGCTGGTCTCGATCCCGATGAACGAGATTCCGACGCGCCTGGCGGAGCTCGATGCCGAGGCGCCCATCGCCTGTCTCTGCCACCACGGTGCCCGCAGCCAGCGCGTGGCGGCATTCCTGGCCCAGAACGGATTCGAGAAGGTCGTGAATATCGCCGGCGGCATCGATGCCTGGTCGGTCGAGCAGGACGCATCGGTTCCGCGCTACTGACCGGCCGGCGGCCCTCTCTCACTGATTGTCGGTCGATGCGCCTCTTCGACGAGGTGCATGCCGTGCTACGCCTGTTCGTCCCAACCCTGCCCACCACTATGCGCACTCTTCGGCTCATGTCATTGCGGCCCTTTCGCCACATTCCGCTGGTGGCATCGGCGTTGCTCGCCGCGGGCCAGGCGCCCGCGCAAACTCTGGTGGAGCTGTACGACGCGGCGCGCGGCTACGACGCGGCATTCCAGTCGGCCCAGGCGAACTACGACGCGGCGGTCAGCCGCGGGGAACAAGCGCGCGCGGGCTTGCTGCCTTCCGCGGGATTGTCGGCCGGCATATCCCGGGCCTACAACGACCTGAGCCTGCCGCGTGCCGACAGCGGCGTGACCACGCAGCAATTGGGCATCAATGCGTCGCAGCCGCTGTACCGCCCCGTCAATGCCCTGACCTTCACCCAGGGACAGCGGCAGATCGAGATCGCCCGCGCGGCACTCGACACGGCAGCGCAGGATTTGATCGTGCGCACCAGCACCGCCTACTTCGACGTGCTGGCTGCGCAAGACACCCTGGGCGTCGTGCAGGCGCAGAAGCAGGCGGTGTCGGAGCAACGCGCGTCCGCACAGCGCAATTTCGAGCTCGGCAATGCCACCATCACCGATGCGCGGGAGGCCCAGGCGCGCTACGACCTGGTGGTGGCGCAGGAGATAGGGGCCGACAACGATCTGCGGACCAAGCGGGCCGCACTCGACCAGCTGGTGGGCCGCTACGGCACCGTGCCCCATGCGCTCGACCCGACGGCGCGCCTGCCGCGGCTGATGCCCGACACGCCCGACCGGTGGGTCGACGAGGCGCAGGCCTACCAGCCCTCGATTCGCCAGGCACAGATCGCCCTCGAGGTGGCCCGCCTCGAAGTCAGGAAAGCCGAGGCGGGCCACCTTCCCACGGTGGATGTCACCGCGGGCTACAACGTGGCCCGCTATCCCAACGGCACGACGGTGATTCCGTCGGTGTCGTACCGGGCCCAACAGGCGTCGGTGGGCGTGCAGCTCAACGTCCCCCTGTTCGCGGGTTTTTCCATCCAGAACCGGGTGCGTGAAACCCTGTCGCTGGAAGAGAAAGCGGTGGCCGACCTCGACGCCACCCGCCGCAACGTGGCGCAGGCCACCCGTGCACTGTTCTTCAGCACGCTCTCGGCCGCGGGCCAGGTGCAGGCGCTGGAAGCGGCCGAGGCATCGAGCCAGAGCGCACTGGAAGCCAACCAGCTCGGCTACCAGGTGGGCGTGCGCATCAACATCGACGTGCTCAACGCGCAGAGCCAGCTCTACCAGACCAAGCGCGACCTGGCCCAGGCCCGCTACAACCTGCTGCTGGGCCAGATCCGGCTGCGCCAGGCGGCCGGCACCCTGGTACCCCAAGACATCCACATGGTCGACGCCTTGCTGGCGACCCGGTGAGGGCCGCGAGCGCCAGCGCAGCGCTGCTGTCCGGCGAAGCGCCGCGTTTCCCTACCAGAAGCAGCCGTCTAAAACCTCCTCACAGGGTATTCACCATTACCGTTTCGTCACGTTAATGCGAATCGTGCAGAATATGGGCTTCCGTTGTTGCTCTCCAGCATCGATTCACCCGTCCGCATGCCCTCGGTTCTGTCTTTTCGCACCTTCGCCGCTGCCGTCCTGTTGCTCCTGCTCGCGCTCACCGCGCTGGCGGGCAACGGCTGCCGTCGGCAACCGGTCGATCTGGACGCGGCCAAGATCACGCTCGCGCCGGTGTCCGGCAGCGAAATCGCGGTAGGGGCGGCGGTCGCGGTGGCAGAGACGCTATTCGTCTTCTGCTATCCGGAATCCGACAGGAACGGCCTCAGCGCAGCGGCCGCCCAGGTGGTGCTGGACACCCAGGCCACCAACGACGATCGTACCGAGATGATGGCCTGGCAGCCGTCTTCGGACACCTGCACGCAGGTGGCGCACAGCATCGTGCCGCTCGATCATCTGCCAGCGCCGACCCCCTGGGTCCGCGACCTCCTGCGCCCTCCCCGCACGCTTCGCGCCTGATCGCGCGCCCGAGAGGGCGTGGGCGATCTTTCCGTTTTCGCATCCGTATCTCCGGCCTCGCCGGACGCTGCGTCGTTTCGTCTTGTTCCGCCTTTTCCAAGGCTGCAACCCATGTCCCATCGACTGAAAAAAAATCATCCTGCGCTGGCAGTGGTGGCGTTCGCGCTGCTGCATTCCGCGGTCGCCTTGGCCCAGACGCCGCCGACCCTGCTGCCCGGCACGGTCGCACCAAGGTCGGCCCCGCCCGCCCCTTCGGGTGGCGCACCCGCTCTCAATCTGCCGGCCGCGACGGCGGCGGGTGCCGCGGCACTCGCTCCGATGGCCGACGCTCCCCGGATCAGCCTGCAGCAGTTGACAGACACGGTGCTGCAGTACAACCCCGGCCTGCTGGCCGCCGAGCGCGCCCGCCAGGGCGCGCTGGCCGCGATCACCTCGGCGGGTGCGCTGCCCAACCCCACGCTCGACTACACCCGGGGCGACCAGACGCCCCGTGCCGGCGCCAGCAGCCTGTCGGGCCGGCTGCAGACGGTCGGCGTGTCGCAGCTGATCGAGAACCCGCTGGTGCGGCGGGCCCGGGTGGAGGCCGCCACCGCGGGGGAGCGCGGCAGCGCGCAACAGGTGGCGGTGACCCGCAATGAGCTGGTCGCCCAGATCCGGCTGCGCGCCTACGAATACCTGCTGCGCCAGTCGGAAGCGGTGGCGGCGGGCGAGGCCCTGTCGCTGCTCGAACAGGTCAATTCGCGGGTCCGCGCCCGGGTCGACAGCGGCGAAGCACCCCGCTACGAGCTGATCAAGGCCGAGGCCGAGATCGTCAACGCCCGCTCGCTGCAGCAATCGGCGTTGCTGCAGGCCGAACAGGCGGCCATTTTCCTGAACCGCCTCGCGGCCGGCGCCCTGCCCGCCCGCTGGCAACTGGACGCCTCGCTGACCGACTCGGCCAACGTGCCGCCGCTGGAGACCCTGCGCGTCGAAGCTCTCTCGCAGAACCCCGAACTGCGGGTGCTGCAGGCCGAGAACGACCGGGCACGGGCCCAGCTGGGCGGCGCGCGTGCCGGCCGCTGGCCGGGCGTCACCCTCAACTACACCCAGAGCCGCGAGCCCGAGGTGAAGCAGAACATCCTGGGCGTGAGCCTGCAGATTCCGCTGCTCGACCAGCGCGCCGGCCCGATCGCCGAAGCCGATGCCGAAGTGGCCCGCACCGGCGTGCGACTCGAAGGCCGCCGCGCCGAGCTGGAGCAGCAGCTGCAGTACGCCTCCAAGGCGCTCGAGATGGCGGGCCTGCGGGTCCAGGCCCTGAGCGAAGGCGCGGTGCGCGATGCCGAGGCCGCCCTGCGCGTGGCCGACGCCGCCTACCGCTTCGGCGAGCGCGGCATCCTGGACGTGCTCGATGCCCAGCGGGTGCTGCGCGGCGTGCGCGCCGACCTGATCACCGCCCGCTACCAGGTGCAGGCCGCCCGTACCGAGCTGGATCTGCTCTCCGGCCGCTTCGCCACCCCTGGCGCCCTGGCGCGCTGAGCGCCCCTCCTTTGCTCCAGTCGAGACCCACCATGCAGACTTTCTCTTCTTCCTTCGCCCGCCGCCCCGGCATGGCCGCCGCGCTCGCGCTGTGCACCCTGCTGGCCCTGCAGGGCTGCGGCAAGTCCAACGAAGCGCCTGCCGCGCCGGCCGCCGAGGCCGCCCCCCAGGACCCGATGGTCGTCAAGGTCAAGCCCGAGATGGCGTCCAACTTCAAGGTCGAACCCCTGAAGAAGGCCGACATCGCCAGCGTCCAGGAAATCCCGGGCCGCATCGAGGCCAACCAGCGCCTGCTGTCGCGCATCGGCGCCTCGGTGACCGGCCGGGTGACCGACGTGCTGGTCGAGTCGGGCGACAACGTCCGCGCCGGCCAGGCGCTCGCCCGCGTCGCCAGCCCCGAACTGACGCAGGCCCAGCTGGCGGTGCTGCGCGCCAACTCCAACCAGTCGCTGGCATCGCGCGCGGTGGAGCGCGCCCGCCAGCTGATCCAGGCCGACGTGATCGGCTCTGCCGAGCTGCAACGCCGCGAAGCCGAACTGGCGATCGCCACCGCCGAACTGCGCGCCGCCACCGACCAGCTGCGCCTGATGGGCGTGTCGCCCGCCGCGATCGCGCAGCTGCGCAGCCAGGGCACGCTGTCCGAAGCCACCGTCGTCAGCGCACCCCGCGCCGGCGTGGTGATCGAGCGCACCGTCAGCCAGGGCCAGGTGGCCCAGCCGGGCGACCCGATGTTCACCGTGGCCGACCTGAGCAACGTCTGGGTCGTGGGTGCACTGCCCGAGCAGGCCGCCAGCTCGGTCGAGGCCGGCCAGTCGGTCGAGATCGACGTGCCCGCCCTCAACGGCGTGCCGATCACCGGCAAGATCGTCTACGTGGGTGCCACGGTGCAGCCCGAGACCCGCACCGTCGCGATCCGTACCCAGGTCGACAACGCGCAGCGCTCGCTCAAGCCGCAGATGCTGGCCACGATGCGCATTTCGGGCGCGGCCAAGCCCGCCCTGGCCTTGCCGGTGGCGGCCGTGGTGCGCGAGAACGACCGCGACCATGTCTTCGTGAAGACCGGCGACAACCAGTACCGGCTGACGCCGGTCGAGCTCGGCGCCGGCAACAACGGCGTGCGCCCGCTGCTGCAGGGCCCGAAGGAAGGCGAACAGATCGTCACCGACGGCGCCTTCCACCTGAACAACGAGCGCAAGCGCGCCGAACTGGAGTAACCCGATGATCGCTTCCCTGATACGGGCCGCGCTGGGTCAGCGGCTTCTGGTGGTGGTGCTCGCCCTCGCGGTGTGCGCCTTCGGTCTGCGGGAGGCCACGCGCCTCTCGGTGGACGCTTTCCCCGACGTGACCAACGTCCAGGTGCAGATCGCGACCGAGGCGCCCGGCCGCTCGCCCGAAGAGATCGAGCGCTTCGTCACCGTGCCGCTCGAGATCGCGGTGACCGGCCTGCCGGGCATCGAGGAGATGCGCTCCCTCAACAAGAGCGGCCTGTCGATCATCACGCTGGTGTTCACCGACGCGACCGACGTGTACTTCGCACGCCAGCTGGTGATGGAGCGGCTGATCGAAGCGACGCCGCGGATGCCGGCCGGCATCGTGCCGGTGCTGGGCCCGGTCTCGACCGGGCTGGGCGAGGTGTACCAGTACACCCTGAACCATCCGGACGACGGCGAGCGCGCCCTGACGCCCGCGGAGCTGACCGAGCGCCGTACGATCCAGGACTGGGTGGTGCGGCCGCTGCTGCGCTCGATCCCCGGCGTGGCCGAGATCAACTCCCAGGGCGGCTACGTGCGCCAGTACCAGGCGCTGGTCGATCCGGCGCGGCTGCGCCACTACGGCCTGTCGGTGCAGAAGGTGGTCGATGCGATCGCCGCCAACAACTCCAACGCCAGCGGCGGCATCCTGCCCCAGGCGACCGAGCAGTTCCTGATCCAGGGCGTGGGCCTGATCCGCACGCTCGACGACATCGGCAACATCGTGGTGAAGGAAGACAAGGGCGTGCCGGTGTTCGTGCGCGACCTGGCCGAGGTGAAGCTGGGCCACGAGGTGCGCCAGGGCGCGATCGTCAAGGGCGGCTACACCGAAGCCGTCTCCGGCATCGTGCTGATGATGCGGGGCGGCAATGCCAAGGAAGTCGTCACCCGGGTCAAGGCGCGGGTGGAAGAGATCAACAGCAAGGGCATGCTGCCCGGCGGCCTGCAGATCCAGCCGTTCTACGACCGGACCGACCTGGTCGATTCGGCCATCTGGACGGTGGCCAAGGTGCTGCTCGAAGGCATCGCGCTGGTGGTGGTGGTGCTGTTCGTGTTCCTGGGCGACGTGCGCTCCAGCCTGATCGTGGTGGCGACGCTGATCATCACGCCGCTCACCACCTTCATCATGATGAACCGCTACGGCATCTCGGCCAACCTGATGTCGCTGGGCGGCCTGGCCATCGCGATCGGCCTGATGGTGGACGCGACCGTGGTGGTGGTGGAGAACGTCTACCACCGCCTGGGCCAGATGAAGGACGACGGCGCCTCCCGGGTGCGGACCATCCTGCAGGCGACCAACGAGGTGGCGGTGCCCACCATCTTCGGCATCATGATCATCATCCTGGTGTTCCTGCCGCTGATGGCGCTGCAGGGCCAGGAAGGCAAGATGTTCGGCCCGCTCGCCATGACCATCGCGATCGCGCTGTTCGTCTCGCTGCTGGTGTCGCTCTTCCTCTCGCCGGTGCTGTGCTCCTACTTCCTGAAGGTCAAGGCGGGCGCGGGCGACCACGACACCCGCATCATCGCCTTCATGAAGCGGCACTACCTGCGGCTGCTCGACGGCGCCACCGCGCGCAACAAGCTGACGCTGGCGGTCTCGGTGCTGCTGCTGCTGGCCTCTCTGGCGCTGTTCCCGTTCCTCGGCAAGTCCTTCATGCCGACGATGAAGGAAGGCGCGCTCACGCCGCAGATCAACCGGGTGCCGAGCATCTCGCTCGACGAGTCGATCCGCATGGAGATGGACGCGATGAAGCTCATCTCGGCCGTCGACGGCGTGAAATCGGTGGTCTCCAAGCTGGGCCGCGGCGAATCGCCGGCGGACCCGGCCGGGCCGAACGAGTCCGATCCGATCGTGATCCTGGACCCGGAATCCAAGCGCACGCAGGACGAGATCGACGAGGAGATCCGCCAGAAGCTGTCGTCGATTCCGGGCGTGCAGATCGTGCTGTCGCAGCCGATCTCGGAGCGGGTGGACGAGATGGTGACCGGCGTGCGTTCGCAGGTCGCGATCAAGGTCTTCGGCGACACGCTGACCGACCTGAAACGCGTCTCGGAGCAGGTGGCGCGGATCCTGAAGGACATTCCGGGCAGCCGGGACATCCGGATCGAGCGGCTCTCGGGCCAGCAGGCGCTGATGATCGACATCGACCGCAACGCGATCGCACGCCAGGGCCTCAACGTGGCCGACGTGCAGGGCGTGATCGAATCGGCCATCGGCGGCAAGGCGGTCACCACCCTGTACGAGGGCGAGCGCCGGTACGCGGTGGCGGTGCGCTTCCCCGAGGAGGTGCGCAACTCGGTCGAGGCGATCGGCAACATGCTGCTGCCGACGCCGCACGGCGCGCAGGTGCCGCTGTATTCCGTCGCCAAGATCCAGCTGATGGACGGCCCGGCGCAGATCAGCCGCGAGAGCGGCAAGCGCCGGGTGGTGGTGGGTGCCAACGTGGAAGGCCGCGACCTGGCCAGCTTCGTGGCCGAGGCGCAGGGGCGCATCGACCGCGAGGTGAAGCTGCCCGAGGGCTACTACTTCGAGTACGGCGGACAGTTCGAGAACATGGAGCGCGCCATGTCCACCTTGTCGGTGATCGTGCCGCTGACCATCGCTGCGATCTTCTTCCTGCTGTTCATGCTGTTCAACTCGGTGAAGCTGGCGGGGCTGATCATCCTGGTGCTGCCCTTCGCCTCGATCGGCGGGCTGATCGGCCTGTTCGTCACCGGCGAATACGTGAGCGTGCCGGCGTCGGTGGGCTTCATCGCGCTGTGGGGTATCGCCGTGCTCAACGGCGTGGTGCTGGTGAGCTACATCCGCAAGCTGCGCGAGGACGGCATGGACGTGGCGACCGCGGTGCGCGAAGGCTGCGTGGCCCGGTTCCGCCCGGTGATGATGACCGCCACCGTGGCGCTGCTGGGCCTGGTGCCCTTCCTGTTCGCCACCGGCCCGGGCTCGGAAGTGCAGCGGCCGCTCGCCATCGTGGTGATAGGCGGGCTGCTCAGCTCGACGCTCCTGACCCTGGTGGTGCTGCCGGTGCTCTACCGCTGGTTCGACGAAAAACCCCTCGAGGCCTGACGGCCCGACACAAGGAATCCATCCCATGAAGGAAATACGCGCCATCGTGCGCCCCAGCCGCGTCGAGCGCCTGCGCGAGGCGCTGCGCGCCATCCCCAACTTTCCCGGCGTGACGCTGTTCAAGGCCGAGGGCTTCACCGCCCCGGCCTCGATGGACAAGCGCACCGTGCGGGAACAGCTGGCCGACTTCTCCGACAAGACCATGGTCAGCGTGCTGGCCGACGACGAGATGGTGCCGGTGATCCGCGCCGCGATCATCGACAGCTGCCACACCGGCAACATCGGCGACGGACTGGTCTGGGTGGTCGAGATCGCGGAGATGCACCGGATCCGCGACCGCAGCGCCTACTTCTGACGCATGCGCCCCGCCTGTCGGGGCATATCCAGGACGCCGGCCCGGGCCTAGCCCGTGGCCGGCGTTCTTGCGTTCCGCGGGTACAGCCCGTGCACCTGGCCGAAAACGCGGGCGATGCCCAGCAGGGCATCGACGGCGGGCGTCGCCACGCCGCGGCGGCGGGCGATCTCCTGCACCGCTGAGACGATGCTGTCGAGCTCCATCGGCCGGCCCGCCTCCACGTCCTGCAGCATCGAGGTCTTGAAGGCGCCCAGCTTGCGGGTGACCGCGAAACGCTCTTCGGGCGTCTGGGTCACCTTGCAGTCGATCGCCGCGCCGACGGCGGCCGTCTCCCGCATCGCCTGGGCGCAGAAGCCGCGCAGGTCGTCGTCGTCGAGCAGCCGGTCCATGGTGGCGCCGGTGACGGCCGAGAGCGGGTTCATCGTCAGGTTGCCCCAAAGTTTGTACCAGATGTCGTAGCGGATATCGGCAGAGACCGTGGCCGCGAAGCCGGCCTGCGCCAGCAGAGCGGCGACCGTGCGGGCGCGCTCGGTCGCGCCGCCGGCCGGTTCGCCCACGATCAGGCCCTGGCCCATCGCATGCTGCACCACGCCGGGGGCGGAGGTCGATGCGCTCGCATGCACCACGCAGCCCAACACCTGCGCCACCGGAAGCGCCGCGGCGATCCGACCGCCTGGGTCGACGCTGTCGAGCGGCCGGCCGTCCCAGCCGGCCACGCCGTCGCAGAACCACCAGGGCACGCCGTTCATGGCCGGCAGCAGCACCGTGTCGGCGCCGATCAGCGGTGCGAGCGACGGGGCCAGCGACGAGAGCGCGGGGCCCTTCACCGCGACCACGACCAGGTCCTGAGGGCCGAGCCGCTGGGGATCGGCCTCGGCACGCGCAGGCTGCTGCAGCAGCGCGCCGCCTTCCTGCAACCGCCAGCCGTGGGCCTGCAGCGCCGCGAGCGTCGCGCCCCGGGCCAAGGCGCTCACATCGCACCCGCCCGCAGCCGCCAGGCGCGCGCCGATGAATCCGCCGATGGCACCGGCGCCGACGATGCAGACCTTCATGCCGCACCCCCTTCGCAGGCCCGGCGGGTGGATGGACTCGTAAAAAGACGGACGGCCGAAGGGTGCATGGAAGATCGCCTCGAAGAAATACAGATGGCCGCACTGTAAGACAGCGCCGGGCCCACGCGGCGCAGGCTGTCGCCTACGGAACAGTAACTGACCGGGCGACCCCGGAGAATCGGACCTCTTCCGGGCACCCTCCGCCATGTCCCCCACTCCCCCACCTGCGGCGGTGCACGCCGCCTTCCTCGCAGCCGCCGCGCAGTGCCGCCTGGTGCCGGCCTGCTCGCGTTTCTATTTTCTGCGCCACGGCCAGACGGCCCGGAACGCCGCGCGCATCTTCCAGGATGCGGACGAACCGCTCGACGCCACCGGGGAGGGCCAGGCAGCGGCTGCAGCCGAACTGCTGGCCCCGACCGGTATCGCACGCATCGTGGCCAGCGACATGCGGCGCACCCGCCAGACAGCCGCAGCGGTCGGTGCACGCTGCGAAGCCGACATCGACACCAGCGCTGCTCTGCGCGAGCGGCATTTCGGTTGCCTGATCGGCACCTCGTCGGTCGCGCTCGACTGGCGCTGCGAGCCCGAGGGCGGCGAAGCCTTGGCAGCGTTCGTGGCGCGTACTGCCGATGGCCTGGTCGATGCCTTGTCGCGGCCCGCGCCGGTGCTGGTGGTGGCCCACGGCGGAACGCTGCACGCGCTGGCGGCGCTGCTCGGGCTGGAACCGGCGGCGGCATGGTTTTCCAACGCGCTCGCATTGCGGTTCGACCGCCGGGATGCGGCATGGCGGGCGACACCGCTGGTGCCCGCCACCGACGCACTCCGGCTGCTGTCCTGAAATAGCCCCTATGCCCCGGCCGGCAAACGTATCCGGGGACAATACCGGTCCCTTCCATCCCCAGCCTGTTCGGGCCGCCCCCCCCCCCCCCCACGAACCCCTGATGCTCTCCATGGAACGCTCGACCCGCCAGAGAAGCGCGATACGCCAGGTGCTTCTCACCGCCGGCCGGCCCCTGCTACCGGCGGAAATACTCGAGGCATCGCAAAAGGAAGTGGCGGCGATGGGGGTGGCCACGGTGTACCGCAACCTGAAGCTGTTGCTGGAAAGCGGCGAGATCTGCGCGGTCGAGCTGCCGGGCGAGGCGCCCCGCTACGAGTCGGCGCACCACGGGCACCACCACCATTTCCAGTGCCGCCACTGCGACCGGGTATTCGACGTGCACCGCTGCCCCGGCGACTTCAAGCGGCTCGCGCCCGCCGGGTTCCAGGTCGACGGGCATGCGCTGACACTGTACGGCCGGTGTGCCGACTGCGGTGCCGGCCTGGCCCAACAAGTCTAAGAATTCGGATAAAAGTGGGCTGTAGCCGGCATCGGACGCCGGCCAGCAGCTATCGATACCATAGCATAGCATAGGGGTACCGGGACGGTACCCGTGCAGTCGTCTGGATGGCAGCATCCGACAACTTGGCGGCCTCTCCTGGCCGGAGCAGGCACGCCATCGAGACGCAGGGAAAAAAAAGCATGGCTGGCCGGCGAACCGATGGCTAGCAAAAACGACCCTGGGGGACCGAGGTCCCGGAGTCGCCCCACGATGAAACCTATTTGGTGAGGATCAGCTTGCCCAGCTTGGTCGCCTGCAGCCGGTAGACCGATCCGTTGTGCGCGATCTCGACCACCTTGCTGCCGCGCAGCAGGGACATGCTGTCGAAGCTGGGGGCCGCCGACCCGGTCGGCGCGGGAGACGCTTGCTCATCCGCGGCGCCGCGGGGCCTGCCGGCGGGAACGCGCTGCAAACGAAGAACGGGACGGTCGATGGACAGGGTCTGCATGGTGAATCCTTTGAACGAGCGCGCTGCGAAGCACGCGGTGTCTTGCGGTGTTCGCGCTTCGGACGGCCTTCCCGACCGGAGGCCGATCGTGCCTCGAGGTGCGAAGAGAACCAGAAGCGTGGTGCATCATAGCACTCAAATACGAATCGTTTTCATTTTCTATTACGAATGGAATCATATGGGCCCGAACGCCCGGCGCGCCACCGCCGCGCGGGACCACCCGGGACGCGGGTCACCGGGGCGACTGATTCCCGGCGGCCAGTCGCTTCTGGGACCTTTTCGGCCGGCGGGCCGGTGTGCAATCGCTTCCTGCTACAAGACTGCCACTCCATCCACGAAAAGGACGACGCCATGCTGGGAGACCACTCCGCCAAGACACGCGATCTGCTGCAACGCATGCAGGCGTTTTTCGACGCGCACATCTATCCGAACGAGGCGCGCTACCACCAGGAGATGGACACCTTGCGCCGCGAGGGCGATCCATGGCGCCACGTGCCGGTCGTCGAAGAACTGAAGCCGCTCGCCCGCAAGGCCGGACTCTGGAACATGTTCCTGCCCCACGAGTACGACGGCGTGCCCGGCATCTCCAATCTCGACTACGCACCGCTCTGCGAAATCATGGGCCGGGTCAGCTGGTCGGGCGAGGTGTTCAACTGCTCGGCGCCCGACACCGGCAACATGGAGACCATCGAGCGCTATGGCACCGACGCGCACAAGAAGCAGTGGCTCGACCCGCTGCTCGCCGGCGAGATCCGCTCGGCCTTCCTGATGACCGAGCCGGCGGTCGCATCGTCCGACGCCACCAACATCCAGTGCACCATCCGCCGCGAAGGCGACGAGTACCTGATCAACGGCCGCAAGTGGTTCTCTTCGGGGGCCGGCGTGCCGCACTGCAAGATCTTCATCGTGATGGGCAAGACCGACACCGAGGCGCCCCGCCACCAGCAGCAGTCGATGGTGCTGGTGCCGCGCGACACGCCCGGCGTCACCATCGTGCGGCCGATCAGCGTGTTCGGCTACGACGACGCGCCGCACGGCCACATGGAAATCCTGATGGAGAACGTCCGCGTGCCGGCCTCCAACATCCTGCTGGGCGAAGGCCGCGGCTTCGAAATCGCCCAGGGCCGCCTCGGCCCGGGGCGCATCCACCACTGCATGCGCTCCATCGGCGCGGCGGAGCGCGCGCTGGAGCTGATGGTCGACCGGCTGCGCAGCCGTGTCGCCTTCGGCCGGCCGCTGTCGGAGCAGTCGGTCTGGCACGAGCGGATCGCCGAGTCGCGCTGCATGATCGACCAGGCCCGCCTCCTGACCCTGAACGCCGCCCACAAGATGGACACCATCGGCAACAAGGAGGCCCGTGCCGAGATCGCGATGATCAAGGTGGTCGCGCCCAACATGTCGTGCAAGGTGGTCGACTGGGCGATCCAGGCCCACGGCGGTGCCGGCGTCAGCCAGGACTTCTGGCTGGCGGAAGCGTATGCCCACCAGCGCACCGTGCGCATCGTGGACGGCCCGGACGAGGTGCACCGTAACGCGATCGCCAAGCTGGAGATCGCCAAGCGCGCCGCGACCGCCGCCCTGCCCCACTGATTCCGGCGCCCGGCCACGGGCGTAAAAAAACCGCAGTCACTGGCAGTGGCTGCGGTTTTTTCATGGGCCCACCCGGCATCGCCGGGTGGGGTGGGCGCCGGGTCAGTCCGCGGTCGCTTCTTCCGGCTCGGTCGGCTCCGACTTGGCCGAACGGTCGCGCTTCGGCAGCGGCGTGATGTCGAGCACCACTTCCGGTTCGGCCGCGCCTTCCTTCTCCACCAAGTCCACCGTCAGGCGGCCGCCTTCGGTCAAGCGGCCGAACAGCAGCTCGTCCGCCAGGGCGCGGCGCACCATGTCCTGGATCAGGCGCTGCATCGGCCGTGCGCCCATCAGCGGGTCGAAGCCCTTCTTCGCAAGGTGCTTGCGCAGCGCGTCGGTGAAGGTGACCTCCACCTTCTTCTCGGCCAGCTGCGTCTCCAGCTGCAGCAGGAACTTGTCGACCACCCGCAGGATGACGTTCTCGTCGAGTGGCTTGAAGTTGACGATCGCGTCCAGCCGGTTGCGGAACTCGGGCGTGAACAGGCGCTTGATGTCGGCCATCTCGTCGCCCGCCTGGCGCGGGTTGGTGAAGCCGATGGTCGCCTTGTTCATCGTCTCGGCACCGGCATTCGTCGTCATCACCAGGATGACGTTGCGGAAGTCGGCCTTGCGTCCGTTGTTGTCGGTCAAGGTGCCGTGGTCCATCACCTGCAGCAGCACGTTGAAGATGTCCGGATGCGCTTTCTCGATCTCGTCGAGCAGCAGCACGCAATGCGGCTTCTTGGTGATCGCCTCGGTCAGCAGGCCGCCCTGGTCGAAACCGACGTAGCCCGGAGGCGCGCCGATCAGCCGCGAGACGGCATGGCGCTCCATGTACTCCGACATGTCGAAGCGCAGCAGCTCGATGCCCATGATGTAGGCCAGCTGCTTGGCCGCCTCGGTCTTGCCGACGCCGGTCGGGCCGCTGAACAGGAACGAGCCGATCGGCTTGTCGCCCTTGCCCAGGCCCGAGCGCGCCATCTTGACGGCCGAGGCCAGCACTTCCAGCGCCTTATCCTGGCCGAAGACCACGCTCTTCAGGTCGCGCTCGATGGTCTGCAGCTTGCTGCGGTCGTCGTTGCTGACGTTGGCCGGCGGAATGCGGGCGATCTTCGCCACGATTTCCTCAACCTCGGTCTTGCTGATCGTCTTCTTGCGCTTGTTCGGCGGCAGGATGCGCTGGGCGGCGCCGGCCTCGTCGATCACGTCGATCGCCTTGTCGGGCAGGTGGCGGTCGTTGATGTACTTGGCCGACAGCTCCGCCGCAGCCTGCAGCGCAGCCACCGCGTACTTCACCCCGTGGTGTTCCTCGAAGCGGGACTTGAGGCCCTTCAGGATGTCGACCGTCTCGGCCACCGTCGGCTCGACCACGTCGACCTTCTGGAAGCGCCGCGACAGGGCCGCGTCCTTTTCGAAGATGCCGCGGTATTCCTGGAAGGTGGTCGCGCCGATGCACTTCAGCTGGCCGCTCGAGAGCGCCGGCTTCAGCAGGTTGGACGCGTCGAGCGTGCCACCCGATGCGGCGCCGGCGCCGATGAGGGTGTGGATCTCGTCGATGAACAGCACCGCGTTCGGCTTGTCCTTGAGCGACTTGAGCACGCCCTTGAGCCGCTGCTCGAAATCGCCGCGGTACTTGGTGCCGGCCAGCAGCGCGCCCATGTCGAGCGAGTACACCTGGGAATCGGCCAGGATCTCGGGCACGTCCTTCTGGGTGATGCGCCAGGCCAGGCCCTCGGCGATGGCGGTCTTGCCCACGCCGGCTTCGCCCACCAGCAGCGGGTTGTTCTTGCGGCGGCGGCACAGGATCTGGATGACCCGCTCGACCTCGTACTCGCGGCCGATCAGCGGATCGATCTTGCCGTCCTTGGCCTGCTGGTTGAGGTTGACGGTGAACTGCTCCAGCGGAGACGCCTTCTCGTTCTTCTCGCCGCCGCCCTCCTCGCCCTCGGCCTGCGGCTCGCCCGGCTTGGCGGGCTCCGGCGGCTCGCCCTTCTTGATGCCGTGGGCGATGAAGTTGACCACGTCCAGCCGGGTCACGCCCTGCTGGTGGAGGTAGTACACCGCATGCGAATCCTTCTCGCCGAAGATCGCGACCAGCACGTTGGCGCCGGTGACTTCCTTCTTGCCGTTGCCGGTGGACTGCACATGCATGATCGCGCGCTGGATGACGCGCTGGAACCCGAGGGTGGGCTGGGTATCGACTTCGTCGCTGCCGGCTACCTGGGGGGTGTTGTCCTTGATGAAGTTCCCGAGCGACTTGCGCAGGTCGTCGATGTTGGCGGAACACGCGCGCAGCACCTCGGCGGCGCTCGGGTTGTCCAGCAGGGCGAGCAGCAGGTGTTCCACGGTGATGAACTCGTGGCGTTGCTGCCGGGCCTCCACGAAGGCCATGTGCAGACTGACTTCCAATTCCTGGGCAATCATGAGATTTCCTTTTGCCTTGCTGTGAATACTTGCCTGAATACGAGCCGTAACTGGGTACGACCCCGATTTATTCAACTGGTTCGCTGACGCACTGCAACGGGTGACCCGATTTCTGGGCCGCCTCCATGACCTGGTCGACCTTGGTGGCCGCGACGTCGCGGGAATACACACCACATACGCCTCTGCCGTCCAAGTGGATTTTCAGCATGATCTGCGTGGCGGTGCCATGGTCTTTACCGAAAAACTCCTGGATCACGACGATTACGAACTCCATCGGCGTGAAATCGTCGTTGAGCATCACCACCTGGTACATCTGCGGCGGGCCGACCCGCTGGGTCCGCCGCTCCAGGACGACCGAATCGCTGTCGTTGCCGCCGGGGGCGGGCCGGGTGGCCGGGGGCGCCGGCGGCTGCTGGGGGGTTTGGGTCGCCATGAAATTCATTCTATCGATGGGAATGGTGCGCTGCAGCAGGCAGAGGTGGGTCGCTTTCGGGCCACTTCAAGGTAGGCCCGAGCGCTTACTCGTACACGATGACCGCCTTGCCCTCGTCGGACTGGGCCATCCAGCTCGCCAGCGCGGCGTCCGAGGGGTAGAACACCGCCTGGTCGCCCAGCCGCAGATCGACGCCCACCTGCATGTCATGCGACTCGCAGCGCACCGACAGCCGCACCTCCAGGCCGCGCACCAGTTCGCCGTGCTCGGTTTCTTCCCGAATCGCCGGAAAGTCGCGCAGCAGGCGCGAGACGTCGGGCGCCCGGCCGTTCACCGCCACCCGCAGGAACTTGCCGAAGCGGCAGCGCGCGCTGGCCAGGTCCGACACCTGCTGCACCACGAAGCGCGCCTCGAACCCGCCGCGCCCGGGCTGCAGCCGGCCGGTGACAATGACCAGCTCGTCCTCCTTGAGCACATTGCGGGCGGCGGCGATCACCGCCTCGTCGGCGGTGGCCTCGATGGTGCCGCTGGTGTCGTCGAGGGTGAAGATCGCCAGCTTGCCGCGCTGGCCGTTGATGACCCGCATGCCGCTGACGATGCCGGCCAGTGTCTGCGGCTCGCGGCTGTCGATCAGCTCGTCGATCCGGCGGCGCACGAACTGCCGCACCTCGCGCGACACCTCGTCGAACAGGTGGCCCGAGATGTAGAAGCCGATGGCGGTCTTCTCCAGCGTCAAGCGCTCCTTCACGCCCCAGGGCGTGGTCTCGACCAGTTCGGGCTCCCGGGTGCTCGATCCGTGGGTGTCCTCGCCCATCATGTCGAACAGGCCGCCCTGGTTGGCGTTGGCCTCGCAGGTGCCGGCGAACTCGAAGGCCCGGTCGATCGAGGCGACCATCGCCGCCCGGTTGAGCTGGATCGCGTCGAAGGCACCGGCCTTGATCAGCGCCTCGACCGCCCGCTTGTTGACCGCCTTGCGGTCGATGCGGCAGCAGAAATCGAACAGGCTGGTGAACGGCCCGCCCTTCTCGCGCGCCGCGACGATCGCCTCGATCGCCTGCTGGCCCGAGCCCTTCACCGCGCCCAGGCCGTAGCGGATCACCTTGTCGGTGACCGGCTCGAAGCGGTAGCGGCCGCGGTTGACGTCCGGCGGCTCGAAATCCAGGCCGAAATTCTTCTTCGCGTCCTCGTACAACACCTTCAGCTTGTCGGTGTCGTCCATTTCCACCGTCATGTTGGCGCAGAAGAACTCGGCGGTGTAGTGCACCTTCAGCCAGCCGGTGTGGTAGGCCAGGAGCGAGTAGGCGGCGGCGTGCGACTTGTTGAAGCCGTAGCCCGCGAACTTCTCCATCAGGTCGAAGACCTCGTCGGCCTTGTCGGTGCTCAGGCCGTTCTTGGCGGCGCCGTCGCGGAAGATCTGCCGGTGCTCGGCCATCTCCTCGAGCTTCTTCTTGCCCATCGCGCGGCGCAGCAGGTCGGCGCCGCCCAGCGAGTAGCCGCCCAGGATCTGCGCGGTCTGCATCACCTGCTCCTGGTAGACCATGATGCCGTAGGTCTCCGACAGCATCTCGGCGACCAGCGGATGCGGGTACTCCACCTCTTCCTTGCCGTGCTTGCGGGCGACGAAGCTGGGGATCAGGTCCATCGGGCCCGGCCGGTACAGCGCGTTGAGCGCGATCAGGTCTTCCAGCCGGGTGGGCCTGGCGTCTTTCAGCATGCCCTGCATGCCGCGCGATTCGAACTGGAACACCGACTCGGTCTTGCCGTCGGCGAACAGCTTGTAGGTGCGGGCATCGTCCAGCGCGATGTTCTCGTAGGCGAAGTGCTCCTGCCCCTTGTGCCGCTGGACGATGAATTCCTTGGCGATCTCCAGGATCGTCAGCGTCGCCAGGCCCAGGAAGTCGAACTTCACCAGGCCGATCGCCTCGACGTCGTCCTTGTCGTACTGGCTCACCGCCGATTCGCTGCCGGGCTGCTGGTACAGCGGGCAGAAATCGGTCAGCTTGCCGGGCGCGATCAGCACGCCGCCGGCGTGCATGCCGATGTTGCGGGTCAGGCCCTCGAGCTTCTGCGCCATCTCGATCAGGGTGCGGACCTCTTCCTCCTTGCGCACCCGCTCGTAGAGCACCGGCTCCAGCTCCAATGCGTAGTTGTTCTTGTCGCCCGGCTTCTTGTTCTCGGGCGGATAGGCCAGGGTGTAGGACATGCCCGGCTTGCCCGGCACCAGCTTCGAGATGCCGTCGCAGAAGGTGTAGCTCATGTCCATCACCCGGCCCACGTCGCGGATCGCGGCCTTGGCCGCGAGCGTGCCGAAGGTGGCGATCTGGCTCACCGCGTTCTTGCCATACTTGGCCTTCACATAGTCGATCACCCGGTCGCGGTTGGACTGGCAGAAGTCGATGTCGAAGTCGGGCATCGAGACCCGCTCGGGGTTCAGGAAGCGCTCGAACAGCAGGTTGAACTCCAGCGGGTCCAGGTCGGTGATCTTGAGCGCGTAGGCGACCAGCGATCCGGCGCCCGAGCCCCGGCCCGGCCCCACCGGGCAACCGTTTTCCTTGGCCCAGCCGATGAAGTCGCCCACGATCAGGAAGTAGCCCGGGAAGCCCATCTTCAGGATCACGTTGATCTCGAACTCCAGCCGGTCCTCGTAGCGCTTCCTCACCGCCTCGCGCTTCTCGACCTGCGGGTACAGGTGCTGCAGCCGCTGCTCCAGCCCCTCGAACGAGGCGATGCGGAAATACTCGCCGATCGGCATGCCGCCCGGCGTGGGGAAATCGGGCAGCTGCGGCTTGCCCAGGTCGAACACCAGGTTGCAGCGCTTGGCGATCTCCACCGTGTTGGCGATGGCCGACGGCACGTCGGCGAACAGCGCCTCCATCTGGGCGGTGGTCTTGAAGTACTGCTCGCGGGTGAACCTGCGCACCCGGCGCTGGTTGCCCAGGATCTCGCCTTCGGAGATGCAGACCCGCGCCTCGTGCGCCTCGAAATCGTCCACCTCGGCGAACTGCACCGGGTGGGTGGCCACCACCGGCAGATTGAGCCGGGCGGCCAGCTGCACCGTGGCGACCACGTGCGCCTCGTCGTCGGGCCGGCCGGCGCGCTGGATCTCCAGATAGAAGCGGTGCGGGAAGATGCCCGCCAGCAGCAATGCGTGGTCGGCCGCGCGGGTGAAGTCGTGCTTGCCCAGCGCCTGGCCCACCGGCCCCGCCTGCGCGCCGGCCAGCAGGATCAGGCCCTCGTTCAGCTCCCGCAGCCACTCCAGCTTGCAGACGGCCTGGTTCTTGACGTGGTTGCGGGTCCAGGCACGGGCCAGCAGCTCCGACAGGCTCAGGTAGCCCTGCCAGTTCTGCACCAGCAGGATGACGCGCGACAGGGCCAGCGGATCGTCGCCCAGCCCTTCGACGAACACCTCGGCGCCGATGATCGGCTTGACGCCCTTGCCACGGGCTTCCTTGTAGAACTTGATGGCGCCGAAGAGGTTGCTCAGGTCGGTGATCGCCAGCGCGGGCTGGCTGTCGCCGGCGGCGGCCTTGGCGACTTCGTCGATGCGGTTGGTGCCGTCGACGACGGAGAATTCGGTATGGAGGCGCAGATGGACGAACATGCCCCATTGTAGGAAACCACCCCGCCCGCGCCGGCCGCACCCGGGCATCGCCCGCCGCCGCCGGGGGAGACGGCCGCACAGCCGCACGCCGCCCCGCCCGCCTTCCTAGAATGGCGGCCGTGCACCCCGTCCTGAACATTTCCGCCTACCGTTTCGTTCCCCTGCCCGACGCCGACGCGCTGCGGCCCACCCTGCAGGCGCGGGCCCTCGCCCTGGGTCTGAAGGGCACCCTCCTGCTGGCCGAAGAAGGCATCAACCTGTTTTTGGCCGGCCCGGCCGATGCGGTGCGCGGCTTCGTCGCGCAGCTCTGCGAGGACCCCCGTTTCGCCGGCCTGGCGCCCAAGGAGAGCTGGTCCTACACGGTGCCGTTCCGCAAGATGCTGGTGAAGGTCAAGCCCGAGATCATCCGGATGGACCACCCCACCATCCGCCCCGCCGACGGCCGCGCGCCCTCGGTCGATGCCGCCACCCTGCGGCGCTGGCTGGATGCGGGCCACGACGACGACGGCCGCCCGGTGGTGACGCTGGACACTCGCAACGCTTTCGAGGTGGACGCCGGCAGCTTCGAGGGGGCCATCGACTGGCGGATCGGCAAGTTCACCGAGTTCCCGCCCGCCCTGGCCGCGAACCGGCAGGCGCTGGAGGGCAAGACGGTGGTGAGTTTCTGCACCGGCGGCATCCGCTGCGAAAAGGCGGCCATCCTGATGCGCGGGCAGGGCATCGAACATGTCTACCAGCTCGAAGGCGGCATCCTGAAGTACTTCGAGGAGACCGGCGGCGCGCACTACCGGGGCGGCTGCTTCGTCTTCGACGCCCGGCGGGCGGTAGATCCGGCGCTGAGCCCGGCTCCGCTTGCTATCTAATCGATAGCAGGCGGCCGGCGCGGATCGCCGGCTGCAGGCACTATCCGTTCGAAAACGGTCGTCAGCGCGGCAACGGCCGGTCGGGCAGCGGGATGCATTCGTCGTCGCCCGGCACCGCGCCCATCGCCTGCGCCGCCCAGTCGGCCGCCGCTTCGGCCAGCCGCTCCTTGCGGCTGGAGACGAAGTTCCACCACAAGTGCCGCGGCACGTCGAGCGCATCGCCGCCGACCACCACCAGCCGCACCGGCGCGGCGGCCGACAGCGTCGCGCCCTGCCCCGGCGCCAGCACCACCATGCTGCGGGCCGGCAGCGCCTGGCCGTCGACCTGCACCTCGGCATCGACGGTATAGATGCCGACCTGCTCGGCCAGCACCGGCAGGTCCAGGCAGGCGCCGGCGTCCAGCGCGACATCCAGGTACAGCACCCGCCCTTTCGCCGGCACCGGCGATGCGGCACCGAAGGCCCGGCCCACCAGCACCCGCACCGTGGCGCCGGGTGCGGGCTCCACCGCCGGGATGTCGGCCGCGGCGGTGTGGTGGAAGAAGGGCTCGCTCTCCTCGTCGGCCAACGGCAGGGCCACCCACAGCTGCAGCCCGTGGTTGGCGTAGGTGATGTCGCGGTGGCTCTCGGGACGGCGCTCGCTGTGGACGATGCCGCGGCCGGCGCTCATCCAGTTGACCGCGCCGGGCGCGATGACCTGGTCGGAGCCGATGCTGTCGCGGTGGTGGATCGCGCCCTCGAACAGGTAGGTGACCGTGGCCAGCCCGATGTGCGGATGGGGCCGCACGTCGTGCAGCACCTCGGGCGTTTCTTCCGACGGGCCGAAGTGGTCGAAGAAGATGAACGGCCCCACCGCCCGCTGCTCGGCCGCCGGCAGCAGCCGCCGCACGACGAAGCCGCCGCCCAGGTCGCGGTCGTGGGGATGCAGGATGGTGCTGGGTGGCATGGCGCGGCCTCGCGGAAAAGAAGCAGCCCGCAGCATAGCGGGCCGTTTCGGGTGGAGGCGCGCGCCGGCACCCTGCCGGCGGGCCGGGAGGATCAGCCCTTGAAACGCGCGGCGATGGCGGCCACCCGGGCGCCATAGAGGCGGCCGGTTTCCAGGTCGCCCGGCAGCATCTCGGCGACGCTCGCGTCCGACGGGCTCTGGGCCAGCGCGCCGACGGAGCCGCCCAGGTTGTTCGGGTCGTTGCGGCCGGCCGCCTTGGCGTTGGCGGCCGCCAGGCCCAGGCTGACCCAGACGCCGCCGTGCTGCGAGGCCAGGGTCACCAGGTACTGCAGCGTGCCCTGCTTGTCGCCGTTGAGGCTGGCGCTGTTGGTGAAGCCGCCGAACACCTTGTCCTGCCAGGCGCGGCCGAACCAGGGCTTGGAGGTGGCGTCGGCGAATTTCTTGAACTGCCAGCTCGGGCCGCCCATGTAGGTCGGCGTGCCGAAGACGATCGCGTCGGCCGCGGCCAGGCTGTCCCAGGCGCCCTCGGGCAGGTTGCCGTCGGCGTCGATCGCGATCAGCTCGGCCTGTGCGCCGTCGGCGACCGATTGCGCCAGGCGCTGGGTGTGGCCGTAGCCGGAATGGAAGACGACGACGGTCTGGGTCATGGAGATCTCGCTGTAGAAATGAAACGGAAAACCGGCACGCCGCACGACGACGACGACGCCGTGCCGGCAAGGCCGGGGCCGCGATCAGCGGCGGCGCTTGGCGTCGACGCTGTAGGCGCCGGCACCGAAGGCGGCCAGCACCAGCAGACCACCGGCGATGGCGATGTTCTTGTTGAAGTTGATCTGCTGCATCATCTGCTGCGCTTCCGGCGCCGCCCAGAAATTATGGAAGAAGACGGCGGCCACCACGGTGAACACCGCCAGCACGATGGACGCGACGCGGGTGCCGAAACCGGCGATCAACGCCAGGCTGCCCACGATCTCCACCAGCAGCGCCACCACGGCGGCCGCGCTCGGGGCGGGCAGGCCCTTCGAGGCGATGTAGCCCACGGTGCCGGCGAAACCCACCAGCTTCGAGATGCCCGCGGGCAGGAACAGGAAGGCCAGCATCAGCCGGCCGGCCAGGGTGAGGCCGTTTTGCGCGCCGGAAATGGTGGTCGAGACGGGTGGCGTCATGGGAGGGTCTTTCAAAAAGCGGAAGGAGGCGGCACGGGGCCGGGCATGGGTGCAGGTGGAGGCGCAACCTGCAGCCGGCCCACCCGCGCCGACTGTAGGCGGGCGGGCCACGGCCCGTTACCATTCCGATTGACTTCATCATTCAAATTTACTGAACTCCGCTGGCCGATGCCCACCGCGCGCGATGTGCTCACCCCCGACATACTGGCGATGCTGCAGCACGTCGCCGCCGAAGGCAGCTTCGCCGCGGCGGCCCGCGTGCTGGGCATGGTGCCCAGCGCCCTCACCTACCGGGTGCGGCAGGTCGAGGACGCGCTCGACGTACTGCTCTTCGACCGCCGCTCGCGCCAGGCGCGGCTGACCGAGGCCGGCGCCGAGCTGGTGCGGGAAGGCACCCGCCTGCTCGGCGAGATCGACGCGATGGCGCACCGGGTCCAGCGGGTGGCCACCGGCTGGGAGCCGCAGCTCACCATCGCCTCCGACGGCCTGATCGACCGCACCACGCTGATGGAGCTGGTCGAGGCCTTCTACGCGCTGGAGCCGCCCACCCGCCTGAAGCTGCGCGAAGAGATCCTCTCGGGCACGCTGCAGTCGCTCACCTCGGGCCAGGCCGACCTGTCGCTCGGCGTCGGCGTTGACCCGGCGTCGGCCGCCGGAGTGCAGGTACATCCGCTCGGCACGACCCACTTCATCCACGTGGTGGCGCCGCACCATCCGCTGGCCCATCTCCCGGGTCCGCTGCTGCCCGAGGTGCTGATGCGCCACCGGGTGATCGCGGTGGCCGATTCGGCCCGGGCCGGCCGCACGCTCACGGTGGGCGTGCTCGACGGGCAGGACGTGCTCACCGTGCCCTCGATGCAGACCAAGCTGGAGGCGCTGGTGCGCGGCCTGGGCGTCGGCTCGATGCCCGAGCCGCTGGTGCGGCCCGACATCGCCCGCGGCCGGCTGGTGGTGCTGCAGATCCAGCAGCCGCCGCGGATGTACCGGGTCGGCTACGCCTGGTGCGGCCCCGCCGAGCGGCACGGCCGGGCGCTGCAGTGGTGGCTGGAGCAGCTCGCCCGGCCCGGCACCCGGCAGGCGCTGCTGGAAGGCCGCGGGCCCGCATCGCCCGCCGCCGCCGTGCCCACCGCATCCGCCCCCGTATCCGCCGCGCCGTCGCTCGCCGTGGCCCCACCGGGATCGGCCTGAGAAAGCCGGCCCCGGCGTACTGGCATCATGGGTGGCGACCGCGCCGACGGCCTCGCCCGACCCGCACCCTTTCCAGGAGACTCCATGCCGCCCCTTCCCGCGCCCCCCGCCCGCACCCTGGCCTCTCGCACCGCCGCGCGCTCCGCCCGGTCGGCGGACCCTTCGGCCGACGACGCGCCCGCCGTGTCCCGCCGCACGGTGGCCGTCGTCGGCGCCGGCCTGGCGGGCATCGCCTGCGCCCGCACCCTGGCGCAGGCCGGCCATGCGGTGACGGTGTTCGACCGCGGCGCACAGCCCGGCGGACGGATGGCGACCGAGGCCTCGCCCTTCGGCGGCTTCGACAGCGGCGCCCAGTATTTCACCGTGCGCGATCCGCGCTTCGCCCTGGCGCTGGAGCGCACCGCGCCCGAGCTGTGCCGCCGCTGGAGCGCCAACACCGTCCGGGTGCTGGACACGCAGGGCCGCGTGGCCGCCGCCGGCCTGCCGCCGCGCGATGCGCACTGGGTGCCCGCCCCGGGCATGGACGCGCTGCCGCGCCACTGGGCGGCGCCGCTGGCGGCCGCCGGCCGGCTGCAGGCGGGCACGACGGTCGAAGGCTTCGCCCGCGACACCCTCGACGGCACCCGCTGGCAACTGAAGACCTCGACCGCCGACGGCGCCTCCCGCGTCTTCGCCGGCTTCGACGCGGTGGTGCTGGCGGTGCCGGCCGCGCAGGCGGCGGTGCTGCTGCGCGGCGCCCGCGACAACGACCTGGCCCCGGCGGTCGAGGCCTGCGAGGTCGCCCCCTGCTGGACCCTGATGCTGGCGTTTCCGCAGGCCTCGCAGCCCGGCTTCGTCACCCTGGGGCCGCAGTGGAACGCGGCCCGCAGCACCCACCACCGCATCGTCTGGCTGGCCCGCGAATCGTCCAAGCCCGGCCGGGGCGGCGTCGAGCGCTGGACGGTGCAGGCCAGCGAAGCCTGGTCGCGCGAGCACCTGGACGACGAGCCCGACCGGGTCCGCGCCAAGCTGCTGCGCGCGTTCTCGGAAGTGACCGGCATCCGCGCCGAGCCTTCGCACACGGAGGTGCGGCGCTGGACCGACGCCAAGACGGTCAAGCCGCTCGGCCGCTCCCACCTGTGGGATCCCCGGGCCGGCGTGGGCATCTGCGGCGACTGGTGCCTGGGCCACCGGGTCGAGGACGCCTTCGTCTCGGGCCTGGAGATGGGGCTCGCGCTGGCGTGATCCTGCAGCGCGAGACGGCGGTGGGTGCAGCGGCGGGCTATGTCGGCCGCTTCGCGCCCTCGCCCACCGGGCCGCTGCATGCGGGCTCGCTGGTCGCGGCGCTGGCCAGCTGGCTCGACGCCCGGGCCCACGGCGGCCGGTGGCTGGTACGGATCGAGGATGTCGACACGCCCCGCTGCATTCCCGGCGCCGACCGGACGATCCTGGCGCAACTGGCGGCCTGCGCGCTGGTGCCCGATGCGCCGCCGGTGTGGCAATCGGCCCGCACCGCGCTGTATGCACGGGCGCTCGACCACCTGGTGCACCGCGGCGGCGCCTACCCCTGCGGATGCTCCCGCCGCGACATCGAAGAGGCCCAGGCGACCGTCGGCGTGCAGCGCCACCGCAACGCCGCCCTGCCCTACCCGGGCACCTGCCGCACCGGGCTGCACGGCAAGCCGGCACGGGCTTGGCGCCTGCGGACCGACATTTCCCTGCCGGAAGTGCCTGCAGCCGGCGCGGATCGCCGGCCACCCGCTATCGAATCCGTAGCAATGCGACCGTGCGGCGCTTCCGCCTCACCGGTGTGCTGGACCGACCGCGCCCAGGGCCCGCAGTCGCAGGCGGTGGAGGATACGGTCGGCGACTTCGTCCTGCTGCGGGCCGACGGCCTCTACGCCTACCAGCTCGCGGTGGTGGTCGACGACGCGGCCCACGGCATCACCGACATCGTGCGGGGCGCCGACCTGCTCGACAACACGCCCCGGCAGCTTCTGCTGCAGCGCGCGCTGGGCCTGCCCGCCCCGCGCTACCTGCACACGCCGCTGGTGCTGGCCGCTGGCGGCGAGAAGCTGTCGAAGCAGAACGGCGCCCGGGCGTTCGACGCGGCACGGCCGGCCGAGGCGCTTTCGGCCGCCGCCGCCGTGCTGGGCCTGCCGCCCGCGGAGCCGGACGACACGGTGGCCGACCGGCTGGCGCGCTGGGTGCCGGCGTGGAAGGCGCGTTGGGGGATGCACACCGGCGCGTCCCGCGCCGACCCGCGCGACACCCGCGGGGCCGCACCTAAAATCGACGCGTGAACACACCACTTTCCGCATCCGCAACGCCCGCCGACGCCCCGTCCGCCCTCCCCACGACCCCGGCGCAGAGCCCGTCGGCGCCGCCGGTCGAACCGGCCGCGCTCCCCGGGGCGTCGCCGGCATCCGCGGCACCCGGCGACGCCGCCGCCCCGGCCCCGTTCCGCAAGCCGATCAAAAGCTTCGTGCGCCGCGCCGGCCGCACCACCACCGGCCAGGCCAAGGCGTTCGAGGTCTTCGGCAGCACCTACATCCTCCCCTACCGCCCCGAGGCGCTGGACCTGGCCGAGGCCTTCGGCCGGGAGGCGCCCACGGTGCTGGAGATCGGCTTCGGCATGGGCGAGGCCACCGCCCACATCGCGGCCCTGATGCCCGAGAAGAACTTCCTGTGCTGCGAGGTGCACGAGCCCGGCGTGGGTGCGTTGTTGAAACGCATCGGCGAGCAGGGCCTGACCAACATCCGGATCGTGCAGCACGACGCGGTCGAGGTGGTCGACAAGATGCTGGCGCCCGACGTGCTGGCCGGCCTGCACCTGTTCTTTCCCGACCCCTGGCACAAGACCCGCCACAACAAGCGCCGCCTGGTCCAGCCGGCCTGGGTGGCCCGGGTGGCGGCCCGGATCGCCCCCGGCGGCTACCTGCACTGCGCCACCGACTGGGAGCCCTATGCCCAGCAGATGCTGGAAGTGCTGAGCGCCGAGCCGCTGCTGCGCAACAGCACCGCGGCCGGCTTCGCGCCACGGCCGGCCTACCGTCCGCTGACCAAGTTCGAGAACCGGGGCATCCGCCTGGGTCACGGCGTCTGGGACGTCGTTTTTTCCCGCATCTGAAGTTCCCGGGGCTGCGTAGTCTGATGAAGCCAGACTGCGCCCTCTTTCAATCCGGCACTTTATGCCGCCCGTTCACCGTTGCGGGCACAATGCCACCATCGCCCCTCCTGCCCTCCTTGCCCTCCCGGTCCCACCCGAGAAGATGACCCCGATTCTTCAGCACCTCGTAGAAATCACCGGCCACCGCGATCAGGACCGCCTGGAGGTTTCCGTCGTGTCGGCCATGCGGCACCTGGTCAACATCCGCCAGGTCCGCAAGCTGGAGCTGGTCCACAGCGCCGACGGCCGCTGGATTCGACCGGTGCTGCTGCTCGATGCGGGCCAGCCGGTCATCAGCGACCGCCGGGTGCCCTTCAACGACCTGGAGCCGTTCTCGCATTTCCCCGAGCTCGACCAGGCGATCGAGCAGCGGCTCAACAGCGCCGAGCGCCGGGAAGACGGCATCTACACCCTCTGGCTGCCGGTGCGGTTGCAGGACAAGGTGGTGTCGGTGCTGGAGCTGTGCAACGACGTGCCGTACAACACGCAGGCCCTCGACGTGGTCTACGGCATCGCGGAGGTCTACCGCAACTACCAAAGCCTGCTCGACTACAGCGAGCGGGACGCGCTCACCGGCCTGCTCAACCGCAAGACCTTCGACGAGCAGTTCTCGCGCTATTCGCAGATCGAGGTCCAGCCCCGCGGCACCGAGATCGCGACCGGCTCCACCGAGCCCGAGCAGCACTGGCTGGGCGTGGTCGACATCGACCATTTCAAGCAGGTCAACGACCGTTTCGGCCACCTGTACGGCGACGAGGTGCTGATCCTGGTCACCAACCTGCTGCGTTCCTCGTTCCGTACCCACGACCGCATCTTCCGCTTCGGCGGCGAAGAGTTCGTGGTGCTGCTCCGCTCGGTCACGCTGCAAGACGCGCACCGCATCTTCAACCGCTTCCGGACCAACATCGAGCAGCACGTGTTCCCGCAGGTCGGCCGTGTCACCGTGACGGTAGGCTTCACCAGCACCGCCCGCGGCTCGTCGGTCGAGGTGCTGGGCCACGCGGACCAGGCGCTCTACTACGGCAAGCAAAATGGCCGCAACCAGGTCCAGCACTACGAGACCCTGGTCGCCAGTGGCAAGCTCGAATCGTCGAACCTGGCGAACAACGACGTAGAGTTGTTCTAGCCAGCCGCCCCTCACGCTCCCACGCTGAGCGCAGCGCCGCTGCCCGTCAGCCGGCGCTCGATCGATGCCTTGTCGAGTTCAGCCGCCGATGTTCCATCGAGCCGGCGGCACCAGCCGGCGTCGTGGATGGTGCCCACTGCGCATCCAGTGCGCCACACGATGCACAAGTTGCTTCGATAAATGTGATCGGACTCCCTTTTAGCTGACGGCGGCTACTTGAACGCACTCATCGACCGAAAACTTCCAGCGCTCGCGGAACATTCCCTTCGCCGACGCATGGTTTGGCTGGTTGCCGCGCAATCGGGCACAGCGGCCCTGTGGCTGTTCACCTTGACGGCCGCCGCGACGGCACAGATGTCGATGCGAGGCACGACCACGGTGGTTGCCGGCGCCTTTGCCGGGATCGCCCTCGGAGGAGTGGCGACCGGCGCGCTGCTGAGGACGATCCCGGCCTACGCGCTGCTGCGCGGTGCGGAAGCCATACGCCTGCTGGTGATCTTGGCGGCGATGCTTGCTGTCGACCACCTCCGTATCGGTGTGCTGGTGGCCCTCTGTGTTGCGGCGTCGCTGTGCGAGTCGGCAATATCGGCGTGCCGATGGCAGCTGGTTCAGTGGAGATTCGCTGCCCCGCAAGCCCGAGAGGAAGTGTCGAAGCACCTGCAGACCCTGGAGGCGTTTTTGGCGGTGGCGCTTCCCGTCATGGGCGGTGCGGCAGCCGTCCTTTTCGGTTGGCGCGCGTCGCTGTCGGGGTGCCTTGCTGGGTCGGCGGGAGCTCTCCTGTTCATTCATCTGCTCGGCGCCGATAACCGCGACGGCAACCATGTCAGGCATGGCGCCATGGCCGGGTTCTCTGCCATCCAGGCCAGCCCGTCGATCCGCCTGCTGCTGCTGGCGCGCGTGCTGACGGGGTCGTCGCTGCTGATATGGGCGATCTATGTCCCGGTTGCCTTGAAAGGCATGTTTCCGGGGAAATTTCCGCTCTACCAAGGCGCCTTGTCGGGGCTGACCGCTGCCGCCATCGTGGGAGCGAGCGTGATCCTGATTCCATGCGCGAAGCTTCGAAACATCGGCACACTGCCGGCTTCGCGGTATCTGGCCGTGGCTGCGCTGACCGTCTACGGAACTGCGTTGCTTGTCGCCTTGTTCTGCTGGCCGTCCGCATGGGCCTATGCGGCTTCGGCCATAGCGCTGGGCCTGTATTCCGCCGCCATTCGCACCTCGATTGTCATCACCGGGCAGCGCATCACGCCACCCAACCTGATGGCGCAGGTCGTGAGCGCCGGAGACAGTATCGTCAGATCAATCAACCTGGCGCTCGCACTTGCGTTCTCTTCCCTCGTCTCCCTGCTGGCATCGGACGCAGCACGCGCAGCGCTGTTCGCGACCATGGTCGCCATCTCCGTGGGGGCCGTGCTGATGATGGCGCGCCTTGGCGGGCGCGACTGCCCAGCCGCGTAGGGGGCGACCCGCTTCGAGCGCCGTATCCACCTCCATGTCGCACTGCTATCCCTGGCCGGCTCCGTCGTTGGCATCCGACGACTTTTGCCGTTTCGTCAGCCGCTCTAAATGTTCAGCAACGCCCACGCCTTGTCGAGCCGCTTGAGGCTCACCGGCTGCGGCGTGCGCAGTTCCTGGGCGAAGAAGCTCACCCGCAGCTCTTCCAGCAGCCAGCGCAGCTCCTGCATCGGCGCATCGACCTGGCCCTTGCGCTCGGCCACCAGCCGCCAGTAGCGCTGCTCCTGCGGCCGCAGCTCGGCCAGGCGCTGGGCATCGCGGGCCGGATCCGCGCGCAGCTTGTCGAGGCGCAGCACGATCGCCTTCAGGTAGCGCACCAGGTGCTGCAGCTGCGGCCACGGGGTCGCGGCCAGGAAGTGCTTCGGCACCAGCCGCTGCAGCTGCTGATGGGCGTCGGCCACCGCGTCGGGCTGGACTTTGGTGTCCTTGATCTTGCGGGCCGCGGCGGCATACTCCACCAGCACGCCGGCCGCCAGCCGCGCCACCTCGTTGGCGATCAGGGTCAGCCGGCCGCGGCCTTCGTCCAGCCGCTTCTTGAATTCGGCCTCGGACGTGGGCAGCGGGTCGAGCAGAAACGCCCGGTCCATCGCCACATCCAGAATCTGGCCGCGCAGCTCTTCCTGGGTGCCGAGCGGCATGAAGGCCACCGCCATCTTCTGCAGCTCGGGCACGTTCTTCTCCAGGTATTTCAGCGCGTCCTTGATCTGCAGCGCGAATAGCCGGCGCAGGCCGGCGCGGTGGCGGGCGGCGGCGACGGCGGGCTCGTCGAAGACCTCGATCCGCACGCTGTCCTGGGCGTCGATCAGCGCGGGGAATCCGACCAGCGTCTGGCCGCCCTTGCGGATCTCCATCAGCTCGGGCAGCGCGCCGAAGGTCCAGGCGGTGTAGCGCTGGTCCGCCGGCGCCGCGGCCGGGCCAGCCGCGGGCCGTGCAGCACCGGGCGCGGGCGACGCTTCTTTTTTAATAGCAGGTAGCCGTCTCTCCGCGCCGGCCTCGGGCACTTTTTCCTTGGATTTCCCCTCCGCCAGCCGCAAGCCGGCCAGTGCCTGGAACGCGCCCCGCGCCTGGGCGCCCAGCTCGGCTTTCAGCGCCGCCAGGCTGCGGCCGGCGCCGAGCTGGCGGCCGTGCTCGTCGACCACCCGCAGGTGCATGAACAGGTGCGGGCTCAGCATGTCGGGCTTGAAGTCGGCGCGCTTGACGTCCAGCTGGGTCATCTCGCGCACCTGCTTCAACAGCGCGTCGGTCAGCGAACCGTGGCCGAACAGCTCGGGCGCGTTCAGCCGCTCCGCGATGCGGGTGGCCGATTCGGGCAGCGGCACCAGCCGGGCGCGGGGCTTCTGCGGCAGGCTCTTGAGCAGCGCCTGGATCTTGTCCTTCAGCATGCCGGGCACCAGCCATTCGGCCCGGTCTTCGCTGACCTGGTTCAGCACGAAGATCGGCACCGCGACGCTCACCCCGTCCTTGGCGTCGCCCGGCGCATGCAGGTAGCTGGCGCTGCAGTCCACGCCGCCCAGCTTCACCGTGCGCGGGAAGGCGCTGCCGGTGATGCCGGCCGCCTCGTGGCGCATCAGCGCGTCGCGGGTCAGCAGCAGCAGCTCGGGGTTGCCGCGGGCGGCCTCGCGGTACCACTGCTCGAATTCGCGACCGGTGGCGATCTGCTCGGGCACCTGCTTGTCGTAGAAGGCGTAGATGAACTCGTCGTCGACCAGCACGTCCTGCCGGCGCGCCTTATGCTCCAGCTCCTCTACCTGGCGGATCGTCTTGCGGTTGGCGGCCAGGAAGGGCAGCTTGGTCTCCCACTCCTCGCCGACCAGGGCCGAGCGCAGGAAGATGTCGCGCGCGCCCTGCGGATCGATCCGGCTGAAGGGCATGCGCCGGTTGTTGTAGACCACCAGGCCGTAGAGCGTGGCCCGCTCCAGCGCCACCACCTCGGCCGAGCGCTTTTCCCAGTGCGGGTCGAGCAGTTGCTTCTTCAGCAGGTGGCCGCCCACCTCTTCCAGCCACTGCGGCTCGATGTTGGCGATGCCGCGGCCGAAGAGGCGCGTGGTCTCGACCAGCTCGGCCGCCACGATCCAGCGGCCCGGCTTCTTGCTCAGGTGCGCGCCCGGATGGCGGTGGAAGCGGATGCCGCGCGCGCCCAGGTAGACGTCTTCTTCCTCGGGCTTGAAGCCGATGTTGCCCAGGAGGCCCGACAGCAGCGCCTTGTGCAGCTCTTCGTAGCCCGCCGGGTTGCGGTTGAAGACCCACTTCTGGTCGTTGATCACCGTCAGCAACTGGCTGTGGATGTCGCGCCATTCGCGCACGCGGCGGATGCTGATGAAGTTCTGCCGCAGCAGTTGTTCGTACTGGCGGTTGCTGAGCTTGTGGACCGCAGCGGGGCCCTCGCCCTCTCCCGTCTGTGGGAGAGGCAGTGCTTCGCCTCCGGTCTTGCCCCCTCGTCCTCCGGCGTGAGAGGGTTGGGGCGAGGCGGGCCCCACCTCCGCGACCGCTGCCACGCTCACGCTCCGCTGCGCGATCGGCAAGGCCGCATGGTTGCGTGGATGCCGCTGCGCGGGTGCGTTCTGCACGCCCATCTCCCGCCGCGTCATCGCCACCGGCACGCCGCCGCGGGCGTCGCCCAGCCACTTCCACAGGCGCAGGTAGCCGCTGAACTCGCTCTTGTCGTCGTCGAACTTGGCATGCGCCTGGTCGGCCTGGGCCTGCAGCTCCATAGGCCGGTCGCGCACGTCCTGCACGCTGAGCGCGCTGGCAATCACCAGCACCTCTTCCAGCGCGCCGCGGTCGCGGCCTTCCAGGATCATCCGGCCGATCCTGGGATCGAGCGGCAGGCGCGAGAGCTGGCGGCCCACCTCGGTCAGGTCGTTGGCCTCGTCCACCGCGCCGAGCTCGGCCAGCAGCTGGTAGCCGTCGGCGATCGCGCGGCCCGAGGGCGCCTCCAGGAAGGGGAAGCGCGCCACGTCGCCCAGGTGCAGCGACTTCATCCGCAAGATCACGCCCGCCAGCGAGCTGCGCAAAATTTCCGGATCGGTGAAGCGCGGCCGGCCCTCGAAATCCTTCTGGTCGTAGAGCCGGATGCAGATGCCGTTGGCCACCCGGCCGCAGCGGCCGGCGCGCTGGTTGGCCGCCGCCTGGCTCACCGGCTCGACCAGCAGCTGCTCCACCTTGCTGCGGAAGCTGTAGCGCTTGACCCGGGCGGTGCCGGCGTCGATCACGTAGCGCACGCCGGGCACGGTGAGCGATGTCTCGGCCACGTTGGTCGCCAGCACGATGCGCCGCCCGGTGTGGCCGTCGAAGATGCGGTCCTGCTCGGCTTGCGACAGCCGGGCGAACAGCGGCAGCACCTCGGCGCCGCGCATCACCGGCTGGTGGGCCAGGTGCTTGCGCAGGTGGTCGGCCGCCTCGCGGATCTCGCGCTCGCCGGGCAGGAAGACCAGGATGTCGCCGCCCGCGTTGCCCATCCAGAGTTCGTCCACGCCGTCGGCGATGGCTTCGTTCAGGCCGTAGTCGCGGGATTCCTCGAACGGTCGATACCGTTGCTCGACCGGGAACGTGCGGCCGGAGACGTAGATGACCGGCGCAGGAACCATCACGCCCCCACGCTCGCCCACTTCGTGTGGCTCGCTGCCCCCCGAGGGGGCGCCGCCCGGCTTGGGGCGGCCCGGCGCCGGGCGCTTGCTCGACGCGAAATGCTGCGCGAACCGGTCGGCGTCGATCGTGGCCGAGGTGACGACGATCTTCAGGTCGGGCCGGCGCGGCAGGATCTCGCGCAGGTAGCCCAGCAAAAAGTCGATGTTGAGGCTGCGCTCGTGCGCCTCGTCGATGATGATCGTGTCGTAGGCCTTCAGCAGCGGATCGGTCTGGGTCTCGGCCAGCAGGATGCCGTCGGTCATCAGCTTGACCGAGGCGTCCTTCGACAGCCGGTCCTGGAAGCGCACCCGGAAACCCACCACCTCGCCCAGCGGCGTCTTCAGCTCCTCGGCGATGCGCTTGGCGACCGACGACGCGGCGATCCGGCGCGGCTGGGTATGGCCGATCAGCCGGCCCTGCCCCGCCGGCTTGCCCAGCTTGCCGCGGCCCATCTCGAGCGCGATCTTGGGCAGCTGGGTGGTCTTGCCGGACCCGGTTTCGCCGCAGACGATCACCACCTGGTTCGCCTCCAGGGCTTCGCGGATTTCGGCGCGGCGGGCCGAGACGGGCAGGGATTCGGGGAATTCGATCTTGAGGGTCACCCGGCGATTATCGCACCGCACGAGTTCACGTGCTACACTGGCTGACGTGTCCTTATGTCGGAGCCGGTCATGACCAATCTCACCATTGCGTTGGACGACGCCATCGTCAAGAAAGCCCGGGTCCGGGCGATCCACGAAGGCACCTCGGTCAGTGCCAAGGTGCGCGAGTTTTTGTCCGACTACGCCCAGGGCGGCAACCGCCAGCAGGCCGCGGCCGACGCCTTCATCGCGCTGGCACGCAGCAGCCAGGCCAACCGCCAGGGTGCCGGCTGGACGCGCGAGGACGCCTACGACCGCCCCACCCGCGAAAGCGGCGGCACGTGATCTGCTTCTTCGACACCAACATCCTGCTCTACACGATCGACGCCGCCGACCCGGCGCGCCAGGAGCAGGCGATCGACTGCTTCGCCCGTGCCGCGGCCGACCACCAGGTCGCGCTCAGCACCCAGGTGCTGCAGGAGTTCTACAGCATCAGCACCCGCAAGCTGCGCCCGCCGCTGAGCCCGCAGGAGGCGCAGCACCAGCTGCGGCAGCTCAGCGCGTTCGAGGTGCTGCACATGACGCCACAGGCTATCCTCGCCGCGTGCGACCTGGCGCAGGAACACCGGCTCTCCTGGTGGGACGCGCTGATCCTGGAGGCCGCGCTGCGCGCCCGTGCCGACGTGCTGTACACCGAGGACGGCCAGCACGGCCGCCGCTTCGGCCACCTGAAGGTGGTCAACCCTTTTCTCGAGCCCGCCTGAACCCGCCCTGCCCATGTCCGCCGTCTTCAATTTCACCTTCGTGCCCTGGTTCCGCTCGGTGGCGCCCTACATCCACCTGCACCGCGGCAAGACCTTCGTGGTGGCCATCGCGGGCGAGGCGATCGCCGCCGGCAAGCTGCAGACCATCGCGCAGGACATCGCGCTGATCCAGAGCATGGGCGTGAAGATCGTGCTGGTGCACGGCTTCCGGCCGCAGGTCAACGAGCAGCTGCTGGCCAAGGGCCACACGCCGCAGTATTCGCACGGCATGCGGATCACCGACGGCGTGGCGCTCGATTGCGCGCAGGAGGCTGCCGGCCAGCTGCGCTACGAGATCGAGGCCGCCTTCAGCCAGGGCCTGCCCAACACGCCGATGGCCGGCTCCACCGTGCGGATCATCTCGGGCAACTTCCTCACCGCCCGGCCGGTCGGCATCGTCGACGGGGTCAACTTCAAGCATTCGGGGCTGGTGCGCAAGGTGGATACGGCCGGCATCCTGCGCTCGCTGGATTTCGGCGCGATGGTGCTGCTGTCGCCCTTCGGCTTCTCGCCCACCGGCGAGGCCTTCAACCTCACGATGGAGGAAGTGGCGACCAGCGTCGCGATCGAACTGCAGGCCGACAAGCTGCTGTTCCTGACCGAGGTACCGGGCATCCGCGCCCAGCCCGACGCGCCCGAGGGCGACGATAACCCCATCGACACCGAAATGCCGCTGGCCGTGGCCGAGAAGCTGCTGGCCGCCCTGCCGCCGCCGCTCTTGCCGACCGATGCGGGCTTCTACCTGCAGCACTGCGTGAAGGCCTGCAAGGCCGGGGTGGAGCGCAGCCACATCCTGCCGTTCGCGGTCGACGGTGCGCTGCTGCTGGAGGTGTACGTGCACGACGGCATCGGCACGATGGTGATCGACGAGAAGCTCGAGAGCCTGCGCGAGGCCACCGCCGACGACGTGGGCGGCATCCTGCAGCTGATCGAACCGTTCGAGAAGGACGGCACACTGGTCAAGCGCGACCGCACCGAGATCGAGCGCGACGCCGACCACTACACCATCGTCGAGCACGACGGCGTGATCTTCGCCTGCGCCGCGCTCTACCCCTATGCCGAAGCGCGCACCGGCGAGATGGCCGCGCTGACCGTCTCGCCGCAAAGCCAGGGCCAGGGCGACGGGGAGAAGATCCTGCGCCGCATCGAGCAGCGGGCGCGTGCCATGGGGCTCGGCAGCATCTTCGTGCTGACGACCCGCACGATGCACTGGTTTTTGAAGCGGGGCTTCCAGCCGGTCGACCCCGACTGGCTGCCCGAAGCCCGCAAGCGCAAGTACAACTGGGACCGCAAGAGCCAGGTTCTGGTCAAGAAGCTGGTCTAGCGCGATGGCCGACCTGATCGCCGCCGCGCTCTACAAGTTCGTCCGCCTGCCCGACTACGCGGCGCTGCAGGCACCGCTGCTGGCCTGCTGCGAAACGCATGGCGTCAAGGGCACCCTGCTGCTGGCCGAGGAAGGCATCAACGGCACCATCGCCGGCCCGCCCGAGGGCGTGCGCGCGGTGCTGGCCTGGCTGCGCAGCGACCCGCGCCTGGCGGCGCTGCAGCACAAGGAATCGCCCGCGGAGGTGCAGCCTTTCTACCGGATGAAGGTGCGGCTGAAGCGCGAGATCGTCGCGCTGGGCGTGCCCGGCCTGGATGCCGCGGCCGACGCCGGCACCTACGTCGCGCCGGCCGACTGGAATGCATTGATCGACCAGCCCGACGTGGTGGTGGTGGACGTGCGCAACGACTACGAGGTGAAGATCGGCAGCTTCGACGGCGCGGTCGATCCGCTGACCAAGAGCTTCTCGGAGCTGCCCGCCTGGGTCGCGCGCGAATCGCAGCCCGGCGGGGTGCTGGCGGGCGAAGGCGATGCGAAGCCGCGCGTCGCGATGTTCTGCACCGGCGGCATCCGCTGCGAGAAATCGACCGCCTACCTGCGCAGCCAGGGCTTCGACGAGGTCTACCACCTGGAAGGCGGCATCCTCAAGTACCTGGAGACGGTGCCGCCCGAAGAAAGCCGCTGGCACGGCGACTGCTTCGTGTTCGACGAGCGGGTGTCGGTCGGCCACGGGCTGGTGCAGGGCCACCATACGCTGTGCCGCTCCTGCCGCTGGCCGCTGGGCGAAGCGGAGCGGGCATCGCCGCTGTACGTGGAAGGCGTGAGCTGCCCGTATTGCCACGGCACCCGCGGCGCGGAAGAACTGCAGGGCCTGGCCGAGCGGCAGCGCCAGGTGGAACTGGCCCGGCAGCGCCGTCAGGCCCACATCGGCGCGCGGATGGCACCGCCGCCGGAGCCGCCGCACCCTTCCGGCGAATCGCGTTAGACGCGCACGCTGCGGCGCGTGAGCAGCACCAGCAGCACGACGGCGAAGACCACGAAGCAGACGAAGGACCAGTTGGCGATCGAGCCGCCGAGGAAGGTCCAGTCGATCGCGGTGCAGTCGCCGCTGCCCTTGAAGATCATCGGGATCGCGCGCTTCAGCGGGAAGGTCTCGATCATCCCGTAGAGGTCGCGGCTGCACGAGGCGAACTCGGGCGGGTACCACTGCAGGAAGCTCTGGCGTGCGGCGACGAAGGCTCCGGCACCGGCCATCAGCAGCGCCAGGAAGGCCAGCGCCTTGCGGCCACCGGGGCTGCGCAGCGCGGCGCCGACGGCGCAGAACACGCCCACCAGGATCAGCGCATACCGCTGCACGATGCACATCGGGCAGGGCTCGAGCCCCACCACGTGCTGCAGGTACATGCCGAAGGCCAGCATCGCCACACACAGCACCGCGATGCCGCCCAACACCCGGCGCGGGTGCGTTTCAAATAAGGTCCACAAGATCTAAGCCCTCCAAGAGCGTGTAATTGTCAGGCTCTTTGGGCGGGCTTTCGCGCTTTGGTTCCCGGCCGCTGCGCAACCGGCTCGGCGGACGGGTGGGTTCTAGGCTGAATCGACATTCAACTTTCAACTCAGCTGGACGAGCGATAGAGCGAACGCGTCCCCACCCTGCCGTTTTCCGGACGATCATGTTGGCCACCAGGTGGTTGTACTTCACCACCTTGCGCTGCTCGTGGCGCACGTTGAGTGGCCGGAACAGCTTGTGCAGGTCGAGCCACTTGTCGGTCTCGGTCAGCACGTCGATGCTGCTGTGCAGTCCGAGTGCGTCGTTGAGCGCCTGGTCCAGCGCCGCGAGCTGCGGCGGCGGCTCCTTCTTCTCGCCCTTGCGGATCACGAGCCCTTTCGGTCTCCAGGCCACCGAATCATTGGCAGGAACGCGCCCGGTTCTTTTCATATCTAGGCGGAGGCTCTACGTCGCGCGCGCGAAAGCGGCAACGTGATCGCCGCGCATGCTCCCAACACGCCGGCCAGCCCCATCCATGCCGGCGCGAAGCCGCCGTGGGCGGAAGCAACGCTGCCGGCCAACGGCGAGCCGATGGCCAGTCCCGCAAAGAACGCAGCCGACAGCCAGCCCGAGGCCACGGCCAGCCCGCCGAACCCTTCGTCTCGCACCAGCATTCCCATGGCGACGGCGTTGGTCGCCGCAGCGCTCGCGCCCATCAGCAAGGCACCCATCCACAGCGGCCAGTGGCTCTCGCGGGTGGCCGTCAGAACGATGCCGATGGCGAACGCCGCGATCAGCAACAGCGCGCCCGTCAGCGGCGATTCGTCCCGCAGTCGGGCCGCTAGCGGCGTGAGGACGATGCGCGAGACTATGCCGGCCGCGGCGAAGACGGCGATCAGGCCGCCGGCCTGGGCGAACTCAAGCCCAAGCGCGACAGCATGCGCCGGCAGTAACGCCACGAAGGCCGCCAGCGCTCCGCCGACGCCGAACTGGATGGCCATCAGACAGGCCAGCCGCGCGTTCGGCTTCTTCGGCGACATGGGACGGACCGGCCCCGGCTGCTTCGGTCCTGCCACCCGGCACGACGCGACGGCCAACAACAAGCCCAGCGGCGCCGCGGCACCGAGCGCGCAGCGCCAGCCCCAATGCGACGCGATCGAAGGCAGCGCCAGGCCGGCGATCAGCGCGGCGACCTGCACGCCAGACTGCTTCAAGCCCACCATGCGTGCCTTGTGAGCATGGGCGACCTGACGAGCGATGAGCAGGTTGGTGACCGGATTGCACAGCGCCTGTGCCACGCCGATGACTGCGACGGAGGTGGCCAGCATGCCCAGGCTGGGTGCCCAATACATCGATGCATGCGCCATCGCCACGGCGGCGAACAGCAGCACCAGCCCGCGCCGCGCGCCGAGCCGGTCGGTGACCGGCCCCGCCCATGGCGACAGGCAGGCCGCCACGCCGAAGGCGCTGAAGGTGACCCATCCCAGCGATCCAGGCGTCACACCGAGATCGCGTGTCATCAGTGGCCCCAGGGCCCCCACGGCGTACAGCATGAGCATGGGCAAGGCCATGCCGGCCGTCAGCACCCAGCCCAGGCCACGAGTTTGAAGTTGCGCGTCGCCTGCCGTGCGGCCGGCGGTCAGAGAAGAAGATTGGGCCATGGTGGGTTGCACTCACTGTGCTGCGGTCTCTGCGCCCATCAATTGCCGGCCCACCGCGTTGACGAGCGCTTCGTCGGTGCCGTCGAGGATGCGTGTGGCCCGCGCGGCGCGGTAAATGCCCGACAGCGGCGTGAGCGCGGCGCACACGCCCTCGGCGCCGTAGACCTGCACGGCCGAATCAGCCGCGCGGTTGAGCGCTCGTGCGGCCGCAACCTTAGCGAGGTTGGCCGACACGTCGCACCTCTGGCCTGCGTCGAAGTCTTCGGCCGCGGCACGCACCAGCGCGCGGGCGCCGGTCAACGCCAGATGCGCTTCGAACACGTGCTGGCGCATCAACTGCTTGCTGGCCAGCTCGGCCAGATCTCCGCGTGGCGAGCGGATGCGCGCGACCATGAGATCGAAGCAACGCTGCCCCAGGCCCAGCCAATGGCTGGAGCGCAGCAGCCGGCCCAGTACCAGGCGCTGCCGAATCAGGACCATGCCTTTGTCCGGCGTACCCAGCACGTGATCGGCCGGCACACGCACGTTCGTGAACGAGATTTCGCACTGGCCTTGTCGCCGGCCGAACACGTCGAGCTCGCGTTCAATCCGGAATCCCGGTGCGTCGGTGGGCACGACTATCATCGACAGCCCATCGTCCGCGGACACGCCGGGCCGTGTGCGCGCCACCACGGTGACGAACGCCGCACGGTTGGCACGGCAGACGAACCACTTGCGGCCGTCGATGTGCCAGTGCCCATCTTCCAGCACGGCCGAGGTCTGGATGGTCGAAGGCATCGAGCCCACGCCCTCGGGCTCCGACATGGCGTAGGCGGGCGTCGCCAAGCCGGCGGCCAGCGGTGCCAGGTAGCGCTCCTTCACGATGGCACTGCCGTGCGCGTGCAGCATGCGCGCGTCGAGCGCGGCTTCGCTGCCGAAGACCATGGGCCCGTGTTCAGATCGGCCCTCCTCTTCGGCCACCGGCACGTAGTCGGCCAGTTTGCCGATGCGGCCGCCGCAGGCGCCAGGGTAAAACAAGCCCCACAGTTCGGCACGCCGCGCGGCGGCGGTCAGCTCGGCAGCCCAGTGTTCTGCGGCGATGTCCTCGCCATCGAGCACAGCCTCGGCGGAAACGATGTGTGTGTCGAGCCAAGCGCGAACGCGACCGGCCAGCTCAGAAGAGATGAGCTTCGATTCCATGGGTGTTCCTCGTTCAGACGCTCATGCGAAAACCCGGGCCGCTGCCCAGGCAGGCCACCTCGGCGGCCAGCGCTTTCTTGTCCACCTTGCCGGCCGGGCTCAGCGGCAGTTGCCGGCAATAGCGCAGGTATTCGGGCAGTTTGTTGACTTCGAGTCCCTGCCCGCTCAGGTAGGCGTTGATGTCGGCCAGGCTAGGCCGCTCGGCGCCGTCGCGCATCGTCAGGCACAGGCACACGCGTTGGCCCAGATCGGCGTCGGGCACGGGCACGCAGGCGGCGCTCACCACGCCGGGGTGTGCGGTGGCCAGCGTTTCGATCTGCACCGTGCTGATGTTGGCGCCGCCGCGGATGACGATGTCCTTCTTGCGGCCTGTGAGCACCAGGCAGCCGTCGTCGTCGATGCGGCCCAGGTCGCCGGTGAGCACCCAGCCTTCGGCATCGCGGTAGCGGCGGTCCAGCTCAGGGGCATTGACGTATTGCATCGGGCTCAAAGGCCCGCGTGCGGTGACTTCGCCGACCTCACCGGCCGGCACTTCGCGCCCAGCCACGTCGACGATGCGGATCGCGCACACGCTGTCGTTGGGCCGGCCCACGCTGCGCAGTACCAGATCCAGTGGCTCGTCAGGCGTGTTGTGGCAGTTCACGCCGTCGGCCGAGCCGTACAGGCTGATGAAGCCGCAGCCGAAGGCCTCGACGCAGCGGCGGATGCTGGCTTGGTCGATCACCGAGCCGCCGCTGACCACGGCCTTCAGACTCGATTTATCGATGCATGCGAGCAGCGGATAGGCCGCCATGCGCTGCAGCATCGTCGGCACGCCCAGCACGTGCGTGGGCCGGAGCTTCTCGATGGCTTCGATGGCGAGCGCCACATCGAAGCGCGGCAGCAGCGCGATCGAGCCGCCCAGCCAGGACAGCGCGCCGAACGTGGCCGTGGAGCCGAACGACGAGCCCAGCGGCACGAGGTACAGCCCGCGAAAGCCCTCTCCGTCTGGGTACAGCCTTTGCAGGAAGCGTCCGCGCCCGCCAAGCAGCGCGTTGTGCGAATACGCGACCAGCTTGGGCTCGCATTCGGTGCCCGACGACACGAGCAGCCGCACCGGCGCGTCGGGGTCGATGCGGGGCAGCGATGCGGGCGCGATGGGTGGTGCGTCGAGCAATGCGTCCAGCGCGTGCCAGCCCGCTCGGCGCTCGCCGTCCACCACCAGCACGCGCAGCGACAGCACCGTGGGCCGCAGGGATTCGACCACGTCGCACAGGTCGACCCCCGCATGATTGGGAGTCACGATGACCGCCCGAGCCTGGCAGCGCCTGAGCAGCGACTCGACGTCCAATCGCCCGCGTCCCGGCGGCAGCGGCGCGACCACCGCCCCCAGGGCGGCCACGGCCAGGTCGATGGCGCAGCTGCGCCACGAATTGGGCAACTGGTACGCCACGACATCGCCTTCGACGATGCCGCGATCGCGCAAGCTCGCCGCTAGCCGGTGCGCGGCGTCCAGCAGCATGGCGTAGCTGATGCTCTCCTGTGGCGACACGACCGCCGGCTTGGTCGGCTGGCGCAGCGCGTGCTCGGCGAACATGGCGTACACAGAGCGGTCGGGATACCAACCTTGCCGATGCCATTCGCGGCGCAGCGGCGAAGGAACGAGATCGATGAGGCCGGATGCGTTCATGACCACCTCCAGGGGGATTCGACGTGGACGTAATCGGCCGGCCGCAGAGCGCAGGCCAGCCGGGGGTGATGGGACAAAGCTGTCAACTCTTCGGCCACCGCCGCGGTCGGCACACCGACGGCGGCGAGCATCCGTTCGGCGTCGCCCGTCTCGCGGGTGGCCAGCCATGCGGGCAGCGCGTCGCGCAACGCCTGGGCCGCGGTCGGGCCAGGCAAGTCGATGGCTTCGGCCAAACGGCGCAGCGCGGGGTCGTCGGGGCATTCGACAGCCAGGAGTCCGTCTTGCGTAGGCGCCACCATTTGCAGTGCGGCAGCGCCGACGTTCGCGGCTTCGGTTCCCTCCCAGCAGACTTGCAACTCGCGCTCGCACAGCAACGCGGCTCCGCCCAGCAGCGACGTATCGACACGGCAGCGAGACGGCCGCAGCTGCCGTCGCAGCAGCGCGGCGGTGACGCCCTGTGCCGCGACGATGCCGCCCAGCACGTCGAGCACGGTGAACAGCGAGCCACCGCGCGTGCCGCCGGCCTGGGCGATGGTGGCCGCGACGCCCGAATAGGCTTGCGCGGTGAAATCGGTGCCGGGCAGATCGGGCGCGTGCAGCTCGCAGCCCCAGCCGCCGGCATAAGCGTAGACCAATCTCGGGTTCACCTGCGCAAGGTCGCCGTCGTCCAGGCCCAGCGCGGCCGCCTTGTCCGGCGCCCAGTTGTGTAGGAACACGTCGGCATCGCGAGCCAGTTCGAGCACGGCCTCGCGGCCCGGCACCGACTTGATGTCGATCTCGCGCACGGCCTTGAGCCGGTTCAGCGCATCGAAGCGTGCCGACACCTCGCCGACCATCGGCGGCATGCCGCGCAGCGGATCACCGCCTGGCGGTTCGATGCGGATCACAGTCGCGCCCATCAGGGCCAGCAGGTGGCCCGCCAGCGGGCCCTGTATGCGGCGGCACGATTCGACGACTTTCAGCCCACTCAGGGGCAATGCGTCGGACGGCAGGCGAGGCCGCGCCAAAGGCTCGCCCGCCATGGCCGCGAAGCGCCATGGCCCGTTTTGCCACAAGCCGCGAGCATCGGCGTCGCGCGAGCGTTCAGCCATCGATCGCACGGGGCAGATCGCCACACCGGCTTGCGCGCAGCGCGCGGCAATGTCGGGATATGGAATGGAAGCCAGCCGCCGCATCATGTCGGCGGGCACGGGGGACGTTGCCTTGGCGTAGCGCAGCAGGAAGCCTTTCCACCCCTGGGCAGCGAGCGCGGCATCGATGCCCAAGCCAGCCCAGAAGCCGCGCCATGGCGCGGCGTCGAGCGACTCCAACTCGAACACGATGCCATCGGCAGACACGAAGGGCGGCCTGGCCACGGGCGACTGGCTGCCCGGTGCGATGCGCTCGGGCGCTTCCGGCGCCGTGGCGCCTGCGATGTACTGCCCCACACCCAGCAGCGTGGCGCCCGCCATCGACAGCTCCACCCGCGTGACGGAGGCGCCGCGCAACCGGCCGAGCGCGGCGGCCATGGCGCCTTGCAAGGCCAGCGCGGCCGTGGCGGTGGAGACGAAGTCCACGCCCAGCGCGCGGCTACCTCCGCTGGAGCGGCCATGCACGGCCATCAAGCCGCTGGCGGCCTGTACGAGGAACTCGCTGGCCGGGGCATCGCTGCCGTCAGCCCAGCCGTTCACCCGCACAGGAACGATGCCCGCGCCCGGTGCGAAGAAGTCGAACTCCAGCGCCGGAACGCCTCCTGCACGGCTTCCCGACGCCTGGGGCGCCTCTTCGAGCACCAGGCCCAGCCGAGCCGCCTGAAACCGCAGCGACCGCGGCAGCGGCGCGAGGCCCTGTGCCGCTCGATCGGGCAGCCCGGCGATAGTGCAGCCCGCAAGCCACGGGTTCAGCATGCGTGCCCCCCGCCGCCGCCGGCCACTGCGGGCAGGATGGTCAGCGTGTCGCCGGCCTTCACGGGCGTGGCCAGGTCGTTGGCGAAGCGGATGTCGTCGTCGTTGACGTAGAGGTTCATGAAGCGGTGCGCGCGGCCTTCGCTGACGAGCCGGTCCTTGAGGCCAGGGTGCCGGCGGTCGATGGACTCGATCACTTCGAGCACCGTGCTGCCGGCGCCTTCGACGCGCTTGAGGTCGTGCGTGAGCATGCGCAGCAGCGAGGGGATGTGGACGGTGACGGTCATGGAAAAGGCTCCTTTACGTAGACGAAGGACGGTGGGCGATGACCAGCGTTTCCTCGATGACGCGGCCTGCGGCGATGCGGAAGCTGCGCAGCTCGGGGCACTCTCGGTCGGCGATGGAAATGATGAGGTAGTGCGTGGCGGGATCGGTGGCGAAGGCCACGTCTTCCCGGCTGGGATAAGCGCGCGACGCGGTATGCGAGTGGTAGAACGCGCGCGGCACTTCGCCGCGCTCTTCCAGCTCGCGCCACACGGTGAGCTGCTCACGCGAATCGAAGCGAAAGGCGTCGGAGGCATCCGCTGCATTGCGCAGCGGCACGCGGCGGGCTGGGTGTTCGCCGGGCAGGCCGGCGATCAGTCCGCAGGCTTCAACGGGATGCGCCGCCAGCGCGTGCCGCGTCACGGCATCGGCCAGTTCTGGGGTGAGAAAGAGCATGGCCGGTCTCCTCAATATCGTGGCAAGGAGGCGTCCACCTGGTCGATCCAGGCCAGGATGCCCCCGTCGAGATGGCGCACGTCGACATAGCCGCGCTCGCGCAGGGCCAGCAGCGCCTGGCGCGAACGCACGCCCGACTTGCAATGCAGAACGATCGGCGTTTCCTTGGGCAGGCCGGCGAGCCAGGGGTCTTCGGTCAGCGTGTCCTTGGGCACGTGCCGCGCCCCGGGGATGCTGGCAATGGCGCGCTCCGAAGCTTCGCGCACGTCGATCAGCACCGGCGGTGCGTCGCCGTCAAGCAGGGCTTTGAGTTCGCGGGCCGACTGCGCGGACACCTCGCCGGTTGTCACCGTGCGCAGCCCGCAGAAGGCTGGGTAGTCGATGAGTCTGGTGATGAGCGCGCGCTGCCGGGCGCGGCGGATGGGCAGGCTGCGCCAGCTCATGTCCAGCGCGTCGTAGACCATCAGCCGCCCGAGCAGCGATTCGCCCAGCCCTGCGATGAGCTTGACGGCCTCGGTAGCCATGACCGAGCCGATGGCCGCGCACAGCACGCCCAAAACGCCGCCCTCCGAGCACGACGGCGCCAGTTCCGGCGGCGGGGGTTCCGGGTAGAGGTCGCGGTAGTTCAGTCCCGCGCCGTCCGGCGCGTCTTCCCAGAACACCGAGGCCTGGCCTTCGAAGCGGTAGATCGAGCCCCACACGTAGGGCTTGCCGGCCAGCACGCAGGCATCGTTGACGAGGTAGCGCGTGGCGAAATTGTCGGTGCCGTCGATCACCAGGTCGTAGCCGTCGAGCACGGCGAGCGCGTTGTGCGCCTCCAGGCGCTCGCCGTGCAGGCGCACGTCCACGAAGGGGTTGAGTTCACGGATCGCCCGCGCGGCGCTTTCCGCCTTGGAGCGGCCGAGGCCCGACATGCCGTGGATCACCTGCCGCTGCAGGTTGGACGCTTCCACCACGTCGAACTCATTGATGCCGATGCGGCCCACGCCCGCCGCCGCCAGGTACAGCAGCACCGGCGAGCCCAGGCCGCCCGCGCCGACCACGAGCACGCGGGCGCTTTTCAGGCGGCGCTGGCCTTCGAGGCCCAATTCAGGCAGCAGCAGGTGGCGGCTGTAGCGGGCGATCTCCTCCGGGCTCAGTTCCGCGCGCGGCGGCACCAGCGGCGGCAGCTTCATGGCCGGCCTCCCGAGGCCGCGTGCCCGGCAGCGTCCATGCGCATCAGGCCATCGAAAGTGGAAAACAGCGCGCGGCGCGCGGCGGGCACGGCGCTCTCGGCCTTGGCGAGCGACGCGCTGATCTGGCGCGCCTCGGCGGCGGACATGCCCGAGGACTGCAGCGTCTTCGCGTCCTTGAGACTATCGCCGCCGCAGGCCGCCACGGCCCAGTGTCCGGACTGGTCCCGCGCCATCAATGCACGGCCGCCGCGCTGGCCCTGCGTCCACCCGGCCACGGCGCGGTTGCCGGCCACGACCACCGGGCCGACTTCCACGCGCGCCTCGGGCTTGTCCCAAGTGGAGAGGATGACCTGCCTGATCGCGGTTTCGTCTGTCGGATCGGCAGCCACGGCGCTCAAGGCGTTCCAGGTTAGGGCTGCGGCGATGAGGGCCGCTCGCGGCCAGCGGTGTAGGGTTGTCATGGAAGTGCTCCTTTCGACGGGTTGGGTTACAGGCTCAGGTGCACGCCGATCTGCACGGAACGGCCGGGCATGGGATAACCGGGGCGATAGGCATAGCTGCGGTCGGCGAGGTTTTCTAGAGCGAGAAAGACTTCGCCGCGCGGCCCGAGCAGCCGCGGCAGCGCATACGCGGTCCGCAGGTTGACCACGGCGAAGCCGCCCACGCGGCCGGTGTTGGTGGAACCGTCGGCACGGTCGCGCTTGAGCGTGAACATCTCGCTTTGCGCCTGCGCGTCGGCGCTCAGGCGCCAGGGGCCTTGCCGCCAGTTCGCGCCCAGCGACAGCGCGCGGCGCGGCGCATACGGCAAATCGCTGCGGCTCGGGTCGAGCAGCGTCAGGCCGCCGAACAGCGACCAGGCTTTGCCGATGGCATGCTGCACCGTCAGCTCGGCACCCCGGACGCTGTAGTCGCCGAGGTTGGTGAAGCTGGGCATGGCCACGGCGGGAGGGAAGGCGAACACGTAGCGGTCCTTCAACTGGTCGTTGAAGACGGCCACGTCGATGCTGCTGCCCGGCTGCGGCGACCAGCGCGCGCCCATCTCCACGTGGTCCATGCGCTCGGGCTGCAGGTCGCGCCAGCTTGTTGGCGCGCCGGCCAGCGGCGGCACGATGGCGTTGAGCAGCGCGGCGTCCAGCCCCGGATGGTTGAGCCCCCGCGCTGCGTTGAGGCGCAGCGACAGTGCGTCGCCATGGTCGACCACCACGCCCGCATGCGGCGCCGTGGAGTGGCCGTAGACGCTGTGGTCATAGAAGCGCACGCCAGCCGACGGCGTGGCTTTCCAACCGCCGCCCAGCGACACCGCCTGGCTCAGCGCCACGTGCGGCGAAGTCAGGCGCAGCGACACGCCGTCGAACGCGGTGAAGCCGGCGAAAGCCACGCTGCCACTCATGCGGTCCACGTCGATGCCGGCGACGATCTCGCCGTCGGCCCATGGCTGCACGGTCTCGTTCCAGCGCACGCCGCTGAGGCGGAACTTGCTGAGCGTGTCGGCCTGCGAGGGGTTGTCGTGCGAGTTGCCTTGGCCGCTGTTGTCGTAAACCTGCAGAGAACCGCGCGCGCGCTCGTGGTCGTGCGAGACGGAGACGGCCGTGAAGTCGCCGCGCGTGTCGAACCGGCCGGTCTTGGTGGCGGGATTGCCGTCCTCGCCTGGGTCCGACACCTTGTTGTCGGCATAAAGGAATGTAGCTCCCAATGACCATTGCGGCGTCAATCGATATTCCACCCGGCCCAGCAGGTTGGACAGTTTGCCGTCGCCCTCGGGGCGACTGCCGTCGGAGCGGGCCGTGCCCTGGGCCAGCGCGAAGCCGAAATCGCCTTGGCGCAGTTGCAGGCTGGCCTGCTCGACCACGGTGGAAAAGCTGCCCGCGCTCAAGCGGCCATCGGCCGAGAAGCCTTCACGTGTGGCGCGCAGAGGCGTCACGTCGATCGCGGCGAAGGTGTTGCCGAAGGTCTGCGGCTGCGGCCCCTTGTAGACGGTGACGCGGTCGATGCCGTTGACCGGGATCAGGTCGAGCAGAGGGTGGTTCCACACGCCCATGTAGAGCGGAATGCCATCGACGTAGGTCTTGATCTCGCTGCCGGGGCGGCTCGCACCCAGCCCGCGCACGAACACCGCGCCGCCCTCGTCGCCACCGAACGACCCCACGGGGTTGAAGCGCGAAACCGACACGCCGGGCGTGCGCCGCAAGGCCGAGGACAGGTCGAGCGCGTTGAGGTCGCGCACCTGCGAGGACGTGACCTCGGTGGCCAAGCTGCCGAAGGCATCGGTGCGGTTGCTCTCGATGATCGGGCTGCCCGTGATGACGATGGGCGGCAATTGCTGCTCGGCTTGCGCGGCGGCGAAGCCATGGCAGGCCAGCGCGGCGGCGATGGCAGTGAGACGAAGGCGGAGTACGGCGCTTCTTTTCATGGAAGTGGTGAGGGTCATGGATCGATGGGGTTGCCGTTCGCAGCGGGGGACGGAAAAGGCGAGAGCGGGAGGCCAGCCTTGCATGCACGGCATGCGTGTGTGGAGCCGGCGGACAGCGGCGCTGCCGTGAGCGCGGCGGCCAGCAATGCGGCCGCCACGGCAATCAGGCCGGGAAGGCGGCGAGATACTGCATCGATCTCGCTCCAGTAGGGCGAGGCTTCAAACGCCAGTGAATAAGGCGGGATGCGACCGCTGCAGCGCCTGTTCAGGCACGGATGCGCGAGCGGGTCGCCGCGCCGCGAGGCGCGTTCGACGTGAACCATGGGAGTCTCCTGACGGCGGGCACGCGCGGGCATGCGCCGCGCATGACGGACTAGCGCAAAGCGTCAGGAGAGAGCGGGTGGACCGCGAGGCCGGGACGTTCGCCACGCATGCAAGGTGCGCGGCGCGGACAGGAAGAGCGGGGGCAACTCGAAGGACAGCGCCGATGCCGGCAGCCCGGCCATCGGCGCGGGAGGCGGCGCGAACGCCGTGGCATGCAACGCGCAGTACGGACAATGGTCCAGCAGATTGTGCGAAGGCAGGTCGGGCGCTGTCTTGCCGGCGCCGTCATCGACGCGCACCAGCTTGGATCCTGTGACCGAGCAGACCTCGATCCAGTTGCCGCCTGACCCGGCCCTCAGCGCATGCGAAATGGCCGGCGCGAGCGAGGACATCAGGATAGCCAAGCAAGCCACCCACGACAGAATCCTCTTGCCGACGATACCGATCCGCATGACGCGATTCTAGGCGCAGTCGCGGGTAGGCTTGGTTCTCGGCCGGTGGCAAGCACGGGTTTGACTCGATTCAAGGCTCGCCTGCCGAGCGACAGCGCACGCCATATGCGTGGGGCTCGCTGTACGTTCTTCGCCATGAATCCCACCGGCGCTTGACCCGTCGATCATCGATTGCGGCCACGATCCCGACGAGCATGCCCGCGCTGCGCGCCATCGGCTTGGTCGCACCGATCAACGGCAGCACCAGCGGTGTGTTCTCACCGTCGGCCGGCAGCGGCTTGAGCCCGAGGGCCTTGCGATAACGCAGCAGCTCAGCCATGAGTTCGTCGGTGGCCGGCACCGGGCGCGTCTTTTCGCCCAAGCCGGTGACCTCCAGCCACCAGCGTTCCTTCCCGTCGGCACTGCCCGACAGAAGAACCCGCCCATCCTGGAGCCGCACGCCTCCGAGACCCGCAATCCACCGATATACAGCAGCGAGAACAACCAACGGGCCAGAGCCGCATGGGACGCCTCGCGAGGTGTGCCGCTCGGCATCTGCTCAATCGTGAACTTGACGTCGGCCCAATGCCCGTGCGGCAGGAAACGGCTGACGCGTGGTGCGCGCCTTGCGGCGTTAGAGCACGCCGACGCCATGGCGCGGCTGCAGGCGAAACACGACGCAGCGGTAAATGCCGAGCGCAAGCAGCATGAGGCCAACAAGGCGTTGAGCTGTGAGCTGCGCCAGACGCAGGAGCGACTGCAGGCCAGCCAGCAGGAGGCCACGCGCTATCGCACGGAAGCGCAGACGGTGCAGGCGCTGCTGGATCCAGGATCTCGGCCAACCGTCCGCTACGACCGCAAACCCGCCAACTTCCTCGCCAGCTTCATGGTCGCATCCATCCTCATCTGGCTGAATGTCGATTCAGCCTAGCGCACGCCTTCGACGAAGACCCGTGCGCGCAGCGGCGTCAGCACCAGGGTGTCGCCGTCCTGGAGCGCCATGGCGCGGAACTGGTCCGCCGGAATCTGCGCCTCGATCAGCGCGTCCTTGCCGTCGTGGGCCGCCTGCGGCTCGGTGGCGAGCAGCTCCAGCCGCGCGATCGGGCCGACGACGATCGACCGCTCCAGCACCGCGACGATGCCGCGCCGCTGGCCGGCCGCATCGCGGTCGGAACCGGGGGTGTAGCGCTGCACGTCGAGGTCGTGCGGACGCACATAGGCGAAGGCCGCGGCGTCCAGCACGCCGGCATGCTCGGGCGCGTCCAGGCGGATGCCCTCGACATGCACCGCGCCCTGGTCGGCCCGGCCGTGGAACAGGTTCACGTCGCCCAGGAAGCCGTAGACGAAAGGGCTCGCCGGATGGTCCCAGACCTCCTGCGGCGAGCCGCTCTGCTCGACCTTGCCCTTGTTCATCAGCACCACCCGGTCGGCCACCTCCAGCGCCTCTTCCTGGTCGTGCGTCACGAAGATGCTGGTGACGTGCAGCTCGTCGTGCAGCCGGCGCAGCCAGCGGCGCAGTTCCTTGCGCACCTTGGCATCGAGCGCGCCGAAGGGCTCGTCGAGCAACAGCACCTTCGGCTCGACCGCCAGCGCACGCGCGAGCGCGATCCGCTGGCGCTGGCCGCCGGAAAGCTGCGACGGATAGCGGTCGGCCAGCCAGTCGAGCTGCACCAGGTTCAGGAGCGAATGCACCTTCTCCTTGATCTGCGCCTCGCTGGGCCGCAGCTTGCGCGGCTTGACCCGCAGGCCGAAGGCGACGTTCTCGAACACCGTCATGTGGCGGAACAGCGCGTAGTGCTGGAACACGAAGCCGACCTGCCGCTCCCGCACGTGCACGTCGGTGGTGTCTTCGCCGGCGAACAGGATGCTGCCGGTGTCGGCCGTCTCCAGGCCGGCGATGATGCGCAGCAGCGTGGTTTTGCCGCAGCCCGAAGGGCCGAGCAAGGCGATCAGCTCGCCCGAATCGATGTCGAGGCTGACGTCCTGCAGCGCCTGGAAGTTGCCGAACTGCTTGCTGACGTTGCGAATTTCGATGCTCATGGTTCTTCTTCTGGAAGGTGGGCGGTTCAGTGCGGCACAGCAGGCGTGCCGACGACCGATGCGGCGAGGCCGGCCGACAGCGGCGGCTCGGGCGACAGGTCGCCGGCCGAGGCGCGCTCGCGCTCGTGGCGCCACTCGATCCACGACTTGATCGCCAGCGTCACCAGGGCCAACAGCGCGAGCAGCGATGCGACCGCGAAGGCCGCCACCGACTGGTACTCGTTGTAGAGAATCTCGACGTGCAGCGGCACCGTGTTGGTCTGGCCCCGGATGTGCCCCGACACCACCGACACCGCGCCGAACTCGCCCATCGCCCGTGCGTTGCACAGGATCACGCCGTACAGCAGGCCCCACTTGATGTTGGGCAGCGTGACCTTGTAGAAGGTCTGCCAGCCGGTGGCGCCGAGCACGATGGCCGCCTGCTCCTCGTCGCTGCCCTGCGCCTGCATCAGCGGGATCAGCTCCCGCGCGATGAACGGGAAGGTGACGAAGACCGTCGCCAGCACGATGCCCGGCACCGCGAAGATGATCTTCACATCGTGCGCCGACAACCAGTTGCCGAACCAGCCCTGCGAGCCGAAGACCAGCACGTACATCAGGCCCGCCACCACCGGCGACACCGAGAACGGCAGGTCGACCAGCGTGGTCAGGAAAGCCTTGCCGGGAAAGTCGTACTTGGCGATCGCCCAGGCGGCGGACACGCCGAAGACCAGGTTCAGCGGCACCGCGATCGCCGCGGTGATCAGCGTGAGCTTGATCGCCGACCAGGCATCGGGCTCGCGCAGCCCTTCCAGGTAGGCGCCGAAGCCCTTGCGCAGCGCCTCGGTGAACACCGCCGCCAGCGGCAGCACCAGGAACAACAGCAGAAACACCATCGCGATGCCGATCAGGGTGCGGCGCACCCAGGGCGACTCGGTGGTGCCGGCGCGCACCCGCGACACGTTGGCTCGTCCGGCAGCGCTCATGACGAAGTCTCCGTGCAACGCACTGCGATGCGAGCCCGCTTCGGAACGGCCGTGCGCGGGCTCATGTCGGCATCCCCGCGCGCTTGCGCTGCCAGGACTGCAGGCCGTTGATGACCAGCAGCAGCACGAAGGAGATGGCCAGCATCACCACTGCGACGGCGGTGGCGCCGGCGTAGTCGTACTGCTCCAGCTTGCCGATGATGATCAGCGGCGTGATTTCGGAAATCATGGGCATGTTGCCTGCGATGAAGATGACGGAGCCGTACTCGCCGATGGCCCGCGCGAAGGCCATCGCGAAGCCGGTCAGCAGCGCCGGGGCGATCGCCGGGAAGATCACCTTGGTGAAGGTCTGCAGGCGGGTGGCGCCCAGGCTGGTGGCGGCTTCCTCCAGCTCCTTCTCGGTGTCTTCCAGCACCGGCTGCACCGTGCGCACCACGAACGGCAGGCCGATGAAGATCAGCGCGATCACCACGCCCGCCGGCGTGAACGCCAGCTTGATGCCCATCGGCTCCAGGTACTGGCCGATCCAGCCGTTGCCCGCCAGGATGGCGGTGAGCGAGATGCCGGCGACGGCGGTCGGCAGCGCGAACGGCAGGTCCACCAGCGCGTCGACGATCTTCTTGCCCGGAAATTTGTAGCGCACCAGCACCCAGGCCAGCAGCAGCCCGAAGACCAGGTTGACCAGCGCCGCGAACAGCGACGCGCCGAAGGTAAGCCGGTACGAAGCCAGCACCCGCGGCGAGGTGACCGCCGCCCAGAACTGCTCGCCGGTGAGGCTGAAGCTGCGCAGCACCAGCGCCGACAGCGGCACCAGCACGATGATGCTGAGATAGAAGACGGTGTAGCCCAGCGTCAGGCCGAAGCCCGGCAACACCCGTTTGGCGCCCCTGCGGCGCCCCGGCACCGCGGGCTGCGGCGCCGCCGTGGCAACAGCCGACATTTAGCGGCCGACGGTGTAGAGCTTGTCGAACTGGCCGCCGTCGTTGAAGTGCACCTTCTGCGCTTCACCCAGGCTGCCGAAGACTTCCTGCACGGTGAAGAGCTGCACCGGCTTGAACACGTCGGCGTGCTTCTTCAGCACCGCGGCCGAGCGGGGGCGCAGCGCGTGCTTGGCCGCGATCTCCTGGCCTTCCTCGGAATACAGCCAGTCGAGGTAGGACTTGGCCAACTCGGCGGTGCCCTTCTTGGCGACGGTGCGCTCCACCACCGCCACCGGGTTCTCGGCCACGATGCTGCTCGACGGGTACACCGCATCGACCTTGCCGTCGCCGAACTCGCGGTTGATCGAGACCACCTCGGATTCGAAGGTGATCAGCACGTCGCCGATGTTGCGCTGCAGGAAGGTGGTGGTCGCGTCACGGCCGCCCTTGCCGAGCACCGGCACATTCTTGTAGATCTTGGAGACGAAGTCGGCCGCCTGCGCGTCGGTGCCGCCCTTCTTCTTGACCGAGCCCCAGGCGGCCAGGTAGGCGTAGCGGCCGTTGCCGCCGGTCTTGGGATTGACCACGACCACCTGCACGCCGGGCTTGGTCAGGTCGTCCCAGTCGCGGATGTTCTTGGGGTTGCCGTTGCGCACCAGGAACAGCATGGTCGAGGTGGTGGGCGACGCGTTGTCGGGGAAGCGCTTGGCCCAGTCCTTGGCGACCACGCCGCGCTCGGCGAGGAAGTCGATGTCGGTGGTGGTGTTCATCGTGACCACGTCGGCCTCCAGGCCGTCGGCCACCGCGCGGGCCTGCGCGCTGGAGCCGCCGTGGGCCTGGTCGATCTTCACGTCCTTGCCGGTGGTTTTCTTGGTATGCGCGATGAAGGCCGCGTTGTAGTCCTTGTAGAACTCGCGTGCCACGTCGTAGGACGCGTTGAGCAGCGTCGTCTGGGCAGAGGCGATGCCGCTGGCGGCGAGCGCGGCGGCGGCAAGGGCGATCTTGAGGCGGGAGGTCATGCGGATTCCGTGGCGTAGGGTGAAGGAGGAACGGGAGAGCGGGAAGACGGAGGTTGAACAGGGGGATTGTCGCGTGCCGCGGCGGGCGGCTCGAAGCCGAGCGACAGCGCACCGGTCAGCGACTGCAGCAGCGCCAGGCCTAGCGGCCAGTCGCCGTGGCCGGATTCGACATTCAGGTGGCCGGCGTTCTGCAGCCGCACGAACTCGCTCTCCCAGGCGCGGGCATAGGCGCCGGCCAGGCGGATCGGACAGTACGGGTCGTTGCTGCTCGCCACCACCACGCTGCGGTACGGCAGCCGCGCATGCGGCACCGGCGCGAAATCGCTCAGCACCGCGCGGCGTTCCGGGTCGGCCGGGGCCACCAGCAAGGCGCCGACGATGCGCGACTGCGCCTCGTCGCCCAGGTGGCTGACGGCGATGCAGCCCAGGCTGTGCGCGGCGACGACCACCGGCAGCGGCGATTCGAGCACGGTGCGCTCCAGCGAGGCGACCCACGCGTCGCGCCGCGGCCTCATCCAGTCGTCCTGCCGGACCCGCACCGCGCCCGGCAGCCGCTCGGCCCAGAGGCTCTGCCAGTGGCCGGGCGCCGAATCGCGCCAGCCGGGCACGATGACGATGCGCGTCGCGTCGCCCGCGCCGGCCGGCCGGGATGCCGCCCTGCTCACTTGTTGGGCTGGGGCGTCAGGCGCAGGTAGGGGCGCACGGCGTCGAAGCCCTTGGGAAAGCGCTGGGCCAGCTCGGCCGGGTCCTGCAGGCTGGTCAGGATCACGACGTCGTCGCCGTCCTTCCAGTCGGCGGGCGTCGCGACCTTGTGGCTGTCGGTGAGCTGCAGCGAGTCGATGACCCGCAGGATCTCGTCGAAGTTGCGGCCGGTGCTGGCCGGGTAGGTCAGCGTGGTGCGCACCACGTGCTTCGGGTCGATGATGAACACGCTGCGCACGGTGGCGTTGGCCAGCGCGTTCGGGTGGATCATGTCGTAGAGGGTGGCGACCTTCTTGTCGGCGTCGGCCAGGATCGGGAAATCGACCGTGGTCTTCTGCGTGTCGTTGATGTCGGGCACCCACTTGCCATGGGATTCGAGCGTGTCGACGCTCACCGCGATCGGCTTGACGCCGCGCTTGGCGAACTCGCCCGAGAGCGCCGCGGTACGGCCCAGCTCGGTGGTGCAGACCGGGGTGAAATCGGCCGGGTGCGAGAACAGCACCACCCACGAGCCGGCGGCCCAATCATGGAAGTGGATCGGGCCGGCGGTGGAATCTTGGGTGAAATCGGGTGCGGTGTCGCCGAGTCTGAGGGTTGCCATGTGCGCTCCAGGGTGGTGTTGGGAACGTATTCTGCGGACGACGCCATCAAACCCAAACAAATATCTGCTTGTATATATATGACGTTTTTCGCATAAGGCAGGTTGGGGTTCGTCCTGGGCGCCGCCAGCCACTGACCATCGTCTCGAACACCCGTTCAATGCTGGCGCCGGTGAGGCCCTCCACATCCACGATATGGGACATATCGAAGCCTCTCAATCGGACCATGCCGATTGGTGATCCAGCAACAAAAAGTTGGTAGATTCTGCAAAAGCTCTGCAGTAGGAGAGCTTGAAGCAGTGGGGCGCATAGGTGGCTGCTCTATAGAATGACCGCGATCATTGACCCCTACCTTTACCGAGTAGTTCGCGATGACTAAGGTCGACCGGTGGGCTAGTATTCGGCAAGATCAGTTAACCCAGAGAGTCCATCTTGTATCAAATACAGCGCTTGCGCCCCGAAAATATCGAATGGGCAACCGCATCGGTGAGAAATACGAGCAATCCGAGGAGTCCTGGTTTATTAAAATTCAGAATTCACGCTTCTGGATTTTAACTTGCCCATTATTTTTAATCGTCACTGCAAATCACTAAAATGAAGATTTTTGAAAAAATAATATTTTTCTGGGTTGCATTTTCACCTGCAATCTCCTTTTCTCAACAATGCATCGACAGAGGCAATGATCCTGCCTGCTGTAATCCGGAAATTGCGATCTGCAACCCGCGTCCTCAAATTATTAAATACGGTGTTACTGCTGGAGAGTATTGTTTGGGCAACAATTCCAGTTACCCCTCTTTTCTCAACTGCAACGGTACGTTTGCTTGGCAAGCAGATTTTGAAAATGAAAATCAGGCTCTTGAATGGAGGCAAGGCTATGAACAAGCATGGCGCGACGTTAACGTGCAACCAAGGTGCGGCAGCATTAGCGCTACAGCCACCCAAGAGTGGCCTGCTGCATTTCCATCGACAGTCTATGAAATCCAAGGTCGAATTTATGTTGGCCATTACCCCGTACCAGGAGGTTCACCCGTTTCTTGTCAAAATCCTGGCAGTTTAGACACGTCTTTTTCGACGCTTCGGTATTTCATTTACGATGCTTGTCCGGCTGGCTATGAGGCCACACGTTCAACAACAGACAATAGTCTGGTATGCAAGAAAAAAGATCCTGCTCCTATTTGTGTCACGACTTCAGGCGCGTCTGCGGGTAACCCAATCCTGCCAGCTACTGCGGAAAAATACGAGCAGAAGACTGATTGGAAAGATAATTCACCAGATCCACTTTCCTTTACCCGCTTCTACCGCAGCGCGTGGGTGGATTATCAGTACGGGCCGCGGGTTGGAATGGGGACTGCCTGGAATCATAGCTTCGGAACGCACCTGCATGCATTGCAAGGATCGGCCAAAATTGTGTTTCCGGATGGACATGCTCGGACATTTGTGAGCGATCAGAGTGGTCGGTGGGTTTCCACCTTGTCATCCGATACCTTGGTCAGATTGGGTACGGGTGGCTGGTCTTACAGAAACTCAGATGACGATGTCGTCTACGATTTTTCGGCAGATGGTTCCATGGAACGTTCAACCCTAAGAAATGGCCGCGCAACTACATATCTGCGCGATTCGAATGGAAATTTATCGGCAGTAACGAACTCCTTCGGGAAAATGCTGGGGTTTTCATACGATTCGTTTGGATTACTGATCAAAATTACAACGCCTACAGGCGATATTAAATACGCCTATGATGGTTCAAATCGTCTGTCTTCAGTCATTTTTCCCGATGGAAATTCAGAAACCTTCAAATACGAAGATGCTAATCCATTTAACTTGACGAGTGTGACGGATGAAAGTGGAAATATTTTTAGCAGCTTTTCCTATGATTCAGGCGGCAAGGCCATATCAACAGAACGCGCAGGTGGCGTATTTCGCCATCAATTAAATTACTCCTCAGACGCCACTACCGAAATTACCGATCCTCTCGGCACGACACGTACTTATGAATACTCATTCAATGCAGGAAGGACAGCGGTTATCAGTGCCACGTTATCGGCGGGGGACGGCAGAAAAGATGCTGCGGCGCGTGTGCAGTCTTCTTCTGGATTAATTACCAGCGAGAACGATTTCAAGAATATCGTTTCCACAACCTATTGGGACGAGAATCGTCGCCTGCCAAAAGACATCACCCGCGCAAGCGGCTTACCCGAGGCCGCGAACACCTTGATCAGATGGCATCCGACCTATCATTTGCCACTGCTCGTCAGCGAATCCGGCCACGACACCAGTGCCAACACCAACTTCAGCGCCAACGACACTGCATACACCTACGACCCCCTCGGCAACCGCTTGAGCGAGACCGTCACCGACACCACGACCGGCGAGGCCCGCACCCGCGGCTGGACCTACAACGCCGCCGGCCTCGTCGCCACCGCCACCGAGCCCAACGGCGCGGTCACCGCATACTCCTACGACAGCGCCGGCAACCCCACCCAGTCCACCGACGCCCTCGGCCGCACCACCACCTATGCGCACGACGCCGCCGGACGCCTGACCCAGCAGACCGACCCCACCGGCATCGTCAGCGCCTATACCTACGACCTGCGCGGGCGCCTGCTCACCCAGAGCCGCGGCGGGCTGCTGACCTCCAGCACGTATACGCCCACGGGGCTGGTGTCGCGCATCGCATACCCGAACGGCTATGCCGTCGACTATGTGTATGACGCCGCCCACCGCCTGACGGGCTGGCGCGACAACCGCGCGGCCAGCGGCAGCTTCACCCTCGACGGGATGGGCTACCGCACGGCCGAAGAGACGCTGGACGCCCAGGGGGCCCTCGCCTGGCAGGTGGCGCGCAGCATCAACCAGATCAACCGGGTGGCGTCGGAGACCCAAGGCGCCGACCAGACCGTTCGCTATACCTACGACGCCAACGGCGAGCGCATCTCGGAGACGAACGCCCTGGGCCAGACGACGCAGTACGGCCTGGACGGCCTGCGCCGGGTCCAGCAAATCACCGACAGCCTGGGCGCGCAGGCCACGCTCGCCTACGACCCGCGCGACAACGTCGTGACCGCCGCCGACTTCAAGGGCGTCCCGACCACCTATACCCGCGACGCCCAGGGCAGTGCCACGCAGGAGACGAGTGCCGACATCGGCGCGCTGGCCACGACCTACGACGCGCTGGGCCTGCCGCAGAAGATCGTCGATGCGCTGGGCCGCGCCACCGAGATCACCCGGGATGCGCTGGGCAGGCCGACCCGGATCCAATACGCCGACGGCACGGCCAGCGTGCTGCGCTACGACCTCGCCGGCACCGACTATGCCGAGGCCGATGCGCCGAAGGCGGGTATCGGATTCCTCGGCGAGTTGCAGGACCCGGGGGTGACCACGCGCTTGCGGCGCGACGCGCTGGGCCGGGTGACGCGCAAGCAGCAGGTCCTGGCAGGCGGCGGGACCCGCAGCGTCGGCTATGCCTACGTGGCCGCAGGCGCCCCCGGCAGCGCCCCCACCCCCGGGGCCGGACAGATCGCCAGCATCACCTACCCCTCCGGCGGGGTGCTGAGCCATGTCTACGACGCCACCGGCCAGCTGACGGGCCTGACCTGGAACAACACCCCTCTGGTGAACAACCTGGCCTGGAACCCGCTGGGCCAGCCCAGGGCCTGGCAGTGGCCGTTCGTCAGTACCCCGGGCGCGACCGGCGGGCTGGCGGCCAGCCGCATCTACAACACTGCCGGCCAGCTGGTGCAGTACGAACTGGGCAGCTACACCTGGGATGCCGCCGGGCGCGTCGCCAGCCTGACGCAGCAACTGATGCTGCCGACCGCCAGCGGCGTGGCGCCGACCACCTTCACCACGGGCTTCACCTACGACGGCGCGGGCCGGATCATCGGCATGGCCCACGAACCCCGCACGGTGGCCAGCCTGCCCGGCGAGGTGCCGCTGTCGGCCGTAGTCGGTCCCCAGCAGATCGGCATGGCCTACGACGCCAACGGCAACCGCCAGAGCGTGGTGTACACCCAGGGCGCGTCGGACAGCGGGCTGACGCTGCAGCGTACCTACAGCGTGGCGCCGGACAGCAACCGGCTAACGGGCTATGCGCAGACGCTCAGCCTAGGCACGGGCGATCCGACGGTGACGCAGGTGCCGTTCAGCTACGACGCCACCGGATCGATCACCCAGGCGGGGCAGGACCTGTGGGGCTATGGCGCGGACGGGCGGCTGCAGAGCGTGCAGCGCAGTGGCGGCAGCGATCCGGCAGCCAGCGCCACCTACCTCCACAATGCGCTGAACCAGCGGGTGCTCAAGACCAACGGGCTGCGGACCCCGGCGCTGCGCACCGAGACGGTGTATGCCGAGGGGCCGTACGAGGGCAGTACGGTGCTGGGGCAGTACCGGGGTGCGGCCGACGGTTCCACGAGCAGCACGGGGACGACGGAGTTCATCTACCTGCCGACGGCCAGCGGGCCGATGCCGATTACTGTCGTCATCGACGGGCGGCTGTACGCGGTGCACAGCGACCACCTGAACACGCCGCGCCGGCTGACGCGGGACGACGGGCAGGTGGCGTGGCAATGGGTGACGACGGCCTTCGGGGAGGTGCCGCCGAGTACGAGTGCGACGGACTTCGTGCAGGATGCGGCGATGACGTCTTCGGCGGCAGCGCCCTCCTCTTCCGCAGCGGCACCGCTGGTCTTCGATCTGCGCTATCCGGGGCAGGTGGCGGATGAGGAGTCGGGGCTGTATTACAACCTCAATAGAAGCTATCACCCTGCTACCGGGCGGTATACGCAGAACGATCCGATCGGGTTGGCGGGGGGGTGGAATCGGTTCGCCTATGTGGGGGGGAATCCCCTTTCGTTCGTTGATTCGAGGGGGTTGTACACAGAAGTCGTTGTGTGGCAAGGCGTTGGAATAGGCTCCTCCTCCTTCGGACATGTTTCAACCAACGTCAACGGAAAAAACTTCTCATGGGGTCCCGGCGGCTGGGATAAGCAATCTGCAACGGCGGCTGAGTACAACAAGCGGCAGCAGGATTTTCGAGGCGGTGAGGGGGTTATGCTGAATTTGAACCCTCAGCAAGAGGCTGCTTTGGCCTCGTGCATGACGGCGCAGACGGCTGCGTACAACGCCGTCTCCAACAACTGCGGCAACCCTGTGCAGCAATGCTTGGATGCGGTGGGTGCAGGCATTGGCGATTCTGTGATGCCAAGCTCGATTCTTGAAAATTTGCATTCCTCCCCAAACGCTAACGGCAATGTGTCATATCCATCGCCTCGACCTAGCACAGGATTCGGACAAGGGTTGCTATGGCGATAAGTGCGAGACGCAAACTGACTTGGGGTTTTGCTGGCGCACTCGCAATCTGTGGATTGGCTTGGGCTTTAGCAGGCCAGCGCATCAGCGTGATTGCCGGGAGCCAAGTGAATCTGTATGACCAGCCTGTGGAAGGACGGGTAATTAAAGTCCTAAAGCCAGGAGATGTGACAGCAGTGGTGGGGTGTGAGGATTCAAAGCACTACATCATTCCGGTCGTCTTGGTGGACGGGCGGCTGGCTTACGTGCATGAGGGCGACTATCGTCTTGTCAGAAAGGCCGCCTGGGATTTTGGCGGTGGGCCGATCTCGCTGTCTTGTCCATGAGTTGGGCGGATTCAACCTGAGGTGCAGAGGAGCTTGGGATTACAACCAGCTTCACTGTAACTCGCACTCTGGTTGATAAGCGCAACCGCGCGGCGTCCGGGACGCATGAGCCTGACCAGACAGCCCGCTACGCCTCCGATGCAAACGGCGAGCGCATCTCTCGGAGACGAATCCACTGGGCCACACGACCCGGTACGGCCCGGACGGCCTGCGCCGCCCTGTCCAGCAGATCACCCGCGGCTGAAACCCAGCACGCTGCGCCTCCGGTCCGAATCCGCCCAGGACTACAGCTTCGCGATCGACACCTCGGTCGACTTCACCAGCGCCACCACGTCGGACCCCACCTTCAACTGCAACTCGTCGACCGACCGGGTGGTGATGACCGAAGTGACGGTGCCGAACGGCGTTTCGACATCGACTTCGGAGACGACGTCGCCGCGCAGGATCTCGCGGACCTTGCCCTTGAACTGGTTGCGGACGTTGATGGCTTGGATGGACATGGAAATACTCCGGTGGGTTGAAAAACGGTTGACGCTACGAAATCAATAGCTAGAGGTCGGCGATCTGCTTCGGCGACAGGCACTTTTCTTTTGAATTTTTCGACGTGATGCCGGCTAGATCGCCCAGCGCAGCGCGTGCGCAGGCCGGGCCGACCCATCCGCAGGCGGCGGCGTGTCGTCGGCCGGCTTCTGCAGCACCCGGTCGAGGATGCGTTTCTCCAGCGCGGCGAAGGCCGGGTCGCCCTGCGAGCGCGGCCGGGCCAGCTCGATCCGCTCGTCGAGGGCGATGCGGCCGTCCTCGATCAGGATCACCCGGTCGGCCAGGGCCACCGCCTCCTGCACGTCGTGGGTCACCAGCAGCGCGGTGAAGCGGTGCTGCTGCCACAGGCCTTCGATCAGACGGTGCATCTCGATGCGGGTGAGCGCATCCAGCGCGCCCAGCGGCTCGTCGAGCAGCAGCAGCCGCGGCTGGTGCACCAGGGCGCGGGCCAGCGCCACCCGCTGGCGCTGCCCGCCCGACAGCCGCGCCGGCCATTCGCCCTCGCGTTCGGCCAGGCCCACCTGGGCCAGCACCTCGGAGGCGCGGGCGTGGTGCTCCGGCGGCAGGCCGAGGGTGACGTTGCCCAACACCCGCTTCCAGGGCAGGAGGCGCGCCTCCTGGAACATGATCCGGGTGTCGCCGTGCAGCCCGTCGATCGAACGGCCGTCGGTCGAGAGCGTGCCCTCCGACGCCCGCTCCAGCCCCGCCACCAGCCGCAGCAGCGTGCTCTTGCCGCAGCCGCTGCGGCCGACGATGGCGACGAACTCGCCCGGCGCCACGTCGAGCTGCGCACTGCGCAGCACCTCGCGGGCGCCGTAGCGCTTGGTGAGCTGGCGGGCCTGCAGGCGCACGCCGCCCGGACGCGCAGAGTCCGGCGCCGCAACGGCGGCAACGGGACGCTCTTCAAATGTGACGCTCATGGTGAAACCTTCAAATGCGGAGCACCCGGTGCCCAGCGGAGAAAACGAAACCCGGCATGTGCACCTGCGCGCACCCTCCATTCCAGAAACACCGCGGAACTGGCTTTGCCAGGCCGCCGGTGTTGCCCCCGGTAGGGGGTTGGCGTTACACGAAGTGAAAAGCCTGGGGGCGAGTCACCGGTACCCGGGGTGCCACCGCAACCACCACCGCTCCAGGCCGCGGGCGAACAGGTCGGCCGCCTTGCCCAGCAGCGCGTACAGCAGGATGCCCACCAGCACGATGTCGGTCTGCAGAAACTCGCGCGCGTTCATCGTCAGATAACCGATGCCCGACTGCGCCGAGATCGTCTCGGCCACGATCAGGATCACCCACATCAGCCCCAGCGAAAACCGCAGCCCCACCAGGATCGACGACATCGCGCCGGGCAGGATCACCTCCCGGTAGAGCTGCCAGCGGGTCAGCCCATAGGTGCGGCCCATCTCGATCAGCTGCGGATCGACATTCCGGATGCCGTGGAAAGTGTTGAGATAAATCGGGAAGAAGACCGACACCGCGATCAGGAACAGCTTGGCCGTCTCGTCGATGCCGAACCACAGGATCACCAGCGGGATCAGCGCCAGCGCCGGGATGTTGCGCACCATCTGGATGGTGGAGTCGAGCAGCGTCTCGAAGAACTTCACCGATCCGGTCAAGAGGCCCAACGCCAGCCCCAGCCCGCCGCCCACCGCCAGCCCGGCCAACGCCCGGCCGGCGCTCACCTTCACATGGGTCCACAGCTCGCCCGAGGCGGTCAGTGTCCAGGCGGCCTTGACCACATCCACCGGCGCCGGCAGCACCCGGGTCGAGAGCCAGCCGAGCGAAGACGAAATCTGCCACAGGGCGACCAGCGCCACCGGCACCAGCCACGGGATCAGCCGCTGCCCGACGGACGCCAGCGCGGCACCCAGCCACGGGACACCGCGGGGCCGGCTCTGCCGGACCGCCGGTGTCGCCCCCTGCAAGGGGGTTGGCGAAGCGACACGCAGTGCGCGAAGACGGGGGGTGTGCGCCATTTTTCAGCTTTGCGAAACGAGGCGAGACGGCGCGTCGAGGTTGGCCACCACCTCGCCGAACGGCCCGGTCAGCGCCTGGCCCGGCAGCCTCTGCCGCGCTGCGCGCGAGAGCCGCGGAAACACCAGCTCGGCGAAACGGTAGGCCTCTTCCAGGTGCGGATAGCCCGAGAAGATGAAGCTGTCGATGCCCAGCGCGGCGTATTCCTCGATGCGGGCGGCCACGGTGGCGCCGTCGCCCACCAGCGCGGTGCCGGCACCGCCGCGCACCAGGCCCACGCCGGCCCACAGGTTGGGGCTGATCTCCAGGTCGGCGCGGCCGCGTTTGGCGCCTCCGGCGTGCAGCGCGGCCATGCGGCGCTGGCCGACCGAGTCCATGCGGGCGAAGGCGGCCTGGGCGCGCTCGACCGTGGCGTCGTCGACGCGGCTGATCAGCGACTCGGCGGCCTGCCAGGCCTCGTCGTCGGTCTCGCGCACGATGACGTGCAGCCGGATGCCGAACTGGACGGTGCGGCCCAGCGCGGCCGCGCGGGCGCGCACGTCGGCGATCTTCTTGGCCACCTCGGCCGGCGGCTCGCCCCAGGTGAGGTAGGCATCGACCTGCTCGGCGGCCAGTGCGTGGCCCGCCTCGGACGATCCACCGAACCAGATCGGCGGGTACGGCTGCTGGATCGGCGGATAGACCAGCTTGGCGCCCTTGACGCTCAGGTGCTGGCCCTCGAAGTCGACGCTGCCGCCGTCGTGGCTGCGGGTGAGGATCTCGCGCCAGATGCGGATGAATTCGGCCGATTGTTCGTAGCGCAGCGCATGGTCCAGGAACACGCCGTCGCCTTCCAGCTCGCCCTTGTCGCCACCGGTCACCAGGTTGACCAGCAGCCGGCCGCCGGAAAGACGGTCGAAGGTGGCGGCCATGCGCGCGGCCAGCGCCGGCTGGTGCAGCCCGGGCCGCACCGCCACCAGGAACTTCAGTTTCTGGGTGGTGGCGATCAGGCTGGAGGCGATCACCCACGGGTCTTCGCAGGAGCGGCCGGTGGGGATCAGCACCCCGTCGTAGCCCAGGCGGTCGGCCGCGCCGGACACCTGCTGCAGGTAGGGAAGATCGACGGTGCGGGCGCCCTCGGCGGTGCCGAGGTAGCGGCTGTCGCCGTGCGTGGGAAGGAACCAGAAGACTTGCATGGTGGGGGGCCTCGTCTGTGGGTGTCGTGCGGGTCGCGGGCTACCAGGAATGGGCCAGGACACCGCGGTGGGAAGGAAACGCCGCGGCGGCCGTCGTCTGCAGCCGGCGCAGCACCCGCACCGGCACGTAGCCGTGCGGCGCGCGCCGGTCCAGCGCCCGGGGCGATGCGGGCGCCACCCGCCAGGCGGCGGCGGTCAGGGCCACGACCTGCGCGGCATGTGCGCGAATGGATGGAATCGAACGAGAGGACATGGCATCTCCCGGAAACACGGCGGCACGCTGCAGGCTCAGACGGCGCCGGCCGCCGCGGCTTCCAGCACGTTGATCTTTTTGGGGATCAGCTTCAGCTCGAAGAACTTGTCGGCTATCTGCTGCTGCTCGGCCAGGATGGCCTTGTTGATCGGCACCGTCCCGTAGGCGTTGCGCTGGGCGAACAGGTCGAGCACCGGCTTGGGCAGGCCCAGCACGGCGGACAGGTCGGCGGCGTAGGCGTCGCGGTGGGCGGCGGCCCACTGGTCGAGGCGGTCGATCTCCTCGATCAGGAGGGCGATCACGTCGCGGTTCTTCGCCGCGTAGTCGAGCGACGAGAAGTAGTAGGCCCGGTTGCCCACCACGCCTTCGGCATCGGCCAGCAGCCGGGCGTCGAGTGTCTTCTGCGCCGCGGCAAGGAACGGGTCCCAGATCACCCAGGCATCGACCGCGCCGCGCTCGAAGGCGGCACGGGCGTCGGCCGGCGGCAGGTAGACCAGGTTCAGGTCGCCGTAGGACAGGCCGTGCTTCTCGAACAGCTTGACGATGAAGTAGTGGACGTTGCTGCCCTTGTTGAGCGCGATCTTCTTGCCCTTCAGGTCGGCCACCGTCTTGAGGGCCGAGTCCTTCGGCACGATCACCGCCTCGACCGCCGGCCGGTGCGGCGTGGCCGCCACGTAGGCCAGCGGCGCGCCGGCGGCCTGGGCGAAGATCGGCGGGGCCTCGCCCACGTCGCCGAAGTCGATCGAGCCGACGTTGAGCGCCTCGAGCTGCACCGGTCCGGCGTTGAACTCGGTCCACTTGATGCCCACGCCCAGCGGGGCCAGCCGCTTCTCCAAGGTGCCCCGGCCCTTGAGCAGGCTGAGCAGGCCCTTCTGGTTGCCGATGCGCAGGGTGCGCGCCGGGGCCTGGGCCCAAGCGGCCAGCGACGAGGACGCGAGACCGGCGACCAGGGCGCTCTGCACCAGGGTGCGGCGGGAGACGGCATTCTGTGGCGGCGAGGAACGGAGGATGGACGGCATGGTGAAACCTTTGCGAATGCGGACGAGCGGGTTCCCGCACGGCGACGCGCACAGCGGGACACTTCGGTGAACGGGAGATCGGCAGCGGGCGGGCGGGCGGCGCCCGCCACGCCAGGGCGGTCAGACGCTACATCGCACCTGCGAAAACGGCACCGGATCGAAGCCCGGCACCACGCCGCGCGGCAGCAGCTCGGTCGCGAGCAGATCGACCGCTTCTTCCAGCCGCAGGGCCAGGTCGGCATGGACCTGGAAGGGGCCTTCGGGCAGGCGCACCACCTGCGATTCGGTGGCGTAGACGCCCGGCAGGATCTGCCGCGCGCCGAGGGACTGCAGCACCGGCCGCAGCGCGTAGTCGAGCGCCAGCATGTGGTGCGGGCTGCCGCCGGTGGCCAACGGCAGCACCGTCTTGCCCTTGAGGCCGGTCTGGGGCAGCAGGTCGAGGAAGGCCTTCAGCACGCCGCTGTAGGCCGCCTTGTAGACCGGCGTGGCGATCACCACCGCATCGGCGGCCGCCACCTGGGCCGCGGCCCGGACGACCGCCGGATGGCCGAAATCGGCCTGTACCAGCGCCAGCGCGTCCAGGTCGCGCACCTGCAGCTGCTCCGAGCGCAGGCCGCGCAGCAGCAGCCGCTGGCCCACGGTGTCGAGCAAGGCCTGCGAACGCGACGGTGCGGTCGGGCTGCCGGCTATCAGAAGAACGGTCATGGAAGCGGTGCTCTCGGTACGGTGCGGGAAAATTCGGTCGAAAAGAGCCGTGGGCGGCATGCGTCGTCGGCCAGCAGCTATTCATTCGATAGCAAAGGCTACTTCTGCGCGTTGGTGTAGATCTGGTCGAACGAGGCGCCGTCGGCGAAGTGGTCCTTGTCGGCCTTGCCCCAGCCGCCGAAAGCCTGGTCGATCGTCACCAGCGTCAGCTTGGGGAACTGCGACGCGTACTTGGCCTTGGCCTTGTCGCCGGTCGGGCGGTAGTAGTTGCGGCCGGCGATCTCCTGGCCTTCGTCGGAGTAGAGGTACCTGAGGTACTCCTCCGCCGCGGCGCGGGTGCCCTTCTTGTCGACGTTCTTGTCGACGACGGCCACCGACGGCTCGGCCAGGATCGAGATCGACGGCACGACGATCTCGAACTTGTCGGCGCCGAATTCCTTCAGTGCCAGGAAAGCCTCGTTCTCCCAGGCCAGCAGCACGTCGCCCACGCCGCGCTGGACGAAGGTGATGGTCGATCCGCGGGCGCCGGTGTCGAGTACCGGCACGTTCTTGAACAGCTTGCCGACGAACTCCTTGGCCTGCGCGTCGCCGCCGTACTTGCGCTTGGCGAATTCCCAGGCGGCCAGGTAGTTCCAGCGGGCGCCGCCCGAGGTCTTGGGGTTGGGCGTGATCACCTGCACGCCGGGCTTGACCAGGTCGTCCCAGTCCTTGATGCCCTTCGGGTTGCCCTTCTTGACCAGCAGCACGATGGTCGAGGTGTAGGGCGCCGAGTTGTGCGGCAGGCGCTTTTGCCAGTCGGGCTTGACCGCGCCGCCGTTCTTGACGATGGCGTCGATGTCGCCGCCGAGCGCCAGGGTGACCACGTCGGCGTCGATGCCGTCGATCACCGAGCGGGCCTGCTTGCCGGAGCCGCCGTGCGACTGCTTGACCGACACGTCCTGGCCGCTCTTGTCCTTCCAGTGCTTGGCGAACGCCTTGTTGTAGTCCACGTACAGCTCCCGCGTCGGGTCGTACGACACGTTGAGCAGGTTCACGCTTTGGGCCAGCGCCGGCAGGGACAACACGCCGGCCACCAGAGCGGCCAGGGGAATCTTGATAAAGTCGCGGCGAATCGGCATAGGGTTCTTTCGGCTTCGTTCTTGCAGGGATGCGGGAGTCGATGGAACGGATTCTGAAAGCCGGCCGAACAAACTTGAACGATCAAGTTCAAGGTTTCTTATTCATAAAACGTACTTAGAGAGCCGCGACATGGCACGCATGGTCAACTGCATCAAGCTCGGCACCGAAGCCGAAGGTCTGGATTTCCCGCCCTACCCCGGCGAAATGGGCAAGCGGCTCTGGGAGAGCGTCAGCAAGCAGGCCTGGGCCGACTGGATGAAGCAGCAGACGATGCTGGTCAACGAGAACCGCCTGAACCTGGCCGACCAGCGCGCCCGCGAGTACCTCAAGCGCCAGATGGAAAAGCACTTCTTCGGCGACGGCGCCGACGCGGTGCAGGGCTACGTGCCGCCACCGGCCGCCTGAGGCCAGGGCCGCCGCCAGCCGAGCCGCCTAAGGGCGGTTTTCTTTTGGCGCATGCCCGCCCGTCTCCCGCCGCCCTGCCCTGCCACCGCCACCCGCATGACCGACACCGTGGTCTGGAGCGACACCGGCCTGCCCCGCAGCCCGCGCTTCGACGATATCTACCATTCCGAAGCCGGTCCCACCGCGCAGGCCCGGCACGTGTTCCTGGGCGGCTGCGGCCTGCCGGCCGCCTGGGCCGGGCAGCCGCGGTGGCGCATCCTGGAGACGGGTTTCGGACTGGGGCTCAACTTTCTCACCGCCTGGGCCGCCTGGCGCGACGACCCGGACCGGCCCGGCCTGCTGCACTTCGTCTCGGTCGAGGCCTGGCCGGTGGCGCCGGCCGACCTGAAGCGCGCGGTGGCACGGGAGCCGGCGCTGGCACCGCTGGCCGAACGGCTGGCCGCGCGCTGGCACGGGCTGCTGCCCGGCGTGCACCGGCTCGCGTTCGACGGCGGCCGGGTGCTGCTGACCCTGTGCGTCGGCGACGTGCAGCCGATGCTGCGCGGCCTGCAGCGTTTCGATGCCGACAGCATCTTCCTCGACGGCTTCGGACCGCGGCGCAACCCCGAGATGTGGTCGCCCACCACCCTGCAGGCGGTGGCCCGCTTCGCCCGGCGCGGCACCCGGCTGGCCACCTGGACCATCGCCCGCGCGGTGCGCGACGCGCTGGCCGGGCGCGGCTTCGCCATCACCCTGGCGCCGGGCCTGCCGCCCAAGCGCGACTGCCTGCAGGCGCTGTTCGACCCGCGCTGGGAGCCGCGCCGCGCGCCGCTGCCGGCCGGGGAACAGGTGTCCGCCCCCGGCCACTGCGCGGTCGTGGGCGCCGGCCTGGCCGGCGCGGCGGTGGCGGCCGCGCTGGCGCTGCGCGGCTGGCGGGTCACGGTGCTGGACGCGGCCGATGCGCCGGCGGCAGGGGCATCCGGCGCGCCGGCCGGCGTGCTGGCACCGCACGCTTCGCCCGACGACGCCCTGCTCTCGCGCCTGACCCGTGCCGGCGTGCGGGCGACCTGGCAGCACCTGGAAGACCGGCTCGTCCTGGGCGAAGACTGGCAAGACAACGGCGTGCTGGAGCGCCACCCGCCCGGCGCCGGCCGTGTGCCGGTGCCGTGGACCGCCGAGGGCCCCAACGAAACCTGGCACGCCTCCGCAGCCGACTGCACCGCCGCCGGCCTGCCGCCCGACACCCCGGCCCTGCTGCACCGCCGCGCCGGCTGGGTGCGGCCGGCACGCCTGATCGCCGCCTGGCTGCAGACACCCGGCGTGCGATTCGTCGGCCGCAGCCGGGTCGACCGGCTGGCCGCAGAGGGCGACGCCTGGCATCTGCTGGCGGCCGACGGCACTCGGCTGGCGACCGCCGACCGGGTGGTGCTGGCCGGCGGTGCCGGCGGCGCGTCGCTGGCGGCCGGCCTGCCCTTGCAGCCGGTCCGCGGACAACTGGCCTGGGGCCGGTCACCGGAGGGCGCAACGGGCCTGCCGCCCCAGGCGATCAACGGCGACGGCCACCTGATCGCGGGCGTGCCCGATGGCGCCGGCGGCACGCTGTGGGTCAACGGGGCCACCTTCGAGCGGACGGGTGCGGCCGAGCCGCGCGCCGAAGACCGCGAGGCCAACCGCCTGCGCCTGGAGGCGCTGCATCCCGCCGCCGCGGCCGCGGTGGCGCCGGCCTATGCCGCAGGGGCGGTGGAGGACTGGGTCGGCATCCGATGCGCCTCGGCCGACCGCCGGCCGCTGGTGGGGCCGCTGGATGCGTCGCATCCGCCGGGCGTGTGGGTGTGCACCGCCCTCGGCTCCCGCGGACTGAGCTTCGCCGCGCTGTGCGCCGATCTGCTGGCGGCGCGCTGGCACGGAGAACCCTGGCCGCTGGCGGCGCAGGAAGCGCGGGGGCTGGATACCGCACGCGCCGCCCGGGAAAACCCTGCCGCGCCTTATCCGGAAACCGCCCAGAAAGCGTCGGAAAGCCGCGCCCCGCCTGCGGAATAAGCTAATCCGCATAAAGCGGCCACCAGAAAATCGTTTGAATTCATAAGCGCCGCTTCTACAGTCTCGCCCCTATGCACGATCTCGCGTTCGTTTTCGCCGGCTTCGCCGTGGGCCTGGTCGTCGGGCTCACCGGCGTGGGCGGCGGCTCGCTGATGACGCCGCTGCTGATCTTCTTCTTCGGGGTGAAGCCGCACCTGGCGATCGGCACCGACCTGCTCTTCGCCGCCTTCACCAAGATGGGCGGCTCGGTCGCGCTGGCCCGGGCGCGCCAGATCGACTGGCCGGTGGTGCTGCGCATGGCGGCCGGCAGCGTACCGGCGGCGCTCGCCACCCTGTATGTGCTGGGCCGGGTAGGACCGGCGCAGCCTGCGGTGCAGCACGTCATGACGCTCACGCTTGGCGCGGCCCTGCTGCTGACCGCGGCCGCCACGTTCTACAAGGCGGTGCGGGGCGGCAAGACACCGCAGGCCGCCCCGGGCGACACGGCAGAGGCCGCACGCAGCCGGCATCCGGTGCTCACCGTGCTGTTCGGCGCCGCGATCGGCACGCTGGTGACCCTCAGCTCGGTCGGGGCCGGTGCGATCGGCGTGCTGGTGCTGATGCTGCTCTACCCGATGCTGCCGCTGCGCCGGATCGTGGCGGCCGACATTGCCCATGCCGTTCCGCTGACCTTGGTGGCCGGGCTGGGACATGCCTCGATCGGCTCGGTAGACTGGCCCCTTCTGCTCAAGCTGCTCGCCGGCTCGCTGCCCGGCATCTGGCTGGGCACGCTCCTGGTGCGCCGGGCGCCCGAGCGGCTGATCCGCTCGCTGCTGTCGGTGCTGCTGGCCTATGCCGGAGCCAAGTTGATCACCTTATAAATATCCCCGAGATCTCCACGATGTACCAGTACACAGAATTCGACCGCCAGTTCGTGCACCAGCGCGCCGCCCAGTTCCGCGACCAGCTCGAGCGCTGGCAGGCCGGCAAGCTGAGCGAGGACGAATTCAAGCCGCTGCGCCTGCAGAACGGCTGGTACGTGCAGCGCTACGCGCCGATGCTGCGGGTGGCGGTGCCCTACGGCGAGCTCTCCAGCCGCCAGCTGCGGGTGCTGGCGAAGATCGCCCGCGAGTACGACGAACCGGAGGCCGCCGTCTACAAGACCGCGATGGACACGCAGGGCGCCCTCGGCACCCAGCACCTGCCGACGCACTACGCGCACTTCACCACCCGCCAGAACGTGCAGTACAACTGGATCCCGCTGGCCAAGAGTGCCGACGTGATGGACCTGCTGGCCTCGGTCGACATGCACGGCATCCAGACCAGCGGCAACTGCATCCGCAACATCACCAGCGACGAGCGTGCGGGCGTGGCCGCCGACGAGATCGCCGACCCGCGGCCCTTCGCCGAGATCATGCGGCAGTGGAGCACGCTGCACCCCGAGTTCGCCTTTCTGCCGCGCAAGTTCAAGATCGCGATCACCGGCGCCACCGAAGACCGCGCCGCCACCGGCTGGCACGACGTGGGCCTGCACCTGCTGAAGAACGAGGCCGGCGAACTGGGCTTCCGGGTGCAGGTGGGCGGCGGCATGGGCCGCACCCCGATCGTGGGCACCGTGCTGCGCGAGTTCCTGCCCTGGAACCAGATCATGAATTACCTGGAAGCCGTGGTGCGGGTCTACAACCGCTACGGCCGCCGCGACAACATCTACAAGGCCCGCATCAAGATCCTGGTGAAGGCCGAAGGCCAGGCCTACATCGACGACGTGGAAGCCGAGTACACCCAGATCGTCGATCACGACGGAGCCCCGCACACCATCACCCAGGCCGAGTACGACCGGGTAGCCGCCTCTTTCGTGCCGCCGGCCCTGGCCGCCGGCACCGGCGCCCATGCCGAGGACGTCGACACCGCCCTGCGCAGCGCCGCGGCGGCCGAGCCGATGTTCGCCCGCTGGCTGCAGCGCAACGTGGCGCCCCATCAGAACCCGGCCTTGCGCGCCGTCACCCTGTCGTTCAAGCGCCGGCTGCAGGCGCCGGGCGATGCGTCGGCCGACCAGCTCGACATCGCGGCCGGCCTGGCCGACCGCTACAGCGCCGGCGAAACCCGCGTCACCCACGACCAGAACCTGCTGCTGCCCTGGGTGCGCGCCGAAGACCTGCACGCCCTGTGGAAGGAAGCCACCGCCGCCGGCTTCGCCAGCGCCAACGTGCATCTGCTGACCGACATGATCGCCTGCCCCGGCGGCGACTTCTGCTCGTTGGCCAATGCCCGCTCGATCCCGATCGCCGAGGCGATCACCGAGCGCTACCAGGACCTCGACGAGCTCGACGACCTGGGCGAGATCGACCTGCACATCAGCGGCTGCATCAACAGCTGCGGCCACCACCACAGCGGCCACATCGGCATCCTGGGCGTCGACAAGGACGGCAAAGAGTGGTACCAGGTGACGCTCGGCGGCTCCGACGGCTCGGCCCTCTCGGGCGCGTCCCAGGCCGGCAAGGCGGTGGGCCCGTCGTTCACCGCGGCCGAGGTGCCCGAGGTGATCGAGGCGGTGCTGACCACCTACCGCGACCACCGCCAATCGGTCGACGGCCGCCACGAGACCTTCATCGACACGCTGCGCCGCGTCGGCGCCGAGCCGTTCAAGGCCGCGGCCAACGGCGCCCGTTTCAAGGTGGAGGAAGCCGCCTGAGGCGGATTGGAAAGCACGCCATGAAGATCATCGATTCCCACGCCCATTTCGTTCCCGAGAACGACACGACCCTGCTGCAGCTGCCCAACGACGCCGATCCGCTGGAGGCGGCGCTCGACGGCGTCACGCGCATCGACCTGGTGTTTCCCAAGTTCACCGACGGCCGCGCCTACAGCCAGGCCTTTCTGCTGCGCCGCCGCCGCGGCTTCACCGGCGAGATCCGCGCCACCGGCGACGTGCTGATCGACCAGCTGGTGCAGATGTCGCGCACCGGCTTCAGCGTCGCGGTGCTGAAGGAGGGCGTCGACGCGGCCGATGCGCAGCGCCAGTTCGACCGCTTCGGCGGCTTCTACCAGGGCGACGCGGTGCATGTGCAGCCCCACTTTAAGGAGGCGGCTGCGGCCTGATCCGATGAACCTCGACCTCGCACCCGTCAACGCGCAGTTCGGCCACGACGCGCACGGCCTGGTGGACTGGGCTGTCGGCCTGGGCCAGCCGGCCATCGTCACCACCAACTTCCGGCCTTTCGAGGCGGTGATCCTGCACATGGTGTCGCGCGCGAACCCCGCCGTGCCGGTGGTGTGGATGGACAACGGCTACAACACCGACGCCACCTACCGGTTCGCCGACGAGGTGACGAAGCTCTTGCAGTTGGACCTGCACATCTACCTGCCGAAGCGCTCCCGCGCGCACCGAGAAGCGGTCGAGGGTGCCACCCCGGCGATCGACGACCCGCGCCACGCCTCATTCACCGAAGAGGTGAAGCTCGAGCCCTTCGCCCGGGCCCTGCGCGAGACCGCACCCAAGGTCTGGTTCACCGCGCTGCGCGCCACCGACACCGCGGTGCGCGCCACGATGGACCCGGTCAGCGTCAACCCCGACGGCCTGCTCAAGGTGGCGCCGCTGCTGCACTGGTCGTCGAAAGACCTGTACGCCTACTGCGAGAAGCACGGCCTGCCCAACAACTTCGACTACGTGGACCCGACCAAGGGCGAGGACAACCGCGAATGCGGCCTGCACCTCGCGCACTGACCGTCCGCCCCATGCCCCACGCCCCCTCCACGATGAACGCACGCCAAGACACCGAACTGCTGCACGCGGCCCACGCCACGACGTCGCCCGCCCGCCTGTCCAACACCCACCTCGACGCGCTGGAAGAAGAAACCATCTTCATCCTGCGCGAAGTGGCCGCCACCTTCGAGCGCCCGACGCTGCTGTTCTCGGGCGGCAAGGATTCGCTGGTGCTGCTGAAATGCGCCGAAAAAGCCTTCGGCGCCGGCCGCATCCCCTACCCGCTGCTGATGATCGACACCGGCCACAATTTTCACGAGGTGACCGACTTCCGCGACTTCCGCGCGAAGGAACTGGGCGCCGAGTTGATCGTGCGCAGCGTCGAGGATTCGATGGCGCGCGGCACGGTGCGGCTGGCCCATCCGGGCGAGAGCCGCAACGTGCACCAGTCGGTCACGCTGCTGGAGGCGATCGAGGAGTTCCGGTTCGACGCGCTCATCGGCGGCGCCCGCCGCGACGAAGAAAAGGCCCGCGCCAAGGAGCGCATCTTTTCGCACCGCGACAGCTTCGGCCAGTGGCAGCCGAAGGCCCAGCGGCCCGAGCTGTGGACCCTGTTCAACACCCGCCTGGCGCCGGGCGAGCACTTCCGCGTATTCCCGATCAGCAACTGGACCGAGCTCGACGTGTGGCAGTACATCGACCGCGAGCAGATCGCCCTGCCCTCGCTCTACTACACCCACCGGCGCGAAGTGGTGGAGCGCAAGGGCCTGCTGGTGCCGGTCACGCCGCTGACGCCGCTGCGCGACGGCGAAGTGGCCGAGACGCGCGACGTGCGCTTCCGCACCGTCGGCGACATCACCTGCACCTGCCCGGTCGAGAGCGACGCGGCGAGCGCTGCGGACATCGTGGTCGAGACGCTGGCGGCCGACGTGAGCGAACGCGGCGCGACGCGGATGGACGACAAGACCTCCGAGGCTTCGATGGAGAAGCGCAAGAAGGACGGGTACTTTTAGTTCTCCCCCAGGCTTGCCCAGCCCGCTGCCGCGGGCAGTGGCCGCCCACCCCCTTCCGGGGGCGACGCCGGTGGACCGGCGGAGCCGGATCCACGGCGTCTCTGGATTGGCGCTTTGATTGATGAGGTGATTTTTGATGAATAACGCTACGAATACCATAGCTGCCAGTCCGCATCTGGCGCCGGCTACAGGCACCAATGATGCTGAACATGCGGCTGCGCTGCGGTTCATTACCTGCGGCAGCGTCGACGACGGCAAGAGCACGCTGATCGGGCGGCTGCTGGTCGACAGCAAGACCGTTTTGCAGGACCAGCTGGCGGGCGTGCAGCGCGGCGGCGAGACGGATCTGGCGCTGCTGACCGACGGGTTGTCGGCCGAGCGCGAGCAGGGGATCACGATCGACGTGGCCTACCGCTACTTCGCGACGGCCCGGCGCAAGTTCATCATCGGCGACGCGCCGGGGCACGAGCAGTACACCCGCAACATGGTCACCGCGGCGTCGAGCGCCGATGCGGCCGTGGTGCTGGTCGATGCGACCAAGCTGCGCTGGGCGGCCACGGAAGACACCGGCGAGCTGCTCCCGCAGACGCGCCGCCACACGCTGCTGGCCCACCTGCTGCGGGTGCCGTCGATCGTGTTCGCGGTCAACAAGCTCGACGCGGTGGACGATCCGGCCCGGGTGCTGCGCCGCATCCGCGCCGCGCTGGAGACCTTCACCCGGGCGGCCGGCATCGCGTCGGTGGCCACGGTGCCGGTGTCGGCGCTCAAGGGCTGGAACGTGGTCGATGCCAAGGGCGACGGCTGGGCCGGCTACGACGGCCCCTCGCTGCTGGCATTGCTGGAAGGTTTGCCCAACACCCCGGCCGATACCGACGAGCCCTTCGCCTTCCCGGTGCAGTGGGTCGAGAAGTTCTCGTCCTCCTCCGACACCTCGCAGGGCCGGCGCACCTTCTGGGGCCGGGTGGCGGCCGGCGGCGTCGCGCCCGGGCAGGAGATCACCGTCATGCCGAGCGGCCAGACAGCCACCGTCGCCCAGGTGCTCGACCATGCGCGCCGGCCGGGCGACGTGGCCGCCGGCCACAGCGCCGGCATCGTGCTCGACCGCGAAGTCGATGTCTCCCGCGGCGACTGGCTGCTGGCGCCCGGCGCTTTCGCCCCGACACGCGAGATCGCCGCCACCGTCGCCTGGCTCGACGACGAGCCGCTGGTGCCGGGCCGCGTCTACTGGGCCCTGCACGGCCACCGCTGGGTCAAGGCCAAGGTCAAACGTATCGTCGACCGGCTCGACATCCAGACACTGGCCCGCGAAGCCGCCACCGAACTGCCGGCCAACGCCCTCGGCCATGTCGAATTGGCGCTGCAGGAGCCGGTCGCGGTACGGCCTTTCGCGCAGGCGCGGATGCTGGGCGCGATGATCCTGGTGGACACCGCGAGCCACAAAACATCGGCAGCGGTATTGATTCAGTGAACACTACATTTCCCGGCACGGCTAAAATGCAGGGTTTCTACCGTCTTACCACCACACGCCCATGACCCACGTCGTCACCGAAAACTGCATCAAGTGCAAATACACCGATTGCGTGGACGTGTGCCCGGTCGACTGTTTCCGCGAAGGCCCCAACTTCCTGGTGATCGACCCGGACGAGTGCATCGACTGCGCCGTCTGCATCCCCGAATGCCCGGCCAATGCGATCTACGCCGAGGAAGACGTGCCGGCCGACCAGCTCGCCTTCATCAAGCTCAATGCCGAGCTGGCGCTGGCCGCCGGTTGGAAGAGCATCACCAAGCGCAAACCTTCGATGCCCGACGCCGACGAGTGGCGCGACAAGCCGGGCAAGCTGTCCGAGCTGATCCGCTGACAGAGCCCCGTCGGCAGGCCGCTGCCGCACCCGACTGCTAACGGGAGGCCATGCGCCTCCCGTTTCTCATGGAGCCGCCGATGACGTCCCCGCCCGTTTCCCACACCGCTATCGCGACCGACGCGCTGATCGTCGGCGCCGGCCCGGCCGGCCTGTTCCAGGCGTTCGAGCTGGGTTTGCTGGGCATCCGGTCGCACATCGTCGATGCGCTGCCGCATGTGGGCGGCCAGTGCATCGCGCTCTATCCCGACAAGCCGATCTACGACATTCCCGCACTGGCCGTCTGCACCGGCCGCGAGCTGGTGGCGCGGCTGCAGCAGCAGGCGGCGCCGTTCGAGCCGGTGTTCCATTTGGGCCAGGAGGTCTCGACCGTGGTGCCCGCCGCCGACGGCAGCGGCTTCGCCGTCGAGACGTCGGCCGGCACCCGTTTCGACGCCAAGACGATCCTGCTGGCGGCCGGTGTCGGCGCCTTCACGCCGCGCCGGCTGAAAATCGACGGGCTGGACAGCTTCGAGGGCACGCAGGTCTTCCACCGCCTCCAGACACCGCAGGCCCACGCGGGGCAGGCGGTGCTGGTGGTCGGCGGCGACGACGCGGCCCTGGAAGCCGCCGTGGCGCTGGCCGGGGCCGGCGCGCGCGTCACCCTGGCCTACCGCCGCGAGCCGCTACCGGCAGGCGACGCCGCGCTCGCCGCGTTCCAGGCAGCGCGCGACTCGGGCGCCCTGCACTTCCAGGCCGGCCAGGTCACCGGCATCGCGGTGCACGGCGGTCGCTTGGCCGCGGCCCAACTCCTGGACAGCCAGGGCGACACGCAGACGATCCCGCTCGACGCGATGTTCGTGCTGCAGGGCCTGAGCCCCCGCCTCGGCCCGATCGCCGACTGGGGCCTCGCGCTGGCCCGCAAGCAGGTGCCGGTCGATACCGAAAGCTTCGCCACGGCGGTGCCCGGCATCCATGCGGTGGGCGACATCAACACCTATCCCGGCAAGAAGAAGCTGATCCTCTCCGCGTTCCATGAATGCACGCTGGCTGCGTTCGGGGCGGCGGCCCGGGTCTTCCCGGGCCAGCCGATCCCGCTGCAGTACACGACGACCAGCACGCGGCTGCACCAGTTGCTGGGAGTGGGTACCGCAACGCTCTCGGACTGACGGCATGTCTTTTGCTCGCATACCTTGATCCCACACGGCCAGGATCCCGATGTGGCTGTGCAAGCGCCCTCTCACGGGACCCGCTTACACTTCGCGACCGTTTGGCTGCCAAGACCTTTGTTCTCACGATTGCCCCCACGTGTTCGCATTCTTCCCATCGCCCAGACTTGGACAGGCCCTGGCCGCAGCGCTGACCGGACGAACGTTCGGCCACTACCTCACCGCTACCTTCTTCTTCCTGATCGCGGTGGCCGCCCGCTTCGCACTGATGGGTGTTCTGCCAGCGTTCGGCTTCCCTTTCCTCACATTCTTCCCCGCAGTGCTGCTGGCGTCTTTCTTGACCAGCCTGGGGCCGTCGCTCTGGTGCGCCGCGTTGAGCACGGTCGCAGCGTGGCTCTATTTCATGGCGCCCGTGGGCGCTTTTACGCCGCTCGCCGGGAAGGATCTCTTCGCCCTGGTTTTTTTCGCGGCGATTCTCCTGGTCGATTGCTGTGTCATCAGCGCCATGAAGAACGCGCTCAAGAGCCTGAAGCTGGCGGAGTCGCAACTTCGGGCGGCCGATGTCAAAAAGGACGAGTTTCTCGCCGTCATGGCGCATGAGTTGCGCAATCCTCTGCAGATCATCCGTTTGACCTCGAAGGTCCTGAAAAGCACGTTGGACGGGCCTGCCCTCGCGCGTCTCGCACTCTTGGACAAACAGAGCAGCCAGATGGAGCGATTGGTCGATGATCTGCTCGATACCGCCCGGATTCGAACGGGGAAGATCCACATAGAACGCAAGCCGGTGGATCTGCGGGCCATCGTGCTGTCGTCCCTCGATGCATTCCAACATGTTGCCCAGATCAAGTCCCAAACCATCGATTGGGAAGGACCTTCCACCCCGGTGCCCATCGAGGGAGACGAGTCCAGACTGACCCAGGTGCTCGAGAACCTTTTGTCGAATGCCTCGAAGTTTTCACCGCCCGGTCGCGCCATCAGCGTGCGGTTGCGGGTGACCCATGGGGAGGTCAACCTGTCCGTGACCGACGAGGGAAACGGCTTCAAGCCCCATCTGGCCGAGCAAATCTTCGGTCTCTATACCCAGGCGCACGACGACGATTCGGCCAAAGGGGGCCTGGGAATAGGTTTGGCGCTTGTGCGAAACATCGTCGAACGGCATGGGGGCCACATCAGAGCGTTCAGCCCGGGTCCGGGCCAGGGCGCTGTGTTCACCGTCACGCTGCCACTTGCTGAGCAGACCGCAGGCGTGGTGCAGCTACGCCCTCCGACCAGAGCTGCCCGTCGGTCGATAACCCTGCAGGAACGCCTGTAGCTTCGGCGCGACCTGCCAGGCGCTCGTGTATTGACCTGTCTAACCAAGCCGCCATTGTCACTCAGCGGGCCAAGAGGATGGATAGCACCCGACGCAGGGGCTCGGCTGCACCCCACAAAAGCTGGTCTCCCGTGGTCATCACGCTCCAGATATCTCCGTTGCCGATACTCAAAAGGCGCAGACGGCCCACGCCCACCCTCAGTGTGCCGCTCACTGCGGCTGGCGAAAGACGCTGAATAGAAGCGTCTTTCCGGTTGGGCACGTAGTCGACCCACTCGTGCGCCTGAGAGATCAGCCGCTCCAGCTCAGGAAAACCTACTTTGGTTTTGAGCTTGAGCGTGATGGCGGCCGAATGGCTCTGCAGTGCGGCCACGCGCACGCACAGCCCATCGACCTTGATGCTGCCTTGCGGCAAGCCGAGAATCTTGTTGGTTTCCACCTCCCCTTTCCATTCCTCGCGGCTTGTGCCGTTTCCCAGGTCGGTGTCGATCCAGGGAATAAGACTCCCCGCCAGCGGCGCCCCGAACGCAACCGTGGGAAAATCCGGATCTCGGCTGGCCGCGCGGGCCTTGGCGAGCAGTTCGTGGACCGGGGCGGATTCGAGCGTGCCCGCTACGGCTCGCGAAATGCAGGCCTGCTGGGACAGTAACTCCTTGACATGGGCCGCGCCCGCTCCCGAGGCCGCCTGATAGGTCATGACGCTCATCCACTCGACCAGATCCTCCCGGAATAATCCCGCCAGCCCCAGAAGCGACAAAGTGATCGAACAGTTTCCGCCGATGAAATTGCGGATACCGGAGTCGATGCCCGCGTCAATCTGCGCGCGGTTGACGGGGTCGAGCACGATGATGGCGTCTGGATTCATCCGCTTGGCCGAGGCAGCGTCGATCCAGTAGCCGTTCCATCCCGATGCGCGAAGCGGCCCGTAAACGGCCTTGGTGTAATCGCCCCCCTGGCAGGTGACGATCACGTCCATTTCGGAGAGTTTCTCGATCGACATGGCGTCGGACAGCAGATACGACACGCCTGCCACGTCCCGGTGAGTGCCTCCGGCGGAAGAGGTGCTGAAGTAGGTGACCTTTGCGTCCTTCAGGTCACCTTCTTCATGCAATCTGTGGGCGAGGACCGAACCCACCATGCCGCGCCATCCGACAAAACCGACTCTCTTCATACTAATTTTCCTTGGTTGCTTAAGTGTGATGCGACGCCCATCTTCTTTTTGCTGCCCTAACGCAAATGTCGCGCACGGCTCACAGCACTATACGCAGACTCCAGTGCGGTGCGCCAACAAGCAAGATCGTATTCGCCCAATGCAATCCCAATGATATGTCCTTCTGCTTGCGGCCGTGCGTCTGTGCGCTAACGCTTTATGCAGCATAAGAGACGTCAGAACTCGGAAACTTTCGCGCGATCGCCGAATGGCCGCTCGGCTTAGACGCAGCAAAAAACAAAATAATACCTTTTTCATCTTTGCATTGGAAATCGATTGCCTTTCTAATCCACGTCGAGTTCTAACCTAAATTCGACAAGGGCAAACATGGAGATTACTCATTGCCGCCCAAGCGGAGGAAATCTTGAGGGCGACGTCGATGTACCACTTGCCTGCATCAAGGGCGAAGACACGCGACTACAATTGCCGCCGGATTTCTTCCAGCGCAAACCAGGCATTTTCCTCGCGAAATTCTTTTTCGCCATGGGGCTGATTATCGCGGCCACCATCGCGATATTTCTGAGTTACGACTTGTTCGTCATCGCTGCCGGGGTTCTGGTGAACGGTCTCATGTTCGCTCACCTGATTGAATTGCAGCATGAGTGCATGCATGGTCACGCGTTCCGGTCGCCGGGATTGAACCGGCTGTTCGGGGTCATCTGCGGCGTTTTTATGGCGAGTTCCAACGCCCACTACCGCTATGACCATCTGCGTCACCATGCCTGGCTGGGCACGACCCGCAACCTTGAGCACTTCAATTACCGCTTTTCGAACCTTGACTCATTCGGAGGCTTCTCAAAAGCCTTTTTCGACCTCAGCAGGTACCAGCGTGTCGCGAGCATCCTGTTGAACGCGATGCGTGGCCGACCTGTGCCGGGCGTCGACAAGCCGGCCGTCGACCGCGATATCAAGCAGGAGTATGTGCTGTTTCTGTTGATCATCCTCGCTTCGATCGCTGCTGCAATGCATTGGCCCGTGCTGCTGTGGTCTCTGGCGCTCGCCTGGTGGATTCCGGCCCTGCTGATCTCAGAAGGCGTGCATTTCATGATCGAGATGCCGGAGCACTTTGGCCTCAATACGATGACAGAGCCGAACGTGCTGGAAAACACCCGCTCGATCCGCACTTCACGGCTTGTCAACTGGTTCGTCAACGGCAACGATCTCCATACTGCACACCATTATCACCATGGCGTGCCTATGTGCAACGTGAAGAAGCTTCATAATTTGATAAAGGACCGTATCGTGGTACTGGAGCCTTCGTACTTCTCCTTGTACCGGGATATCTTGGCAGGGCGCATTCGTCACGATATGTCGATCGCTTGCATGAAGCGTTGAGCGCACTTGGGCCTTTCACGGATACGACGTCGGAACATCAACATGCTTATTCCCGAAACATTGAAGTTCCTCACGCCAGTCGAGGTGCCTGCCATCGCTGCCGCATTCGGGACACCGACTTTTGTCTACGATCTTGCTTCCCTCGAGGCGTCCTACCGCTACTTTGCATCGGTACCCCATGCATTCGGCCTGAAAATCAGGTATTCGGTGAAGGCGAATCCGAACCGAACCATCTTGCGCATTTTCGACCGGCTCGGTGCCGCGTTCGACGTGAGTTCGGTTTGGGAGGCGAAGCGTGTCGCTGCGGCCGGTATTGCGGCTTCCAAAATCCTGATGACAGCGCAAGAATCATCGGTTGGCTGGGAGGCTTTGTGCCGCGATGGCATGGAGTACGACGCCGGATCGCTTTTTCAGCTCGAAGCCTACGGCCAAGCCTTCCCCGGAAAAGACGTTTCGCTCCGCATCAATCCGGGGTTCGGGTCCGGTCTGGTTCGCAAGCTCACCAGCGGCGGCGGGCATTCCAGCTTCGGGCTGTGGGTCGGTCAGGTGGACCGGGCGATCAAGATTGCCAGGCGCTTCAAACTCAACATCGGCCGCCTGCATTTCCACATAGGTTCGGGTCACGAGTCCACGGTGCTTGAGCAGACGGTGGATCTGGCCCTCCGGCTGTGCCAACGGATTCCTTCCGTTCGCGTGCTCGACCTGGGGGGAGGTTACCGTGTTGCTACCCTGCGTTCCGACCCGGAATATGACCACCATGCCATGGGCGAGCGCATTGCGGCGCGTCTGCGCAACTTTGCCGACAGCCATGGGCGTGAGCTCAAACTGGAACTCGAACCCGGTACCGCCGTGTCGTCGCTCGCAGGCTCTCTTGTGACGCGGGTAATAGACAAGGTGGATACCGGTGCGGACGGATACCGCTTCCTGAAAATCGACGGTGGCCTGACCGAGTTGATGCGGCCCTCTTACTACGGAGCCATACACCCTCTCGTCACTGTGCGCGCGGATGGCACGCTTCCGTCCGAGGTCGAAGATGTGATTGTGTCCGGGCACTGCTGCATCGCCGGTGACTGCCTGACGCCCCAATCCGGCAACGCCGAGGATATACGGGCGCAATCGCTGGGCGCAGCCGGGCCCGGCGATCTGTTGGTTGTGGAGCGCACCGGCGGCTACGCCGCGAGCATGAGCGTGAAAAACTTCAACTCATATCCTGAAGCCGCTGAGGTTCTGCGCACAGGTGCCGGAACCTACACCCTGATCCGATCGCGCCAGACGCTCGAGCAGATGACACAGAACGAAATCTCCGTCACTTTGTGATCTTTCTCTGTGAGGCACACCCATCGAACCTTCGGCCCAGGAAAGGATGTTGCCCATGACTCTGCGACGATATCTCAGGCCTTCGATCCGGATGGAGCCCCACGTGGCCCACTGGTACGCTTGGCCGCATCTGGTGTCGCCTGTCACAGCGGCACTGAACATAACGCACCGCCATTTGCCGATCCTGGAGTCCTACATAGCGGATCCGGAGACGCATGCCGCCGCCATCGAAGACTCGGCCATGACGGGTGGTCCATTCGTTGACTACGGCGGGCAGCGGGTCGATGAAATCGTGAGTCTCCTGGAGGAGACGCGCCGCCGCTGTCGCCCTCAGCTAGAACTTGCCCGCGATGTCGCCGCGCTGGAGGCCAAAGTGCAGGCGCACGGGGACGGGAGACCGCTGGAACCCCTGTACGCCGACGTGCCGGAGACATTGCGCGGGATGGTGGAGCTTGTCTACGATACCCATCATCATCCTGGTGTGCGCTATCTGGAGCCCTTGCTGTACCGGTCAGCGATGTACAACGAGTCTCTTCAAGGGCTGGTATTTGACCGCGACGAAAAGGACGACCGCAAGTTTGTACTCAGTACGCCGCGGCTTGACGGTGCCGGCGCCGTGTTCGCCGACGTCGCGTTTCGCTCGCTTGACATTGACCGTCTTTTCTCGATGCGCGAACAACCCGCGGACATCGACCACGTGATGGGCATGTTCCGCGCGCCGGATGAAGGCAATATCGATTCGCTGGTCGATCGCTTTTTCACGACGCAACCACCGCGTCGCCCGCAGCGGCACGTCGGCCCGGCGGTACGGGTACGCTACTTTGGCCATGCCTGCGTGCTGTTGGAAACGGGATCGACCAGCGTGCTCGTCGATCCCGTCGTCAGCTATGACTATCCGGCGGCTCCGTCACGGTTCACCTGCCTTGATCTTCCCGAGCGGATTGACTACGTTCTGATAACGCATAATCATCAGGACCACGTAATGCTTGAGACGTTGCTGCAGTTGCGTCACCGCATCACGACCATTTTGGTCCCGTCCAGCGCTGTCGGGAGCCTGCAGGATCCCTCTTTGGCGCTGCTGCTGCGGATGCTCGGGTTCCGTGATGTGCGCTCTCTCGACATGCTGGACGAATTGCCAATCGAGGGGGGGCGGCTGGTGGCGTTGCCATTTTTGGGCGAGCACAGCGACTTGCGAATCGACGGCAAGACCGGCTGGCTTGTAGAACTGGGAGGCCAACGGATCGTGTTTGCCACCGATTCGCGCAATCTCAGTCCGGACCTGTATCGGCGCCTCGCGTTGCTTATCGCTCCGGTGGATCTGCTATTCATCGGAATGGAGTGTGACGGCGCTCCACTGTCTTGGCTCTATGGGCCTCTTCTAGGTCGGCCCATCGCTCGAGCCTACGACAACGCACGATCTCTCAGTGGCTGCGACGCAGCGATGGCAAATGACATAGTGCGTCAACTCCGAGCGCGTCGGGTCTTCGTCTATGCAATGGGGCAGGAGCCTTGGCTCAATCATGTGATGTGCCTCAGGTACACGCCAAAGTCACTGCCGATCGTCGAATCCGATCGATTGTTGAAGGAGTGTCGTTCACGGGGTGTCCCTGCGGAACGGCTCTTCGCTTCACGCGAGATGTTGTTGGGTTGATGTCCCCTCGAAGTTCGTCCATCACATCGAATCATCATGGCCATTCCTCGAGTCCTCATGCGCGGCCCCGTACAGCACTACCCGGGCGTGGAAACGATCCACGGCCTGTTCGAGGAGCAGGTTCGCTTGCAGCCAGGCCGCGGAGAAGTACGAGCCGACGGGCGAAGCACTTCGTTCTTCGAAGTGAATGCCGATGCCAATCGCCTGGCAGGACTGCTGGTCGAACGGGGCATCGTTCGCGGCGACCTCGTCGGCGTATGTCTCGACCCGTCCGTGGAGCTTGTAGTCTCTTTGCTGGCTGTGTTAAAAGCCGGAGCAGCTTTTGTGCCATTGGATCCGACGCATCCGCAGGACCGGATCACGCATGTCGTCCGCGATGCCGCGACCAAGGCGATCATCTGCAACGGCGGCACGTCGCATCTCTGCCCGAACGGCGCTGTCGGGATCGTGCTGGACACGATCCGGGAAGAGCTCGCGGACAAGTCTGCCGCCAATCCGGACGTGCCGGTTGCGGCGGATGACGTCATCTACGTGATGTACACCTCAGGTTCTACCGGCCTTCCCAAGGGGGCGATCCTCAGCCATCGTGGCATTCGCAATCGTCTCCTTTGGGGTATTGAGGAATATGAGCTCGGGCGCGGAGACGCAGTCCTTTTCAAGACGTCGATTGCCTTCGACGTGTGCATTTGGGAGATCTTCGCTCCGCTGCTGTCGGGGGCGAACCTGGTGATCGCGCCGCAGGGGCGCGCGCGCGATGTGTCGTTCCTGAGCGAGCTGATCCGGGCCGAATCCGTCACGCATGCGGATTTCGTTCCGTCCATGATGGCCGCATTTTTGTCTGAGCTGGAGCCTGGACACGCCAGCAGCCTGAGGGTGATCACCTGCGCTGGAGAGGCGCTTACCGCCGCACTGCTGGAGAAAATCCTCGATGCGCTTCCCGTGCGGGTCTACAACCTCTACGGACCGACCGAGGCCTCGCTCGCGGTGACATGGTGGGCTTGCAGTTCGGCTCCTCAGGATGGCCAAGTTCCCATCGGTCGTCCCATGAGTAACGTGGTGCTTCACGTACTCGGGCCGGATGGCGAGCCCGTCACCGGTACAGAGAGTGGCGAGCTCTACATCGGCGGCGTGGCGCCTGGCTTGGGGTACCTCAATTTGCCGGAAAGGACTGCTGCCGCGTTCCCACCAGATCGTTTTACCGGCGAAGGCTTGATGTACCGGACCGGCGATTTGGTTCGCGTACGCGACGACGGGGAAATCATGTTCCTCGGCAGATTCGACGATCAGGTCAAGCTGCGGGGAATGCGGCTCGAACTTGGTGAGGTGGAAGCGCAGGTTGCGAGCAACCCGCTGGTTCGCGATGCGGTGGTGCTGTTGCGCGAGTTTGGGGAGGATGACCAGCGATTGGTGACCTACATCACGCTACGTGCTGGACTGTCTCCAGCGGATGCGAACCCGGAAACCCTGGCGCTGCTGCGCAAACCCTTGAAGGCTAGCCTGCCGGCCAACGTTGTGCCGACTCATTTCGTGCTGCTCGATAAGCTTCCGCTGACTACCAATGGAAAGGCGGACCGCCAGCTGCTCGCGTCACTGCCGGTGACGCGGGCTGCATTGACGTTGCAGGCGCTGGCATCGACAGCGCAGGCGCGTTCTACCTCGGTGCCCGATAGCCACATGGAAAAACGAATGTGCAGGCTCTGGGCCGAGGTCCTGGGCGCCGAACAGGTCGGCATACACGACGACTTCTTCGATCTGGGGGGGCATTCCCTCCTCGCCGTCAAGCTGATCGCAAGAATGCGCAAAGAGCTTGGAGTCAAGATTCCGATTGGCACCCTGTTCGAGCAGCGCACGATCGGGCGCTTGGTGCTATCCCTGGCCGAGGCCGGCGGAGAATCGTCAATATGACCGTGCCGGCATACAGGGAGGCCATGACACCGAAGAGCACGATGGCGCTTGCGCCCGGACTCGAGGTTTTCTTCCGCAACGCTGGCGAGACGCACGCGCTCCATCACGAAATCTTCATCGAGAAATGCTACGAAGGGGCGTGTGCCGGGTTGTCTTTCGGCGATGTAGTCTTCGACGTAGGAGCGAACATCGGACTGGCAACGCTTTTCCTGCATCGTCAATGCCCTGGATTACAGTTTTATTGCTTTGAGCCCGTTCCGGAAGTCGCCCAGGTCATGCGGGCAAACTTCGAACGCTTCGGCGTGAACGCCCGCATTGTTCTGGCGGCCCTCTCCGACCGAACGGGATCGGAGCGGTTTCACTGGTATCCGAACAATACCGTGATGTCAGGACTCTTCGCAGATTGCCAGGAAGACCGTGCCGTCTCGCAGCGATACCTCGAGAACTGCGGTATCGACAGGGAAAGCATCGACTATCTCCTGAAGGGAAAGTTCGATACGGTGGAGATCGATTGTGAAACCACCCGTTTGTCGGATGTCATCGTGCGCGATGGAATAGAGAGAATCGATCTTTTGAAGATAGACGTCGAGAAGAGTGAAATGCGAGTGCTTGCAGGTATCGATGCTGAACACTGGCCCTTGGTCAGGCGGATTGCACTGGAGGTGCATGATGTTGAGGGCGCACTGGAAGCGGTGATAAACACGCTGGCGTCACACGGGTTTTCGTGCGAGGTATCGCGAAGCCCGCTGCTGGAGGGAACGGCATTGCATGACGTTCTGGCCCTCAGGAAACGTCCTTTTCCCGGATAAATTATGGCGATGGGTACTCTTGCCAAGAACCAGATCGCAGGAGCGGGCTATACAGCCGCCTATGCAGGCATGATCGCCGCCAACTCCGTTTTCATCGGTTACCTGGTTCGCGGCGTATCCCCGGCATTGCTTGCTTTCGGTTCGCTGCTGATGGCCACGGTTATCTTCCGGTGCCTTCGCCGGTATTGGAGCGGTGTCGACACGCAGCGAACCGGACGTCTGCGCGCGCCCGGCGTCCTGCCCGACCTGCTGAAATTGAATGCCTACACGGCTATCACCTGGCTGGGCCTGTTCTATGCGGTGCAATACCTGCGGCCTTCGGTCAACGCAATGATCGTCAATTCGGTAGGCCCGCTGCTGATGGCGGTGATGTGGCGACGCCTCCGGCCGGGCTCTCCGACACTGAAGCCCGAGAAAACTGCGGCGGCCGGGATCTTGCTCAGCATGTTCATTCTGGTCGGCACGTCCTTCGTACGTTCCGGACAGCAGTCCTTGGCCGGCGGGCTCGTGTGCCTAGGGGTGTTTATCGCGCTTGTCTGCGGTGCGCTGCAAACGTCCATTGTGCTGTCCAACAAGCGGCTTCTCGAAGCGGGACTTCATGTCACGGATGTGTTGAGCAACCGATTCCTTATGACGATCCTGATCGCTGGCGTGCTGGCTTGGCTCGATCCCCACACCACCGTGGCGCAGGTACGCTCCAACCTCGGATACATAGCTATTCTCGCGGTGACTTTCGTGGTGCTTCCCGCGGTGACCTTGCAGCTGGGTCTGCAACGCGCCGAGCCCGTGACCGTGATGATTATCTTGTTCTGCATACCCTTGCTCACGGCAGCCATGGAACTGCTGGACCCGGCCCATGCGTTTGATCGGATTATGTTCACAGGTGTGTGCGTCGGCATCGCCGCCGCCATGTATGGCGCCTTGGCGCGCCGCTCGATCAGGGCTGAAACGCCAGCGTGAATTGGCGCGGATACATCGGCAGCCATTAAATCAAACCAAACGCATCAAGCAGGAGAAAGCCATGAGTACGCACGGCCCCATCGTTGTCGTGGATCCATTTTCGTCGGGGCTGCACCTCGCGGAGGCGATCGCCGAGGTGGGTCATCCTTGCGTTGGCGTGAGAAGTCTTTTCGACGACCGGCACGCGCTTTCGCCGACCACGGTTCAGCTGTTTACGGAGTTCATCGAACATCGAGATTTCGGAAATACCCTGGCTCGACTGCGCCAGCTCCATCCGCGCGCTGTCATCGCAGGCTGTGAACCTGCTGTTGAGTTGGCGGATGCGCTCGCTGGAGCGCTGGGCCTGCGGGGCAATTCCAGCCGACGCAGCGAGGCCAGACGCAACAAATACCTGATGCAGGGCGCGCTGGAGGAGTCGGGTTTTACCGGAATCCAGCAGATCAGGACGGCCGACATCGACCGGGCGAAGAACTGGGCCATGTTTCGCAATTCCTGGCCTGTGGTGGCGAAGCCGTTGGAAAGCGCCGGCACCGATGGCGTCCATATTTGCCAGAATGTCAAATCGTTAGCGGCGGCGTTCAGGAACATCGTGGGCCGGCCCAACATCTACGGTGCCGTCAATCGGGAAGTTCTGGTACAAGAGTACCTGGACGGCACCGAGTACGTGGTCGATGCGGTCCTGCGGGATGGGACCATGATCGTGGCCGCCATTTGGCGTTACTCCAAGCAGCAGACATCGAGCGGCGCCCCCATCTATCGTTACATTGAAGCCATCCCGCTCACCGGTCGCCTGCAGAATCGGCTGGTGGAATACGCCCGGGGGGTCGCGGAGGCCCTTGAAATCAGCAATGGACCCGTCCATGTCGAGATCATGTGGCTGGTCACGCGGGACGAGCCGGTTCTCGTAGAAATGGCTGCTCGCATGCACGGCGGCCTGGGCGCCGTGATTCCGAAGCTGGTATACGGCACGAATCAGGTGGAGTTGACGATCGATGCCTTTACGCAAGGGCACCGGTTCGCGGGAGATTTGTCCGTGCCATTTGTCCAGCAAGGCTATTTGGTCGAGGTGTTCTTGGTCTCCGGACGTCAGGGCAGGGTGCGCGGTTATCCCGTGCATGAACTGCTTCCTAAGCTTCCGAGCTATGTCATGCACAAACTCTGGCTCCGTGGCGACCGCGTCGAAGTCACAAGGGACCTCTGGACCAGCCCTGGGGTCGTCATCCTCCAACATGCCGATCGTGAGGCCTTGGCGCGGGACATCGAGGCCATTGCGCGGATGGAATCGGGCAACGAATTGCTCGTGCTGGACGAAGCGTTGCAGGCGGAAGAAAACAGCGGCTGATCCGATGCCTGCTGCAACCTCAGGTATGACGGCGGGGGCATTGCGCCGGCTTCGCGCCGGGCCGGGCCCCAGGATTTTCATGTTCCCGCACTCCGGTGCCGGGGCTCTGTCGATGACCGATTGGCTGAGTGATCTGCCCTGGCCCCTGGAGTGCTTCGCATTTCAGCGGCCGGGCCGCGAGGACAGGTTTGGCGAGCCCCCTTTTTCATCACTCAGCGCATGTGTGGCCGAGTCCTGCGACGCCATGGAACCCCTGCTTGACCGTCCTTATGCATTCTTCGGTCACAGCCTCGGCGGGTACCTGGCGTTCCAGGTGGCTGCGCAGCAACGGGCGCGTGGCGCACCGCAAGCCGAGGTCCTCTGCATTTCAGCGATTTCTCCCGAAGTGCATTCCGCACTTCGTGCCACATCGCATCGTGCCAGGTTGGCGCACGCCAGGGCGGGATTTGATGAGGCTGGCGGCATGGATGAAGAAGCGCTTGAAGAACTGCTCGGCGCTTCCCAACCGGCTTTTGAGGCAGATTTGGCGCTTTACTTCGACTGCGAGGTCGAGGCAACCAAGGAAGTGCTTGAGACGTCCGTCGTGGCCGTGTGCGCAACCCGGGACGCGAGCGCGCCGCGAGAGGCGGTGAGCCTCTGGGGAACGCGAACGCATGGGACATTCGAAATTCTGGAAGTGGAAGGTGACCATATGTACGTGGCAACGGCCGCGCGCAAGCGGGTGGCCGACCGGCTTGCGCGTTCATTGCTGCCCCACGCGCTGGGTGCCCCATGACTGACGCACACATCCGGGATATTTCCGAACGGGATTTCGTACGGGTACTGACCATTAACGATGAATCGGTCAAGGTTTTGAGCCCTTTAAGCCTTGATTCGCTCCGGGCCCTTCATGGCGAAACGGTGTACTGCCGGGGTGTGTCGGTGGCTGACCAGATCGTTGCATTTGTCTTGGCGTTCAGCGAAGGGGCCCACTATGCAAGCATGAATTACCGATGGTTTGCCGATCGGTACGCTCGATTTCTATATGTAGACCGAATCGTGGTTGATCGCCGTTACCGGCGCAACGGGTTGGGGCGTTCGTTGTATACAGACCTGTTCAGGTTCGCGCACGGGTCGGCGGCAGAGCGGATAACGTGCGAGATCGACGTCGATCCGCCAAACGAGGCATCACGGCGGTTCCATGCCCGCTACGGATTTCGCACGGTCGGCACCCATAGGCTGGTCGGCGGCAGGCTCGTGGCAATGCAAGAGTTGGGTTTGCCGATACTGTCTGCAGGCTGAATGGGCACGCGCCTGCGCGAATGGCTTGCGTTCGCGCACCGACACTCTCTTGATGGCCGCGGGCATTCGGGGCACGGAGTTGTCTTCTCGGCTGTCCGACACATCGCTCCGCCCGGCAAACACGCCTGTAAAATTAGGCTGTCCCGCGCGGTCTTCCGCGCGGAGCCGCTGGGGGTGTTGCGGTGCATGCGCCGCGACTGAGAGAGTCCCTTCGAACCTGATTGAGGTAATCCTCGCGCAGGGAAAGCACGTTCGGACCGGGTCGCGTCTGCTCACCGGGCAGGCATCTCAGACGTCCCGTTTGGTCACACGCACGCCGCCCCTGCTCCGCATCCTAGGACGGCGCCCGTGTCCCGTATCGACTTCGAACCGCGAGGCGGCCTGCGTGCCGCCCTGCATCCCACGACCGCCGCGGTCTTGCTGCTGACCGGCGCCGCCGCTTGGGCGCAGAACGCCGCCGCGCCTGCAGCCGCGACCCTGCGCCCGGTCACGGTCGACGAGCGCCGCGCCGCGCCGCAGGCCGACATCGCCGGCTTCGGCGATCTACTGCTCGAGGAAGTGCCGGTGACGGCCACGGTGATCGACCGCGATCAACTGCAGGCCAGCGGTGCGCGGCGCCTGGCCGACCTGACGCGCTTCGATCCCTCGGTGACCGACGCGTACAACGCGCCGGGCTACTGGGATTACCTGACGGTGCGCGGCTTCGTGCTCGACAACCGCTTCAACTACCGTCGCGAGGGCCTGCCGATCAGCGCGGAAACCACGATCCCGCTCGACAACAAGGAGCGTATCGAGATCCTGAAGGGCACCAGCGGCATCCAGGCCGGCACCAGCGCACCCGGCGGCCTGGTCAACTACGTGGTGAAGCGCCCGACCGAGCAGGACCTGCGCGAGGTGCGGGTCGAGGCCACCTCGCGGTCCAGCCTGCTGGGCGCGATGGACCTGGGCGGGCGCTTCGGCACCGACCGGGTCTTCGGCTACCGCCTCAACGTCGCGCAGGAGCGGCTGCGGCCGCTGACCCGCAACCTCGACGGCGAACGCAGCCTGCTGGCCTTCGCCGGCGACTGGCGAATCAGCCGCGATTCGGTGCTGGAGGCCGAGGTCGAATGGAGCCGAAAGTCGCAGCCCAGCCAGGGCGGCTACAGCCTGCTGGGCAACCGGCTGCCGGCACCGGTCGATCCGCGCCTCAACCTCAACAACCAGCCGTGGTCGCAGCCCTCGGTGTTCGAGGCGCTGACCGGCACCCTGCGCTTCCAGCAGGCACTGGCCGGCAGCTGGCACTGGACCGCGCAACTCGGCCAGCAGCGGCTCAAAAGCGACGACCGGCTGGCCTACGCTTTCGGCTGCGGTGCCGAAGGCAACCTCGACCGCTTCTGCTCCGACGGCACCTACGATGTCTACGACTTCCGCAGCGAGAACGAGCGGCGGCTGCAGCAGTCGGCCAGGCTGGGGCTGCAGGGCCGGGCGCAGACGGGCAGCGTGACCCACGACCTGTCGTTCGGCATCCTGACCAGCCGGGTGCGCAACCGGTTTCAAGACCAGGCCTACAACTACGTGGGCACCGGCAACGTGGCGGGGACGCTGGCGACGCCTGCGGATCCGGCACTGACCGACGTCAACACCGACCGCAACGAGCGCAGCGTCGAGCTGTCGGTGCAGGACGCGATCCGCTGGAACGAGCGCATTACCACCTGGGCCGGACTGCGCCACACCCGCTTGTCGCGCGACAGCGTCCGCACCGACGGCTCCCGCCCGACCGGCTACGACGACGGCCTGACCACGCCCTGGCTGGCCGCCAGTTTCGCGCTGGCGCCGGGGCAGTTCGCCTATGCCAGCTACGGCGAAGGCGTGGAGTCGCAGATCGTGCCCAACAAGACGTCGCAGTACGCCAATGCCGGCGTGGCGCTGCCGTCGATCACATCCAAACAGTGGGAGCTGGGCTTCAAGGGCAGCGACGACAAGCTGCGCTGGCAGGCCGCGTGGTTCCACATCGTCCGGCCCCTCACCAACCTGGATGCCTGCAACCGCCTCGACATCACGCCCTGCACCGGCGCCTACGACGGCCAAGCACGCCACCAGGGTCTGGACGCCAGCGTGCAATGGACCGGCGGCCCGTGGCGCCTGGCCGGCGGCGTGATGCTGCTCGATGCCAAGCGCCAGGGCGGCACCCTCGAGCCCGCCACCAACGGCATGCGTCCGACTAACGTGCCCGACCGCACCCTGCGCGCCCAGGCCGGATGGCGGGCGCCCGGCATCGAGGGACTGGAGCTGCAGGCCGGCCTCTCGCACGAGGGCCGGCGCTCGGTACTGCCCGACGGCGCGATCGAGCTGCCGAGCTGGACGCGCACCGACGCCGGCCTGCGCTACGACCAGCGCATCGGCAACACCGTGACGCAGTGGACGCTGTCGGTCGACAACCTGTTCGACCGCCGCTACTGGAAGGAATCGCCCTACCAGTTCGGGCATGTGTACCTCTACCCCGGCGCCGCACGAACTTTTCGCGTTGCGATGCGCGCCAGCTTCTGAAAGCCGAAATTTTCTGTATATAATCTGAGGCTTGTTCCTCGATAGCTCAGTTGGTAGAGCGCCGGACTGTTAATCCGTAGGTCCCTGGTTCGAGCCCAGGTCGAGGAGCCACCGACAAGCCGCAAGGCCTCTGGAAAGCCCGCTATGTTTTGCATAGCGGGCTTTTTCGTTTGGCGTGCAAATCCGGGCCCACCCAGGGGACACGCAGGTGCATCGCTTGGTCCGTGGCAACCCGGTTACCTGCCGGCACCGCGCCCGGTGATCTCCTGCAACTCGTCGATCCGCATCGAGGCTTGCGCCTTGCTCAGCGATTCGTCGAAATCCACCTTCGCTTCTTCGGACAAGGTCGCCAGGTACGACTTCTGTGCGCCGGTCATCGGCTCGTCGCCCGTGACCCAGGTGTGGGGGTCCTTTCCCATGTTGCTGTGTTCTGCCTCGGCTTGGACATGCTTGTCGGTCATGGGGAACTCCTGTGGTGTGAAGGACCCCACTGTCGTACCGTGGTCGCAGAACGGCCGTAGGTGCATGGCTACAAGTACTGTAATTTCATACAGCTGCCGTCATGGCAACCGGCGATGGAGCATCGCGATTCAGCTTAACGCGGCTCGGTCCTGCGGCGTGCGCCTCGGCCCTCGTTCCGCAGGACCGCCGGCTGGCCACGCTTCTCCAACAAGGCGCAGATCAACGCCACCTGCTGCTGGATCGCCTTCGCCACCTCGACGCGGCGCGCTGCGCCCATCCGGCTGGAGATCGCCGCGACGCTCACTGCGGCGGTCGGGTTGCCAGGCGGAAACGCGACGCCGACGGCCGCGGTGCCGGGCGTCGCCGCGCTGTCCAGGAACGCGTAGCCGTTCTCCCGACCCTCGACCACGGCGGCCCGCAGGAAGCCCAGGTCGAAGGCCGCGAACTTGCGGTAGCGGGCACTGTTGGTTTCGATGATGTCCTCGGCCTCGGCCACCGGAAGCGCGCACAGGATCGCCAGCCCGCCGGCACCGATGCCCATCGGCCGCCGGATCCCCACATCCAGCGTCAGCGCCTTGACCGGGTAGTCGCCCAGCGCCCGGCTGGTGCAGATCGACTCGGCGCCGCGGCGCTCGCTGAGGTACACCGTGTCCTGGGTCTGCTCGGCGATCTCGGCCAGCGCGTCGTCGCAGATTTCGCTCAGCCGGTAGCGCGGTTGCGCCAGCAAGCCCAGTTCGTACAGCAACGGGCCCAGGTGGTACTTGCGCGTCAACGGATCGCGATCGACCAGGCCTTCCAGCTCCAGCCGCTGCAGCATCCGGAAGCAGGTCGACATCGGCAGCCCGCTGACGCTGGCGACATCGCCGATCCGCATCCCGCGGCGTCCGCGCGACGCCACCACCCGCAGCATGCCGACCACCCGCTCGATGCTTTGCGTGCCGGTCCGGCCGGTGGCACCGGCCCCACCTGGCACCGGATCGTCGGTCTGCGGCGCGGCCCCGGCGAGCGCCGCCGGAAAAAGCGGATCAGGTTCTTTTGTTTCCACCATGTGGCAGTTCTCCGGGTTGCACCTCAATAGGATGGATTCCATGCGCAATGTAATCGGCTTATCGGTTCGAGAAAAGCCGCCACATTGTGAGAGTTGGAAGGACGACAGATGCCCCAGACGATGACCGAGAAAATCCTGGCCCGCGCCGCGGGCAAGGCCAGCGTACGGCCGGGCGAGGAAGTGACCGCGCGGCCCGATTTCGTGATCAGCTACGACTTTCCCGGCTACACCGACGTGTTCTTCAAGGAGACGCGGGAGGACTTCGGCATCGACAAGGTGTCGAGCCCCGAGCGCTTCGTGCTGTTCATCGACCACATGGTCCCGGCGGTGGCGCCCAAGGAAGAGGAACTGCACAAGATCACCCGTGCCTGGGGGCGCGACCAGGGCGTGCCGGTCTACGAGCGCGAGGGCATCGGCCACCAGGTGTCGGCCGAGCTGGGCTACGCCACGCCCGGCGCGTTCGTGGTGCACTTCGACGGCCACGTGAGCCAGTTGGGCGCGTTCGGCACCTTCGCCTTCGGGGCGCGCAAGGGGGTGCTCGAATCCTTCGTGACCGAGCACCTGACGATGACGGTGCCGGCGACGGTAAAGGTCGAGCTGGTCGGCACGCTGCAGCCCGGCGTGATGGCGCGCGACGTGTTCCACCACATGGTGCGGGTGATGGGGCCGGCATCGTGCCGGTTCAAGGCGGTGGAGCTGTGCGGCCCGGTGATCGACGCGATGAGCATCGAGGGCCGCCAGACCGTCTGCGGGCAGGCGATGTTCCTCGGCGCCACCACGATGCTGATCGCGCCCGACGCCAGGACGCTGGCCTATGTGGACGGCCGCTCCAAAGTGGCGCTGGAACCGGTGCATCCCGACGCCGACGCGGTGTACGACCGGGTCTGGACCATCGACGTATCGGGTCTCGCACCGATCGTGGTGGTGCCGCCCAGCCCCGCCAACACCCGCGACCTGACCGACTACCTGGGCGTGGAAGTGCATACCGGCTACCTCGGCTCCTGCGCGAGCGGCCGGCTGGAAGACCTGCGCGCCGCGGCCGACGTGCTGCGCGGGCGCCGCATCCACCCGGGCTTCCAGCTGCACGTGGTGCCCACCTCGCGCACCATCATGGCCGCCGCCGCGCGGGAGGGGCTGATCGAATGCCTGGTGGAAGCCGGCGCCTTCATCAGCTCCCCCAGCTGCGACTACTGCTTCGGCCGCATCGCCACGATGAGCGACGGCCAGCGGGCCGTCAGCACCGGCACGCTCAACACGCCGGGCCGCATGGGCAGCGTCGATTCCGAGATCTATATCTGCAACGCCGCCGTGGTGGCCGCGTCGGCCCTGGAGGGGCGGATCGCCGATCCGCGGCCCTACCTGGCCGAGGCGGCCGCGCGGGCCGTCGCGGAGGAGGTGCGATGAGCCTGCTCCCTCTGCGCGGCCGCGTGGCCTGGGTCTTCGAAGAGGACGACTACGACATCGACCTGATCGTCGGCGTGCGCAACATCAAGATCACCGACCTCAACGAGCTGGCCGCCATCGCGATGGCGGACTACCTGCCCGGCTTCGCGGCCACGGTGCAGAAGGGCGACCTGCTGGTCGGCGGCCACAACTTCGGCTACGGCCATCCGCACTATCCGGCGATGCGGGCGATGCGCCACCTGGGCATCGCCGCGGTCATCGCCGAATCGTTCTCGCCCGGCTTCTTCCGGGGCGAGACCAGCATGGGCTTTCCGCTGGTGAGCTGCCCCGGCATCCGCACCGCGGCCCTGCGCGGCGACGAACTGACGGTCGACTGGGACATGTCCGTCGTCTGCAACCTGACCACCGGCCGCGAGCTGCCGTTGGTGCCGTTCTCCGATTCCGAGCGCGGAATGCTCGACGCCGGCGGCCTCATCCCATATCTGAAGCGCCGCACCGCCACCGCGGCCGGTACGCCGGTCGCATGAGCGATTCCGCACCCGCGACGACATCCCGACGCGATCCCTACACCACAGGAGACATGCCATGACTTCATCCCGACAAGCGCTTCGCGCGCGTATCGACGGCGGCGACACCGTCTGGTTCGCCGGCGCGCAGGACGCGCTCTCCGCGCTGCTGGTCGACCGGTCCGGCTTCGACGGCATCTTCACCACCGGCTTCGGCATCTCGGCCTCGCTGCTGGGCATGCCCGACATGGAGCTCTACACGCTCAGCGAGAACGTCGGCGTGGTCGACCGCATCGTCAACATCGTGGGCAAGCCGGTCTTCGCCGATGCCGATACCGGCTACGGCAACGTGCTCAACGTGGCCCGCACCGTCCGCGAGATGGAGAAGGCCGGCGTCGCCGCGCTGTCGCTGGAAGACCAGGTGAGCCCCAAGCGCTGCCCCGCCGCGGCCACCCATTCCATCGTGGTGCCGGTCGCGGACGCGGTCGCACGGATCAAGGCCGCCGTCGATGCCCGCCAGGACCCGGATCTGCTGATCGTCGCCCGCACCGATGCGATGGACGCCGGCGAGGCGCTGGAGCGCTGCGCCCGCTACGCCGAGGCCGGCGCCGACCTGATCCAGCCGATCTCGCGCACCTTCGACCGCTTCGAGCAACTGGTCGAGATGCGGCAGGTCTGCGGCAGGCGCCTGTCGCTGCAGCTCATGGCCGGCACCTGGATGACCGCGCTCAGCCGGCAGCAGATCGAATCGGTCGCCGCGTTCGCCACCTACCCGATCGTCGGGCTGCTCAGCACCGTGCGCGCGGTGCAGGCCAACCTGGACGTGCTGGCGGCACGCCGCTCGGGCGACTTCGCAGGGCTGCCCTTCGAGCAGACCACGATGGCCGTGTTCAAGCAGACGATCGGCTGGCACGCACTGGAGGCCCGCCAGGCCGCCTACGAGGCCGCCCCCACCGCCTAGCCACCTTTCCCCGCCCATCACGACAGGAGACACCATGCGCCATCTGAAGATCTTCGCCCGCCTCGCCGTCGCGGCATCCCTCGCGCTGGGCGCGGGCGTGGCCCTCGCCCAAACCGGCGGGTTCCCCACCAAGCCGATCCGCATCGTCGTGCCCTACCCTGCCGGAGGCGCCACCGACGTGGCGGCGCGCATGCTCGGGCCGCGGCTGCAGGAGGAGCTGGGCCAGCCGATCGTGGTCGAGAACCGGCCCGGCGCCGGCGGCAACATCGCGATGAACGCGGTGGCGCAGAGCGTGCCCGACGGCCACACCCTGGCGATGACGCTGACCGGCATGCTGTCGATCAACCCGGTCATCTACAAGAAGGCCGGCTTCGATTCCGCCGATTTCACGCCGGTGGCGCGGGTATCGCTGGCGCCGCTGCTGCTGGTCGTGCCCGAGAAGTCGCCGTACAAGAACGTGCAGGAGCTGCTGGCCGCGGGCAAGAGCGCCGGCAAGAACGGCATGGCCTACGGCTCGACCGGCGCGGGTGGGCTCTCGCACCTGGCTTCGGAATCGATCAACGGCCATGCCGGCGGCAACTTCACCCACGTGCCGTACAAGGGCGGTGCACCGTTGGTGCAGGCGCTGATGGCCAACGAGGTGGCCTGGGGCCTGCTGGGCACCGGCGACGCCCGCAGCTTCGTGCAGGCGGGCAAGCTCAAGGCGATCGGCGTGCTGCGCAACGGCCGCTCCGAACTGTGGCCCGACATCGCCACCCTGCCCGAGCAGGGCCTGGCCGGCGGTGTCGATTTCGACGTGTGGTTCGGCGTGGTCGCGCCGGCGAAGACACCGAAGGCGGTCGTCGCCCTGCTGAACCAGAAGATCGCCCTGATCGTGGCCGAGCCGGCGTTCCGCAAGCGCCTGAATGAACTCGGCGGTGTGGCACCGGCCACCGGCAACACGACCGAGGCCTTCGCCGATGTCATCAACCGCGAGCTGGCGATACTGCCCACGGCCGCCAAGGAGGCCGGCCTGCAGCTCGATTGATACGCGGACGGCCGACACCCCCGGCAGGCGGCGGATGTGTCCGACGTCCGCAGCCCGCCGGGCGGGCCATAGTGGCGACATGCCCGATGCCCGCAAGTACCCCCATACCCCCGACCGGCGCTACTTCGTGGTCAAGGGCCGGCTGTGGCGCACCAGCGACCCGGCCCTCGACCCGGAGCGGCGGCAACGCCTGGTCCACCAACTGATGGACGCACGCCGCGCCGTGGGCGCCGCGCTGCAACGCCGCGACGCAGATGCAGAGCGCCAGGCCCGCCGGCAGGTGGACGCCGCGAAAACCGCCCTCGGCGAGCGGGGCCCGGTATGGTGGAACGACGGCGCGCCCGATTTCAACCGGCGGCTGGTGACGCACACGCCGTACGCGCAGTGGTACGCCGGGCTCACGCCCACTGCATGACGATCCGCGACAGGACACCTCAGGTGCCGAGCGACCGCCCCGCAACCAGTCCCTGCACCGCCGCCAGCAGCTCGTCGACTTCGTCCGCCGTCGTGTAGGCATGGGGCGACGCCCGCACGATCTCGTGCAGTCCGCGGGCCCGCATGTCGAGCGGCGTGTACGCCATGCCGTTCACCGCCAGCACCATGCCCCGGGCGGCCAGTTGCGTCTGCACCTGCGCAGGCGCCATGCGCTCCACCGTGAAGCTGACCAGGCCCGACTGCACCGTGCCCAGATCGCGCAGCCGCACGCCGTCGATCCGCGCCAGCCCTTCCCGCAACTGCGTGGCGCGGGCGCCGATGGCGTGCCGGATGCCGTCCACCCCCAGCGCCATCGCCGCATCCAATGCCACCCCCAGGCCCAGCCGGAGCGCGACCGACGCTTCCGACACCTCGAACCGCCGCGCGTCGCTGCGCAGCACGTATTCGGTGCCGTTCCAGGGCGCGGTGAAATGGTCCACCGTCGGCGGATGCAGCGCCGGGAGAAACCCGCGCCGCAGGTACAACAGACCGGTGCCCCGCGGGCCGCGCAGCCATTTGCGGCCCGGCGCGGTCAGCACGTCGCAGCCCAGGGCCCGCACATCGACCGGCATCTGGCCGACCGCCTGGGCCGCGTCCAGCACGAACGGCACCCCTGCCGCGCGGGTCAGTGCGCCCACGGCCGCGGCCGGGTTCACCAGTCCGCCGTTGGCCGGCAGCCAGGTGAGGGACACCAGCCGCACCGATGCGTCCAGGTTGTAGGCCAGGTCGTCCAGGTCGATGGTCCCGTCGGCCTCGCAGCCCACCTGCTGCACCGTGGCACCGGTGGCGCGGGCGATGTGCAGCAGGGCCGCATAGTTGCCGCCCCATTCGCTGCGGCCCACCAGGATGCGGTCGCCGCGCTTCAGCCCCATCGCGGCGATGACCGCCTGCCAACCCCGCGAGTGGCTGTCGGTGAGCGCGATCTCGTCGGCGTCGCACCCGAGCAGCCGGGCGGCCGAGCGGTAGACATCCTCCACCGCGCCGGCCTGGTCCTGCGCCGCACCGTAGGCACCCCGCGCCGACTCCCGCGCCAGATGGCCGGTGACCGCATCCACCACCGCCTGCGGCATCAGCGACGCACCGGCGTTGTTGAAATAGTGGCCCGTCGTGCTGGCGGGCATGGCGGCGCGGAGGATGGCGGGGTCGAGCATGGACGGGGCGGAGGGCGGGCGATGCCGCAGTCTAGCGAGGCCCGCCGCCGCGTCTCCAGGCGCCGACGGTGTCGTCGCAGGCGAAAGGGTGTCGAGGTCCGCGTCTGGCCCATCCCGGCCGGTAGCGCCGTCACCTGCCATTTCAGGATAGAAACGGCCTGCAGCCGGCGCCCCACGCCGGCCATCAGCTATCTATTTTGTAGCAACCAGCCCCGCCGCTTCCAGCCGCTGCAGCAAACCCGCCGTGCCGCGCGGCCGCCCGACCGGGCCGAACCAGGCGCCGCCCGCGATCGCGCCGGCGATGCACAGGCCGTAGAGCACCAGCGCCACGCCCTGCACCGCGAACACCGCCTGCAGCCCGCCGCCGGCATGCAGCACCCAGGCGCCACCGCCCGCGGCCACCGTCAGCCGTACCAGGTTGCCGGTGACCGGCCACCGCAGCCGACCCGCGCCCTGCGACGCGAAGTACAGCGCCAGCCCCAGGCCGAAGAAGCCGTAGGTGGGCCCGACCACCCGCAGGTACTGGGCGCCGGCCTCCAGCATCGCCGGGTCGCTGCCGAAGAGGCCCAGCCACTGGCGCGGCCAGATCGCGGCGGCCAGGCCGATCGCCTCGGTCAGCACCGCGGCGGTGGCGGCGCCGACCCAGGCCACCCGCAGCGCCCGCCCCCGCTGGCCGGCGCCCATGCAGGTGCCCACCATCGACACCAGCGGCGCCCCCAGGCCGAAGACCAGCGGCACCAGCAGGTATTCCAGCCGCGCCGCGGTGCCGTAGCCCGCGATGGCGGCGGGCCCGAAACTGCCGACCAGCCCGGTCGCCACGCCGATCACCAGGTTGGTCGAGATCGCCGACACCGCCGCCAGCAGGCCCACCCGCAGGATGTCCTTGAACAGCGGCCAGCGCAGCACCGTGCCGGCCCAGGTGGGCCGCAGCGGCGACCGGCCGCGCCACAGGTGCGCGGCCAGCACCGTGCAGCCGCCGGCGTAGTACAGCAGCAGCGCCAAGGCACCGCCCGCGATGCCCATCCCCGGCAGCGGCCCGCCGCCGAAGATCAGCAGGGGCGACAGCGGCAGCAGCGCCAGCACGCCCACGCAGGTCACCGTGGCCGGCAGCGCCATGTTGCCGGTGCCGCGGATCACCGCCGCCAGCGCGTTGAACAGCCAGACCAGCACCGCGCCGGCGAAGACCCAGTGCGAATAGGTGAGCGCCGCGTCGAGGGACGCGCCGCTGCCGCCCATGTGGCCGTAGAGCCAGCGCCCGCCCAGCGCCATCGCCAGGGTGAACAGCAGGCCGAAGCCGAGCGCGATCACCACCGCATGCAGCACCAGCGCATCGGCATCGGTCCGGCGCCGTGCGCCCAGGGCGCGGGCGATGGCCGACGCGATCCCCCCTCCGATCGCGCCGCCCGAGACCATCTGCATCAGCATCACCGCAGGAAACGCCAGCGCCATGCCCGCCAGCGCATCGGTGCCCAGGCGGCCGATGAACCAGGTCTCGATCAGGCCGGCGCAGGCCTGCGCCACCATCACCAACACGTTGGGCCAGGCCAGGCGCAGCAGGGTGCCGACGATCGGGCCTTCGAGCAGCAGGCGGGTGCGCGGGTCGAGGGCGCCTTGCGGCGCTGCGGGTGCGGATGCGGCGGCGGGCAGGGGCGCAGGGGGCGCAGGGGGCGCAGCGGATGCCGGGGCGGTCATGGTGTTCGTTCCAGAAAAAGGGCGGGCTCAGGCGCGGCCGGCCGCCGGAACGGCGGGTGCCACGACGGCCGCGGGACGCGCCGGCAGGCGGATCAGGAACACCGCGGCCGCGGCCAGCAGGCAGGCCGCACCGGCCGCGTACAGCGCCGGCGAATAGGTCAGCAGCAGCGTGCGGGTCAGCCCTGCGCCCCAGGCGGCGGTGGCCGCACCGATCTGGTGGGCCGCGAAGATCCAGCCGAACACCAGGCCCACCTTCTGCGGTCCGAAGGCGGCGCCGGCCAGCTTGACCGTCGGCGGCACGGTGGCGATCCAGTCGAGCCCGTAGAACATCGCGAACAGGCCCAGGCCGTAGAAGGTGAACTCCGAGTGCGGCAGCCACAGCAGCGAGAGGCCGCGCAGGCCGTAGTACCAGAAGAGCAGCTTGCGGTTGTCGTAGCGGTCCGACAGCCAGCCCGAGCCGATGGTGCCGACCAGGTCGAACGCGCCCATCATCGCCAGCACCGAGGCCGCCGGCACCGCGCCCATGCCGTTGTCGCCGCACAGCGAGATGAAGTGCGTCTGCACCAGCCCGTTGGTCGACAGGCCGCAGATGAAGAAGGTGCCGAACAGCACCCAGAAGGTCCGGCTGTGCGATGCCTCGCGCAGCACCCGGAACGGCGTGGCGAAGGTCATCGGCACCGCCGGCGCGGCGGGGGCCTGCGGCGCATCGGCCGCCTCGCCGAAGGGCCGCTGGCCCACGTCGGCCGGGCGGTTGCGCATCAGACAAAAGGCCAGGCCCGCGACCAGCGCGCAGCCGACCACCACCGGTACGATGGCCGAGCGCCAGCCCCAATGCTCGATCATCCAGGCGCCGATCGGCAAAAAGGCCAGCTGCCCGGTGGCCGAACTGGCCGTCAGCAGCCCCACCACCAGCCCGCGCCGCGACACGAACCAGCGGTTGGCCACCACCGCGCCCAGCACCAGCGCCGTCATGCCGGTGCCCAGCCCCAGGATCACGCCCCACAGCGCCACCAGGTGCCAGAGCTGGGTGACCTGGGTGGAGAGCGCCATGCCGCCCGCCACCATCGCCAGCGCGGTGCAGATCACCGCCCGCAGGCCGAAGCGCTCCATCAACACCGCCGCGAACGGCCCCATCAACCCGAAGAGCGCGAAGCGCAGCGCCAATGCCGACGAGACCTGGTCGGTGCTCCAGCCGAACTCGCGGCCCAGCGGCTGGATCATCGCGCCGGGCAGGCCGAGCGCGGCCGACATGGTCAGCATCGTGCAGAAGGTGACGGCGGCGACCACCCAGCCATAGTGGAGGCCGCGGCGTTGCAGCCGGGCGGCGAGAGGTGTGGAGGACATGGGCATCCCGGGAAGTGGAGGGGAAGAAAGCGCGGGCGGTCAGGGCCGGGCGGCGGGGCGCGGGAGGTCTTCGTCGGCGGCATCGGCTTCGCCGTCGTCTTGCGTGGCCGCCATCTGCGCCAGCGTGTCGTCCAGCAGCGCGTGCAGCGCCAGCACCCGCGCCTCGCCCAGCCGCTCGTTCAGTGCGAGCTGCGCCGTCTTCCAGTGGCGCTGCGCCTCGGCCCGCTTGGCGCGGCCCGCGGGGGTGATGCGCACCAGGCGGCTGCGGGCGTCGGGGCCGGCATCCAGCTCCAGAAAGCCGTCGCCCACCAGCACCTGCAGGTTGCGGCTGAGGGTGGAGGCGGTCATCCCCATCGCGGCCGCCAGGTCCACCGGCCGCACCGGCTCCAGCCGCTCGACATGCGACAGCAGCGAATACTGGCTGGTCTTGAGGCCGGTCTTGCGCACCTCGGCGTCGTAGTGCTGGCCCACCCGGCGGGCCAGGTGGTGCAGCTTGAAGTTGGTGCAGCCCTGCGGCCGGGCGACGGGGGTGGGCGGCGCAGGAGGGGCAGTCGGTGACGCGGTGGCGCGGCTTGGCATGGTTTTCATTGTATCTACAATCGATGCATCTACAACTTATCGACCGAGGACACGCATGGGTTCGCCCGACGCAGACGCCACCCTGGCCCGCTGGATCGCAGAAGAAGAGGCCGTCGCCCGCCGGATCGATGCCGGCCCCGGCCCGGGCGTGGCCCGCCGCGACCAGATCGCGGGCCTGACCGGGCTGCAGCAGATGCAGGCGATGCTGCAGGGCACCCTGCCCTACGCGGCCATCGCCAAGACGCTCGACTTCGCCATCCTGGAAGTCGAGGAAGGCCGCGCGCTGTTCCAGGGCCGGCCCGGCGCCGCCCACCTGAACCCGATGGGCACGGTGCACGGCGGCTGGTTCGCGACGCTGCTCGATTCCGCGCTGGGCTGCTCGGTCCACACCCGCATGCTGCCGGGCCGCGGCTACACCACCGCCGAGCTGGGCATCAACCTGGTGAAGGCCCTTACGCCCAAGGTGCAGCGGGTGCGCGCCGAAGGCCGGGTGATCCACTGCGGCCGGCAACTGGCCACCGCCGAGGCGCGCCTGACCGGGCCCGACGGCACCCTCTACGCCCACGCCACCACCACCTGCCTGGTCTTCGACCTGCCGCCGGAGCGTTGAACCCGCTCACACGCGGCGGTCGCGGAGTCGCCACAATCGTCGGCTTCTTCCCCGCACCGAAAGAGAAAGCCCCATGCGACTCCTCCACACCATGCTGCGCGTCGGCGACCTGCAGCGCGCTATCGATTTCTACACCCAGGTGATGGGCATGCAGCTGCTGCGTACCACCGAGCGGCCCGAGCAGAAATACTCGCTCGCCTTCGTCGGCTACGGCACCAACCCCGAGCATGCCGAGATCGAGCTGACCTACAACCACGGTGTCGACAGCTACGACCTGGGCAAGGGCTACGGCCACATCGCCCTCGGCGTGCCCGATGTCGCCGCGGCCTGCGAGAAGATCAAGGCCGCCGGCGGCGTCGTCACCCGAGAGGCCGGCCCTGTGAAGGGCGGCACCACGGTGATCGCCTTCGTGCGCGATCCGGACGGCTATCAGATCGAACTGATCGAGCGTGCCTGACGCGCGGCCGGAAGCACTGCACTCCGGCCGCCCGGCAGCCGGTGCGGCCGGTGGCTAGGTAGCGCCCAGCCACGCGACGGTCTGCGCGACGATCTCGGCGATCGACGCGGTGGCATCGACCGTGAGCACGTTCGCTTCACCCTCCGGCGATTCGAGCGTCGCGAACTGGTCGGCCACCAGCGCCGGCGAGAAGAAGTGTCCGGGGCGCATCTGGACCCGCGCCAGGGCTTCTTTTTCGTCGAGACGGAGAAAGACGAATCCCAGCTGCGGCTGGGCCCGGCGCAGCTGGTCGCGGTAGCGCTTGCGCAAGGCGGAGCAGGTCAGGACGAGGCCGGGTGCCGCGGCGTCGGCCAGCAGCCCGGCCAGCCGGTCGAGCCAGCCGCTGCGGTCGGCGTCGGTCAGCGCCGTCCCCGCGTGCATCTTGGCGACGTTGGCGGGCGCGTGGTAGCTGTCGCCCTCCAGCATCGGCCAGCCGAGCGCATCGGCGCAGGCCTTGGCGGCACTGGATTTGCCGCAGCCGGATACGCCCATGAAGACGAGCGCTTGTAGTCGGGGGTGTGGGCTGGCACGGTCCATGGCGGTGTTCTGGAAAAACGAGAAAGACCGCAGCATATGCGGGTTGCGCCGGGCCGGGTCGCCTTGGCCGGGCGCGACCGACCGCCTCGGTGGCATCGGCCGTCCACCGGCCGGGTATCGGCCGGATATCGGGGCCTCCATCGCGTAGCATCCATCCTGCTGGCACGTGCCGGCGTCACACCAAGGAAGTCCCATGGCTAAAGGCCAGCAACGCAACGACAAGATGACGAAGAAGCCCAAGAAGGACACTTCGGCCCCGAAGACCGGTGGACTGTCGGACCGCCCCACCCCACCGGTCACCGCGGTGGTACCGCGTGGCAAGCTGAAGGACAAGGAAAAGTAAGGCGCGATGGGCGGCCCCGCGGCTCCCGCACTGCCCTGGCTGGACGCGGGAGATCCCTTCCCCGACCCGGCCAGTGCCTGGGGACACGGCACGCCCGCGCCCGGGCTGCTGGCGGCCGGGGGCGCGCTGGACACGGCCACCCTGCGCGCCGCGTACGCGCACGGCATCTTTCCATGGTTCAGCGACGGGCAGCCGATCCTGTGGTGGAGCCCCGATCCCCGCATGGTGCTGCGGCCGGCGGAATTCAAACTCCACCGGTCGCTGCGCAAAACCCTGCAGCGGTTTCGACATGCGCCCGGGGCGGACCTGCGGATCGACACCGCCTTCGACCAGGTGATACGCCACTGCGCGCAAACGCCCCGCCACGGGCAGGACGGCACCTGGATCCTGCCGGAGATGCAGGCCGCGTACAGTGCCCTGCACCGCGCGGGCCACGCCCACAGCGTCGAGGTGTGGGAGGGTGGCGAACTGGTCGGCGGCCTGTACTGCGTGGCGATCGGGCAGGCGGTGTTCGGCGAGTCGATGTTCGCGCACCGCACCGACGCGTCGAAGATCGCGCTGGCGGGTTTGATGGCGTTTTGCCGCCACCACGGCGTCGCCATGGTCGACTGCCAGCAGAACACCCGCCACCTCGCATCGCTGGGGGCGGGCGAGATCGCGCGCGGCGTGTTCCTCGATGCGGTGGCGCAGGCCCGCCACCGGCCCGCACTGGCATGGTCTTTCGAGCCCCTATACTGGAACTCGCTTCTTCCCACCCCGCAGGCTTCAGCGTGACCCAGCTCAAGGATCTCCCGCTCCATGCGTTGCAGTTCTACGCCACGGCGCCTTATCCGTGCAGCTACCTGCCCGACCGCGAGGCACGGTCGCAGGTCGCGACACCGGGGCACCTGATCCACAGCGACGTCTACAGCGAACTGGTCGCCAAGGGGTTCCGACGCAGCGGGATGTTCACCTACCGGCCCTACTGCGACGGTTGCCGCGCCTGCGAACCGCTGCGGGTCATGGTGCAGGCGTTCGTGCCCGACCGCAGCCAGCGCCGCGCCTATAAGCAGCATGCCCATCTGCAGGCCCGGGTGCTCAAGCTGTGTTTCATGCCCGAGCACTACCGGCTCTACCTGCGTTACCAGGGCGGGCGCCACGCCGGCGGCGGCATGGACCACGACAGCATCCACCAGTACACCCAGTTCCTGCTGCAGAGCCGGGTCAATTCGCGCTTGGTGGAGTTCCGCGAGCCGGAAGTCGATGGCGTTCCGGGCGCGCTGCGGATGGTCTCGATCCTGGACGTGGTGGACGACGGGCTGTCGGCGGTCTATACCTTCTACGACCCCGACATCGGCGGCAGCTACGGAACCTTCGGCGTGCTGTGGCAGATCGAGCAGGCCCGGGCCTTGGGCCTGGCCCATGTCTACCTGGGATACTGGATCGAGCAAAGCGACAAGATGCGCTACAAAACGCGGTTCCGGCCCTATGAATTGTTGGTCGACGGTGCCTGGCAGCCCCCCGCGCACTCCACGTGAGAACCGCGACGGTTTCACCAGATAAAATGCGCCACCGATCCAACCGAGTGGCTGCATGAGAAAAATCGACCATGGCGGCGTGCCCGCAACGCCCAGTGTCCAGGTGATCGAGCGCATCTTCGCGCTGATCGATGTGCTCGCGTCCCGCGAAGAGGCCATCCCCTTGAAGGAGATCAGCGCGCGCACCGGGCTGCACCCTTCCACCACCCACCGCATCCTGAACGACCTGGCCACCGGCCGGTTCGTCGATCGTCCCGAGGCGGGCAGCTACCGGCTGGGCATGCGCCTGCTGGAGCTGGGCAATCTGGTCAAGGCACGCCTCAGCGTGCGGGACGCGGCGCTGGTTCCGATGCGGGAACTGCACCGCCTCATCCAGCAGCCGGTCAACCTGAGCGTGCGCCAGGGCGACGAGATCGTCTATGTGGAACGGGCCTACAGCGAGCGATCGGGCATGCAGGTGGTACGGGCCATCGGCGGACGGGCGCCGCTGCACCTGACCTCCGTGGGCAAGTTGTTTTTGGCGGTCGACGATCCGCAGCGGGTCCGTGCCTATGCCACCCGGACCGGCTTGAGCGGCCACACCCGCAACAGCATCACCCAGCTGACGGCTTTGGAGCGCGAGCTGTCGCGCGCCCGGCAGTACGGCACAGCCCGCGACAACGAAGAACTGGAGCTGGGGGTGCGCTGCATGGCCGCCGGCATCTACGACGACCAGAACCGGCTGGTGGCCGGCCTGTCGATCTCCGCACCGGCCGATCGGCTGGACGAAGGCTGGCTGCCCAAGCTGGAGAGCACCGCCCGCGAGATCTCGGTGGCGATGGGGCACGTGGACGGCGCGACCGGCTGACCGGAGCATCGCGCCCGAAGACGCGGAGCAGCTCCAGAAACGACATGGGCACGGTACACACCGTGCCCATCGACATGACCGAGACGCAGCTGCAGCCCGCAGCCGCCGACGGACAATCCGGATCAGCCGTCCGTATGCTTGGCCAAGGCGGCCGCCGACGCTGTCGATTCGACCCAGCGACGGACCCGCTCGGCATCTGCCACACGGCTCAGCTTGCCGGCGGAATCGAGGAACACCATGATGACCTTGCGGCCGGCGATCTTGGCCTGCATCACCAGGCACTGGCCCGCTTCGTTGATGTAGCCGGTCTTCTGCAGGCCGATGTCCCAGGACGGGCTGTGCACCAAGCGGTTAGTGTTGTTGTACTGCAGGGTGCGGCGGCCGATGTCGACCGCGTAGCTCGGCGACGTGGTCAGCTCGCGCAAGGTCGCATCGCCATACGCGGCATTCACCAGGGTGGCCAGGTCGCGTGCGCTGGACTGGTTGCGGCTCGACAAACCGGTAGGCTCCACATAGCGGGTATCGGCCATGCCCAGCATCTGGGCCTTGGCGTTCATCAGCGTGACGAAGGTCGTCATGCCGCCCGGGTAGGTGCGGCCCAGGGCGTGCGCGGCCCGGTTCTCGCTCGACATCAGGGCGAGGTGCAGCATTTCGCCACGGCTGAGCGTCGCGCCGACCACGAGGCGCGAGCTGCTGAATTTCTCGGTATCCACATCGTCCTGCGAGATGGTGATCATCTCGTCCATCGGCAGACGCGCCTCGGTGACGATCACGCCGGTCATCAGCTTGGTGATGGAGGCGATGGGCAGGACGGCGCTGTCGTTCTTGCTGAGCAGGACTTCGTTGGTGTCCTGGTCGATGACCAGGGCCACGCTGGACTTCAAGTCCAGCGGATCGGAGGCGGTGTGCAGACCCGCCAACTGGCCGTAGGACAGGCGGGCGGGCACATATGCCACACGCGTCGGCGCCTTGGCACGGGCGGCGACCGTGATGGTCTTGGATACGCGGGCCACCTTGCGCGGTGCGACCACACGCACTTCGCGCTTGGCTTGCACTGCCGCGACGGGCGTCTTGACGACAAGCTTCTTGCGCTCTGCAGCCTGCGCCGCCGGCTGGACCAGCGCGAAAGCGATGGCGGTACCGGACACGAACTGGGTCAGACGACGCAAGACGAGGGAATTACGACTTGACATCAAAATATCTCCGCAGCAGTGAAAGTGGCATGGCCGAGAGTGTAATGAAACAAAAAAAACGCGCAAGATCAATTACTTGCGCGGCTTATTTGACGCGGGGTCTAATTCGCAAAAATCCGTTACAGAACGACGTCTGCGGCGGCTTGCGGTCACCCAGTGTAGGACATCGCCGGAAATCCGGTGCTGCGAAATGCGACACCGGACGCCCGCATCTCAGATGGTAGCGGCTTCGGTGGACTGCATATGGCGCACACCCGAGCGTGCAACACCCGACAAGATCGCCTTGAACGACGCGGAAACGATGTTCGCGTCGATACCGGCCCCGAACAGGCTGGCACCGCCCCCGACCTGCAGCTCGACGTACGACACCGAGCGGGCGTCGGCGCCTGCCCCGATCGAATGCTGGTGGTAGTCGAGAACCCGCACTTCCTGGCCGATCAAGGTGCCCACGCCCAGCACGAACGCGTCGATCGGGCCGGTGCCCTGGCCTTCGATCGCGTGCGAACCGTCGCTCCACTGCACCTGCGCTTCCAGCCGGACCGAATGACGACCGCCCTGGCTTTCTTCGGCCAGACGGTGCACCGGGGCTTCGATGTCCTGCAAACGGTATTCCGTCTGGAACAGTTCCCAGATGTCGCGTGCGGTGAGCTCCTTGCCACCGGCGTCCATCGCGCCCTGCACCACGCGGCTGAATTCGATCTGCAAACGGCGTGGCAACTCCAGGCCGTACTCGCTCTCCAGCAGATAGGAAATACCGCCCTTGCCCGACTGGCTGTTGACGCGGATCACCGCTTCGTAGCTGCGGCCCAGGTCTTTCGGATCGATCGGCAAATAAGGCATGTCCCAGATGTCGCCGTCCTTGCGCGCACTGAACGCCTTCTTGATCGCATCCTGGTGCGATCCGGAGAACGAGGTGTAGACCAGATCGCCCACGTACGGATGGCGCGGATGCACGCTGATCTGGTTGCAGTGCTCGACCGTCGCGCGGATCTCGTCGATGTTCGAGAAATCCAGCGCGGGGTCGACACCCTGGGTGTAGAGATTGAGCGCCACGTTCACCAGGTCGAGATTGCCGGTGCGCTCGCCGTTGCCGAACAGGCAGCCTTCGATACGGTCGGCGCCGGCCATCAACGAGAACTCGGCCGCGGCCGTGCCGGTGCCCCGGTCGTTGTGCGGATGGACCGACAGCACGATCGCGTCGCGCCGCTCCAGGTTTCGGTGCATCCACTCGATCATGTCGGCGAAGATGTTGGCGGTCGAATGCTCCACCGTCGACGGCAAATTGACGATGCACTTGCGCGCGGGCGTAGGCTGCCAGACTGCGGTCACCGCATCGACCACCCGCTTCGAGAAAGCCAGGTCGGTACCGGAGAACATCTCGGGCGAATACTGGAAGGTCCACTGCGTGCCGGGCTGCTTGGCCGCGCAGTCGCGGAACACCTGGGCATGGGTGGCGGCCAGCTCGACGATCTGGTCTTCGTCCATGCCCAGCACGATCTTGCGCATCACCGGCGCCACCGCGTTGTAGAGGTGCACGATGGCCCGCGGCACGCCCTGCAATGCCTCGAAGGTGCGGGCGATCAGCTGGTCGCGGGCGGGGGTCAGCACCTGGATGGTGACGTCGTCGGGAATCCGGTTCTCGTCGATCAGGCGGCGCACGAAATCGAACTCGACCTGCGAAGCCGAAGGGAAACCCACCTCGATCTCCTTGAAGCCGATGTCGACCAGCGTCTCGAACATCCGCATCTTGCGGTCGATGTCCATCGGCTCGATCAGGGCCTGGTTGCCATCCCGCAGGTCGGTCGACAGCCACACCGGCGCCTTCGTCAGCACCACGTCGGGCCAGGTGCGGTCCTTCAGGGCGATCGGGGGAAAGCTGCGGTATTTGGTGGAGGGCTGCTTCAACATGATGGATCTCTTTCAAAGGAGGAGGCTCACCAGCAACTCCCAAAAGCAAAACGGCCCGTTGCTGGTGCAATACGGGCCGTAGAGTGAGGTGTGCGCGCGCTACCGTCTATGCCCAGTGAGCACTAGTAGTAGGGCGAGCGAGTTCAGGGACATGCGCGTCACTGTAGCACAGGGTTTCGCGCCGCCGCAATGCGGATCACCTGTGCCAGCCCCGCTCGTCCGGCTCGTCGGTCGAGGTGCTGATCACGCTGGTGTGCTGGCCCTTGGCCTTGCGCCAGGCATACACCGCATAGCCGCTCAGGCCGTAGGCCACGAAGATGCCGAAGAGCACCGTCGGCGGATGGATGTTGATGATCGCGATGCCGAGCGCGATCAGCACGATCGTGGCGAACGGCACGCTCTTCTTCAGCCGGATGTCCTTGAAGCTGTAGAACGGCACGTTGGTGACCATCGTCAGGCCCGCGTACAGCGTGAAGGCGAAGGTGATCCAGACGACCTGCGTCCAGCTCAGCCAGGCCGATTCGCCGTTGCGCACACCGGCCTCGGTCATCAGCCAGATGAAGCCGGTGACCAGCGCCGCCGCCGCGGGCGAAGGCAGGCCCTGAAAGTAGCGCTTGTCGACGACCGTGGTGTTGACGTTGAACCGGGCCAGCCGCAGCGCCGCGCAGGCGCAGTAGACGAAGGCGGCGATCCAGCCCCAGCGGCCCAGTCCGCGCAGCGCCCATTCGTAGGCGATCAGCGCCGGGGCGGCCCCGAACGACACCATGTCGGAGAGCGAATCCATCTGCTCGCCGAAGGCGCTCTGGGTGTTGGTCATCCGGGCGACGCGGCCGTCCAGGCTGTCGAGCACCATCGCGACGAAGACGCCCGCCGCGGCCAGGTCGAACCGGCCGTTCATCGCCATCACGATCGCGTAGAAGCCGCCGAACAGCGCCGCCAGCGTGAACAGGTTGGGCAGGATGTAGATGCCCTTGCGGCGCTTGCGCACCACCATGCCGGCGTCGTCGTCGTGCGGCGGCAGGTGGGCGGGATCGGGATGGGCCATGTAAGTCCTAGAAAACCGGTGCGGCTGCAGGGCTGCGGGCCGGATGCCCCGCCTGCAGACGAAGCCGCCGAGTGTACCGACGGCGGGGCGCTGCAAACGCCGAGGGCCACTCGCGTGGCCCTCGGGTCGAGCGCGGGAGGCGGCGCTTTAGTTGCGGGTCTGGTCGACCAGCTTGTTCTTGGCGATCCACGGCATCATCGCGCGCAGCTTGGCGCCGACCTGCTCGATCTGGTGCTCCGCGTTCAGGCGGCGACGGCTGATCAGCGTCGGCTGGCCCGCGGCGGCTTCGAGCACGAAGCTCTTGGCGTATTCGCCCGTCTGGATGTCCTTCAGGCACTTGCGCATCGCGTCCTTGGTGGCCGAGGTGACGATGTTCGGGCCGGTCACGTACTCGCCGTATTCGGCGTTGTTCGAGATCGAGTAGTTCATGTTGGCGATGCCGCCTTCGTAGATCAGGTCGACGATCAGCTTCAGTTCGTGCAGGCACTCGAAGTACGCCATCTCGGGGGCGTAGCCGGCTTCCACCAGCGTCTCGAAGCCGGCCTTGATCAGCTCGACGGTGCCGCCGCACAGCACGGCCTGTTCGCCGAACAGGTCGGTCTCGGTTTCTTCGCGGAAGTTGGTCTCGATGATGCCGGCCTTGCCGCCGCCGTTGGCCGACGCGTACGACAGGGCCAGGTCACGCGCCTTGCCGCTCTTGTCCTGGTGCACCGCGACGAGGTGCGGCACGCCGCCGCCCTGGGCATAGGTGCCGCGGACCGTATGGCCCGGGGCCTTGGGGGCGACCATCCAGACGTCGAGGTCGGCGCGCGGCTGCACGAAGCCGTAGTGCACGTTGAAGCCGTGGGCGAACACCAGCGACGCGCCCTGCTTGATGTTCGGCTCGACGTCGTTCTTGTAGACGGTGGCGATCTGCTCGTCCGGCAGCAGGATCATGACCACGTCGGCCGCCTTGACGGCTTCGGCCACTTCGGCGACCTGCAGGCCGGCCTTGCCGACCTTGTCCCACGACGCGCCGCCCTTGCGCAGGCCGACCACGACCTTCACGCCGCTGTCGTTCAGGTTCTGCGCGTGGGCATGGCCCTGCGAGCCGTACCCGATGATGGCCACGGTCTTGCCCTTGATCAGGCTCAGGTCCGCGTCTTTGTCGTAGAAAACTTTCATGGAATGCTCCGGAAATTAAGGGTTTGGGTTGGCGAAAACGCCCAGCGACAGGCTCGGGGCGAACGCGCAATGCAAGGTCGCCATCCACGGGAATCCGTCCGTGCCGAGCCTGTCGACGCACGGTCGGAGGAAAAACTCAGGTCTTAAACGCGCAGCACCCGCTCGCCGCGGCCGATGCCGCTGGCGCCGGTCCGCACCGTCTCGAGGATCGCGGTCCGCTCGATCGCCTGCAGGAACGCGTCGTTCTTCGACTGGTCGCCGGTGAGTTCGATGGTGTAGCTCTTGTCGGTGACGTCGATGATGCGGCCGCGGAAGATGTCGACCATGCGCTTCATCTCCTCGCGCTCCTTGCCGACGGCGCGCACCTTGACCATCATCAGCTCGCGCTCGGTGTAGGCGCCTTCGGTGAGGTCGACCACCTTGACCACCTCGATCAGGCGGTTGAGGTGCTTGGTGATCTGCTCGATCACGTCGTCGGAGCCGGCCGTCTGGATCGTCATGCGCGACAGGCTCGGGTCTTCGGTGGGGGCCACCGTCAGCGACTCGATGTTGTAGCCGCGGGCCGAGAACAACCCGACCACGCGGGAGAGTGCGCCCGGCTCGTTCTCGAGCAGGACCGCGATGATGTGCTTCATAAGGGGATTCCTCTTTTCGCCGCCCTCCCCCGCGCACGGTAATGCGCGGGCTCGGCGGGCAATAGATTCGTCTGGGAACGGATCGCTATTATTTCGATAGCTAGTGGCCGGCTTCCGGCGCCGGCCACAGGCACTTTTCGCCTGAAATTACAGGTCTTCGCTGCCCAGGAGCATCTCGGTGATGCCCTTGCCGGCCTGCACCATCGGGAACACGTTCTCGGTGGGGTCGGTGCGGAAGTCCATGAACACGGTGCGGTCCTTGAGCTTGCGGGCCTCGCGCAGCGCAGGCTCCACGTCCTCGGGCTTCTCGATCAGCATGCCGACGTGGCCGTAGGCCTCGGCCAGCTTCACGAAATCGGGCAGCGCGTCCATGTAGCTGTGGCTGTAGCGGCCCGAGTATTCGATCTGCTGCCACTGGCGCACCATGCCCAGGAAGCGGTTGTTCAACGCGCAGATCTTGATCGGCGTGTTGTACTGCAGGCAGGTGGAGAGCTCCTGGATGTTCATCTGCACCGAGCCTTCGCCGGTGACGCAGAACACCTCGGCTTCGGGCTTGGCCAGCTTGATGCCCATGGCGTAGGGAATGCCGACGCCCATCGTGCCCAGGCCGCCCGAGTTGATCCAGCGCCGCGGCTCGTCGAACCGGTAGTACTGCGCGGCCCACATCTGGTGCTGGCCCACGTCGGAGGTGATGTAGGTCTCGACGTCCTTGGTCATGTTCCAGAGCGTCTCGACCACGAACTGCGGCTTGATCACGTCGCCGTTGCCACGGTCGTAGGCCAGGCTCTTGCGGCTGCGCCAGCCTTCGATCGTCTCCCACCAGCCCGACAGCGCCGCGCCGTCGGGGCGGATCGCCGACTCCTTGACCATGTTGATCAGCTCGGTCAGCACGTCCTTGACGTCGCCGACGATCGGCACGTCGACCTTGACCCGCTTCGAGATGCTCGACGGGTCGATGTCGATATGGATGATCTTGCGTTCGTTCTGCGCGAAATGCTTGACGTTGCCGATCACCCGGTCGTCGAAGCGCGCGCCGACGGCCAGCAGCACGTCGCAGTGCTGCATCGCGTTGTTGGCCTCCCAGGTGCCGTGCATGCCCAGCATGCCCAGGAACTTCGGGTCGGACGCGGGATAGGCGCCCAGGCCCATTAGGGTGTTGGTGACCGGGTAGCCCAGCAGATCGACCAGCGTGCGCAGTTCGTTCGACGCGTTGCTGAGCAGCACGCCGCCGCCGGTGTAGATATAGGGCCGCTTGGCGGTCAGCAGCAGTTGCAGCGCCTTGCGGATCTGGCCGCCGTGGCCGCGCTTGACCGGGTTGTACGAGCGCATCTCCACCGTCGCAGGGTGGCCGCTGTAGGTGACCTTCTTGAAGGACACGTCCTTCGGGATGTCCACCACCACCGGGCCGGGCCGGCCGGTGCGGGCGATGTGGAAGGCCTTCTTGATCGTCATCGCGATGTCGCGCGGGTCCTTCACCAGGAAGTTGTGCTTGACGATCGGGCGGGTGATGCCGACGGTGTCGCATTCCTGGAAAGCGTCCTGGCCGATCGCCGCCGTCGGCACCTGCCCGCTGATGATCACCATCGGGATCGAGTCCATGTAGGCGGTCGCGATGCCGGTCACCGCATTCGTCAGGCCCGGGCCGGACGTGACCAGCGCCACGCCCACCTCGCCGGTGGCACGGGCGTAACCGTCCGCGGCGTGCACGGCGGCCTGCTCGTGGCGCACCAGCACATGCAGGATCGAATCCTGCTTGTAGAAAGCGTCGTAGATGTAGAGCACCGCACCGCCGGGATAGCCCCAGATGTACTGCACGCCCTCGGCCTGCAGGGATTTCACCAGGACTTCGGCGCCCATCAGCTCGGGGTGGGCCGGCACAGGCGCGGCGGAAGAAAGCGGGGGGGAAGAGGCGCCCTGCGCGTGGGCAGCGGCGGCCGATGCGATTTCGGCTGGGGAGATTTCCATGATGAACCTTTGTGAATTTCGGAAGCGAAAAACCTTGGGTGCTCCTTCACGCACGCTCTTGTGAAGCGGTGTCGGAACTTAGGGTCCACGGCCATGGGCGAGATGCTTGCTGCGCCGAACCGGAACCCGTTTGCTTGAATAGACAGCAAGGCGCATTATCACATCGCGCGCAGGCTGCCCCGGCCCGGTGCCGAAATAAAGTTGGCCAGTGCAATAATCCCGCGTCCGGCAAGACCGGACCTTCGCCCCACCCTCGTGCCGTCCAGCGGCCGGATCCTGCTCTTGGCCACCGAACGCGAACTGTCCGATTTCCTCAAAAGCGTAGAAACGCGCGCCTTCAAGCGGTCGATCTACCACGTGCGCAACGAGGAAGCCGCGCTCGACATCGTGCAGGACAGCATGATGCGGCTGGCCGAACACTACGGCGACCGGCCCGCCGAAGAGCTGCCGATGCTGTTCCAGCGCATCCTGTCGAACTGCACCCTCGACTGGTTCCGCCGGCAGAAGACGCGCAACGCGCTCTTTTCCAACATGAGCGATTTCGACGTGGCGGGCGAAGACGGCGACTTCAATCTGCTGGAAACGCTGCAGATCGACGACGGCTCCCACCGCACCGAAAGCGCGGAAGACACGACGCGGCGGGCCCAGGTCTTGCACCAGATCGAGGCCGAGATCCAGGCGCTCCCGGCACGTCAACGCGAGGCATTCCTGATGCGTTACTGGGAAGAGATGGACGTGGCGGAGACCGCCGCCGCCATGGGCTGCTCAGAAGGCAGCGTCAAAACGCACTGTTCGCGTGCCGTCCATTCTCTTGGCAAGGCGCTCAAAGCCAAAGGGATCCAGATATGACCCAAGTTCACACTTCCGCACTTCCTCATCTGCAGGACGAATTCGGCGAGCGGATCGCCGCGCGCCTGTCGGAAGGCGCCCGCACCGTGCCGCACGATATTTCGGAGCGCCTGCGCCTGCTGCGACAGCAGGCGGTCGCGCGCCGGCGGGTGGTGAACGTGCGGGCCCGCACCGCATCGTCGGTATTCGGCCAGGGCAGTACCGCGACCGCATCCTTCGGGCAGGACGGCCCGGGCTTTTGGGGCAGCATCGCAGCGGTACTGCCGCTGGCGGCGCTGGCGGCGGGCCTTTTCACCATCTACACGGTGCAGGACGACAACCGCGTCCACGAACTCGCCGAGGTCGATTCCGCCCTTCTGGCAGACGACCTTCCGCCCTCGGCCTATGCGGATCCGGGTTTTCTTCAGTTCATGAAGAACAGCGCGGACAGCCCACGTTGACCGCGGGTCCCGGCATGGCTGCTGCATCCCTCTCCGTTACCCGCTTCGCTGCCGCCGCATGCATCGTGCTGTCGGCGGCGGCGGTCGCGCTTGCCGTCCAGGCGCAGAGCACCGGAACCGCAGCGATTCCCGGCCCGGTCGGCGGGGCCGATCCAGGCGCACCCAAGGCCGCACCTGCTGCGGCACCGACGCCCGTGGCCTTCAAGGCCCTGACCCCGCATCAGCAGAAAGCACTGGCACCGCTGGCCAGCCACTGGGGTGGCATGCGGGATACGCAGCGGCGCAAGTGGATCGAGATGGTGCGCAATTTCCATGCGATGCCGCCCGCGGAGCAAGACCGGCTGCACGGCCGCATGGCCGAATGGGCGTCCTTGTCGTACGAGCAACGCACCCAGGCGCGGATGAATTTCGCCGAGGCCAACAAGCTCGATCCGGGTCAGAAAAAAGCGCGGTGGGAGGCCTACCAGGCGCTGAGCCCTGAAGAGCGCAGCCGCTTGACCGAAGGCCATGCCACGCCGCCCACCGGCGCTGCCCGCGCGGTGCGGCCTGTGCCGCCCCAGCGCCTGGCCAACCTGCCGCCAGCGGTCGCACCGCGTCCTCGGCCGACGATCGGCGTGTCGTCCGCGCACTTCGACCAGAAGACGCTGTTGCCGCAACATATCGTGGCGCCACCGGCGGTGCGTGCGCAGCCGGCACCGGCACCCGCACCCACACCGGCACCTGTAGCTCCAGTGCCCGCGTCGGCGTCGGTACCGGATAATCCTGCAATGCCCGCACCCGCACCCGCCGAGGCGCCCGCCGCCCCATGATGTCCGAATCCTCGCCGGAGACTGGCCGAAGCGCCGATGCTTCGCCGCCCGGCCTGCCGAACACCGTCGCACCCCGCCTCGCCCGCCGGATGGCCTGCTGGCTGTACGAGGGCATGCTGATGTTCGGCGTCGTCTTCATCGCCGGCTACCTGTTCGGTACGCTGAGCCAAACCCGCAATGCGATGGACAACCGGCATGCGCTGCAGGCCTTTCTCTTCGTCGTGTTCGGCATCTACTTCGCCTGGTTCTGGGCCAAGGGACAGACACTGGCGATGAAGACCTGGCATATCCGCGTCGTGGATGTCCACGGGGCGCGCATCACGCAGCTGCGGGCCCTGTGCCGCTATTGCGCCAGTTGGCTGTGGCTGCTGCCGCCGTTGGCACTGATCTCTTTGCTCCGGCTGTCGACCAGCCAGACGTTTGTCGCAGTCGCGGCGTGGGTGGCGCTCTGGGCGCTGGCCAGCCGGCTGCATCCGCAGCGGCAGTTTCTGCACGATGCGATCGCAGGCACCCGGCTGATCAGCACCGTGCCGCCGCGTCCGGTGGTGACCGCATGAGCGCACCCGCTTTCTCGCTGTGCGTGTACTGCGGCTCGCGCCCCGGCAACGACGCGCAGTTCGGCGTGGCCGCACGCGCGGTCGGCACCTGGATCGGAACGCGCGGCGGGCAACTGGTCTACGGCGGCGGCCACAACGGCCTGATGGGTGCGGTGGCCGATGCCACCCAGGCGGCGGGCGGCCGTGTCGTCGGCGTCATTCCGCAGGCGCTGGTCGACAAAGAGGCGGCCAACCGCCGCTGCGACGAGCTGCACATCGTGCAGAACATGCACGAACGCAAGGCGATGATGGCCGAGCGGGCGGACGCTTTCCTGGCCCTGCCGGGCGGGATCGGCACCTTCGAGGAACTCTTCGAGGTCTGGACCTGGCGCCAGCTGGGCTACCACGCCAAGCCGCTCGGCCTGCTCAATGTCGCCGGCTATTACGACGCGATGCTCACGTTCCTGGCCGGAAGCGTGGGACACGGATTCATGGGTGACTGGCAGATGGAGTTTCTGCAGGTCGGCTCGGAAGTGGATGCACTGTTGCCCGGCCTCGTGGCCCATCCGGGCAGTGGCGATCGGGCGCCGCTGCGGGACGTGATCTAGCCGCCGGCGATCGCGGTAGCGCGGTCGGCAGCCTCGCCGCGGCGACCGCGCCTGTCAGATCGCGGAGGCGTCCTCTTCACCGGTGCGGATGCGCACGATCCGGTCGATCGCCGTCACGAAGATTTTTCCGTCTCCGATCTTGCCGGTGCGGGCGGCGCCTACGATCGCATCGACACAGCGTTCCACATCTTCGGTCGCGATGACCACTTCGACCTTCACCTTCGGCAGGAAATCGACCACGTACTCGGCACCCCGGTAGAGCTCGGTATGGCCCTTCTGCCGGCCGAAGCCCTTCACCTCGGTCACCGTCAGGCCCGTGACACCACACTCCGCCAAGGCTTCACGCACCTCCTCCAGCTTGAAGGGTTTGATGATGGCGGTGATCTGCTTCATGGTCTCGTCCTGTTGAAATATGGAAATCGCACGGGCCATCGCCCGCCTGCGCGGCCCGCCACCGGGCGTCTCGCGCACCCGGCGGGGGGGCGCGGACGATTATGTCATTCGCCCCGTCGGCGCCCGCCTGGGGCGGCGAAGCCGCCCCGCGTGTCCCTAACGACCGGTGGCGGCGCTGCGCGGCCTGCTGCACGGACGCCGGATTCCCGCCATCATCGGCTGCCGACGAACCCTCTCTCCAACGCACTCCGCGCCCGCTCCGTGACCCTCACCCTCCGAATCTTTTCCCGCCACCAGGAGGTGGATGCGCACGCCTGGGACCACCTGCTGGCCCTGGGCGGCGACGCCACGCCCTTCCTGCGCCATGGCTACCTCGCGGCGCTGCACGACAGCGGCAGCGCCACCGCCGAGACCGGCTGGGGCGTCGTGTTCTTCACGGTCTGGAACGGCGAGACGATGGAGGCCGCCTGTCCCGTCTACCTGAAGAACCATTCGTACGGCGAGTACGTTTTCGACTGGGCCTGGGCCAATGCCTATGCCGACCACGGTCTCGCCTACTATCCCAAGGCGGTCGTGGCCGTGCCGTTCACCCCGGTGCCGGGCGCCCGCCTGCTGGCCCGCACGCCCGAGGCCCGCGGGGTGCTGGTGCAGGCGCTGGTGGCGTGGTGCGGCGAGCAGGAGCTGTCGTCGCTGCACCTGCTGTTCCTGTCCGATCCCGATGTGGCCGCCTGCCGCGACGCGGGGCTGATGCTTCGCAACACGGTGCAGTTCCACTGGCACAACCGGTCGCCGGCGGCCGCCGATACGCCGGAGCAGCCCGCACAGGCGCCCCGGCGCTACACCGACTTCGACCACTTCCTCGCCAGCCTGACCCAGGAGAAGCGCAAGAAAATCCGCCAGGAGCGGCGCAAGGTGGCCGAGGCCGGCGTGTCGTTCCGCTGGTCGCGCGGCGCCGACATCGCACCGGCGGACTGGGATTTCTTCTACCGCTGCTATGCCCGCACCTACCGCGAGCATGGCAACGCCCCCTACCTCACCCGCGACTTCTTCCGGCGGATGGAGCAGCGGATGCCCGAGAACTGGCTGCTGTTCGTCGCGGAGAGGGAAGGCGTGGCGATTGCTAGCAGTTTGATAGCAATAAGTCCCGATCCGGCGCCGACCCCAGGCACGAATGATCCCGAATTGGCTTCTCGTGCAGACGCGGGCGGCGTCGCCTACGGCCGGTACTGGGGCGCGATCGAGCGGGTCGACTGCCTGCACTTCGAAGCCTGCTACTACCAGCCGATCGCCTGGTGCATCGCGCACGGCTTCACACGGTTCGAAGGCGGCGCCCAGGGCGAGCACAAGATGGCCCGCGCCCTGATGCCGGTCGCGACCACCAGCGCCCACTGGCTGGCGCGGCCCGATTTTTCGGATGCGGTGGAGCGTTTCCTGGAGCGCGAGGGCGAAGGCATCGCCCACTACATGGAGCACCTGGACGCCCGGTCGCCGTTTCGGCACGGCGAGAACTGAGCGTATCGGGGTCGACTACGCCGCTCCGGCACTGCCCACGGCGCGCCGAACGCCGGCATGCGAGCAGCCGGAGTCCACCGCGGTCAGAACGTTTCCCAGTCCTCGTCGGAGCCGACCGACGGTGCGCGGCTCGCAGACGCGGCCGCTGCCGGCGCCGCGGGTGCAGCGGCGGGTTTGACCGGCGGGGCCGACAGCTTCTTGGGCAGAGACGCCTTCGCAGAAGGCAGGGACGGCTTCTGCGCTGCTGGCGATACAGCGCCCTCGACGGGGCGCCGTACCGGCACGGCGGCCGCGGCCCGCGCTGCCGGCGCCGCGATCGGCGCAGCAGGCGCCACCGTTGCCGGCGCATGAGCCGCTGCCCCCGGCGTACGGATACGGGTCAGCTGGAACACCGACACGGCCGACACCAGCTGCTCGGCCTGCGAGCGCAGGCTGGCGGCGGCGGCGGCGCTTTCCTCGACCAGCGCGGCGTTCTGCTGCGTGGCCTGGTCCATCTGGGTGACGGCCTCGCTCACCTGGCCCACTCCCGCGCTCTGCTCGGCGCTGGCGGCGCTGATCTCGCCCATGATGTCGGTCACCCGGCGGATCGAGCCGACCACCTCGGTCATCGTGGCGCCGGCGCGGTCGACCTGGGCGGTGCCCTGCTCCACCCGCTGCACGCTGGCGGTGATCAGTGCCTTGATTTCCTTGGCGGCCTCGGCGCTGCGCTGCGCGAGGCTGCGCACCTCGGAGGCCACCACCGCGAATCCGCGGCCCTGTTCGCCGGCGCGGGCGGCTTCCACCGCCGCATTGAGCGCCAGGATGTTCGTCTGGAACGCGATGCCGTCGATGGTGCCGATGATGTCGGCGATGCGGCGGGAGCTGTCGTTGATGCCCTTCATCGTCTCGACCACCTCGCCGACCGCCTCGCCGCCCTGCACCGCCACCGCGGACGCGCTGATCGCGAGCTGGTTGGCCTGGCGGGCGTTGTCGGCGTTCTGGCGCACGGTGGAACCCAGTTCTTCCATCGAGGCGGCCGTTTCCTCCAGCGACGATGCCTGCTGTTCGGTACGGGCCGACAGGTCGTTGTTGCCTTGCGAAATCTGGGCGCTGGCGGTCGCGACGCCCTCGGCGTTGGCCCGCACGCCGCCCACCACCCGGGCCAGGCTGTCGCGCATCGCGGCCAGGCCGGTCAGGAGCAGGCCCACTTCGTCCTTGCTGCTGTCGTCCACCTCGATGCCCAGGTTGCCGGCCGCGATCTGCTGGGAGACGAACAGCGCGTTGCGCAGCGGGCCGGTGATCAGGCGCGTCATCCACACCGCCAGCAGCACGCCGGCGATGAGCGTGGCGACCACGAACGCCGCCACGCTCCACCGGGCGCCGCTGTACGAATCGGCGGAGGCCACCACCGCCGCATCGGCCGCGCGCTTGTTGACCTGCGACAGCTGGCCGATGGCCCCCACGAAGGCGGTGAACAGTTCGCGCGAAGGGCCGGCATACAGGCGGACGGCCTCCGCCGTACTCGTCTCGTCGTCGCCGCTGGACAGGCGGGTGATCTCGTCCAGCGACTTGAGGTACGCATCGCGGCGCACCTGATAACCGCGGTAGCCGTCGGCCTCCTCGCCGGACGACACCAGCGGGGCGTAGGCGGCCTCGGATTTGACCAAGGACTTGCGCTGTTCGCCCACCTCGGCGATCAAGACCTTGGCCTGCGCCGGCGTGCGCGACATGACCATCACGCCTTCGGCCAGACGGATCCGGTTGGCATCGACCCGCATGTCGCCCAGTATCTGGACGCTGGGCAGCAGGTTTCCGCCGATCTCCTGCACATGTCCATGCACCCGGCCCAGTGCCGAAAGCGCGATCGCCCCGAGCGCCACCACCAGAACTACCAGAAGCCCGAAGGCGACCGCGAGCTTGGTTCTGATCTTCCAGTCGGAAATTTTCATCGGCCCACGTTCCGTAACAAAAAGATGATCCTACCTGCGGACCCGGGTGCAAACCCTCAAAACGGGAGTGAGAGCAGGCCCGGGTTGCAGGCTTGCCACACGCAGGTGGCGAAAACGACAACGCCCGCACAAGGCGGGCGTTGTCAAGCAAGCACGATGCCAGCCGGCCTCAGGCCGGCAGCGCGTGTGGCGGTCAGGCCTTGGGTGCCTTGTAGTTGGCGATGCCTTCGGTGATTTCCTGCCTGGCGGCGTCGATGCCTTCCCAGCCCAGCACCTTGACCCACTTGCCGGCTTCCAGGTCCTTGTAATGCTCGAAGAAGTGGCTGATCTGCTTCAGCAGGATCGGGTGCAGGTCTTCGGGCTTCTGGATGTTCTCGTAGATCGGCAGGATCTTGGTGGTGGGCACGGCCAGCACCTTGCCGTCGACGCCGGCTTCGTCTTCCATCTTCAGGATGCCGATGGCGCGGCAGGGCACCACCACGCCGGGCGGCAGCGGAAACGGCGTCATCACCAGCACGTCGACCGGGTCGCCGTCGCCGGACAGGGTCTGCGGCACGTAGCCGTAGTTGGTCGGGTAGTGCATCGCGGTCGTGAGGAAACGGTCGACGAAGATCGCGCCGGAATCCTTGTCCACCTCGTACTTCACCGGGTCGGCGTTCATCGAGATCTCGATGACCACGTTGAAGACGTCGGGCGGGTTCTTGCCGGGGGAAACTTTGTCGAAGGACATGGTGCTGCAGCGGTTGGAGGAAGGGGGAGGAAGCGGCCGCCGGGTACCGGCCCGGTCCGGCCATCGCAGCGCGGGATTCTACTGACCGCCCCGATGCACGCCGCGCGCCCGGCACAATGGACCGCATGCAGTACCACTTCATCGCCAACGCCTCCCTGCGATCGTCGTCCGGCCGCACGCTGCCGGTGATCGACCCGTCCGACGGGCAGCCCTACGACGAGATCCAGCGCGGCGACGCGCAGGACATCGACAGCGCGGTGCAGGCCGCGCGCCAGTGCTACGACGCGGTCTGGAGCAAGGTCTCGGCGATGGACCGCGGCCGGCTGCTGATGGCGCTGGCCGAAGCGGTCGTGGCGCACGCCGACGAGCTCACCGCGCTGGAGCAGCGCGACTGCGGCAAGCCGACCCGCCAGGCCCGTGCCGACACCCAGGCCCTGGCGCGCTACTTCGAGTTCTACGCCGGCGCCTGCGACAAGCTGCACGGCGAGACCCTGCCCTACCAGGAGGGCTACAGCGTCCTCACCTGGCGCGAGCCGCACGGCGTGACCGGCCACGTGGTGCCCTGGAACTACCCGATGCAGATCTTCGGCCGCAGCGTCGGCGGCGCGCTGGCGGCGGGCAACGTCTGCGTGGTGAAGCCGTCCGAGGACGCCTGCATGTCGCTGATCCGCGTGGCGCAGCTGGCGGCCGAGGTGGGCTTTCCGCCGGGCGCGATCAACATCGTCACCGGCTACGGCCACGAGGTGGGCGATGCGCTGGCGCGGCACCACGGCATCGACCACATCAGCTTCACCGGCAGTCCGTCGGTGGGCACCCTGATCCAGCAGGCCGCGGCCGAGCGGCACTGCCCGGTGACGCTGGAGCTGGGCGGCAAGAGCCCGCAGATCGTCTTCGCCGACGCCGACCTGGAGGCGGCCATCCCCACGCTGGTCAACGCGATCGTGCAGAACGCCGGCCAGACCTGCTCGGCCGGCTCCCGCCTGCTGGTGGAGCAGTCGATCTACGAGCCGCTGCTGGAGCGCCTGGGCGCGGCCTTCGAGGCGCTGCGCGTCGGCCCGGCGGCGATGGATCTCGACGTGGGTCCGCTGATCCGGCAGAGCCAGCAGCAGCGGGTATGGGATTTCCTGTCGGACGCGCAGGTGGCCGGCATCGCCATGGTGGCGCAGGGCACCGTGGTCGACGAGGCACCCCAGACCGGCTACTACCAGGCCCCCACCCTGCTGCGCGACGTGCCGCCGCAGCACCGCCTGGCACAGGAAGAAGTGTTCGGCCCGGTGCTGGCCGCCATGTCGTTCCGCGACGAGGACCATGCGGTGCAGCTCGCCAACGGCACCGCCTTCGGCCTGGTCGCCGGCGTCTGGACCCGCGACGGCGCCCGCCAGTTCCGCATGGCCAAGCGCCTGCGCAGCGGCCAGGTCTTCATCAACAACTACGGCGCCGGCGGCGGCGTGGAACTCCCCTTCGGCGGCGTGAAGTCGTCAGGGTACGGCCGCGAGAAAGGCTTCGAGGCCCTCTACGGATTCACCACGCTGAAGACCGTGGCGTTCAAGCACGGCTGACACACCGCGTGTGGGGGGGGGCGGCATGGATGTTTGCGGCACGCAGTAGCCGCTGCCTCAGGACACCGTGGATCCGGCTCCGCCGGTCCACCCGTGTCGCCCCCGGAAGGGGGTCGGCGTTACACGCAGTGAAAAGCCTGGGGGAGAGCCTCAACCCAATGCGGTATCGAGCAGCATCATCAGGACGAAGCCGACCATCAACCCCCCTGTCGCCCAGGCTTCGTGCCCCTTGCGGTGCGATTCGGGAATGATCTCGTGGCTGATCACGAACAGCATCGCGCCGCCCGCGAAGCCCAGGCCCCACGGCAGCATGTTGCTGGAGAATTCGATGATCGCGGCGCCCAGCACCGCGCCGATGGGTTCGACCAGACCCGAGGCCATGCCCAGCCCCACCGACAGCTTGCGGCTGTAGCCCGCGGCCAGCAACGCGACGGCGACCACCAGGCCCTCGGGCACGTCCTGGATCGCGATACCGGTGGCCAGTGCCCCGGCGCGCAGGGTATCGTTGCCCGCGAATCCCACGCCGATGGCCAGGCCCTCGGGCAGGTTGTGCAGCGCGATCGCGAAGACGAAGAGCCAGGTGCGCCGCAGCTTGCGCGCGGTCTGGCCCTCGACGCCCTTGATGAAATGTTCGTGCGGCACCAGCCGCTCCATCGCCAGCAGCATCGCGCCGCCCAGCAGGATGGACACACCCACCAGACTGCCCGCGCCCCAGGCGCCCATGCCCTGCGACCGCGCGGCGGCGATGCCCGGAATGATCAGGGAGAACGCACAGGCCGCCAGCATCACGCCGGCACCGAAGCCGAACAGGGTGTCCTGCGTCCGGTCGGAGAGGCGCTGCGAGAACAGTACCGGCAAGGTGCCGAGCGCCGTCGCCAGCGCCGCCACCATGCCGCCGGTGAAGGCGTCCAGGACGACGTCGCTGGAGGTGATGAAACGCCACGACTGCACGCCCAGCCCGAGCACCACCGCCACCACGATCAGCGCGCGCGGCACGTGGCGCAGCGTCATTTGGGAGCGGAAGGACGGCATCGGGCGGTCGGGTCGGTGGCGCTGGTTGGAACGGCGGCAGTCGCCGGTCAGACCTTGGCGGCGGCGAAGCGGCGTGCCACTTCGGGCCAGTTCACCGCATTGAAGAACGCGGCGATGTACTCGGGGCGGCGGTTCTGGTACTTCAGGTAGTACGCATGCTCCCAGACGTCCAGGCCCAGGATCGGGGTGGCACCGGAGCCGACGCCCTGCACCACAGGGCTGTCCTGGTTGGCGCTGCTCTCGACCACCAGCTTGCCGTCCTTGCCGACCGACAGCCAGGCCCAGCCGCTGCCGAAGCGGCTAATCGCGGCCTTGGTGAAGGCTTCCTTGAAGGCGTCGAAGCCGCCCAGGTCGGCGTCGATCGCCTTGCCCAGGTCGCCATCGGGCGTGCCGCCGGCGTTGGGGGCCAGCACCGTCCAGAACAGGCTGTGGTTGAAATGACCGCCGCCGTTGTTGCGCACCGCGGTGCGGATGTTCTCGGGGAGGCTGTCGAGGCCCTTGAGCAGCTCTTCGACCGGCTTGCCGTCGTACTCGGAGTCCTTGACCGCATTGTTCAGGTTGGTGACGTAGGTCTGGTGGTGCTTGGAGTAGTGGATCTCCATCGTCTGTGCATCGACATGCGGCTCGAGCGCGTCGTAGGCGTAAGGGAGAGCGGGAAGCGTATAAGGCATGAATCAACTCCTGAGATAAGTGAACGCGGAAGGCAAACGGCCTTCGCAGCGGCCGCGGCAGGCGGCAACGCCTCGACTGCCACGGACTCCAGACTTGTAACATGATTTTGGCGGCCGCATCGCCAGCGCATGTGCCGACATGCATCGCGCAGGGCCGCCGCCCGGCGCCGGACAGGCACCGATTTAGACCCTGCCGCAAGGCGGACCACCGCAGGCCCGGCACAATCGCCGCATGCCTCTGACCGCTGCGCCGGACCGCCCTGCGCGCACCATTCCGCTGATCGACATCCGCACCCTCCCGGGTGCGGCGCCCGTGCTCGCCCGGGGTGCGCCCTCGGCCCGGTTGCAGGACCGGCTGCAGCGCCCGCTGCGCGACCTGCGGATCAGCGTGACCGACCGCTGCAACTTCCGCTGCAGCTACTGCATGCCGAAAGAAAGCTTCGGCAAGGACCACCCCTATCTGCCGCAATCGGCCCTGCTGAGCTTCGAGGAAACGACGCGGCTGGCCCGGATGTTCCTGGCCCAGGGCGTGCGCAAGATCCGGCTGACCGGCGGCGAGCCGCTGCTGCGCAAGAACCTGGAGACACTGGTCGGCCAGCTCTCCGAACTGCGCACCGTCGACGGCACCGCGCCCGACATGACGCTCACCACCAACGGCTCGCTGCTGGCCCGCAAGGCCCGCGCCCTGCGCGACGCCGGACTGCAGCGGGTGACGGTGAGCCTCGACGCCCTCGACGATGCCGTCTTCCGCCGGATGAACGACATGGATTTCCCGGTGGCCGACGTGCTGCACGGCATCGACGCGGCGCTGGCGGCGGGCCTGGGCCCGGTCAAGGTCAACATGGTCGTCGAGCGCGGCACCAATGCGCAGGAGATCCTGCCGATGGCCCGCCATTTCCGCGGCACCGGCGTGGTGCTGCGCTTCATCGAATACATGGACGTCGGCGCCACCAACGGCTGGCGGATGGACGAGGTGATGCCCGCATCCGAGATGGTCGAGCACCTGAGCGGCGCCCTGCCGCTGGTGCCGCTGGCCGAAGCCGCGCCCGGCGAAACCGCCCGCCGCTGGGGCTATGCCGACGCCCAGGGCCGCCACGACCCGTCGCTGGGCGAGGTGGGCGTGATCGCCAGCGTGACCCAGGCCTTCTGCCACGACTGCAACCGGGCGCGCCTCTCCACCGAGGGCAAGCTCTACCTCTGCCTCTTCGCCAGCCAGGGCCACGACCTGCGGGCGCTGCTGCGCGGCGGCGCGGGCGACGACGACATCGCCGCCGCCATCGCCGGTATCTGGCAGGGCCGCGATGACCGGTACTCGGAACTGCGCGCCGCGTTGCCGCCCGCCGCCCCCGGTGCCGCGACCGCGCCGCGCCGGGTGGAGATGAGCTACATCGGCGGCTGAGGGGCGCCGCCGTGTCGTCGCCCGTGTCCGGCACCGCATCCGCCTCCATTCCCGCGCGCGCCGGCATCACCGGCCTGGTACTGGCCGGCGGCCAGGGGAGTCGCATGGGGGGGGCGGACAAGGGTCTGCAGCCCTTCCAGGGCACGCTGCTGGCCGGCCATGCGCTGGAGCGGCTGCGCCCCCAGGTCGCCGCCGTGGCGCTCAACGCGAACCGGCACCTGGACCGCTATGCCGCGTGGCAGGTACCGGTGTGGCCGGACGCGTCGGGCGATTTCCCCGGGCCCCTGGCCGGACTGCTCGCGGGACTGGCGCGCTGCACCACCCCCTGGCTGCTGACCGTGCCCTGCGACACGCCCCGCTTTCCGGTCGACCTTGCCGCGCGGATGGCGGCCGCGGCCGGTGCAGCGGGCGCGTCGGTGGCGCTGGCGGCATCCGCCGGACCTGCAGGCCCGGTGCCCGAGCCGGTGTTCTGCCTGGCGCAGTCGGCCTTGCGCGACGACCTGGAAGCCGCCCTGGCCGGCGGCATGCGCGCCGTGCGCCAGTGGGCGTCGCGCCATGCCTGCGTGCTGGTGGCTTTCGACCGCCCCGGCGACGATCCGCTGGCCTTCCGGAATGCGAACACGCTGGCGGAGCTGCAGGCGCTGGAGGGGCTGCCGCCGCCCGAGGGGCCGATGGAACAGAAAATTTGAGGGAAAAGTGCCTGCAGCCGGCATACAGCGCCGACCGCAAGCTATGAAAACCATAGCATTCAGCCCTCGCGGGTCGGCGGCGTTCTAGCTGGCGTCTGCCGTGGGGGCGGGGTTTCGCACCTGCGCCGGCAGCCGGCCCAGCGCCACCTCCACCCCGCGGTTGGCCAGCTGGTCGGCCCGCTCGTTGCCCGGATCGCCGTTGTGGCCGCGCACCCAGCGCCATTCGATCTTGTGGCCGCCGGTGCGCACCAGCTCGTCCATCTTCTGCCAGAGCTCGACGTTCTTCACCGGCTCCTTCGAGGCGGTGCGCCAGCCGCGCGCCTTCCAGCCCGCCACCCATTCGGTGATGCCCTTGAGCACGTACTGGCTGTCGATGTAGAGGGTCACGTCGCACGGCCGCTTGAGGGCGCCCAGCGCCTCGATCACCGCGGTCATCTCCATCCGGTTGTTGGTGGTGACGCGCTCGCCGCCGTAGAGCTCTTTTTCGGTCGGGCCGGCCTTCAGCAGCACGCCCCAACCGCCCGGGCCCGGGTTGCCCTTGCAGGCGCCGTCGGTGTAGATGTCGATATGGTTCACGAGAAAAACGCTTCGCAGAGGAATCAGGAGGGCGGATTGTCCGGCAAGCTGCGGCCCGCCACCGACGCGGCCGGCGCCACCGCCCGCACCGCCGGCAGCTTGCGGGGCTTTTCCATCGGCCGCATGCCGGGCACCCGCTTGACCGCCACCACGAAATACGCCGCGCCGAAGATCGGCCACCAGCGGTCGCCCAGCGGGTCCATCCAGGCGGTGCGGTCCAGCCAGCGCTGGCTGCGCAGCGCCGGCCGCCAGCAGCCGAACTGCACCGATTCCACCTCGAACGACAGCAGACGCAGCCAGTCCCGCAGCCGCCAGTAGCCGATGAAATCGACCGCGTCGGGCAGGTAGCGCTGGCCCAGCCCGAGCCGCTGCGCCACGCGGGCGCGCCGTTGCTTCAGGCCCCAGAAGCTCACCGGGTTCAGGCCGCTGATCACCACCCGGCCCTCGGGCACCAGGGTGCGCTCGGCCTCGCGCAGGGCGGCGTGCGGGTCGGCCGTCAGCTCCAGCGTGTGCGGCATCAGCACCAGGTCCAGGCTGCGCGACGCGAACGGCAATGCGCCGAAGTCCGCATGGATCGCCGGCCGGAAACGCTGCGGCGGCAGGAGGTCGGATGCGGCGGGCGCAGCGCCTTGCGGCGGGTCCAGATCGTCGGGCCCGCCGATGAGCCAGCGGTGCCGCATGCGGTTGGCCCGCAGGCCGTCGAACCAGGGCAGGCCGAGCTGCACGCCGTGGTAGCCGAACAGGTCGCCCACCGCCTGGTCGACCCGCGCCTGCTCCCACGCCGTCAGGTATCGGCCAGCCGGGGTGCCGAACCAGGGGTGCAAACCTATAATTTCGTCGCTCATGACCTTGCAACCGCTGCCCGCCTTCACTGACAACTACATCTGGATGCTGCACGAAGGGCAGCGGGCCGTGGTGGTCGACCCGGGCGAGGCCCAGCCGGTGCTCGACGCGCTGCAGGCCCACGGTCTGCAGCTCGAGACGATTCTAGTCACGCACCACCACCACGATCACACCGGCGGCGTGGACGCACTGCGCGCGGCCACCGGCGCCCGGGTGATCGGCCCCGCGACCGAGGCGCACGCGGTGGTGCCCGATCCGGCCGACCGCCTGCGCCAGGGCGACACGGCCCATGCGCTGGGCCTCGCGTTCCGGGTGATCGACGTGCCGGGCCACACCGCCGGGCACATCGCCTTCTTCTGCGACGACGTAGGCGGCAGCCCCCTGCTGTTCAGCGGCGACACGCTGTTCTCGGGCGGTTGCGGCCGGCTCTTCGAGGGCACTCCGGCGCAGATGCTGGCCTCGCTCGACGCCCTGGCCGCCCTGCCCGACGCGACGCGCGTATGCTGCGGCCACGAATACACGCTCTCCAACCTCGCGTTCGCGCAGGCGGTGGAGCCGGACAACCCGGCGCTGGTGGCCTATGTCGACCACTGCCGGCGGCTGCGTGCCCAGGGTTTGCCCACCCTGCCCTCTTCCCTCGCGCTGGAGCGCGAGGTGAATCCTTTCCTGCGGAGCCGATCGGCTCCGGTCGTGGCGGCCGTCCGCCGCCACGCGAACACCCTGGCCGACGACGAAGTCGGCATCTTTGCCGCACTGCGCCAATGGAAGAACGATTTCCGATGAAGATTTTCAACGCCGTCTGGCTGTCTCTCGCCGTCCTGCTCGCCGGTTGCGCCACGCCGCCGGGCTCGTCCACCGCACCGGGCACGGGCGCTACTGCCGGCAGCGGAGGCGCCCAGAAGCAATATCCGTCGATGATCCCCGGCGGCGCGCTCAAGCCGCTCGCCACCGGCGCGGCCGGCTCGCACGACGTGGCCTACACCTCGCCGCCCGCCGACCTGTGGGAGCGCATCCGCCGCGGCTTCGCGATGCCCGACCTCGACACCGACCTGGTGCGCGACCGCGAGCAGTGGTACGCCACCCGGCCCGACTACATCCAGCGCATGACCGAGCGCTCGAGCAAGTACCTGTTCCACATCGTCGACGAGCTGGAGCGGCGCAACATGCCGACCGAACTGGCGCTGCTGCCCTACATCGAGAGCGCCTTCAACCCGCAGGCCGTCTCCAGCGCCAAGGCGGCCGGCATGTGGCAGTTCATGCCCGCCACCGGCGGCGACTACCAGCTCAAGCAGAACGCGTTCCGCGACGACCGGCGCGACGTGCTGGCCTCGACCCGCGCGGCGCTCGACTACCTGCAGCGGCTCTACAACATGTTCGGCGACTGGCAGCTGGCCCTGGCCGCCTACAACTGGGGCGAAGGCAGCGTCAGCCGCGCCATCGCGCGCAACCAGAAGCTCGGCCTGCCCACCGGCTACACCGACCTGAACATGCCCAACGAGACGCGCTACTACGTGCCGAAGCTGCAGGCGGTCAAGAACATCGTCGCCCGGCCGCAAGACTTCAACACCGAGCTGCCGCTGATCGAGAACCACCCCTACTTCCAGTCGGTCACCATCACCCGCGACATCGACGTGGCCCTGGCCGCGAAGCTGGCCGACGTGCAGCTGCGCGATTTCAAGGAACTCAACCCTTCCTTGCACCAGCCGGTGATCTTCGCCGCCGGCGTGCCGCAGATCCTGCTGCCCTGGGACAACGCCGCCATCTTCCGCCGCAACCTGGAGGCCTATACCGACGGCCAGTATGCGAGCTGGACCGCCTGGACCGCCCCGACGACGATGAGCGTGTCGGCCGCCGCCCTGCTGGTCGGCATGAGCGAGGTCGACCTGCGCCAGGTCAACAGCATTCCGCCCCGCATGCTAATCAAGGCCGGCTCCGCGCTGGTGGTGCCCCGCTCGGCCAAGAACCAGGACGATGTCGATGCCCAGGTGGCCGACAACGGCCGCTTGGCGCTGTCGCCCGAGATCGTCACCCGCCGCACCCTGGTCAAGGCCGGCAAGCGCGACACCGTCGCCACCGTCGCCCGCCGCTACCGGGTCACGACGTCCGACGTCGCGACCTGGAACGACGTGCAGCCCAGCACCGTGCTCAGAACCGGCCAGCAGCTGGTGGTGTACCTGCCGGTGAACGTGCGGGCGCCGGTGACGGCGGCCTCGGCACCCGCCCCGGCGGCCACGCGCGGCAGTGCCCGACAGCCGGTCCGCGCCCCGGGGACGCGAAGCGCCACGGCGACGCTAAACGCACCGGTCCGTACGAGCGCACCAGCGGCCGCGGCGACCAAAAAGGCCGCGGCACCCCGTGCGGCCACCAGACCTGCCGCCAAAAAATAAATCCGGCGGCGCCTTGGGCCTGCCGCAAAGACCACGGGCGCCGCACGGGCGCCCTTCGTCTTTACGGATGCGGCCAAGCGATCAGCGTGTGCCGACCAGCCCCAGGATGCCCATGATGATCAGGTACAGCGCCACGATGTAGTTCAACAGGCGCGGCACGATGAGAATGAGGATGCCGGCGATCAACGAGACGACCGGGCCGATGCTGAATCCGAAAACCATGGCGATTCCTTTGCGGTGCGGGGCACCTGTCTTGATGCGCCCGACGATAAGCCGCGTCCCGCCGCCGGCTGTAACAAGGGACAGCGGCCGGGCCAGCCCCTAGGCCTGGAACCGGTCCTTGGCCCGCCGGGCGAAATCGTTGGTGTAGAGCCGCTGCAGGTCGACCCGCCCCGGCTGCACGACCGGGTCGAAGCCGGCCATCGCCCGCACCGCCGTCTCGGGCCCGGCGTCGGGTACCAGCCCGTCGGGCGAGTAGCCTTCCCGCATCTTGTGAAAGACGGTGAGGTAGAGCGCACGGTCGCCCAGCAGATAGGACTCGGGCACCGTCTTCACGATGTCGCCCGGCCCGGCGGTCTGCAGCCATTTCAGGGCGTGCACGATGCCGCTGGCCAGGGCCTGCGCGGTAGCGGCCCGCTTCTGCACGAAATCCTCCGGCGCATGCAGGCAGCCGGCCGGCATCGGGCCGCCGAAGAGGTCGAGCGTGCCCTTGAGCGTGCGGGTATCGCAGATCACCCGGATGTCGGCCTTCTGCTCCAGCATCGTCGCCACCGGGTCGGTGACGCTCACCGCATCGACATGGCCCGCCCGCAGGGCCGTGGCCGCCGCGGACGGGGTACCCAGCGCGACGAACTCCGCATCGCCGGGCTTCAGGCCGGCACGCGCCAGCACCAGCGTGGCCAGCATGTGGCTGGCGCCGCCCGGCGCGGGGATCCCGACCCGCTTGCCCTGCAGGTCGCCCGGGCCGCGAAAGCTGCCCATCGTGCGGGTCGAGACGCCCATGACGATCTGCGGCGCCCGCCCCTGCAGCACCATGCTGCGGAAGGCGCGCCCCTTGCTCTGCAGGCTGACCGTATGCTCGAACGCGCCGGAGCAGACATCGGCGAGGCCGCTCAGCACCGACTGCAGCGCCTGCGCGCCGGTCGCGAAATCGCGTATTTCCACCTCCAGCCCCTCCGTCCGGAAGAAGCCCAGCTGCTCGGCGATGGTGAGCGGCAAATAGGCGAAGCGCGCCTTGCCGCCGACCGCGACCGTCACCTTGTCCCGCTCGCGGCGGGATTGTGCCTGCAGCGCCGGCACGCAGACACCCGCAACCGCCAGCGCGGCGGCCACACCGAAACCGCGGCGCGAGAGCATGAGCGCGGGGCTGGGTCTCACGGAAATCCTTGCCTGGTGGATGCGACACGGCCAGCTTAGCGGCCCGCCCGCACGGCTCCCATCCGGGACATCCCCGTGCGGGTAAGTCCCGGGCCGGTGGCAGCCCTCCGAGGCCTTACCGGTAGCCGGCGAACAGGATGGCGACGTTCAGCGCGAAGCCGAGTGCGTAGACCGCGCTGCGCGTCGCGCCGCCCCCCGCCATGTAGACCGCGCTGTAGGCCACGCGCACCAGCACCCAGCCGACGGCCAGCAGGTCGAGCCGGCCCTGCGGCGCGCCCAGCTGGTGGGCGATGACCACCGCTCCGATGAAGAACGGCAGGCTCTCGAAACCGTTCTGCTGTGCGGCGAGAGCGCGTGCGCGCCAGCCGTGCAGGCTACCGGCCCAGGCCCGGGGTGCCCGGTTGTCGTAGCCCCGCGCACCCGCCTTGGCGACCACTGCGCAGAGGATCGGCAGCAGCGCCGCCGCCAGCACGCACCAGCAGGCGACGGTGAAAGGCAGCGGGCTGGCCGCGACAAACGACGCGTCGGCAGAAAGTGAGGTCATGCGCGGTGCTTCCTGGTGGGTCGTGCGCTTCAGCGGCGGTCCGCCAGGGCGTGGGCGATGGTGCCCAGGTCGACGTACTCCAGCTCGCTGCCGACCGGCACCCCGCGCGACAGCCGGGTCACCCGCAGGCCACGCGCCTTCAGGCCCTCGGATATGGCGTGCGCCGTCGCCTCGCCCTCCGCGGTGAAATTGGTCGCGAGGATGGTCTCCTGCACCGTGCCGTCGGTGGCGCGCTCGAACAGCTTGTGCAGCCCGATCTCGTTCGGGCCGATGCCGTCGAGCGGCGACAGCTTGCCCATCAGCACGAAGTACAGGCCCTTGAAGGCGCCGGTGCGCTCCATGGCGGATTGGTCGGCCGGCGTCTCGACCACGCACAGCTTGGACGCGTCGCGCGACGGATCGCTGCACACCTCGCAGATGTCGGATTCGGTGAAGGTGTGGCACAGCAGGCAGTGCCGGACCTGGCCGGCCGCGTCGTGCAGCGCCCGCGACAGCATTTCGGCACCGGGCCGGTCGTGCTGCAGCAGGTGGAAGGCCATGCGCTGGGCCGTCTTGGCGCCGACGCCGGGGAGGCGGCGCAGTGCCTGGACCAAGGCATCGAGCGAGCTGGTAGGGGTGGCCATGGAGAATCGTTATTGCGCCGGCGCCGGCGCGGCCGCGGAGGTGGCCGGCACCGGGCGGGTGCGGTAGAGCGCAGGCCAGTCGCCCGGCGAGCCGGCGCAGCGGCGCTGCTCGTCGCGCGAGGCGGGCTGGAATGCGGTGCCGTCGAACACCCACGAGCGGGCGATGCCGCAGTCGCCGATGCCGCGGCCCTTGGCGAAGGACGACAGGGTGGCGGTGGCCGGGTCGTAGAACGCCTCGGTCACCACGCTCGGATCGTCGTTCCTGCCGGCCGGCAGGCCGCCCGGCACCTCGGGCAGCGCCACCGGCCGCGCCTGCTGCGGTGCCGACCGGGGCACCAGCAGCACCAGCGCGGCGCTCTGGTAGGCGCCCGACCAGCACTGCAGCAGCACCAGCGCGTCGGTGCCGGTCAGCGGCATCGCATCGTCCGACGCGGCGCCGTCCGCAGGGCTGCGCGGTGCATCGCACCTGCGCGCCACCAGCGCGGCATTGCGGGTGCGGACCGTCGCGGCGAAGGCCTGCGCATCGGCCAGCGGCGGCGGCGCGGCGGCCGCCTGCACGGCCGGCAAGGACAGCGCAGCCGGGACCTGCGACGCCGGTGCGGTGCCCGGCTGGTGCAGCGCTGTGACGGTGCCGACCCGGCCCTGCACGTCGTCGACGAAGAGCATCGCGGCGGCCAGCCCGTCGAGCGACAGCTGCAGCGGGCCGTCGGGCTGCTGCACCGCCATCTGCCGCGACGTCTCCAGCCGGCGTGCCAGCTTCCGCGCCGGCTCGCCCTGGAGCCGGTAGCTGCCCTCGCCGTCGGTCGTCCAGGCACTGCCGGACGCGGCGGGACGGTCCGTGCCGGTCAACGGGGTACCGTCGAGCCGGAGCGCGTCGGCCGCGAGCGGCTTTTCACCTGCCAAGTCCAGGTCCACCGCGCCCGCGGGGCCGGCCTCGCGCGCGACCGACAGCCGCATCGGCAGCATGTCGCCGGCGGCGGGCGCCAGACGGGCCTCGCAGCGGCGCACGTTGTCGCAGGCGACGACCCAGTCCTTGAACTCGCGGTAGGCCGGCACCGCCGGTGCGGCGGCCTGGGCCGCGCAGACCGACAGGGCGCCCAGGCCGACGACCAGAGCGGCACCCGTGCGCCGCATCGGCGCCCCCGCGGCGCCGCCGAGCACCGGGCTCGCCTGCATCCGACGGGGCCTGCGGCCGGGCACGGGCGTCATCGCGGGATCAGAAGGGAAACTTCATGCCGCCGGGCAGGCCCGGCATGCCGGCGCTGATCTTGCCCATCTTTTCCTGGCTGGTGTCTTCGGCCTTGCGCACCGCGGCATTGAAGGCGGCGGCCACCAGGTCTTCGAGCATGTCCTTGTCCTCGGCCAGCAGGCTCGGGTCGATGGTGATGCGCTTGACGTCGTGCTTGCAGGTCATCAGAACCTTCACCAGGCCGGCGCCGGATTCGCCCTCCACCTCGATGGTCGCCAGTTCGTCCTGCGCCTTCTTGAGGCTGTCCTGCATGTTTTGCGCCTGCTTCATGAGGCCGGCGAGTTGTCCTTTGTTGAACATGGAATTCCTTCGGATGGTCTGGGATTGGATGGGAGGGGAAACGGAAAAAAGAAGCTGCGCGCCTCAGGCGGCCCGGTGCGGCAGCGGCTTGATGCTGCCGGGCACGATTTTCGCGCCAAAGTCGCGCACCATCTGCTGCACGAACGGGTCGTTCTGCACGATCTCTTCGGCGCGGTGCTGGCGTGCGGCGGCGGCTGCGGCGTTGCGGCGGGCGGGGCTGTCGATCACCACGCCGATCTCGACGGCCAGCGTCTCGGCATGGCCCGCCGTCGCCAGGGCGGTGCGCAGGCGCTCGCGGCTGGTCGGCTGGTTGAGCGATTCGCGCTCGACCCGCAGGGTCCAGTGGGTGCCGTCGCGCGAGATCAGCTGCGATTGCAGCGCCAGCTCGCGCACCAGCGCCGAGATCGCCTCCGCCGCGATCAGCTGGCCGACGGTGGCGTGCCAGGCATCGCCCTCTTCCGTTTTGGTGAAGGTGGCGGCGGGCGGCCGGGGCCCGGAGCCCGCCAGGTCGGCCCGCGGCTGGGAGCGCAGGCCCGGCTCCGGCTGCTGCCGCACCGGCACCGCTATGATATTTGCAGCATCAGGCCGGCGCTGGACGCCGGCTACCGGCCTTTTGTCTTCTGAATTTGCCACCGGCGGGCGTTCGCGCACCGGCAACGCCAGGCCGGCCGGGCCCGTACCCAGCGGCGGTGGTTCGGCGACACCGGCGGTCGGGGACAGGGCCGGGCCGCGCTCGGGCGCCGGGCCGGATGACTCGGCGGCGATCGAATCGAGCCACTCGGCATCGCCGTCGTCCAGGCCCGGGGGGGCGGTGTCGGTGTCGGCGTCCACGGACGTGTCGGCTTCGTCCGCTTCGGCGGGCGGCGCATCGGCTTCTTGCTGTGCCGAAGGCGGGACGTGGGCCGCCGAGTCCGCGGGCGGTTGCGCGGGCGGTGACTGGCGTGGCTGTGGAGCGAGCCGCGGTGGCGGCGCGGGTGCTGCGGCCGGCTCCGCCGCCACCGGCGGGCTGACGGCCGGAGCGGCTTCGGGCACGGCGGGCGGTGGCGGCGCAGGTGCCTGCGACGGCGCGGAGGGGGGTGCGGATGCGGGTGCGGGTGGCGGCGAGCCCGAAACAGCCGGTGCCGGTGCCGGTGCCGGTGCGGGCGCCGATGCGGGCGCTGCCGCGTTCCGCGTCGCGGCTGGCGCCGTATCAGCCGGCTTCAGTGTTTTTTTTTGAGCCGATCCGGGCTTGAACGCCAACAGGCGCAGCAGCACCATCGTGAGCGCGGCGTACTCGTCGGGCGCCAGGCCCAGTTCGGCGCGGCCGTGCAGGCACAGGCTGTAGAGCAACTGGGTTTCGTCGGCGGGCATCTCGGCCGCCAGCCGGGCGATCTCGAGCGCCTCGCTGTCGGCCGCGTCCACCGCGGCGGCCATCTGCGGCACCGCCTGCATGACAGCCATGCGCTGCAACACCGCCGTCATCTCTTCCAGCGTGGAGCCCGCGGAGAACCCGTTGATCCGCAGCACGTCGGCCGTCTCGACGACCGATTTGCCGTCGCCCCCCGCCAGCGCGCCGATCAGCTTGAACACATGCGACCGGTCGACGCTGCCCAGCATGCGCCGCACCGTGTCTTCCTCCAGCGTGCCGTTGCCGAAGGCGATCGCCTGGTCGGTCAGCGACAGCGCGTCGCGCATCGATCCGCGGGCGGCGCGCGAGATCAGGCGCAGCGAAGGCGTATCGGCCGCGACGGCCTCGGTCCGCAGCACCTGGGCGAGATGCTCCTCGACCGTTTCGGGCGCCATCGGCCGCAGGTTGAACTGCAGGCAACGGGACAGCACGGTGACCGGCACTTTCTGCGGGTCGGTCGTCGCCAGCACGAACTTGAGATATTCGGGCGGCTCCTCCAGCGTCTTCAGCATCGCGTTGAACGCGGTGTTGGTCAGCATGTGCACTTCGTCGATCATGAAGACCTTGAAGCGGCCGACGACCGGCTTGTAGACGGCCTGCTCCAGCAGGGACTGGACCTCGTCCACACCGCGGTTGGAGGCGGCGTCGAGCTCGGTGTAGTCGACGAAGCGGCCGGCGTCGATATCGGTGCACGCCTGGCAGACGCCGCAGGGCGCCGAGGTGATGCCGCCCTGCCCGTCCGGGCCCACGCAGTTGAGCGACTTGGCCAGGATGCGGGAGACGGTCGTCTTGCCCACACCGCGGGTGCCGGTGAAAAGGTAGGCGTGGTGCAGGCGCTGGGTCTGGAGTGCGTTCGACAGCGCCTGCACCACATGCTCCTGGCCGACCATTTCCGAGAAGTTTCGGGGACGGTATTTGCGGGCGAGCACGAGGTAGGACATCGCCAGGATTCTACGGGGCCGGGCACGGGCGGCTGGGTGTCGGGGTTGCCGCGATCACCGCCTTCGCCGGTGCGGCCGGCCCGCGGCAGCGCATTTCCGCATGGCCGTAGGGATGTGCCCCTCCCACGCCGAAGTGGGCATGGCGTGGCGATACAATAGCGGCTGACGGGCCTCCCCGCATAGGGAAGCGGCCAACCGGGTCAGGTGGGGAACCAAGCAGCCCTAACTGTGGATCTAGTGCCGGGGGTAAGGCTCGTCAACCCCCCTTTCTTCGCAGCGCTTCGCCGTCCGGCGCCCATCGCGTTCTGCGTTTACCGCCCCTCCCGCCGTAGTACCCTTGTCCGCCGAGCCGGGCGGGGTTGCTTCTGCCCCGCTTCGCACGGTCGGCAGCCGTTACCACACCATTTGAAGCGACTGCATCACGACCCGCACCAGTGACGGGCGACGCATCGATTGGTCGAGCAGGTTCGTGGCGCCCGCCGCGACCGCCGGAAGCACGCATACGGCGCTGGCGATGAACGGGGTGTTGGCGAACTGCTGGGCTACGGCTTTCATGGACCTATGGTCGCCGTCCCACCGGTTGCGGCACTGCAGCAAGCACCCCGTGGTGGCGAAGGATTTACCGGGGTACATGGGGTCGGCCGGTGCCTACGGCAGCGTCGGCCCTGGCGTCCGGGCCGTAGGACGCCGGCTAGCCGCGCGGCATCGCGCGTGCGGAACCCGATGGCGCGCAGCCAAGCCTGAAAGAGCACCTCGCCTACGCTTCAGGCAGGCGTAGGAGGCGGATAACCACTCGGGTCCAACCTGTGATACTTCGCTCCGGGTGAATAAAGGACCCCGAAGCTATGCTGGTGGATGTCCCCACAAAAAAAATCCACCCGGCGCAAAAAAGCCGTTGCGAAATCGTCCTCGCGCACCTTCCGGTCCGGCGTCCACGCCTTCGCGCTCTCGTTCTCCATAGGCCTCGCAGCGATCGGCTACAGCGTATCGCCGTGGGAATCGAGGACCGTTACCGCCGGCACCTCCGAGCCATCTCCACGCCCTGCCACCGGACCCGGTTTTGCCGGATGTCTCGAGCATTTTCCAGCGGCGCCGCCGACGGTCGCCGCACCCGGCGCGCAGCGCGAGCTGTGCTTCGACGCCTTCGCAGTGCTGTACTCCGGCGAAAGCAAGACGCCGGTCTACTCCGTCGAACGGCTGACCCGCTCCAGCCTCGCATCGGCCCAGGGCATCCCGCGCAGCGACAAGTTCTATCCCGAGGCAAGATTGCCCGCTGCCTACCGCGCCCAGTTGGCCGACTACGCCGGCTCGGGTTACGACCGCGGCCACATGGCCCCGGCAGGCGACATGCCGACGGCCGACGCCAAGGCGCAAAGCTTCAGTCTGGCCAACATGGTGCCCCAGGCGCCCGCCCTGAACCAGAAAGCCTGGAACCAGATCGAGCAGGCCACCCGCAAATATGTCACCCGGGCGTCGGGCAACGTGTACGTGTTCACCGGCCCCCACTACGACCCTGCGCCATCGACCTTGGGGGCCAACAAAGTATGGGTACCGGCCGCCACCTGGAAACTGGTGCACGTGCCGGCAGAGGGCCGATCGTGGGCCTACTGGATGGGCAACGACGCCGGGCCCCACAGTTTGAAGCCGATCGACTACGCGCAATTCGTACAGCGTGGCGGACCGGCGCTGCTGTCCGGGAAATTGGCGCACTAACCAAGGGGCTGCGGGGGCTCTTCCGGAAGGGACGATGTGCTACCCATTCGCAACAGACCATGCCGAGGCCGTAACGAAGCTTTCTGTGAGAACCCTGATTTTCTCGACGGCGATCCTGCCCTTCTTTGCGTCGGCTGCGACGATGGTCACATGCCCACCCGACACCGCCACCGGTGGCGACAGCCTTGTGCGGTCGTTCTATCTGCCGGCTCACAGCCGCTCGACCCTGGATACCGTAACGGTAAATTACCATTCCAGCGTCAATGGGAGCTACACCGTTGCGCTGGAGGCGCGGTTGAATGCTTTCGACGGCACGTTGATCGGACCGTCAAACGGGCTGGCACCATCACCACCGGGACGGCTGGCGGCACTCCCCTGACTTTCAACTTCGCGAACGCGGCGATTCCTGCTGGATCGACGATCACATTCCGCCAGTCCTTGGTTACCGGGCCCGGCGGTCTGTCTGCGAACACCGGTCAGGCTCCATGTACCGGGCTTCTCGCACGTCGACCCCGGCGTTCGCGTGCGCGAACCAAGGGTAGCGTCGCAGAGCAACCGGGCGGCGGCCGGTACCGGCTTGGCTGCGGCTGCCCGTTGCTTGGCCAGATCGTCCAGCGCCAGCGGGCACGAACCCAGGCCGCCAGCCGGCAGGTCCTATGCACGCCCGGCATGAACCTGCCCTTGCACGAGGAGCCGATGCAACGCAAAGAGCGGGCGCTGGTGCTGCGCCGCTGCCGATTGCACCCCCCAGAAACCAAAAAAGCCCTTGAAATTCAAGAGCTTGTCTGGCGGAAACGGAGGGATTCGAACCCTCGATGAGGCTCTACACCCCATACTCCCTTAGCAGGGGAGCACCTTCGGCCACTCGGTCACGTTTCCTAGAAGCCGCTGATTATGCCTGATGCCAGCGCCGATTCAGCCTGGCGGCGGGAATTTTCAGGCCTTGGGCTGGTCGAGGTCGAAGGCGCGGTGCAGCGCGCGGACGGCCAGCTCCATGTATTTCTCGTCGATCACCACCGATGTCTTGATCTCGGAGGTCGAGATCATCTGGATGTTGATGCCCTCTTCGCTCAGCACGCGGAACATCTTGCTGGCGACGCCCACGTGGCTGCGCATGCCGATGCCGACGATGCTGACCTTGCAGATCTTGGCGTCCGACTCGATGCGGTCGGCACCCAGGGACGGCAGCACCTTGGTCTGGAGCATCTCGACGGTGCGCGGCAGGTCGTTGCGGTGCACGGTGAAGCTGAAGTCGGTCTTGCCGTCCTTCGAGAGGTTCTGGATGATCACGTCCACCTCGACGTTGGCATCGGCCACCGCGCCCAGGATCTGGTAGGCGATACCGGGCTTGTCGGGCACGCCCAGGACCGAGATCTTGGCCTCGTCGCGGTTGAAGGCGATGCCCGATACGACGGCTTGTTCCATTTGTTCGTCTTCCTCGAAAGTGATCAGGGTGCCGGACACGGCCTCTTCGGCGATGTCGATGTCCCACGGCGTGAAGCTGCTCAGCACCCGCAGCGGGACCTTGTACTTGCCCGCGAATTCGACCGAGCGGATCTGCAGCACCTTGGAGCCGAGCGATGCCATCTCCAGCATCTCCTCGAAGCTCACCGTCTGCAGGCGCCGCGCCTCGGGCACGACACGCGGATCGGTGGTGTAGACGCCGTCGACGTCGGTGTAGATCAGGCACTCGGCCGCCTTCATCGCGGCCGCCACGGCCACGGCCGAGGTGTCGCTGCCGCCGCGGCCCAGGGTGGTGATGTGGCCCAGGTCGTCGATGCCCTGGAAGCCGGTGACGATCACCACCTTGCCGGCGTTCAGGTCGCCGCGCACCCGCACGTCGTCGATCGACTCGATGCGGGCCTTGGTGTAGGCGCTGTCGGTGCGGATCGGGACCTGCCAGCCGGCGTAGCTGACCGACGCCATGCCCTCGGCCTGCAGCGCGATCGCCAGCAGCGCGGAGGAAGCCTGCTCGCCGGTCGAGGCCAGCATGTCGAGTTCGCGGCCGTAGGCGTCGCCGGGACGGGTCGGGGCCAGCTCTTTGGCCAGGCCCAGCAGGCGGTTGGTTTCGCCGCTCATGGCGCTGGGCACGACCACCATCTGGTGGCCGGCGCGCGCCCATTTGGCGACGCGTTTGGCGACGTTGCGGATGCGCTCGGTGGAGCCCATCGACGTGCCGCCGTACTTGTGAACGATCAGTGCCATGGAATGAATGCGAATGACGGAAAGCGGCTCACGGCGCTGAGGACGAGAGGTTCTGGGGCGCCGCGGTGCTTCGCGCTGCGTGAGAGTCCAAAACCGCGGGATTGTACCAACCGAGCACCGGGCCCTCGCGCCGGACGAAGCCCTCCCCCACCTTCAGGTGCAGCCGGTGGCCGCGGGTGGTGCAGGCCAGCACCTGCCGCTGCAGCTCGGTCAGCTGGGCAGCGCTGGGAACCGCCCCGTGGGCGGTGCGCAGCCAGTGGCGCAACACCAGGGCGCGCCGGCCGGCGGTCAGCCGCTGCAGCAGCGCGATAGCAGGCGGATCGCCGACGGCCGCCAGGTCGGCCGCCGCCACCTCGTCGAGCACCGACTGCGCCTCGGCCGCATGGGCCGCGCTGCGGGCGAAGGTGTCCCGGAACTGCGGAAACGCGGCGTCGAGGGCCGGCAGCAAGCGGGCGCGGATGCGGTTGCGGGTGAAGTGCTCGTCGGCGTTGGTCGGATCGTCCACCCAGGCCAGTCCGCGGGCGGCGGCCCAGGCGCGCACGTCGGCACCGGGCACGGCCAGCAGGGGCCGGTGGTAGTCGATGCCATCCTGCTGCCAGTGCATGGGCATGCAGGCCAGGCCCGGCAGGCCCGCACCCCGGGACAGGGCCAACAACAGGGTTTCGGCCTGGTCGTCGGCATGCTGGGCGATCGCTATGCTTTTGATAGCTGGAGGCCTTTCATCGGCGCCGACTGCGAGCCTGAAAGCCTCGTAACGGGCGCGCCGGGCGGCGTTTTCGGGGCTGTCGCCGGGCGCGGCGCGGGCATCGACCCGGCGGACCGACAGCGGCACGCCCACCTGCGCACAGGTGCTGCGGCACTGCGCCTCGAAACCATCGGCCGCCGCCTGCAGGCCGTGGTGCACATGCAGCGCCCGCACCTGGCCCGGCCAGCGGTCCGCACAGGCGGCGAGCAGCGCGGTCGAATCGGCCCCGCCGCTGAACGCCACCAGCAGCGGCAGCGCCGGGCGAAACCGCTGCATCGCGGCGTCGACGGCGGAGATGGCAGCGGCTGGGGTCATGGCGGTGCGGTCCGGAAAAAGGAAACCCGCGGGCCGATGCGGCGCGCGGGTACGGAAGGCGAGCGGGCGGCGGCCGTGACCGAAGCCGGCCCTGCGGCCTACTTGCTCTCGGCCTTCACGTCGTTGAAGCGGCCGTAGCTCTGCAGACGTTCGTAGCGGCGGTCGAGCAGTTCGGGCGTCTTCAGGTCGTGCACCTGGCGGAAGGCATCGTTGAGCGAGCGCTTCAGAAACGCCGCCATCTGCTTCGGGTCGCGGTGGGCGCCGCCCACCGGCTCGTTGACGATCTTGTCGATCAGGCCCAGCGCCTTCAGTCGGTGGGCGGTGATGCCCAGCGCGTCGGCGGCTTCCTGGGCCTTGTCGCTGGTCTTCCAGAGAATGGAGGCGCAGCCCTCGGGGCTGATGACCGAGTAGACCGAATACTGCAGCATCAGCACCTGGTCGCCCACCGAGATCGCCAGCGCGCCGCCCGAGCCGCCCTCGCCGATGATGGTGGCGATGATCGGCACCTCCAGCTGGGCCATCTCGAAGATGTTGCGGCCGATGGCTTCCGACTGGCCGCGCTCCTCGGCGTCGATGCCCGGATAGGCGCCCGGCGTGTCGACGAAGGTGAAGACCGGCAGATTGAACTTCTCGGCGGTCTTCATCAGGCGCAGCGCCTTGCGGTACCCCTCAGGCTTGCTCATGCCGAAGTTGCGCAGGCCGCGCTCCTTGGTGTCGCGGCCCTTCTGGTGGCCCAGCACCATGCAGGCGTGGCCGTTGAAGCGGGCCAGGCCGCCGACGATCGAGAGGTCGTCCGAGAAATGCCGGTCGCCGTGCAGCTCGATGAAGTCGGTGAAGACTTCGCGCACATAGTCGAGGGTGTAGGGCCGCTCGGCATGGCGGGCGATCTTGGTGATCTGCCAGGGCGACAGGTCGCTGTAGATGTCCTTGGTGAGCTGCAGGCTCTTCTTGCCGAGCTGGTCGATCTCTTCGGAAATATCGACGGCGGATTCGGTCTGCACATAGCGCAGCTCTTCGATCTTGCTTTCGAGCTCCGCGATCGGCTGCTCGAAATCGAGGAAAGTTTTCTTGGCCAAGGCCTTGCTCCTAATGGGGGCCGGTGCCGCGGGGGGCGCCGGTGTGCCGACCGCGGCTCAGTATTCGACGGGGAGCGGGTCGAGCGACCGCCAAATATACCAAGTCGCCACGCTGCAGTAAGGCGCCCAGGCGGCGGCGACTTCGCGTGCGTCGCTGCGGCTGACCGGATCGCCGGAAAAGTAGTTCTCGCTGATGCCCTTGATCAGCCCCAGGTCGTCGAGCGGCAGCACGTTGGGCCGCATCAGGTAGAAGATCAGGAACATCTCGGCCGTCCACCGGCCGATGCCGCGAATCGCGACCAGCTCGGCGATGATGGCCTCGTCGTCCATCGACTCCCACGACTTGACGTGCACAGCGCCGCCGTCGAAGTGCAGCGCCAGGTCGCAGAGGTACTCCACCTTGCGCGCCGACAAGCCCGCTGCCCGCATGTCGTCTACCTTCAGCTTGAGCACGTTGGCGGGCGTCATCTTGCGGGGCAGCTGCACGAAACGGTCCCAGACCGCCTGGGCCGCCTTGGTCGAGATCTGCTGGCCGACGATGCTGCGCGCCAGCGTGGTGAAGGCGTCGCCGCGGGTCTGCAGGCAGGCATCGCCGAACTGCGGGATCAGGCGCTTCATCACCCGGTCTTTCGCCACCAGGTGGGCGCAGGCGTCCTGCCAGTAGGCGGGCGTGAAGACCTGGACCACCGGCGCCACCTTGGCGGCGCGGGCGCGCACCGCCTTCGCAGGGACCGGCTTCGCCGCAACGGGCGTGTCGGCGGCCTCGGCGGCGACCGCATGCACGGCCCCGGCCACCGCGGCGCTGTCAACGGCCTTGGGCATACGCGCGCTCCCGGATCGAAGAGCGCCGGATCATGCGCCGGCCTCCCAGGTGGTACCGCCGGCGGTGTCTTTCAGCACGATGCCCTGGGCGAGCAGCGCCTGGCGAATACGGTCGGCCTCGGCGAAGTCGCGGCCCTGCTTGGCCTGGGCGCGCAGGGCGATCTGCGCTTCGACGGCGGCCGCGTCGACCGTGGCGCCTGCCCGCAGGAACGCCTGCGGCGCACCCTGCAGCAGGCCCAGCGTACCGCCGAGCGCCACCAGCAGGCCGGCCAGCGCGGGCGACCGGGTGCGGTTGACTTCGCTCGCCAGGTCGAACAGCGCGGCCATCGCCTCGGGCGTGCCGAAGTCCTCGTCCATCGCGGCCTTGAAGCGGGCGGCGTGCGGCTCGGTCCAGTCGATGGCGGCCGGCGCCTGCGGCGCGACCAGGTCGAGCGCGGTGTAGAGGCGCTTCAGCCCGGTGCGGGCATCGTCCAGGTGGGCATCGCTGTAGTTCAGCGGGCTGCGGTAATGCGCCCGCAGGATGAAATAGCGCACCGTCTCCGCGTCGTACTTGGCCAGCACTTCGCGGATGGTGAAGAAGTTGCCGAGGCTCTTCGACATCTTCTCGTTGTCGAGCCGCACGAAGCCGTTGTGCATCCAGAAGCGCGCCAGCGGCTGGCCGGTGGCGCCTTCGCTCTGGGCGATCTCGTTCTCGTGGTGCGGGAACTGCAGGTCGGCTCCGCCGCCGTGGATGTCGAAGCTTTCCCCCAGCAACGCGCAGCCCATGGCCGAGCACTCGATGTGCCAGCCGGGCCGGCCGGTGCCGTAGCCGCTGGGCCACTTGGCATCGTCGGGCTCGCTGTCCTTGGCGGATTTCCACAGCACGAAGTCGAGCGGATCGTCCTTGCCGGCCTGCACCGCGACACGCTCGCCGGCGCGCAGCTCGTCCGGCGACTTGCCCGACAGCTTGCCGTAGCCCGGGAAGCGGCGCACCGCGAAGTTCACGTCGCCGTCGGCGCTGCGGTAGGCCAGGCCCTTTCGCTCCAGCGCGCCGATCAGGTCGAGCATCTGGGGCACGAAGTCCATCGCACGGGGCTCGTGGGTGGGGCGCTCGATGCCCAGCGCGTCGGCGTCCTGGTGCAGCGCGTCGACCATGCGGTCGGTGAGAGCGCGGATCGTCTCGCCGTTCTCGAGCGCGCGGCGGATGATCTTGTCGTCGATGTCGGTGACGTTGCGCACATAGGTCACCCGCAGGCCCGAGGCGCGCAGCCAGCGCTGCACCACGTCGAAGGCGACCATCGACCGGGCGTGGCCCAGGTGGCACAGGTCGTAGACGGTCATGCCGCAGACGTACATGCGGGCATGGCCGGGCTCGATCGGGGAAAACTCCTCCAAGGCACGCGAAAGCGTGTTGTAGATGCGCAGGCTCATGAATTTTGGAAACCGGACGGCCGGCAGCATGCCGGGTCGCATGCGCCTTTTTGCGGGGAAACGGGGGGATCGGCACGGGCCTGGACGTCGCGGATACGCAGGCTGCTCCCGGCTACAATCCGCCGCAGTATAAGCTCCCGCGGCCTCGTCCGGCGGGCCGTGACGTCCCGCATTCCGACCCCCGAGGCTCTATGAAAAAAGGCGCCGCCGCCCTCCCGTTTTCCCTGCGTTCCCTGGCGCTGTGCGTTGCTCTCGTCTGTGGTGGCCTGTCGGTTTCCGCACCGGCCCTGGCCGACGATTACACCGATGTCAACCAGCTGATCCGCACCGGCAAGTTCGCCGACGCCCAGCTCAAGGCCGACCGCTACCTGGCCGGCAACCCCCGCGATCCGCAGATGCGTTTCCTGAAGGGGGTGATCCAGACCGAATCCGGCAAGCAGAACGATGCGATCGCGACCTTCACGGCGCTGACGCAGGAGTTCCCCGAACTGCCCGAGCCGTACAACAACCTGGCGGTGCTCTACGCCAACCAGAAGCAGTACGACAAGGCCCGCGCCGCGCTCGACATGGCGATCCGCACCAACCCGAGCTACGCCACCGCCCACGAGAACATGGGCGACGTGTACGCCAAGCTCGCCAGCCAGGCCTACAGCCGTGCGCTGCAGCTCGACGCCGCCAATCCCAACGTGCCGCCCAAGCTGGCCCTGATCCGCGACCTGTTCTCGCCGACCGCCACCCGCAGCGCGAAGGCCGCCGCAGCGGCGCCGACCGTGGTGGCCGCAGCGCCTGCCGCACCGGCGAGGGCTCCCGTGGCCGCGCCGGCGCCGGCGCCAGCGCCGGTCCCGGCACCCGCGCCCGCACCGGCCGCTGCTCCGACACCGGCTCCGGCCCCCGTGCCGGCCGCGCCGAGCCCGGCGCCGGCACCCGTTCCGGCACCGGCGGCACCCGCGCCTTCGCCGGCCCCCGCACCGGCACCGGCCGCGCCTGCCGCAGCGGCTCCGGCCGCACCTGCGGCGCCGGCCGCGTCCGACGTCGCCAAGGAGCGCGAAGAGGTCGAATCCGCCGTGCGCGCCTGGGCCGCCGCCTGGGCCGCGCAGGACATGAAGGGCTATCTGGCGGCCTACAACAAGTCCTTCCGCACGCCCGGCAAGCAATCGCGTGCCGCATGGGAAGCAGAACGCAAGGCCCGCATCGTCGGCAAGTCGAGCATCAAGCTCAACGTGTCGAACCTGGTGGTGACGGTGCAGCCCGGCGGCAAGGCCACGGCCCGGTTCCGCCAGGACTACAGTGCCGACACGCTCAACGTCACCAGCCGCAAGACGCTCGAAATGGTGAAGTCGGGCAACACGTGGCAGATCGTGCAGGAATCCACCGGCTGATTCCCGCAGCCGTCCGGGGCCGTGGGCCCCACCGTCTGGACATGCACGCACCGGCCCTCCTGGGCCGGGTGCGCGCAGCGACATTGCGTCTTCTCTTGCCCTCTTTCGTCTCCCGTACCCGATCCGCCCTGGCGCGGAGCCTCCCTGCCCTGGCCTGCCTGGTGCTGGCCGGCCCGGCGCCCCTGCCCTCGGCGTGGGCGGCCCGAGACGATGCGCCCCGCCGCGCGCAGGCGACCCGGATCGCACCCGCGGCGGCAGCGGCAGCACCCGTGGCCGCCCCTGCCCGGCCGAAGCGCCCCGCCATCGTCGACGGCGATGCCGAAGCCCGGCTGATCGCGATCTACCAGCTGATCGGCGACGGCGAGAGCGCACGGGCGCTGGCCGATGCCGAAAAACTCACCGCAGACTACCCCAACTTCCAGCTGGGCCAGCTGGTCTACGGCGACCTGCTGGCCCAGCGGATCCGCATCGTCCGCACGCTGGGCGACCTGCCCGACCACGACGCCGCCCAGGCCGCGTCGCTGGCCGCGCTGCGCCACGAATCCGAACTGCGGCTGAAGGCGCTGCGCGAGCGGCCGCCGGCCGGCGCCGTGCCCGCGCAGTTCGTGCAGCTCTCGGCCAGCAGCCGGCATGCGATCGCGATCGACACCTCGCGCGCCCGGCTCTACCTGTTCGAGAACACCGACAACGGCCTGAAGCTGCTGGCCGACTACTACATCTCGGTCGGCAAGTCGGGCATCGAGAAATCGGTCGAGGGCGACATGCGCACGCCGCTGGGCGTGTACTACATCACCAGCAACCTCAACCCGCGCACGCTCAAGCCCTTCTACGGCGCCGGCGCGCTGCCGATCAACTACCCCAACCCGTACGACATGCGGCTGGGCAAGACCGGCGGCGGCATCTGGCTGCACGGCACGCCGGCCGACCAGTTCTCGCGGGCGCCGCTGGCGACCGACGGCTGCGTGGTGATCGCCAACCCCGACCTGCGCCGCATTTTGGGCACCGTGGCCGTGCGCTCCACGCCGGTGGTGATCGCCGAGCGGCTGCTGTGGGTGCCGCCGCAGGCCGCGCGGGCCGCGGGCAAGTCGTTCGAGGACGTTTTCGAGAACTGGCGCGCCGCCAAGTCGGCCGGCGACATGGCCGCGCTGATGCCCTTCTACGCGCCCGATTTCAACAGTTACGGCAAGTCGCTGGAGGCCTGGCGCGCGGTGGTACAACAGGACATCGTCCGTGCACAGGGCCGCCCGGTACGCGCCAAGGACCTGAGCATGCTGCGCTGGCAGCACGAGGCCACCGAGACGATGGTGGTGACCTTCGGCGAAGTGCCCGAAGGCGTCCGAACCGGCCCGGTGCGCCGCCAGTACTGGATGCGCACCTCGCACGGCCCCTGGCAAATTTTCTTTGAAGGAACGATCGGCTGATGAACACTTCGCACACCTCCCCATTCGCCCGCCTGCTGAGCCGCCGCGCCGCCGGTATCGCAGCCGCCGCGCTGCTGCTGGCCGGCACCGCCACCCAGGCCCTCGCCGCCGACCCGCGGGTCAAGCTCGCCACCACCGCCGGCGACATCGTGATCGAGCTCGATGCCGCCAAGGCACCCAAGACCACCGAGAACTTCCTGCAGTACGTGCGCGAGAAGCACTACGACGGCACCGTGTTCCACCGCGTGATCGACGGGTTCATGATCCAGGGCGGCGGCTTCAACGCCGACATGCAGCAAAAACCCACCCGCGCGCCGCTGGCCTTCGAATCGACCGGCCTGAAGAACGACAAATACACGGTGGCGATGGCCCGCACCAGCAACCCCAATTCGGCCACCTCGCAGTTCTTCATCAACGTGAAGGACAACGCGATGCTGAATCCGCCCGGTGCCGACGGCTACGGCTATGCGGTCTTCGGCAAGGTCGTCGGCGGCACCGAGGTGGTCGACAAGATCCGCACCATGGCCACCGGCAACAAGGGCCCGCACCAGAACGTGCCCACCACCCCCATCACCATCACCTCCGCCACGGTCGTGAACTGATCCCCTCTCTCTACAAAGGAACCCTTGCCATGAGCAACCCGCAAGTCGAACTGCACATCCAGAACTACGGCGTCATCACGATCGAGCTCGATCCCGCCAAGGCACCCAAGACGGTCGAGAACTTCCTGGACTACGTCGCCAAGGGCCACTACGACAACACCATCTTCCACCGCGTGATCCCGGGCTTCATGGTCCAGGGCGGCGGCATGGGCCCCGGCATGAACGAGAAGGCCTCGGGCGCGCCGATCCAGAACGAAGCCAACAACGGCCTGAAGAACGACAACTACACCGTCGCCATGGCGCGCACCAACGCGCCGCACTCGGCCACCGCCCAGTTCTTCATCAACGTGGCCAACAACGGGTTCCTGAACCACACCGCGCCGTCGGCCCAGGGCTGGGGCTATGCCGTGTTCGGCAAGGTCGTCTCGGGCACCGAGGTGGTGGACAAGATCAAGGCTGTCAAGACCGGCCGCAAGGGCTTCCACGACGACGTGCCGCAGGAAGACGTGATCATCACCAAGGCCGTGGCCCTCTAAGAGCCCTGCCGTGCCGGCCCTCGACCGTCGCCGCGCCGCCCGTGCCCAGCCGCCCGGGCCGACGCGCTGACACGGCGATGGCCCCCTTTGCATCGACCGTGCCGCCGGTGGCGGAGCTCGCCGCTCCGCCCGCCTGGCGCACGGTCGATGTCGCGTCCGATCTGCATCTGCACGCGGACGACACGGACACCTTCGACGCCTTCGCGCACTACCTGCGCACCACGCCGGCCGATGCCCTGCTGCTGCTGGGAGACGTGTTCGAGGTCTGGATCGGCGACGATGCCGCCGCCGCCGGAAGCTTCGAGGCCCGCTGTGCCGATCTGCTGCGGCAGGCCGGCACCCGGTGCGCCGTCTACCTGCAGCACGGCAACCGCGATTTCCTGGTCGGCCCCGCGTTCCTGCAGCGCTGCGGCGCGAGGGCGCTGGCCGACCCCACCGCGCTCGGCTTCGCCGGCCGCCGCTGGCTCTTCTCGCACGGCGACGCCCTGTGCCTGGACGATACCGACTACCTGCGCTTCCGCGCCGAGGTGCGCACGCCGGAATGGCAGCGGGCCTTCCTGGCGCGCCCGCTGGAAGAGCGACGGGCCCTCGCCCGCGGGATGCGCGGCGAGAGCGAATCGCGCAAGCGCTCGGGTGCCGACTACGCCGACGCGGATGCCGGCGCAGTCGCCCGCTGGCTGAGCGCGGCCGGCGCCGACACCCTGGTCCACGGCCACACCCACCGCCCCGCCGACCATGCGGTGGACGGTGGCCGACGCCGCACCGTGCTGTCGGATTGGGACCTGCGCGCCGAGCCGCCCCGGGCCGAGGTGCTGCGCATCACGGCCGGCGGTGCGGCCCGCGTCGCGCTGGTGTAGCGCCCCGCCCGCTTCTTCGAACGGCAGGTTGTCTTTGTCCATGTGGCGCGCACTCCGGTCCCTCTTCGGCACAGCGGCCCCCGGCGTCGAGATTCCCGAGCCGCTGTGGAACGGCGTCCTGGCCGATCTGCCGTTTCTCGCCGCGCTGTCGCCGGACGAGCAGGCCGGCTTGCGCACCCTCTGCGGGTTGTTCCTGGACCAGAAGGAATTCCACGGCGCCCACGGCCTGGTCGTGACCGATGCGATGGCGCTGTCGATCGCCGCGCAGGCCAGCCTGCCGCTGCTGCACCTGGCGCCGCCCGCCCAGGCGCTGGGCTGGTACGACGACTTCGTGACCGTCGTCGTCCATGCCGCGGGCGTGGTGGCGCCGCGCGAGGTCACCGACGAGGCCGGCATCGTCCACCGCTACGACGAGCCGCTGATCGGGGAGGCGATGGACAGCGGCCCGGTCACCCTCAGCTGGCAAGACGTGGCGGCGGCCGGCGCCACCGCGGCCGAGGGCACCAATGTCGTGATCCACGAGTTCATCCACAAGATCGACATGCGCGGCGGCGAGCCCGACGGCTGCCCTCCCCTGCCGCCCGGCTTTCTGGGCACCGGCGGCGCCCGGGCGGCACGCGCGGCGTGGCTCGCGGTGCTGGAGCCGGCCTACGACGCGTTCCGCGAGCAGGTGATCGTGGCCGAGCGCTTCGGCGGCGCCGAGCCGTGGCTCGACCCGTACGGCGCAGAGGCGCTGTCCGAGTTCTTCCCGGTGGCCTGCGAGGCCTACTTCGTCAACCGGGCCCGGTTCGCGGACGCGTTTCCGACGCTGCTGCCGCTGTTCGACGCATTCTTCCGCCGGCTCTAGAACCGCTACTGTGTTGATAGCAGCAGGCCGGCATCAGACGCCGGCTACCGACCTTTTTCGCCTGTAAAAAGCACTGCGCCGGACACAAGCCGACACCGTATGCGCGCCCCGCCTTCGCCACACTGGCATGCTGCGGAGCACCTCCCCCGCCCGCACCGTTCCCTCCCACCAAGGAAGCCCGCCATGCTCGAAAAGCTGCCCGACGCCCTGGGCCACGCACTGCGCAACCAGCGTGCCGGACTCGACGAGATCGCCTTCAACCTCGTCGATCTGCGCACCGGCACCGCCGCGATCACCGTCTCCAGCCTCGCCTTCGCCGACCATGCGCCGATCCCGGCGCTCTATACCGCCGATGGCGAGGGCCGCTCGCCGCCGTTACAGTGGACGGGCGTGCCGGCCGGGACCGCATCGGTGGTGCTGCTGGTCGAGGATGCCGATGCGCCCACGCCCCGCCCGCTGGTCCACGCGATCGTGGTCGACCTGCCCGCCGACCCGGAGGGCGCGCTGGCCGAATCGGCCTTGCCCAGCCCCGCGCAGGAAGACGGCACCCTGCCCGCCGGCCGGGTTGGCCGCAACTCCTACCTGCAGGCCGCATGGCTGCCGCCCGATCCGCCACCGGGGCACGGGGTGCACCGCTATGCGTTCCAGGTGTTCGCACTGGCGCCGGTCGATCCGGAGGACGACACCGCCGTCCTCGACGAGACGCCGGGGCGCGACGCGGTGCTGGATGCGATCCACGCCCGGGCCATCGCCAGCGGCCTGCTGATCGGCACCTACACCCGGCCCGACGGCAGCATTCGTGCCGGGCAGGAAGCGCCGGCGGTCGTGCCGCCGACACCGGGGCTGCTGGCGACCTGAAGCCCGGCCCGGCGGTCATGCCGGCGCAAAATCAGAAGAAAAACAGCCCGGGCCGGCGCCAATCGTTGGCCGAAAGCTATAAATTTAGTAGCAAGCAGTCAATCGTTGCCTGCGGCGATCCGGCGCAGCGCCTGCTCGAACACCGCAGCCGGTTGCCCGCCCGAGATCAGGTGCCGGTCGTTGATGACCACCGCCGGCACCGCGCTGATGCCCTGCTGCTGGTAGTAGCGCTCCCGGGCCCGCACCGCTGCCGCGTATTCGTCGCCGGCCAGGATTTCCTCGGCGCGCACCGCGTCCAGCCCCACGTCGGCGGCCAGTCTCACCAGCACGGCGTGGTCCGACGGATTCCGGCCTTCGGTGAAGTACGCCTTCAGCAGCCGCTTCTTGAGCGCCGGCTGCAGGCCGCTGCCCTCTTCCTCGGCCCAGTGCAGCAGACGGTGCGCATCGAAGGTGTTGTAGATGCGCCGGGCGTCGGCCATCCGGAACTCGAAGCCCACCTCGGCGCCGCGCTGGCGGATGGTTTCGCGGCTCTGGGCCATCTGCTCGGGCGTACTGCCGTACTTCTCGGCGATGTGCTCGGAGATGTCCTGCCCTTCGGGCGCCATGTTCGGGTTCAGCTCGAAGGGCTGGAAGTGCAGGTCGGCCTGCACCTCGTCGCCGATGCGGACCAGCGCCTGCTCCAGCGCACCCAGGCCGACGGCGCACCAGGGGCAGGACACGTCGGAGACGAAATCGATCTTGAGGGTGGTGGTCATCGCGGGCTCCGGCGGTCGAGAGGGGGGTGGGAAGATCAGGCGCCGGCGGGCTTCTCGGGCAGCAGGCCCTTCTCGCGCAGGATGCCGGTGAAGATGCCGAAGGCATGGTTGGCGACGGGCACGCCGCAGTAGATCGCGGCCTGGAGGATCACCTCCTTGATCTCGTCGGGCGTCAGCCGGGACTCGGGCGCGCCGTCGAGCGCGGCGCGGACGTGCATCGCGAACTCGTCGTAGGCATGGATGCCCAGCATCATCGACAGCACCATGAAACGCCGGGTGCGGTCGCCCAACGCCGGACGGCCCCAGATGTCGTTCCAGGCGTGGCGGGTGATCAGGTGCTGGAACTCGGCGTTGTAGGCATGGACGTTGGCGGCGGCCTTGTCGACCCAGGCGTCGCCCAGGACGCGGCGCCGGTTCTGCATGCCGCTGTCGTAGTCCTGCTGCTGCGGGTGGGGCGGGGTGGATTCGGGCATCGGGTGCTTTCGGATGGAAGGGAGCGGGTTCGGATCAGGCGGCCAGCAGCACGCGCAGCCGGGCGGCCTGCGCGCGGGCCAGGCCGGCCGCATGGTCGGCCAGCGCGGGGGCGAACCATTCTTCGGCGGCGGCGGGCGGCAACTCCGCCCGCAGCCGGTCGAGGTTGGCGCGCATCCGGTCGCCATGCACCTGCAGGCCGGGCACCGCCTGGGCCAGCGCGCGCACCGCGCCGTGGGCCGACTGCAGCAGCACCGGCCATTCGGCCAGCTCGGCCTGCCAGGCGCCCAGGGCACGTTCGTGTTCCTGCGGCATCGCGGCCAGCAGCGCGGCCACGCACTGCGGCGCACGGTGCGCCGCCGCCAGCGCCACCATCGAGGCGACCGGGTTGCGCTTGTGCGGCATCGCCGACGAGCCGCCGCGGCCGGGCTCCGACGGCTCGGCCACCTCGCCCACCTCGTACTGGCCCATCAGCGCCAGGTCGCGCGCCAGCTTGCCGACGCTGCCGACCAGCACGCCGAGCGCGCAGCCCAGCGCCACCCACCGGTCGCGCTGCGTGTGCCACGGCGCATCGGGCGCAGCCAGGCCCAGCTCGGTGGCCATCAGCGCGACCACCGCCGGGCCCTTGCCCGCCATCTGCGCCTGGGTCCCGACCGCGCCGCCGAGCTGCACCGCCAGCGCCTCGGCCGCTGCCGTCCGCACCTGCGCCAGGCTGCGGGCGATCGGCGCGGCCCATTGGGCGCACTTCCAGCCGAAGCTGGTGACCGAGCCGGGCTGGCCCAGCGTGCGGGCCAGGACCGGCAGGGCCGCGTGGCGCTCGGCCAGGTCCAGCAAGGCCGCGACCAGTTGCCGGCCTTCGGCGTCGATCCGCTCCAGCACCGGGCGGGTGACCAGGGCGGCCGCGGTGTCGATCACGTCCTGGCTGGTGCTGCCGAAATGGGTGAAGGCGGTGGCGGCGGCATCGACCGCGCCCACCCGCTCCTTCAGCGCCTTGAGCAGCGGGATCGCGACGCTGCCGGCCCGGCCGCTGTCGCGGACGATCTGCGCGACGTCGAAGGATGCGACGCTGCACTGGCCGGCGATAACCTCGGCAGCCGCTGGGGGAATCAAGCCTGCCTGGGCCTGCGCGCGGGCCAGGGCGCTTTCGAAGCGCAGCATCGCGGCCACGAAGCGGGGCGGGTCGAAGGCATCCAGGGCCTCGTCGGTGGAGAGGAAATCGTCGAACAGGCTGCTCATCGTGTCAGGGTCCTGGCGGGATTCGAAGACCGACCGCAGCCGGCATGAGCGCACGATTCTGCATGACGGCCGACAGCCGTCGATCGCCGGCGGGTCCGCCGGACACGCGATGCGGAAACGAAAAAGCCGTGTCTCTTACAGGGAGAGACACGGCTGTCGAGGGATCGACCACGGCCCACCCGGGCCGCAGTCCGCGTCGGACACTCAGCGGCGCCAGCCGCCATAGCCACCACCGCCCCAGCCCGGCGGTGGGCCGTAGTAACCCCGAGGTGGCCCGTAGTAGCCCCGGGGTGGGCCGTAGTAGATCGGCTGGGGCGCCACGTAGACCGGAGGCGGGGTGTAGTACACCGGGCGGGGGGGCGGGACATAGACCGGCGCAGGGTTGTAATACACCGGGGGGGGCGTGTAGTACACCGGCGGCGGGTTGTAATAGGTCGGGGCTGCCACACCGAACCCGATGCCCGGTGTGCTGATGCCCAGCGACCACGAAACACCACCGTGGGCATGCGCGACGCCCACGGTAGCCAGCGCGCCGACCATCACGGCGGCGCCGAGGGCCAAACGGCGGTAGATGCTTGCGATCATGGAGGATCTCCTTTGAAGGGCGCAGCGGTCGATCCGGCGCCTCGTGAACCAGTAACGCATGAAAGTCGGCGCCGGATGGCAGGCGAAGGTGAATTGTGGTTTCCATGGGTAACGCCTGACGGACGCTCTTACTCTACCGCCGCGTTCGACTTCGACGCCCGTGGGAGGATCCACCGCGGACCATGCCGTGTTCCCCGAGGGCCGGCCGTGGCCGGCGCGCCACCTAGAATCGGAGGATGACCTCCTCTTCCACCGGCACGCGGCCGAACCCCGCCGCGCCGACCGCTTCCGAGACTGCCCGCGACGCGGTGCGCCCCAGCAATTTCCTCCGCCAGATCATCGAGAACGATCTCGACACCGGCACCTATGCCCGGCGCCACTGGGGCGGTGGCCCCGGCGACGCGGCCCACCAGTCGGCCGGCCCCGCCGACCCGCAGCGGGTGCGGATGCGCTTCCCGCCCGAGCCCAACGGCTACCTGCACATCGGCCACGCCAAGAGCATCTGCCTGAATTTCGGCCTGGCGCAGGAGTACGGCGGCGTCTGCCACCTGCGCTTCGACGACACCAACCCCGAGAAGGAAGAGCAGGAATACGTCGATGCGATCGTCGACGCGGTGCACTGGCTGGGCTTCGACTGGCAATCCAACGGCACCAGCCATCTCTACTACGCCAGCAACTACTTCGATTTCATGTACCGGGCGGCCGAGTACCTGATCGAGGCCGGCCATGCCTACGTCGACGAGCAGACGCCCGAGCAGATGCGGGCCAACCGCGGCGACTTCACCACGCCCGGCACCGACAGCCCGTTCCGCGGCCGCTCCCCGGCCGAGCACCTGGCCCGGTTCCGCGCGATGCGCGACGGCCGGCTGCCCGACGGCGCCGCGGTGCTGCGGGCCAGGATCGACATGGCGTCGCCCAACATCAACCTGCGCGACCCGTCGCTCTACCGGATCCGCCGCGCGACGCACCACAACACCGGGGACACCTGGTGCATCTACCCGATGTACACCTTCGCGCATCCGATCGAGGACGCGCTGGAGAACATCACCCACAGCATCTGCACCCTGGAGTTCGAGGACCAGCGGCCTTTCTACGACTGGCTGCTCGAGCGGCTGATCGAGGGCGGCCTGCTGGCCGCGCCCGCGCCGCGCCAGTACGAGTTCGCCCGTCTCAACCTCACCTACGTGGTGACCAGCAAGCGCAAGCTGCGGCAGCTGGTCGACGAAGGCCGGGTCACCGGCTGGGACGACCCCCGCATGCCCACCATCGCCGGCCTGCGCCGCCGTGGCTACACGCCCGAGGCGATCCGCCTGTTCTGCGAACGCAGCGGCGCCAGCAAGGCGGGCGGCTGGATCGACTACAGCTCGCTCGAGATCGCACTGCGCGAAGACCTGGACGAGAAGGCACCGCGTGCGATGGCGGTGCTGGACCCGGTGAAGCTGGTGATCACCAACTGGGACGCACTGATGGGCGCCGGCACGCTCGACGCCTGCAGCGCGCCGGTGCATCCGCACCACCCCGAGCTGGGCCAGCGCAGCCTGCGCTTCGGCCGCGACCTGTGGATCGAGCGCAGCGATTTCGAGGCGGTACCGCCCAAGGGCTTCTTCCGCTTCTACCCGCCGCACACCGCGGCCGACGGCACGGCCAAGCCCGGCAACAAGGTGCGGATGAAGTACGGCCACGTCGTCGAATGCACCGGCGCCACGGTCGATGCCGATGGCCGGCTGCTGGAGGTGCAGGCCACCCTGCTGCCCGACACCAAGAGCGGCACACCCGGTGCGGATGCGGTCAAGGTCAAGGGGGTCATCACCTGGGTGGGCGACAGCGACGGCATCGAAGCGCCGGTGCACCTCTACGACCGGCTCTTCACCGAGGCGCATCCCGACGCGGGCGACCGCGATTTCCTGAGCGTGCTCAACCCCGACAGCCTGAAGACGGTGACGGCCCGGCTGGAGCCGAGCCTGGCGAACGCCGCGCCCGGCAGCCGCTGGCAGTTCGAGCGGCACGGCTACTTCGCGGTGGACACCGGCGCCGATACGCCGGGCCTGGCCTTCAACCGCATCACCGGACTGAAGGACAGCTGGGGGCGCTGAGGCGACGCCAGCCGTCCGAGCACCCCATGGCCCAGCCGCCCGCCCCTTCGGGCCCGTCACCGGCCCTGGCCGTCGCACGGGCCGCTTCCCCCGGCCCCACGCCCGAGGCCGCCGTGCGCCACCGGCGGGCGTTGCTGCGCTTCCTGCTGCTCTACCGCGGCCGCATCCTGCTGGCGCTCGTGCTGCTGGTCGGTGCCGCGGCGACCACGCTCGCGTTCCCGCTGGCGCTGCGCAGCCTGGTCGACGGGGGCCTCGCCGCGCAGGACCCGGGCGCGCGGCTGATGACGCTGCGCACCCACTTCGCCGCGCTGTTCGGCGTGGTGGTGGCGCTGGGTGCCTTCTCTGCCGGCCGCTTCTACATGGTGAGCTGGCTGGGCGAGCGGATCACGGTCGACATCCGCAACGCGGTCTATGCCCATGTGCTGCGGCAAAGCCCCGAATTCTTCGAAACCACCCAGACCGGCGAGGTGCTGTCGCGGCTGACGGCCGACACCACGTTGGTCCAGACCGTCGTCGGCTCTTCGCTCAGCATGGGGCTGCGCAACGCGGTGATGGGCCTGGGCGCGCTGGCCGTGCTGCTCTGGACCCACCCGACGCTGATGCTGGCGGTGCTGGCCGCGGTGGTGCTGGTGGTGGTGCCGAGCGCCTGGTTCGGCCGCCGGGTGCGCGCCCTCTCCCGTGCCAGCCAGGACCGCATCGCCGATGCCAGCGCGATCGCGGCCGAGGTGCTGAACGCGGTGCCGCTGGTGCAGGTCTACACCGCCGAGGCGCGCGAGTCGGCCCGCTTCGCCGCCTCCAACGAGCAGGCCTTTGACACCGCGGTGCGCCGCAGCCGCGCCCGCTCGGTGCTGGTGGCTTTCGTGATCATCGCGACCAGCGCGGCCCTGCTCTGGGGCCTGTACGCCGGCACCCGCGCGGTGCTGGACGGCACGATGAGCGCCGGCCAGCTGGGTCAGACCGTCGTCTACGTGCTGATCCTGGCCAGCGCCTCGGCCGTGCTGGGCGAGGTCTACGGCGACCTGCTGCGTGCAGCCGGCGCGGCCGAGCGGCTGATGGAGCTGCTGCACACCCGTTCGCCGATCCAGTCGCCCGCAGCGCCGCAGCAGCCCGATCGGTGGTCGAAAGCACCCGCGGCCGGCGAACAAGGCCGGGGTCTTGCTATCGATTTCGTAGCAGTCGATTTCCACTACCCGTCGCGGCCGGCGCACCCCACCCTGCGGGCCCTGACGCTGCAGGTCGCCCCGGGCGAGACCGTCGCACTGGTCGGGCCGAGCGGCGCCGGCAAGACGACCGTGTTCCAGCTGCTCCAGCGCTTCTACGACCCCGACCCGGGCGCCGGCCGCATCCTGGTCGACGGGATGGACCTCCAGCGCCTCGACCTGGCCGACCTGCGCGGCCGGATCGGCATCGTGCCGCAGGATGCGGCGGTGTTCTCGGCCACCGCCCGCGAGAACATCCGCTACGGCCGGCCCGACGCGACCGACGCCGAGGTGGAGGCCGCCGCCCGGGCCGCCTTCGCCCACGATTTCCTGCAGGCGCTGCCGCAGGGCTACGACACCTTCCTGGGCGAGCGCGGCGTGCGCATCTCGGGTGGACAGCGGCAGCGCATCGCCATCGCCCGCGCACTGCTGAAAGACCCGCCGCTGCTGCTGCTGGACGAGGCCACCAGCGCGCTGGATGCCGAGAGCGAGCGGATGGTGCAGGCCGCCCTCGACGCAGCGCTGCAACGCGGCGCCGGACGCCGCACCACCCTGATCATCGCCCACCGGCTGGCCACGGTGCAGAACGCCGACCGCATCGTGGTGCTGGAGCACGGGCGGATCGTCGAATCCGGCACGCATGCGGCGCTGATGGCGGCCGGCGGCACCTATGCGCGGTTGGCGGCGCTGCAGTTCGACGTGTGAGTGGGCGGCCGCGGCCGCGCATCACCGCGCCGTGCGCCCCGCGCGCTTGCGGCCTTCGGCGCGTCGTACCTGCCGGCTTGCGGCGGGCTGGGAAGCCAGGGCACGCGCGTGCTCGCGCCGGTCGGACCACCGCTTGACCAGGCGCACCACCACGGCGGTCACCACCAGGGCGAACAGCCCGACCAGCGCGCCGGCGAGGTCGGGGATCACTGCAGCGTTTCCGTGAGCGCGGCCGGCAGCGGCAGCACACCGATGCCCTCTTCCCGCAGCGCATGGGCCTCGTCGGGCGTGGCCTGGCCGCGGATGCTACGCTCGGCGGCCTCGCCGTGGTGGATGCGGCGGGCCTCGTCGGCAAAGCGCGGGCCGACGTTCTCGGCCTTGCCGACCAATGCACGGGCGGCGCGCCACCAGGCGGCCTGTTCCGCGGTGAGTGCCGGGGCGGCTGCGGAGGCACTGCCCGCCGGACCGTCCACCCGTGCCGCTCCGCGACCGGTTGCCGGCGCCGAAGCACGGTCGCCGCGGGCGCTGCCCAGGTTGAGGCGGGGCGCACTGGGCAGCTTAGACACGTCCGCGATGCCGCAGACCGGACAGCTCACCAGGCCGCGCGCGCGCTGGCCCAGGTAATCATCTTCGGAGCCGAACCAGCCCTCGAAGTCGTGGCCCTGCCCACACTGCAGGTCGAGCACCTTCATCGGGAGCCGGCCGGAAGGGCCGGGTCGTCGGCAGCGTGCCATTCCAGTGCCCAACCACCCGTGGTCAGGTTCTGCAGGTGTACCACGCAGGCGAGCGTCTTGGCATCGGTGACCCGGCCGCTGCGGCACCATTCCAGCAGTTCGGCCACCGAGGCCGCGAAGACATCGACGAACTCGCCCGGATCGAGCGACGGCTTGCCGGCCACCAGTCCCCGCGCGAAATAGATGTGGATGATTTCGGTGGAGTAGCCGACCGCCAGGTGCATGGCCCCGGCGCGCGCCCATTCGCGGGCGGTGAAGCCGGTTTCCTCCAGCAGCTCGCGCCGGCCGCAGTGCAGCGGTGCCTCGCCGGGATCGAGCTTGCCCGCCGGAAACTCCAGGATGACCTCGCCCACCGGATAGCGGTACTGCCGCTCCAGCACCACCCGGCCGTCGTCCAGCAGCGGCACGACCACCACCGCACCGGGATGGACGATGTATTCGCGGGTCGAGGTGCCGCCGTCGGGCAGCCGCACCTGGTCGCGCCGGGCCTTGAGGAAGCGGCCCTCCAGGATCGATTCGCCAGCGGTGCGCACTTCGCGCAGGTGCGCGTCGTCGCCCTCGATGGCGGACAAGGTGGGCAAGGGGAAGGTGTCAGGCATCTCGGTTGCGGCTCCGCAGCAGGTAGCGATAGACGAAGCCCGGGAAGGCCAGGGTCAGAAAGACGGCCGCCGTCACCGCGTAGAACTCCCAACCCTGCGGTGCGATCTGGCCCGCGCGCTTCTCGAGCAGCAGGCCGATGCCGAGGACCACGAAGTACAGCACCACCAGCTCCGCCAAGCGCAGCGCCAGGGACTTGGGCGCATGCATCGGGATGGCCGCGAAAAGGCGCTGGCTGGCGAACGGCAGGTTGGCCAGAACCAGCCCCGCCAACCCTACCAGCCAGACCGCGAATGTGTGGGACATGCAGCCGGGGCAGCCGTGTGGACCTGTGCGCAGCGATGGCGTCAGGTACCCAGCGTCTTGACGACGGCACGGGCGCAGAGCGTCATCAGCCCGCCCGGCAGGACGCCCAGCACCAGCACCAGCGCACCGTTGAGCGTCAACATCCAGCGCGCGTCGGCACCGGCCACCACCGGCGTGGTGTCGCTCGGCGCGTCGAAGTACATGACCTTGACGACACGGATGTAGTAGAACGCGCCGATCAGCGACATCACCACCGCGACCACGGCCACGCCGATGTAGAGCGGCAGGCCCGAACTGATCAACGCCTGCAGCACCGCCAGCTTGGCGTAGAAGCCCACCAGGGGCGGCAGGCCGGCCATCGAGAACATGCACAGGGCCAGCACGCCGGCGTAGAGCGGGCTGCGCTGGTTCAAGCCGGCGAAATCGGCGATCTCGTCGTGCTCGAACCCGTCGCGCGCCAGCAGCATGATCACACCGAAGGCGGCCAGCGTCGTCATCACGTAGGTGACGATGTAGAACATCGACGAGCTGTAGGCGTTGTAGGCTGCCGATACGTCGCCCCGGATCACGCCCGACATCATGCCGAGCAGCACGAAGCCCATCTGCGAAATCGTCGAGTAGGCCAGCATGCGCTTCAGGTTCTTCTGCGCGATGGCGGCCAGGTTGCCGATCACCAGCGAGCAGACCGCCAGCACCGCCAGCATCTGCTGCCAGTCGATCGCCATCGGCAGCAGGCCCTCGACCAGCAGGCGCATCGTCATCGCGAAGGCGGCCAGCTTGGTGGCGCCGCCGATGATCAGGGTCACCGCCGTCGGCGCGCCCTGGTAGACGTCGGGCACCCACATGTGGAACGGCGCCACGCCCAGCTTGAAGGCGATGCCGGCCACGATGAAGACCACGCCGAAGACCAGCACCTGGTGGCGGATCTGGCCGGTGCTCACCGCCTTCAGGACCTGGCCGATGTCGAGCGAGCCGGTCGCGCCGTAGAGCATCGACAGGCCGTACAGCAGGAAGCCGCTGGCCATCGCGCCGAGCACGAAATACTTCATCGCCGCTTCGGTGGCGTTGGTATCGTCGCGGCGCAGTGCGACCAGGGCGTAGCTGGAGAGCGTCAGCAGTTCCAGACCCAGGTAGATCACCAGGAAATTGTTGCCGCCGATCATGATCAGCATGCCCAGCAAGGCGAACATGCCCAGCGTGAACAGTTCTCCGCCGCGCGTCATGTCGCGGCCCGCGGCGTACGGCCGGCCGTAGACGATGGTGACGAACATCGCGATGGCCGCGAAGCACTTCAGCCAGTTGCCCATCGGGTCGCTGACCACCATGTTGGAGAAGCCGTACGAAGTACCTCCGGTGTGCGCCTGCCAGCCGGCCAGCAGCGCGGTGGCCGCCAGGGTCGTCAGCGTCAGCACGTAGGTCAGGACGCGACGGGTGTCGGTCGTTCGCAGATCCAGCAGCGCAATCACGCAGGCCGCCACGAGCAGCAAGATCTCCGGGTAAAGGGTGGCCCAGCCGAATGTGTCCATATCTCTTCTACTTCAGTTCAGTGGGTCAGCGCAGCTTCGAGGTGGCGACGTGGCGCAGCAGATCGGCGACCGATGCGTCCATCACGTCGGTGAACGGCTTCGGGTACAGGCCCATGGCGAGCACCGCGATCGCCAGCAGCGACATGATCAGGAACTCGCGGCCGTTGATGTCCTTCAGGTCGCGGACGTGGTCGTTGGCCACCGGGCCCAGGTAGACGCGTTTGAACATCCACAGGGTGTAGCCGGCGCCGAAGATCAGGGCGGTCGAGGCGAGCAGGCCGACCCAGAAGTTGGCCTTCACCGCCGCCAGAATCACCATCCACTCGCCGACGAACCCGGCCGTGCCCGGCAGGCCGCAGTTGGCCATCGCGAACAGCAACGCGAACGCGGTGAAGCGGGGCATGGTGTTGACCACGCCACCATAGGCCGCGATCTCGCGCGAGTGGACCCGGTCGTACAGCACACCGATCGACAGGAACATCGCACCCGAGACGAAGCCGTGGGCGATCATCTGCACGATGCCGCCGGACACGCCCAGGTCGTTGAACAGGAAGAAGCCGAGGGTCACGAAGCCCATGTGCGCGACCGACGAATAGGCCACCAGCTTCTTCATGTCCTTCTGGACCATCGCCACCAGGCCCACGTAGACCACCGCGACCAGCGACAGCGCGACCATCAGCCAGGCCCATTCGCGGGAGGCGTCCGGTGCGATCGGCATCGAGAACCGCAGGAAGCCGTAGGCGCCCAGCTTCAGCATGATCGCGGCCAGCACGGCGGAGCCGCCGGTGGGCGCCTCGACGTGCACGTCGGGCAGCCAGGTGTGCACCGGCCACATCGGCACCTTCACCGCGAAGGCCGCGAAGAAGGCGAAAAAGATCAGCGTCTGCGCCGTCGACGACAGCGGCAGGCGATGCCAGGTCGCGATGTCGAAGCTGCCGCCCGACTGGGTGTACAGGTAGATCAGCGCCACCAGCGTCAAGAGCGAACCGAGCAGCGTGTAGAGGAAGAACTTGAACGCCGCGTAGATCTTGTTGCCGCCGCCCCAGATGCCGATGATCAGGTACATCGGGATCAGCGTGGCTTCGAAGAACATGTAGAACAGGATGCCGTCGAGCGCGCTGAACACGCCGATCAGCAGGCCCGACAGGATCAGGAACGCGCCCATGTACTGGTTGACGCGCTCCGTGATCACTTCCCATGCGGCGATCACCACGATGACCGTGATGAAGGCGGTCAGCGGCACGAACCAGAACGAGATGCCGTCCAGGCCCAGGTGGTAGTGGATGTTGAAACGCTCCACCCAGGTGTGGCGCTCCACGAACTGCATCGCCGACGTACCGAGGCGGAAGCCCTGGTAGAGCGGAACCGTGACAAGCAGACCCAGCAAGGACCCGGCGAGCGCCAGCCAGCGCACCAGGCCCGCCTGCTCCTTCTTGCCGAACGCCAGCAGTACGGCGCCGAACACGATCGGCGTCCAGATGGCGAGACTCAACCAGCCCATGTGTCGTTTTCCTTGTTGTTATTACTTGAAGAGCGCGAAGAACTGGTCATGCCACACGAAGTAGGTCAGCAGCACGAACACACCCACGATCATCACGAGCGCATAGTGGTAGATATAGCCGCTCTGCAGATGGCGGACGGCGGCAGCGATACGGCCGACGACCTTCCACGAGCCGTTGACGAGCGCACCGTCGATGACGGCCTGGTCGCCGCCCTTCCAGAGACCGGTTCCGAGCGCCCGCGCACCGCGCGCCAGGACGTTCTCGTTGAACCAGTCGAGGTAGTACTTGTTCTCGAACAGCGTGTAGATCGGCTGGAAGGTCCGCTTGATCGCGGCGGGCACCTTCGGGTTGACCATGTACATGTAGTAGGACGACACGACACCCGCCAGCGCCAACCAGAACGGCCAGGTGGTCAGGCCGTGGATCGCCATCTGCAGCGGTCCGTGGAAAGCCTCCGCCAGCTCGGCCATCGCGTGGTGCTTGTCGCCGTCGACGAAGATCACGTTTTGGAAGAAGTCGCCGAACAGCATCGGCTCGATGGTGAAGAAGCCGATCAGCACCGACGGGATCGCCAGCAGCACCAGCGGCAGGGTGACGACCCAGGGCGACTCGTGCGGCTTGCCGCCGTGCGCATCGTGGCCGTGGTGGTCGTCGTGCGCGGTGGCATGCGCGTCGGCGTGGGCGTGGTGGCCGTCGTCGCCGTGGTGTGCATCGTGGTGCGCATCCGGATTCTGGTCGTAGCGTTCCTTGCCGTGGAAAACCAGGAAGTACATGCGAAACGAGTAGAAGGCGGTGATGAACACGCCCGCCAGCACGGCGAAAGAGGCGAAGCCGGCGGCCGGAAGGTGGCTTTCGTGCACCGCTTCGATGATGCTGTCCTTCGAGTAGAAGCCCGAGAACAGTGGCGTGCCGATCAGGGCCAGCGAGCCCAGCAGCGAGGTGATCCAGGTGATCGGCATGTACTTGCGGACGCCGCCCATCCAGCGGATGTCCTGGTTGTGGTGCATGCCCATGATGACCGAGCCGGCGCCGAGGAACAGCAGCGCCTTGAAGAACGCGTGCGTCATCAGGTGGAACACCGCGACTGAATAGGCCGACGCACCCAGTGCGACCGTCATGTAGCCCAGCTGCGACAGCGTCGAATACGCCACCACCCGCTTGATGTCGTTCTGGATGATGCCCAGGAAGCCCATGAACAGCGCGGTGATCGCCCCGATCACCAGGATGAAGTTGAGCGCGGTGTCCGACAGCTCGAACAGCGGCGACATGCGCGACACCATGAAGATGCCGGCGGTCACCATCGTCGCCGCGTGGATCAGCGCCGAGATGGGCGTCGGGCCTTCCATCGAATCGGGCAGCCACACGTGCAGCGGGAACTGGGCCGATTTGCCCATCGCACCGATGAAGAGGCAGATGCAGATCACGGTGATCAGCATCCAGTCGGTGCCGGGGAAGCCGAGGGTGGCCAGTTCGCCCTTCTTGGCGAAGATCTCGGCGTAGTTCAGCGTGCCGGTGTAGGCCGCGATCAGGCCGATGCCCAGGATGAAACCGAAGTCGCCCACACGGTTCACCAGGAAAGCCTTCATATTGGCGAAGATGGCGGTCGGCTTGTTGAACCAGAAACCGATCAGCAGATACGACACCAGGCCCACCGCTTCCCAGCCGAAGAACAGCTGCAGCAGGTTGTTGCTCATCACCAGCATCAGCATCGAGAAGGTGAAGAGCGAGATGTAGGCGAAGAAGCGGTCGTAGCCATCGTCCTCGGCCATGTAGCCGACGGTGTAGATGTGCACCATGAGCGACACGAAGGTCACGACGCACATCATCATCGCCGTGATGCTGTCGACCAGGAAGCCGACCTCCATCTTCAGCGATCCGACCGTCATCCAGGTGTAGAGGGTCTGGTCGAAGCGGGCGCCGTCCTGCACCACGCTCCAGAGCGTCATCGCGGACAGCACGAACGCGATGAACACGCCCAGGATGGTGAGGGTGTGGCTGGCCTTGCGGCCCAGCACGTTGCCGCCGAACAGGGTGCCCGGGATGCCGGCCAGCAAGGCGCCGGCGAGCGGCGCCAGCGGAATGGCCAGCAGGGTCGAGGCGGAAAGGGTTGCGCTCATCGTTCTCGTGTCTTTCTTCTACTCGGCCGCAGCCTCAGCCCTTGAGCGTGTCGAGATCCTCGACGCTGATGCTCGACTTGTTGCGGAACAGCAGCACCAGGATGGCCAGCCCGATCGCGGATTCGGCGGCGGCGACCGTCAGGATGAAGAACACGAACACCTGTCCGTGCATGTCACCCAGGTAGTGCGAGAACGCGACGAAATTCATGTTCACCGCGAGCAGCATCAACTCGATCGCCATCAGCAGCACGATCAGGTTCTTGCGGTTCAGGAAGATGCCGATGACCGACAGCGCGAACAGCATCGCGCCGAGCGACAGGAAATGTCCAAGCGTGAGCGTCATGCCTTCTTCTCCACCGCGGGCGCGGCGACGGGTTCAACAGGTGCCGGCGGCCGCGTCGCATCGAGCTTGACCAGGGCCACACGGTCCTGGGCGCGGACGCGCACCTGGTCGGCGACGTCGACGAACTTGCTGTCCTTGCGGCGGCGCAGCGTCAGCGCGATGGCGGCGACGATCGCGACCAGCAGGATGACGGCCGCGATCTCCAGCGGATACAGGTACTGGCTGTAGAGCAGCATGCCGAGCGCGTGGGTGTTGGACACCTCGGACGCCGCGCCGCCCATGGTCACCATCGGACGCGGGCCACCGCTCTCGCGGAAGCCGCCCATCAGCACATAGGCCATTTCGAGCGCGATCACCACGCCGATCACGGCCGCCAGGGGGAAGTGCTTCCAGAAACCCTGGCGCAGACCCTCCATGTTGATGTTGATCATCATCACGACGAACAGGAACAGCACCATCACCGCGCCCAGGTACACCAGCACCAGGACGATGGCCAGGAACTCGGCCTGCAGCAGCAGCCAGATCGCCGATGCCTGCGAGAAGGCCAGCATCAGGTACAGCACCGCATGCACGGGATTGCGCGCCGTGATCACCCGGAAGGCGGCGAACAGCAGCGCGAACGAGAAAAGAAAGAAGAAACCGGTCTTGACGTCCATGGGGGTTCTCGGGGGACCGCTTCAGCGGTACTTGGCGTCGGCCGCCTTGGCCGCGGAGATTTCTTTTTCGTAGCGATCGCCCACCGCCAGCAGCATGTCCTTGGTGAAGTACAGGTCGCCCCGCTTTTCGCCGTGGTACTCGAGGATGTGGGTCTCCACGATCGAATCGACCGGGCAGCTCTCTTCGCAGAAGCCGCAGAAGATGCACTTGGTCAGGTCGATGTCGTAGCGGGTGGTACGGCGGCTGCCGTCGTCGCGCACTTCGGACTCGATCGTGATCGCCACGGCCGGGCACACGGCTTCGCACAGCTTGCAGGCGATGCAGCGCTCTTCGCCGTTGTCGTAGCGGCGCAGTGCGTGCAGGCCCCGGAAACGCGGCGACAGCGGCGTCTTCTCTTCGGGGAACTGGACGGTCACCTTGCGCTTGAACGCGTAGCGTCCGGTGAGGGCCATGCCCTTGACCAGCTCCACGAGCATGAAGCTCTTGAAGAAGTCCTTGATTGAAAAAGCGGATACAGCAGCGGCTGACATCGTCAAATCTCCGTTTACTTCCAGATGTTCCACGAGGTCTGCATCCAGCCGCCCACGACGAGCAGCCAGACCAGGGTCACCGGAATGAAGATCTTCCAGCCGAGGCGCATGATCTGGTCATAGCGGAAGCGTGGGAATGTTCCGCGCACCCAGATGAACAGCGACACCACGAAGAAGGTCTTGATGCCCAGCCAGATCCAGCCGGGAACGAAATCGAGGAACGCGACCGGCGAGAGCCAGCCGCCCAGGAACATCAGCGCGGCCAGGATCGCCACCAGCCACATGCTGGCGTACTCGGCTAGGAAGAAGATGGCGAAGCCCATGCCCGAGTACTCGACCATGTGGCCGGCCACGATCTCGGCCTCACCCTCGACCACGTCGAACGGATGGCGGTTGGTTTCGGCCACGCCCGAGATCACGTAGACCACGAAGATCGGCAGCAGCGGCAGCCAGTTCCACGACAGGAAGCCCAGGCCCCGGTCGGCGAACATGCCCTTGGCCTGTCCGGCCACCACGTCGCCCAGGTGCAGGCTGCCGGTGACCATGATCACCACCACCAGGCAGAAGCCCATGGCGATTTCGTAGCTCACCATCTGGGCCGACGCCCGCAGCGCACCGAGGAACGCGTACTTCGAGTTGGATGCCCAGCCCGCGATGATCACGCCGTAAACCTCGACCGAGGTGATGGCCATGATCAGCAGCAGGCCGGCGTTGACGTTGGCCAGCACCACGTCGGGGCCGAACGGGATCGCGACCCATGCGGCCAGGGCCGGCATGATCGCCATGATCGGGCCGAGGCGGAACAGGCCGCCCGCAGCCGCCGACGGGCTGATGATTTCCTTGGTCAGCAGCTTGAGGGCGTCGGCGATCGGCTGCAACAGGCCCATCGGACCGACCCGGTTGGGGCCGTGGCGTACCTGAATCCAGCCGAGCAGCTTGCGCTCCCACAGCGTCAGGTAGGCGACGGCGCCCAGCAGGGGTGCCAGCACGCAGACGATCTTGAGCAGGTTCCAGATGACCGGCCAAGCCCCGCCCGTCCACCAGCCCGCACCGACCAGGTTCTGGCCGAATCCGTAGATGCTGTCGATCATGCTGCGGCTCCTGCGCGCTGCGCGGCGCGGCCGGCCCGTCCGTCCGCCGTCAACTGGAGCGATTCCGACCGGCGAACGAGGCCGTCCAGTTCGTAGATGGCCGCCACCGCAGGCTCGGCCGCGTCGGGCGTCGCCGCGCGCAGGGGCGCACCGGTCGTGTTGGAGAGCCGTGCTTCCGGCAGGAAGCTCGCATCGGCCGCCATCGCACCGCGGGCCTGCGCCAGAACCTCCTGCGAGGATTCGAATGCGAAACCTGGCAGGCCCAGCAGATTGCCCAGCACCCGGATGACCTTCCATGCCGGACGCGCATCGCCGCGCGGCTTGGTCACCGCATGGAAGCTCTGCAGGCGGCCTTCGGCGTTGACGAAGCTGCCGGAGGTTTCGGTGAAAGGCGCCACCGGCAGCAGCACGTCGGCGATGTCCAGATTGGCCTTGAAGGCATTGAGCGAGACGACCATCGCCGCGCCACCCAGGGCTGCGGCGGCGGCTGCGCCACCGGCTGCGTCGAACGCCGGCTCGGTATTGAGCAGTAGCGCCGCCTTCAGCTTGCCTTGCAGCATCTGGCCCGCATGCAGGCCGCCGTTTTGCGGGAGGGCGCCGACATACTGGGCACCGACGGTGTTGGCCGCTTCGGTGAGGTAGCCGACCGAAGCGCCGGTCTGCTGTCCGATCCACTGCGCGAGGCTCAGGATCAACGACGCATCGGCATGGTGTGCCGCGCCGTTGCCCAGCAGGATGGCCTTGCGCTCGCCCGACAGCAGCGTGCGGGCGACGGCGGTACCGGAGGCATCCGCTGGGGTGGCGACAGGCGATGCGACGCCCTGCTCCGCCGCAATGGCGCTGGCGATGTTCTCCAGCGCTGCGACCCACCGGGTGTGCGGCACGACGGTCGAGGACGCCAGCGTCATCGCCCAATCGTCCTCGGACGACCGGATCGCATGCACCGCCGCACCCTTGCGCGCAGCCTGGCGAATGCGCTGCGCGAACAGCGGGTGGTCCTTGCGCAGGTTCGAGCCGACGACCAGCACGCTCTGCAGGCCGGATAGCGAGGCGATCGGCATCCCAAGCCATCGCACCGCATCGCCCTGCTCTGCCGAGAAGTCGGCGGTGCGCAGGCGGTAGTCGATGTTGTCGCTGCCCATGCCGCGCACCAGGGCGCCGGCCAGGTACAGCTCTTCCAGCGTGCTGTGCGGGCTCACCAGCGCACCGATCGACGCGGCGCCGTGGTCGGCCTTGATCTGGCGCAGGCCGTTGGCCACGTACTCGAGCGCTGCCTGCCAGCTGACCGGCTGCCACTGGCCGCCCTGCTTCAGCATCGGCTGGGTCAGGCGGTCTTCGCTGCGCAGCGCTTCGTACGAGAAGCGGTCACGGTCGGCGATCCAGCACTCGTTGACGTCTTCGTTCTCGAGCGGCAGAACCCGCAGGACTTCATTGTTCTTGACCTGGACGATCAGGTTGGCGCCGGTCGAATCGTGCGGGCTGACCGACTTGCGGCGCGACAGCTCCCAGGTACGGGCGCTGTAGCGGAACGGCTTGCTGGTCAGCGCACCGACCGGGCAGATGTCGATCATGTTGCCGGAGAGCTCCGAGTCGATCGTGTCGCCCACGACCGTCGTGATCTCCGAATGCTCGCCGCGGTGGATCATGCCCAGCTCCATCACGCCGGCGACTTCCTGGCCGAAACGGACGCAGCGGGTGCAGTGGATGCAGCGGCTCATCTCCTTCATGGAAATCAGCGGACCGACATCCTTCGGGAAGACGACGCGCTTTTCTTCCGCGTAGCGCGAACCCGAGCCGCCGTAACCGACGGCGATGTCCTGCAGCTGGCACTCGCCGCCCTGGTCGCAGATGGGGCAATCCAGCGGGTGGTTGATCAGGAGGAACTCCATGACCGACTGCTGCGCCTTGATCGCCTTGTCGCTCTTGGTGCGGACGACCATGCCCTGCGTCACCGGCGTGGCGCAGGCGGGCATCGGCTTCGGCGCCTTTTCCACGTCGACCAGGCACATGCGGCAGTTGGCCGCGATGCTCAGCTTCTTGTGGTAGCAAAAATGCGGAATGTAGGTGCCGGCTTTTTCGGACGCATGCATGACCATGCAGCCTTCGGCAACTTCGACCTTCTGGCCGTCGAGTTCTATTTCAACCATGTCGTGGGTCCGCGGGGTCAGGCGTGAGCCGGATTCTGGGAGTTGCGGTTCTGCTGGATCAGCGCTTCGAACTCGGGACGGAAATGCTTGATCATGGCGCGCACCGGCATCGCCGCCGCGTCGCCCAGGGCGCAAATGGTGCGCCCCTGGATGTTGTCGGCCACCGAATTCAGCAGGTCGAGGTCGGTGGCGCGGCCTTCCTCATGCTGGATACGGTCGATCACCCGCCACATCCATCCGGTGCCTTCGCGGCACGGGGTGCACTGGCCGCAGGATTCGTGGGCGTAGAAGTACGACAGCCGCAGCAAGGATTCGACCATGCTGCGCGAATCGTCCATCACGATCACCGCGCCCGAGCCGAGCATCGAGCCGGCCTTCGCGATGGAGTCGTAGTCCATCGTGCATTCCATCATGATGGCGGCCGGCAGCACCGGCGACGAAGAGCCGCCGGGGATCACCGCCTTGAGCTGGCGACCCTTGCGCACGCCGCCGGCCAGTTCGAGCAGCTTGGCGAACGGGGTGCCCATTGGCACTTCGTAGTTGCCGGGCTTCTCCACGTCGCCCGACACCGAGAAGATCTTGGTGCCGCCGTTGTTGGGCTTGCCGCAGGCGAGGTAGGCCGCGCCGCCATGGCGCACGATCCACGGTACCGCGGCGAAGGTCTCGGTGTTGTTGATGGTCGTCGGCTTGCCGTACAGGCCGAAGCTGGCGGGAAACGGCGGCTTGAAGCGCGGCTGGCCCTTCTTGCCTTCGAGCGATTCGAGCAGGGCCGTTTCTTCGCCGCAGATGTACGCGCCGAAGCCGTGGGCCGCATGCAGCTGGAAGCTGAACTTGCTGCCCAGGATCGCGTCGCCGAGATAGCCGGCAGCACGCGCTTCTTCCAGCGCTTCCTCGAAACGGTCGTAGGTCTGGAAGATCTCGCCGTGGATGTAGTTGTAGCCGACGGTGATGCCCATCGCGTAGGCGGCAATGATCATGCCCTCGATCACGATGTGCGGGTTGAACATCATGATGTCCCGGTCCTTGCAGGTACCGGGCTCGCCTTCGTCCGAATTGCAGACGAGGTACTTCTGGCCCGGGAACTGGCGGGGCATGAAGCTCCACTTCAGGCCCGTCGGAAAGCCCGCACCACCGCGGCCGCGCAGGCCCGATTCCTTGACGGTGGCGATCACCTGGTCCTGCGTGAGGCCGGCGTTCGGATCGATCGGCTTGCCTTCGGCATCGGTCTGCACCGGCGCGTCGGCCGGCACGTCCAGCTTGCCGAGAATCTTGCGCAGCGCCTGGTAGCCGCCACGTGCCTCGTAGTCCTTCAGGCGCCAGTTGGTGCCATCGAGGCCTTCGTAGATCTGCGGATCGATGTGGCGGTCGTGGAAACAGGTCTGCACACCCGTCGCCTGGAACTGGGACAACACTTGTTGGGCGTTCATGTCAGGCTCCTTGCTTCGACGGCTGTTCGGCACCGCGCAGGCCGTCGATCAGCTGGTCGAGCTTCTCGTCGCTCATGAAACTGCACATGGTGCGGTCGTTGACCAGCATCACCGGCGAATCGGCGCAGGCGCCCAGGCATTCGCTTTGCTGCAGCGTGAAGAGGCCGTCCGGCGTGGTCTCGCCCATCGAGATGCCCAGCTTCTTTTCCAGGTAGTGCAGGGCCTTCTGGCCATCGCGCAGCTGGCACGGCAGGTTGGTGCAGACGTTGAGCTTGAACCTGCCCGTCGGCTGCTGGTTGTACATGTTGTAGAAGGTCGTGACTTCGTGCACCGCGATCTGCGGCATGCCGAGCAACCCGGCGATCACGACTTCGCTTTCCAGGCTGACCCAGCCCTGCTCCTGCTGCGCGATGGCCAGGCACGCCATGACGGCCGACTGCTTCTGCTCGGCCGGGTACTTGGCGATCTCGCGCGCGAAGCGCGCATGGGCCTCTGCCGACAGCGGCACGGCGGCGGTGTGGGTGGTATCCGAGCTCATCGGTCGATCTCCCCGAAAACGATGTCCAGCGTACCGATGACGGCGACCGCATCGGCGATCATGTGGCCACGGGCCATCTCGTCCATGGCGGCGAGGTGCGCGAAACCCGGCGCGCGGATCTTCAGGCGGTACGGCTTGTTGGCACCATCGCTGACCAGGTAGATGCCGAACTCGCCCTTCGGATGCTCGACCGCGGCATAGGCCTCGCCTTCGGGCACGTGGAAGCCTTCGCTGAAGAGCTTGAAGTGGTGGATCAGCTCTTCCATGTTGGCCTTCATGGATTCGCGGTCGGGTGCGGCCACCTTGTGGTTGTCGGTGATGACCGGGCCGGGGTTGACCCGCAGCCAGTCGACGCACTGCTTGATGATCTTGTTCGACTGGCGCATTTCTTCCATGCGCACCAGGTAGCGGTCGTAGCAGTCGCCGGTCTTGCCGACCGGGATGTCGAAGTCCATCTTGTCGTAGACGTCGTAGGGCTGCTTCTTGCGCAGGTCCCATGCCACGCCCGAGCCGCGCAGCATCGGGCCGGTCAGGCCCAGGTTGAGCGCACGGTCGGCGTCCATCACGCCGATACCGACGGTCCGCTGCTTCCAGATGCGGTTGTCGGTGAGCAGGGTGTGGTACTCGTCCATGTGGCCGTCGAACCGCTGGGTGAAGCTGTCGATGAAATCGAGCACCGAGCCTTGCCGGTTCTCGTTCATCCGGGCCAGCGCACGGGCGTTCTTCAGCTTGCTGACGGTGTACTGCGGCATCGCGTCCGGCAGGTCGCGGTAGACGCCACCGGGGCGGAAGTACGCCGCGTGCATCCGCGCGCCCGACACCGCTTCGTACACGTCGAACAGGTCTTCCCGCTCGCGGAAGGCGTAGATCAGGATGGTGGAGCTGCCGCAATCGTTTCCGTGCGAGCCGAGCCACATCAGGTGGTTCAGCAGGCGGGTGATCTCGGAGAACATCACGCGGATGTACTGCGCGCGGATCGGCACTTCCAGGCCGAGCAGCTTCTCGATGGCCAGGCAGTAGGCGTGCTCGTTGCACATCATCGACACGTAGTCCAGCCGGTCCATGTAGGGCAGCGACTGGATGAAGGTCTTGTGCTCGGCCAGCTTTTCGGTGGCGCGGTGCAGCAGGCCGATATGGGGGTCGGCGCGCTGGACGACTTCGCCGTCGAGCTCGAGCACCAGGCGCAGCACGCCGTGCGCTGCCGGATGCTGCGGCCCGAAGTTCAGGGTGTAGTTCTTGATTTCAGCCATGAAAATACCGTCGCCGCGGCCGCTTAGTGCAGACCGCCGTAATTGTCTTCGCGGATGATGCGCGGCGTGACCACGCGCGGTTCGATCGACACCGGCTGGTAGACCACGCGTTTCATGTCGGGGTCGTACTTCATCTCGACATGGCCCGACAGCGGGAAGTCCTTGCGGAAAGGGTGTCCGATGAAGCCGTAGTCGGTCAGGATGCGGCGCAGGTCCTCGTGGCCTTCGAACACGATGCCGAACAGGTCGAACGCCTCGCGCTCGAACCAGTTGGCGGCGCTCCAGAGCGGCGTCACCGACGCCACCATCGGCATGTCGTCGTCGGCGCAGAACACCTTGACCCGCACGCGCTGGTTCAGGCTGACGGATAGCAAATGGGTGACGGCCGCGAAGCGCGCGCCCTCCCACAGGCCGTCACGGTACTCGGAGTAGTCGACGCCGCAGAGGTCGATCAACTGCTCGAACCTGCAGCCCGGTGCGTCGCGCAGGATCTGCATGGCCGCCAGGTAGTTCTCGGGCGACACGATCACCGTCACCTCGCCCAGACGCACGACGAAACGCGTCGCCTTGTCGCCCAGTGCGGCCGCCAAGACTTCCTGCAGCGCTTCGGGCGAAATCGCCAGCGCCGGGTTGGCGTCGGTCATGGAATGTGCGCTCATACGCGGGCAATCGTGTTGGTGCGGCGCACCTTCTGCTGCAACTGGATGATCCCGTAGATCAGGGCTTCGGCCGTGGGCGGGCAGCCCGGCACGTAGACGTCGACCGGCACGATGCGGTCGCAGCCGCGCACCACCGAATAGCTGTAGTGGTAGTAGCCGCCCCCGTTGGCGCAGGTGCCCATCGACAGCACCCAGCGCGGTTCGGCCATCTGGTCATAGACCTTGCGCAGCGCCGGCGCCATCTTGTTGCACAGCGTACCGGCCACGATCATCAGATCGGACTGGCGGGGGCTGGCGCGGAACACCTCGGCGCCGAAGCGGCCGATGTCGTAGCGGGCCGCGGCCGCATGCATCATCTCGACCGCGCAGCAGGCCAGGCCGAACGTCATCGGCCACAGCGAGCCGGTCTTGGCCCAGTTCACCACCGAGTCGTACGACGTGGTGATGAAACCTTCCTTGAAAACACCTTCGATAGCCATCGTGAACTCCTTGTGCTGGCCGGATCACTCCCAATCCAGCGCGCCCTTTTTCCATTCGTAGGCGAAACCGACCACCAGGATGCCGAGAAAGATCACGGCGGCCCAGAACCCGGTCGCGCCGATGTCCTTGAGCGCCACGGCCCAGGGAAACAGGAAAGCGATCTCGAGATCGAACAGGATGAAGAGAATGGCGACGAGGTAGTAGCGCACGTCGAACTGCATGCGCGCGTCCTCGAACGCTTCGAAACCGCACTCGTAGGGGGAGTTCTTGGCTTCGTCGGGCCGGTTGGGCCCGAGGATGTATCCGAGCACCTGCGGCAGGATGCCGACACTGATGCCGACCAAAATGAACAAGAGGACAGGCAGGTACTGATCGAGGTTCATTTTGGGGATTTGCTGGCCGCTTGCACCTGCCTGAACGAGGGTCCAGGCAGGTTGTGTATGGTGCCGTCGGCGAGACTCGAACTCGCACAGCTTTCGCCACTACCCCCTCAAGATAGCGTGTCTACCAATTTCACCACGACGGCTATTTCGCGATGTTCGGATGGCATGAGGACCTTGCGGTTGTTGGCTTTCCGAACAGTCTACGATTCTACTCTGTAATCACCCGTTTTTCGTCGGGCTACAGAGTTTTCACTCTTGACTCAGGGCTTGGGTGCAGCGGGCGCCACCGGTGCCGGGACCGAGTTGTCGGTGGCACCGGACGCGGCAGGCGTGGCAGGCGTGTTGCCCGGGATCTGTCCGGCCGGGCCGGTATCGGCCGGTGGCACCACGGCGGGAGACGACACGCCCGCGCGGTCGAGCACGCTGCCCGAATCGGCCGGACGCAGGTTGCCGAAATAGGCCAGGGCCAGCGTGCAGACGAAGAAGACGGCCGCCAGCACCGCGGTGGTGCGGGAAAGGAAGTTGGCGCTGCCGCTGGCGCCGAACAGGCTGCCCGAGCCCCCGCTGCCGAAGGCGGCGCCCATGTCGGCACCCTTGCCGTGCTGGATGAGGATCAGGCCGATCATGCCGAGGGCCGACAGGATCTGCACGGCGAGGACGAGGTTGAGGACGATGTTCATAGAAACTCCAAATACAGGGTGCGGGCCGCCGGTCAGTGCGCGGCGTTGACGATCTTCAGGAAATCCGGGGCCTTGAGCGACGCGCCGCCGATCAGGCCGCCATCGATGTCGGCCTGCGACAGCAGCTCGGCCGCATTGGCCGCGTTCATGCTGCCGCCGTACAGGATCCGGACCCCGGCCGCATCGGCGGAAGCGTCGCGCAGCTGGCTGCGCAGCGCCGCGTGCACCGCCTGCGCCTGCTCGGGCGAGGCGGTCTTGCCGGTGCCGATGGCCCAGACCGGCTCGTAGGCCAGCACCATGCCGGCGGCGCGGTCGCCCAGGGCGTCGAGTGCGGCGGCCAGTTGGCGTGCCACGACCTCGGCGGTGCGGTCGGCCTCGCGCTCGGCCAGCGTCTCCCCGACGCAGACGATCGGGACGATGCCCGCCTCCAGCGCGGCGACCGCCTTGGCGGCGACGACCGCATCGGTTTCGCCGTGGTACTGGCGCCGCTCCGAATGCCCGACGATCGCGAAACGCACGCCGAATTCGCGCAGCATGCCGGCCGAGACTTCGCCGGTGTAGGCGCCCTGCGCCTGGGCGGACACGTCCTGCGCACCCACGGCCACCGGCGAACCGGCGACCAGACCGGCCACCTGGGCCAGGTAGGGCGCGGGCACGCAGACGGCCACGTCGCAGGCCGGCGATTCCAGGCCGGCCTTCAGGTCGGTCAGGAGACGGGCGTTGGCCTCCAGGCCGCCGTTCATCTTCCAGTTGCCGACGATGAGCTTCTTCTTCTTTTCGTTCATGGTGTGTTCGGTGCTCACCAGGTGAGCACGATCTTGCCGACGTGCGCGCCGGATTCCATCATGGCGTGCGCCTCGGCGGCGCGGGCGCCGTCGAAGGTGGCGTGGATCACCGGCTTCACCTGGCCCGACGCCAGCAGCGGCCAGACCCGCTCGCGCAGTTCGCGGGCGACTTCCGCCTTGAACGCGACCGGCCGGGGCCGCAGCGTCGAGCCGGTGACCGTCAGCCGGCGGCGCAGCAGCAGGCCGGCGTTGAACTCCGCCTTGGTGCCGCCCTGCACCGCGATGACCACGATGCGGCCGTCTTCGGCGAGGCACTCGATCTCGCGGGCCACGTAGCTGCCCGCCACCATGTCGAGCACCACGTCGACGCCCTTGCCGTCGGTGAGGCGCTTGGCCTCGGCCGCGAAGTCCTGCGTCTTGTAGTTGATCGCGTGGTCGGCGCCCAGCTTCAGGCAGGCGGCGCATTTCGCGTCGTCGCCGGCGGTGACGATCACCGTCGCGCCCATCGCCTTGGCCAGCAGGATCGCGGTGACGCCGATGCCGCTGGTGCCGCCCTGGACCAACAGGGTCTCGCCCTTCTGCAGCCGGCCGCGCATGAAGACGTTGCTCCATACGGTGAAGAAGGTCTCCGGCAGGGCCGCGGCCTCGGTGTCGCTCAGCCCCTCCGGGACCGGCAGGCACTGCGCCACCGGCGCCACCGCGTGGTCGGCATAGCCGCCACCGGCGAGCAGCGCGCAAACGCGGTCGCCCACCTTCAGGCCGGCCTCGGCCATGGCGGCCGCGTCTCCGCTCTCGATGACGCCCGCGACTTCCAGGCCGGGGATGTCCGACGCGCCCGGGGGCACCGGATAGTTGCCGGTCCGCTGCAGCACGTCCGGCCGGTTGATACCGCTGGCGGCGACCCGGATCAGCAGTTCGCCTGCGCCGGCCGTGGGCAGCGGGCGCTCGGCCAGCTGCAGCACGTCGGGCGCGCCAAAGGATGTGATCTCGACAACACGCATCGGAAACTCTCGCAAAGAAAATTTGGAGCCATTTCGTGCGCAAGCCGGCGCTGGACGCCGGCTGTGCGCTACGAATTCAGGAGCAAAAGGCGATCGGTCGATCAGCCTTGCGAACCCGGGGTGGCATGGCCCTGCTGCTGTTGCTGCTGTTGCTGCTGGGAGGCGTCGCCGAAGGCACCGCCATAGCCGCCGGCGGCCGGACGCTCCTGCAGCGCCTTCATCGACAGCTTCACGCGACCCTTCTCGTCCGTCTCCAGGACCTTGACCTTGACGATCTGGCCTTCGGTGAGGAAGTCGGTGACCTTCTCGACGCGCTGGTGGGCGATCTGGCTGATGTGCAGCAGGCCGTCCTTGCCGGGCAGCAGGTTGATCAGTGCGCCGAAGTCGAGGATCTTCACGACCGGGCCTTCGTAGACCTTGCCGATTTCGACTTCCGCGGTGATCTGCTCGATGCGGCGCTTGGCTTCGTCGGCCTTGGCGTTGTCGGTCGAAGCGATGGTGATCGTGCCGTCTTCGTCGATGCTGATCTGCGTGCCGGTTTCCTCGGTCAGCGCACGGATCACCGAGCCGCCCTTGCCGATCACGTCGCGGATCTTTTCCGGATTGATCTTCATGGTGAAGAGCTTGGGTGCGAAGTCGGACACGACCGTCTTGGCTTCGCCCATGGCCTTCTGCATTTCGCCCAGGATGTGCAGGCGCGCTTCCTTGGCCTGCGCCAGTGCGACCTGCATGATCTCCTTGGTGATGCCCTGGATCTTGATGTCCATCTGCAGCGCGGTGATGCCGGCGGCGGTGCCGGCCACCTTGAAGTCCATGTCGCCCAGGTGATCTTCGTCGCCCAGGATGTCGGTCAGCACGGCGAAGCGGCTGGCGTCCTTGATCAGGCCCATGGCGATGCCGGCCACGTGGGTCTTGATCGGCACGCCGGCGTCCATCATCGACAGGCAGCCGCCGCAGACCGACGCCATCGACGAGGAGCCGTTCGACTCGGTGATTTCCGACACGACACGGATCGTGTACGGGAATTCTTCCTTGCTCGGCAGCACCGCGATCAGCGCGCGCTTGGCCAGGCGTCCGTGGCCGACTTCGCGGCGCTTGGTCGAGCCCATGCGGCCCACTTCGCCGGTGGCGAAGGGAGGCATGTTGTAGTGGAACAGGAAGCGGTCTTCGTATTCGCCGGCCAGCGCGTCGATGCGCTGCGCGTCGCGCTCGGTGCCCAGCGTGGTGATCACCAGCGCCTGGGTTTCGCCGCGGGTGAACAGGGCCGAGCCGTGGGTGCGGGGCAGCACGCTGTTGCGGATCTCGATCGGGCGGACGGTGCGGGTGTCGCGGCCGTCGATGCGCGGCTCGCCGGCCAGGATCTGGCTGCGGACGATCTTGGCTTCGATGTCGAACAGCAGGCCTTCGACCTTGACGCTGTCGACCGACGAGCCGTCGGCCTTCAGGCCGTCGATCACCGACGCGGTGGCTTCGCGCAGGGCCTGGGTGCGGGCCTGCTTGTTGCGCAGCTGGTAGGCGGCGCGCAGCTTTTCTTCGGCGAGGGCGTTGACCTTGGCGATCAGCGGCTCGTCCTTGGCGGGCGGCTGCCAGTCCCAGACCGGCTTGCCGGCGTCGCGCACCAGTTCGTGGATCGCGTTGATCGCGATGTTGCCCTGCTCGTGGCCGAACACCACGGCGCCGAGCATGATTTCTTCGGACAGCTGCTGCGCTTCCGACTCGACCATCAGCACGGCGGATTCGGTGCCGGCGACGATCAGGTCGAGCTGCGAGTTCTTGCGGGCGGTCTGGCCCGGGTTCAGCACGTATTCGTTGTTGACGTAACCCACGCGGGCCGCGCCGATGGGGCCGGCGAACGGGATGCCCGAGACGGCGAGCGCCGCGCTCACCGCGATCATGGCGGCGATGTCGGCATCGACTTCGGGGTTCAGCGACACGGTGTGGATCACCACGTGCACGTCGTTGAAGAAACCTTCGGGGAACAGCGGACGGATCGGGCGGTCGATCAGGCGGCTGGTCAGGGTCTCGAGTTCGCTCGGCTTGGCTTCGCGCTTGAAGAAGCTGCCGGGGATCTTGCCGGCGGCGTACGTCTTCTCGATGTAGTCGACGGTCAGCGGAAAGAAGTCCTGGCCGCTCTTGGCGGTCTTGGATGCGGCCACGGTGGCCAGCACGACGGTGTCGTCGATGTCCACCAGCACGGCGCCGGAGGCCTGGCGCGCGATCTCGCCGGTTTCCATGCGGACGGTGTGCTCGCCCCACTGGAAGGTCTTGGTGACTTTGTTGAAAATGCTCATGCGTATTCCTTTTTGCTCTTCAATCGATAGCAGCTCACGGAGGACCTGCACGGGCCGGAGTGCAATTCAGAACACGATGCCATTCCAGCGAGCCTCGGAGCCAAGGCCCGTTGGAATGACACAGCTTCGCTCTGTGTTGCGGACTCCGGAAGTAAAAAACGCCTGAGCTAGCGCGCTAACCCAGGCGTTTTTTCAATGGTGTGCGCTTACTTGCGCAGACCCAGCTTGGCGATCAGCGCGGTGTAGCGGCTTGCGTCCTTGGCCTTCAGGTAGTCGAGCAGCTTGCGGCGGCGGCTGACCATGCGCAGGAGACCGCGGCGGCCGTGGTGGTCCTTGGCGTGGGTCTTGAAATGGGGGGTTAGTTCGTTGATGCGGGCCGTCAGGATGGCGACCTGCACTTCGGGACTGCCAGTGTCGTTGGCGGCGCGGGCGTTGTCTTTGACGACTTCGGCCTTGATGGAGGATGCGATCATGTTGATTTCCGGTAGATGTTCGACTTGCGAGGTGCGCTGGAACTGCGCGCCACGTGCGCCTTGCCGAATGCAAAGCCCGTCGATTATAACGTGAGCCGCTTCCCCGCCCCTCCTCCCCTTTTACCCCTGCCCACGACGATGTACGCCACCGCCCCTCGCCGCGCCTCGATCACCGCCCTGCCCGTCGCATCCGCGCTGGCGGCCGCGGCCCTGCTGCTCGGCAGCCTGCTGACGACCGCGCCGGCCCACGCTGCGCGCGCGCAGGATGCGCAGGCCGATACGCCGCAGCCCCCGCGCACCGTCCGCCACCGGGTGTCGCGCCCACGGCAGATGCAGGGCGGCTCGGGTGAAACGACGGCCGAGCGGGACCGCCGCCTGAACCGCGAATGCCGCGGCCTGCCGAACGCCGGCGCCTGCCTGGGCTACGGCCGCTGAGGCACCTCAGCCCGGACGCTGCATCTGGCAGGTGGTCGGCAGCTCGGCCTGGGCCGGCGTGAGCGCCTTGATCACCCGAAAGCCGTAGCCCGAGCCTTCGACGTCGAACTTGACGCCCGGCGCACCCTGCCGGTCCATCACGCCGACGACCAGGCCCTGCTGGAACTGGTGGTCGGCCGCCCGCATATGGCCGCGCTGGCCCTGCAGTTCGACATCGGCCGTCTCCAGTTGGCGGGCCACCGCCAGAGGCTCGGCGGTGCCGGCCCGGGCGATCGACCGGGCCAGCGCCTCGACCATCAACTGCATCCGCATGTGGACGTAGTCGTCGGCCGGCTTCGGGTAGCGCTGGCGGAACGAGGCGTAGAAGGCCTCGCTCTGCGCGCCGGGCACGTTGGGCAGCCAGTCGGCCACCGCGATCACCCGGCCGACGCCGGCGTCGCCCAGCGCCGCCGGTGCGCCCAGCGCATTGCCGTAGAAAGTGTAGAAGCTGCCGTCGAAGCCGCTCTCGCGCGCCGACTTCACCAGCAGCGTCAGGTCGTTGCCCCAGTTGCCGGTGATCACCGCCTGGGCACCGCTGGCGCGGATCTTGGCGGCATAGGGCGCGAAATCCTTGACCCGGCCCATCGGGTGCAGTTCTTCGCCGACGATCTCGACATCCGGGCGGGTGGCCGCCAGCTGGCGGCGCGCTTCGCGCAGCACGCCCTGGCCGAAGCTGTAGTCCTGGCCGATCAGGTAGACGCGGCGCAGCGCCCGGTCGGCCTGCAGCATCTGCATCAACGCCGCCATCCGCATGTCGGCATGCGCGTCGAAGCGGAAATGCCAGAAGCTGCATTTCTCGTTGGTCAGTGCCGGATCGACCGCCGAATAGTTCAGGAACAGCATGCGGCGCGCCGGATCGCGCCGGTTGTGCTTTTCCAGCGCGTCCACCAGGGCGGCGGCGGTCGCCGAAGAATTGCCCTGCACCACGAAGCCCGCGCCGTCGTCGATCGCGGCGCGCAGGGCCGAGAGCGCCTCTTCGTTCTGGCCCTTGCTGTCGTAGCGCTGCAGCTGCAGCGGCCGGGCACCGCCGGGCAGCGCCACGCCGCCGCGGGCGTTGACCCGGTCGATCGCCCAGACCAGATTGCGGAAGACCGCCTCGCCGGTATTGGCGAAAGGGCCCGACAGGCTCTCGATCATCGCGATCCGGATAGGGCGGGCGGTGGCGGCGGGGGCCGCTGCCGGGGCGGCCGGGGCCTGGGCCGACACGGCAAAAACCGAGGCACATAACGCTGCGGCGCCTGTTTTCAAGGCAAGGGACAGCATATTTTCGACGCGCATTTTTCTCTCTTGAAATGCCCGAACGGGTGCGCAGATTCGCTCCATGCGGCGCTCATCCGTCCGAGGGCCGCGCAGTGTAACCAAGGAGTTTTTCCATGTTCTTCGCACCTGTGATCCGCCGCGCTTCCTACGCCACCGCACCCCGCACCGTCGACCGCAGCTTCGAGCGCTTCGTCAACGACGCCCTGCTGGCGCCCCGCACCCAGGCCCGCAACCCCGCCACCCTGGTCCACCAGGACGACACCGCCTGGGACCTGCAGATCGACGTGCCCGGCCTGGCCCGCGAACACCTGAACATCGGCCTGGAAGGCGCGGTGCTGCGCATCGACAGCATCGAAGGCGCCCCCCGCGCTTTCAAGGCGGCGTACGAGCTGCCGCAGGAGATCGACGCGGCCGCCAGCAGCGCCAAGCTCGAACACGGGGTGCTGAGCCTGCACCTGGCCAAGAAGCAGCCGGTCAGCAACGTCACCACGCTGGCGATCGACTGAGAAGGTGCGAGAGAACCTACTGCGCAGCCCGATGGCGCGTCTGCGGTCCTCACCGTACCGAAGTACGGCTCCGGTCCTCAACGCACACTCGGGCTTGCTCGCTACGGTTCTTTCACACCTTCTGACACGCCACGCGGCGCATGCTGTGCAGCAACGCAAAAGCCACCACTGCTTTGACCGGCCCTGGTGGCTTTTTCTCGGACCGGGACAGCATCCGATGCGAGCCAAACCCTAGCCGTTGTGCCCTCTCAAACGGCGTCGATCTGGTCCAGCGGCCAGCGCGGCTTGACGTCGAAGCTGTAGCCGCGGTGGGCCTCCGCGGCGCCCGCCTGCAGCCGCATCGCGGCGGCCATCGCGATCATCGCGCCGTTGTCGGTGCACAGGTGCAGCTCGGGGTAGTGCACCCGGATGCCGCGGGCCGCGCAGCGGTCGTTCAGCGCGGCCCGCAGCAGGGCGTTGGCCCCCACGCCGCCGGCGACCACCACCCGGTCCAGGCCGGCCTGCTGCAGCGCGGTCATCGTCTTCTTGACCAGCACGTCGACGATCGCCGCCTGGGTCGATGCGGCCAGGTCGGCCTTGCGGGCCTCCAGGTCGTCGCCCAGCCGCTTGGCCTGGACCATCACCGCGGTCTTGAGGCCCGCGAAGGAAAAATCCAGGTCGCCGCTGTGCAGCAGCGGGCGCGGCAGCTTGAAGGCATCCGGATCGCCCAGGGCCGCCAGCCGCGACAGCGCCGGTCCGCCGGGGTAGCCCAGGCCCATCAGCTTGGCGCTCTTGTCGAAGGCCTCGCCGGCCGCGTCGTCGATGGTCTCGCCCAGCATCGTGTAGCGGCCGATGCCGTCGACCCGCATCAGCTGGGTGTGGCCGCCCGACACCAGGAGCGCGACGAAAGGAAATTCGGGCGGGTCGGCGCTCAGGAAGGGCGACAGCAGGTGGCCCTCCAGGTGGTGCACGCCCAGCACCGGCTTGTCGAGCGCGGCGCCCAGCGCGCAGGCCACGCCCGCGCCCACCAGCAGCGCGCCGGCCAGCCCCGGGCCACGGGTGTAGGCCACCACGTCGACCGCGGCCAGGGTGCTGCCGGCCTCGGCCAGCACCGCTTCGGTGAGCGGCAGCACGCGGCGGATGTGGTCGCGGCTGGCCAGCTCGGGCACCACGCCGCCGTAGGCCTGGTGCATCTCGATCTGGCTGTGCAGCGCATGCGCGCGCAGCCGCGGCAGCGCGGCGCCGTCGGTTTCGACCAGGGCCACGCCCGTTTCGTCGCAAGAAGATTCAATACCCAGTACCAGCATCCCGCGAGTGTAGGCGGCCGGCCCCGACCGCTCGGGCATGATGGCGTACCCACGACGCAGCGGCCGGCCCCCCCTGCCCTGCCGCGCAATCCGGCACACGCTCCATGACATCAGGTCTCAGTTTTTTGATCGCTGCCCGGCAGTGCGAGATCCGCGAGCTGGAGCAGCTGATGCTGACCAGCGAGCTGGTGCAGCGCACGGGCCGGTTCGTCCATGCGCTGCAGCGGGAGCGCGGCATGACCAACGTGGTGCTCGGCTCGGGCGGCAGGCGCTGGACGGCCGAGCGCGCCCGGCAGATCGACGAATGCCGCCGGCTGGAGGCCGAGGCCCGTGCCGCGTTCGACCGGCTCGACATCGACGGCGGCCGCATCGGCAACGGCGCCCGGCTCTTCAGCCGCATCGCCTACGTACTGCACGGGCTGGAATCGCTGCCCGCGCTGCGCCAGCGGATCGACGCACTCGACGGCATCACCGCGGCCGAGGCGACGCAGGCCTTCATCGGCCTGGTCGCGGGCCTGCTGGCGGTGGTGTTCGAGGCGGCCGACAGCGCGAGCGATCCGCAGGTCTCGCGACTGCTGGTGGCGATGTTCAATTTCATGCAGGGCAAGGAGTTCGCCGGCCAGGAGCGCGCCACCGGCGCCGCCGCCTTCGCCAGCGGCCGCTCCGATGCCCGGCGCCAGCAGCAGTGGCTGCACCTGATCGACTCGCAGGAGCGCTGTTTCCAGGTCTTCGCCGATTTCGCCGAGGCCGGCCCGCTGGCGCTCTGGCAGGCCTGCAACGACGGCCGGCCGCTGGCAGACCTGGAGCGGCTGCGCCGCATCGGCTGTACCGCCCCGGAAGACGGCTATCTGGACCCCGAGGCCAGCCAGGGCTGGTTCGACTGCTGCAGCGCCCGCATCGACGCGATGCAGGCGGTCGAGGCACGGCTCGCGACCGACCTGCTGGCCCGCTGCGACAGCAAGATCGCCCAGGCGCGGCAGGACCTGCAGTCGCAGCAGTCGTTGTTGGCGGCGCTGGCCGGCCCCGCGCCGGCACCGGGCGGATTCGGCGTGCCGCCGGCAGACGGCTTCGCGGGTGCGCCGCAGTCGTACGGCCCGCACCTGGAGCGCTCGGTGCTGGAGATGGTGCAGGAGCAGTCCCGCCGCCTGCAGGCGATGAACGACGAGCTGACGACGGTGCGCGCCTCGCTCAACGAACGCAAGCTGGTCGAGCGCGCCAAGGGCTTGCTGATGGCGCACCGGCAGCTGAGCGAAGAAGAAGCCCACAAGATGCTGCGCCAGACCGCGATGAGCCAGAACCGCCGCCTGGTCGATGTGGCCGAGGCGGTGCTGGCCATGGCCGACCTGCTGCCCGGTGGTGCGCGCTGACGGCCGCGCGCCGGGCCGCCCTCCACTCATGGTGCGTCGCACCACGGAATGGCGCTGAACCGCGCGTGCCGGCACGCCGCGCGGCCTTCCGCGCACCGCCGCGGCCCGCTTTCCCGCCCGAATGCGCTGCCACGCACTGGCACGACTCCTGCTACGTCGTATCCGTAACCCGGCCAAAGGCGGTCGGGGCACAAGGTCACCCAGACACCCGGACAACGGCGTCCATCTCCCACCGGCGGCGCCAGCCTGCGGTCGAGAGATGGGCGCCGTTTTCACTTTCCGGGTCGGTTTCCCCGACACATTCAGGAGTTGAAAGATGGCAACGCAGTCCCCCGGTTCCGCCCCCGCAACCGCCAAGGCCCCCGCCAACGCAGGCCGCCGCGATTTCCTCGGCAAGGCCGGCGCCGTGGGGACCGGTGCGATCTTCTCCTGTCTGGGCCACGGCGGCGTCTGGGCCGCCGGCTCCGACGCACCGGAGAAAACCGAGGTCAAGATCGGCTTCATTCCGCTGACCGACTGCGCCAGCGTGGTGATGGCCTCGGTGCTGGGCATCGACAAGAAATACGGCGTGAAGATCGTGCCCAGCAAAGAGGCCAGCTGGCCCGGCGTGCGCGACAAGCTGGTCAACGGCGAACTCGATTTCGCCCATGTGCTCTACGGCCTGGTCTACGGCGTGCACCTGGGCATCGGCGGCGCCAAGAAGGACATGGCGGTGCTGATGAACCTGAACCACAACGGCCAGGCGATCACGCTGTCGAAGAAGCTGGCCGACAAGGGCGCGATCGACGGCCCGTCGCTCGCCAAGCTGATGGCCACCGACAAGCGCGAATACACCTTCGCCCAGACCTTCCCCACCGGCACCCATGCGATGTGGCTGTACTACTGGATGGCGGCCTACGGCATCAACCCGCTGAAAGACAGCAAGGTCATCACCGTGCCGCCGCCGCAGATGGTGGCCAACATGCGCATCGGCAACATGGACGGCTTCTGCGTGGGCGAGCCCTGGAACCACCGCGCGATCATGGACGGCATCGGCATCACCGGCGTCACCACCCAGGACATCTGGCAGGACCACCCCGAGAAGGTGCTGGGCACCACCGGCGAATACGCCAAGAAGTACCCCAACACCTGCCGCGCGGTGACCGCCGCCATCCTGGAGGCCGGCAAGTGGATCGACGCGGGCCTGCAGAACAAGATGAAGATGGCCGAGACCATCGCCGACAAGTCGTACGTCAACACCAGCGTCGACGCGATCAACCAGCGCATTCTGGGCCGCTACCAGAACGGCCTGGGCAAGACCTGGGACGACCCGAACTACATGAAGTTCTACGCCGACGGCAACGTCAACTTCCCGTACCTGTCGGACGGCATGTGGTTCCTGACCCAGCACAAGCGCTGGGGCCTGCTGAAAGAGCACCCCGACTACCTGTCCGTGGCCCAGCAGATCAACCAGATCGGCATCTACAAGGACGCCGCCGCCGCCAGCAACACGCCGGTCCCCAAGGACACGATGCGCACCAGCAAGCTGATCGACGGCACCGTCTGGGACGGCAAGAACCCCAAGCAGTACGCCGATGCGTTCAAGGTCCACGCCTGAGCCGGCCGGGAGCCCCACCATGGTCAGCGCCGTCTTCCACTCGCCCCTCGCCGTCCCGCCCACCGACCCCCCGGCCCCCGGCCGGTCCCAAGCGCCCACCACTATGAATACCATAGCAACAAGTCCAAGCGAATCGCCGGCTGCAGGGCTGAAGGATGCCCGAAAGCCGGCCCGCATGCCGCGCGACTGGCGCGGCTTCTGGCTGCGGGTGCTGCCGCCGGTGGTCGGCATCGTGCTGCTGGGCGTGGTGTGGCAGCTGGTCTCGGCGGTCACCGCCGGCAGCATCCCGACGCCGGCCGACACGCTGCAGCAGGCGATCGTCGTCTTCAGCGATCCGTTCTACAGCAAGGGCCCGAACGACCAGGGCGTGGGCTGGAACGTGCTGGCCTCGCTGCAGCGGGTGGCCCTGGGCTTCGGCCTGGCGGCGGTGGTGGGCATTCCGGTGGGCTTCGCGGTCGGCCGGTTCAGCTTTCTTTCGCGGATGTGCAATCCGCTGATCAGCCTGCTGCGGCCGGTCTCGCCGCTGGCCTGGCTGCCGATCGGCCTGCTGGTCTTCAAGGGCGCCAATCCGGCGGCCATCTGGACGATCTTCATCTGCTCGATCTGGCCGATGATCATCAACACCGCCGTCGGGGTGCAGCGGGTGCCGCAGGACTACATGAACGTCGCCCGGGTGCTGAACCTGAGCGAGTGGAAGATCCTCACCAAGATCCTGTTCCCCGCCGTGCTGCCCTACATGCTGACCGGCGTGCGCCTGGCCGTCGGCACCGCCTGGCTGGTGATCGTCGCGGCCGAGATGCTGACCGGCGGCGTCGGCATCGGCTTCTGGGTGTGGGACGAGTGGAACAACCTCAACGTCAAGAACATCATCATCGCGATCTTCGTGATCGGCATCGTGGGCCTGTTGCTGGAGTACGCGCTGATCAAGCTGGCGACCGCGTTCACGTTCGAAGAGGTGAAGTCATGAACGCCTTGCCGAACCGCTTCACACAGGTTCGCGCCGCAGTGCGCGGCACGGAGGTTTCCCAATGAGCCATGCATCGCTGTCCACCAAGTTCATCGAGGTCCAGAACGTCGCCCAGACCTTCAAGACCGCCAAGGGTGCGTTTCCGGCCCTGCGCGACATCGACCTGACCGTCGCCAAGGGCGAGTTCGTCGCGCTGATCGGGCATTCGGGCTGCGGCAAGTCCACCCTGCTCAACCTGATCGCCGGCCTGACCACCCCCACGCAGGGCACCCTGCTCTGCGCCAACAAGGAGATCACCGGCCCCGGCCCCGAGCGGGCGGTGGTGTTCCAGAACCATTCGCTGCTGCCGTGGCTGACCTGCTACGAGAACATCTTCCTGGGCGTGGAGCGCGTCTTCTCCGCCACGGAGTCGAAAGCCCGGCTGCGCGACCGCACCAACGCCGCGCTGGCGCTGGTCGGCCTGGTGCCGGCGGCGCAGAAGCGGCCGGGCGAGATCTCCGGCGGCATGAAGCAGCGCGTGGGCATCGCCCGGGCCCTGGCGATGGAGCCGCAGGTGCTGCTGATGGACGAGCCCTTCGGCGCGCTCGATGCGCTGACCCGCGCCAAGCTGCAGGACGAGTTGCTGGCCATCGTCGCCAAAACGAAGAGCACGGTGGTGATGGTGACCCACGACGTGGACGAGGCGGTGCTGCTCTCCGACAAGATCGTGATGATGACCAACGGCCCGGCGGCCACCATCGGCGAGGTGCTGGCGGTCGACATCCCCCGGCCCCGCGACCGGGTGGCGCTGGCCGAGGACCCGCGGTACGCGTATTGCCGCAAGGCGGTGATCGACTTCCTCTACACCCGCCAGGCCCACGTGGAGAAGACCGCGGCCTGAGCGCGGCGCGGGCTCAGGCCGCCAAGGCGGTGACCGCCACCCGTGCGGCATCGGCCAGCACGTCGTGGCGCAGCGGCGCGTCGGGCGCTGGCTGCACCGTCCGGGTGAAGTACAGCGCCAGCACCAGGGGCGCACCGGTGGCCGGCCAGACCACGCCGATGTCGTTGACCGTGCCGTAGTCGCCCGAACCCGTCTTGTCGGCCACGGGCCAGGCCGACGGAACACCGGCGCGGATGCGGGCAGCGCCGGTGGTGTTGCCCCGCATCCATTCCACCAGGCGCGCGCGGTACGCCGGCGCGAGCGCGTCGCCCAGCAGCAGGCGCTGCAGGCTGTGCGCCATGCCTTCCGGCGTGCAGGTATCGCGCGGGTCGCCGGGCACCGCGTCGTTGAGCTCCGTCTCCCAGCGGTCGAGCCGAAAGCCGCCGTCGCCCAGCGCACGCGCATAGGCGGTCAGCCCGGCCGGCCCGCCGATCTCGCGCAGCAGCAGGTTGCCGGCGGTGTTGTCGCTGTACTGCAGCGCCGCGGCGCACAGCGCGGCATAGGCCATGCCCGTCCCCACATGGCGCGACGTGACGGGCGAGTAGTTGACCAGGTCGGCCGGCCCGTAGCCCACCACGCGGTCCAGCAGGCCGGGCACCGCGTCGCTGCGGGCCAGGACGGCCGCGGCCGCCAGGACCTTGAAGGTGCTGCAGGCGGGGAAGCGCTCTTGCGGGCGGTGCAGCAGCGCCGGCCCGCCATCGGCGCGGAAGGCGCAGACACCGAGGCGGCCGTCGGCGGCGGTCTCGATCCGGCCGAGCGCGGCGCGGGCCTGTGCAAGGCGGTCGTCGGTGGGCCGGCTGGCGCAGGCGGTGAACCAGGGCGCGGCGGCCATGGTCTGCAGAAGGGTGCGGCGGTGCAGAGGGGAATGCATTGCGCCCGATGCTAATCGCGCTCTACGGCAGCGCGACCGGATCCGGCAGGCAGGCTGGCTGGCTGGCTGGCGGTCCTGCGCGCCTGGGAGGCGTCGGGGCTTTCCGCTTCGCATTCCTCCGCAGGCATTCGCGTGCCGCAAAGCCCGGCGACCGTTCCCACGGCCCAATGGCTGACCACCGGCATTCTTGAAGGACACATGGGAAATCTTTGTTCCTCCGGCGTCGATCGCAGCGGTGGACCCGTCTCCTGCGACACGCCCGAACCGCGAACGCCCCAGCGACAGGGGCGCGCGGCGCGGCCACCCGGGCACTCGCCCCTCCACGGGTTGGCCCGGTCCTCGCCCGGGCCCTCCGGGCCGAGGGGGCCGGGGCAGACGCCCCTCGGGACACCGCCGCGGTCACCCGCCGTGCCCCCGGCAGTGAGCAACGTGGAACGGCGCGGGCTTCAAAACATCGAACGCATGGTGCCCATGGTCCATGATCTGCTGTCCCGCTCTTACGGCATAGAGGGCCTCGGCAGACCACACGAGGCCGCCACTGTCTTGCAACAAAGAATCGCCAGTCGCTTGGCCGGCAACGCCTCGGAAGGGGGTGCCGACGACTTCAGCCGGCGCATACGCCAGATAGAAGCGTACGTCGACGACTACTACGCGCGCAACCCCGGGACATTGGCGTCGAACGCGCACTGGCCACACGGATCCATGTCCACCGTCGCACCCGCCGTTCTGCAGACCGCCTCGAACATGCTGCTCGGTTTCGAGACCTTCGCCAACCTGCCGGTGGCACCCAACAGCGACGACGTGTTCAAGGTCAGCAAGCTTCTCGTCGACATGGCCCGAAACCGACCAGTGCATCCGGCCGCCATCGCGGCAGCCCGAAAATCGCCCCGCGACCCCCAAGCCTTGGTCGACAACCTGATGAAGCTGGTCAAACAGGATCCGCAGCTGGGCCGGTAGGCGGATTCGCCGACCTGACACCGCCATGCGCATCGGACAGCGGGGCCGTCGGGCCGGGCCGGGCCCGAAGGCTCAGAAATCGACCGATGCCGACAGCATCAGCGTACGCGGCGCACCCACGGTGACATAGGTGCTGGTCACCCAGTAGTTCTTGTCGGCCAGGTTCTCCAGGTTGGCGCGCAGCACCACCGGCTTGTTCGCCACCTTCGTCGCGTAGCGGGCGCCGATGTCGACACGGGTCCAGCCGGCCACCCGCTGGCGGTTGGCGGCATCGACGTATACCGCCGAGTTGCTGATGGCGCGGCCGTTCAGGCTCAGGCCTTGCACCCACGGGGTGTCCCAGTCCAGGCCCAGGTTGTAGGTGCGTGCAGGCACGCCCGGTGCATCGTTGCCCTGGTTGACGCCGCCCGCGGTGCGGGTGAGCTGCGCGTCGTTGAACGCCGCGCTGGCCATCAACCGCAGACCGCGCTGCACTTCGCCGTACGCTGTCAGCTCCAGGCCACGGTTGCGCTGTTCGCCGCCGAAGCCGTAGCGGTTCGACACCGTGTCGATGAAGCTGTTGGGTCGCTTGATCTGGTAGACGGCGGCCTGCGTGGTCAGCCGGCCCCAATCGACCTTCACACCCACCTCGTTCTGGCGCGATTTCTGCGGCGCGAAGATTTCGCCGACGTTGACGGTGCCGGCGGGTGCGGTGCCGCCCTGCGACAGGCCGGCGGTGTAGTTCGTGTAGACCGAGACGTTCTTCATCGGCTTGAACACCAGGCCCGCGAGCGGCGTCACCGCGCTGGCCTTGTAGTGGGTCGATTGCACACCGGTGGTCTGGTTGAAGCCCTTCTGCTCGATCGTCTGGTCGCGCAGGCCCAGCGTCACCAGGAAGCGGTCGTCGGCGAACGACAGGGTGTCGGCGATCACGACGCTCGACTGCGTCAGCTCGCCGCTCTTGCTGGGCGCCAGCCGCGCGGCGCCGATGGTGGGTAGCGGTGCCGGGTTGTAGAGGCTCGACGGATTGCTGGTGGTCGACTGGGCGTAGAAGAAGCCCTTCTCCTCCTGCAGCAGGTTCACCCCCAGCGCAAGGGTGTGCTTGACGTCGGCGGTAGAGAATTTCGTGCGCACGCCGGCGTCGGCTGCCGACGTCTTGCTATAGAAATCATAGTAAGCGTTCGACACCCGGAAGTTGCCCAGGGAATCGGGCCGGCCGCTCGGGAAGGTCTGCTGGTAGTCCAGGTCGGTGTAGCCCACGCTGCCGTAGACCACGGTGCTGTCGTTCAGGTCGTACTCGGCCCGCGAGATCACGGTCTTGACGTTGTCCTTCAGCTGGGTGCCGGGATAGAAGTTGAGCCGGGCCGACGGCGGTGCCGGGACTTGCGTGACACCGGCGGCGAAGCTGGTCTGCGGCCGGAACTCCCGCGTCTCGCCGCGGCTCGACAGCGCATCCAGCGACCAGCGCAGGCGCGCGCCGGCGTAATCGAGCCCGAGGGAGCCCAGGCCGATCTTCTGACGGCCGTTGTCGATGTTGCCTTCGCCGTTGCGCAGCAGGCCGTTGACCCGCACGCCCCACTGGTTGTCCTCGCCGAAGCGGCGGCCCACGTCGATGTGGGTGCCGAACTGGGCCTTGCCCATGTAGGTGGTGGTCAGGCGCGTCAGCGGCACGTCGCCGGCGCGCTTGGTGATCACGTTGATGCTGCCGCCCACGCTGCCGGTGGGACCGATGCCGTTGGCGAACGCGCCCGGGCCCTTGAGCACCTCGACCCGCTCGATCATCTCCAGCGGGATGCGGGTGGTCGGCGACAGGCCGAACAGGCCGTTCATGCCGATGTCGTTGTTGGGCACGGTGAAGCCGCGGATCTGGAAGTCGTCGCCGAAACCGCCGCGCGAGGTCAGCGGGCGCACCGAGGCATCGTTCATCACCACGTCGGCCACGCTCACCGCCTGCTGGTTCTGGATCAGCTCGGAGGTGTAGTTGGTGGTGCTGAAGGGCACGTTCATCGAATCGGTGATGCCGAGGATGCCCAGGCTGCCGCCCCGCGCGAACTGGCCGCCCGAATAGGTCTTCTGCAGGCCGCCGATGGCCTCGGCCTGGTCGGAGATCGTCACGTCCTTCAGGCGGCCGTCGGCGGTGGCGGTCTGGGCACCGACGCCCGCCGCGGCCAGGACGAGACCGGTGCCGAGGCACTGGCGCACACGCTGTGCCATCAGGTGGGGGGCGAACCGGAGAGGGGCGCGCGGCGAATCAACAAACGAGGAATGCATGGGCAGGATGAAACGAAAAAGAAAGGGGCGTGTGGGGAGGTGATCGGTATGGCAGTAGATAGCGCAAAGAGGAAAGTGCCGAATCCGCAATTGCGGCGCGGGGTTACGTGCGATTGACGCCCTGCCATAGGCGTCGATTGATTTGGCAGCAAATGGTCCGTCCAGGGCACCAAACCGGCCATAGCGGGCGGCAAGCGAGCTGGAATGGGTGAATGGACTGAACGAGCGGAAAAGCCCGCGCAGGGGCACTGCCACTGGGCAACAGCCCCACATCGCTGCACAGTGAGGCGTCGATACGCAGCCTTTTGACATGGCCGCCACCATCAACAAGTCGGACGCCTCGATCTCGGACGCCTCACGACGTCCAAGTTGATAGACCCGATACAGATCAATGGTTTGGGCGCGGGAGTCGGAAAGCTGCCCAGCGTCCGAGTTCGCCCAAGTCGGACGCCAAAAACAACCCCACCCCACGTTTAAAGTCGGACGAGTCTAGTGACCGCGTCCGACTTTAAACCGAGTTCGCACCTCAGCCAGACGCACCCGTTCCGCGCCAGGCGCGGCGCAGATTTAAAGCGTACTGAGTTGGGGGAAGTCAGCCGAACAGAACAGCTTGGTCGCCGTTCTTGGGTACGCTCGGTCCGACGATTCGGGTGATGTGGCGCTCGGTCAGGCCGTATTCGGCAGCCAAGACGCGGGTGGATTTCGTGGCGAACTCGGCGCGAATGCGTGCGTCGCGCACCGCGATCAGGGCACGCTCCGCCTTCGGCAACAGAAAACGGTCGCCGATGCCGTCCACCCCGATCTCGGCGCTCAGTTTTGCAAGGTTCTCTAGGCCGATGACTTCGGCGAAAGCATGGTCCGGCGTGGCGGTGGCCGGGATGTAGATGCGCAGGCCACCGAAGCGTTGCACCAGCGCCATCGTGGCCGGCAAACCGATCAGACGCACAAACTCCTGCAGCCGGGGCGGCAGGAGTTCGGTAGCGCTAGCGGTCCAATCGGTCATGCGACTAACTCAGCGGCCCGCGTTCACGGCCGCGCCCGTCTTGCCGCCCGCGGGCCTCTTCGTGCGGGCCAGCCACGCCTTGAGCACTTCGATGACCTTGGAGGCTTCGCGTACGGGCAAGAACCTCAGGTGGTCGACACCCGTGCCGGTTGTGCGGCCTACGAAGGCCATCAGGGCCGTGGTCGATGGATCGGCCACCGCACCAGCTTCGACCAAGCGCTGCCAGAAGTACTCGATCTTGTCGGCCTGCGTGAACTGCTTCTTCGGTGGTTTCCATCCGCAGCGCTCGAGGTGGGCCAGCACCCGCTGGCGCCCAGCGTGGTCCAACTCGCGCGAGCTGCTAACGCCTGCCTGGCCGTGGAGCATGGCGTAGTAATCAGCATCGGACATGCCCAGGTCCTTCCGGGCGATCTGGATCTTCACCACATCGGCATTGCGATGGTCACGTGCAAGCTTGCCCATCAGTGGCTCCAGCTGGTGGACAGGAAGCAACTGCCCGAAGTGGTGAGACTCACCATCGAGATCAGCATGCGATGCTCCTGCCGTGCCGCTTCCACATATCCTCGCGCAGGCGGTTGACATCGAGGCCACGCTTTCCCTCGCCCACTTCGGCGATCCACCGGGCGGTCTCTGCCCCGTTGTGCGTGCACGCGAGCCAATCCTCAGCCTCTGCGCATGCCCGGCGATAGCGCGCCAGCGCTTCGGCATCCACATCGAGCTGTGGCTGGCGAACCAGCCAGCACCAGATGCCGATCAGGGAGGTGGCCGTGAAGCCCACCTGCTGTGCGAACAGCCACCAGTTACCCAGCGGCCAAGCGAAGGCCATCCAGCCGCCGTTGCTCACCAAGTAGGCGACAAACCCCCACCCCGCGAAGCGGCTGCGCGTTGCCAACAGGATCGTCCCCAGCAGGCCGAACACCGCTGCGAGGAGTTCAAGCATTTGCATGGCGGACTCCTTTAAATGTCGGTGGGGCCAACGGCCCGCTTGAGACTGCAATGCAGCGTGTGGCCGTTGCCCAGGTCGATGTCCAGGGTGCTGGCCTTGAGGCAGTTGAGGCCGATGACGGTGCGCAGCGCGGCTTCGACTGCGTCGCCCGCCTGCTGCGGGGTCAGGCGACCGCCTGCGTCACTGGTCAAGACCGACTGAACGACGTCGGCGATGGATGCGTGGCGTTGCGTCATGCTCACACCGCCGCCACGTCGAGGTTGATGGCGAAGTAATCGCCCGTGTGCTCGTCGCGCTCGTAGAAGCGGATGTAGGGCTTGGTGCTGGCGACGCGCATGCTGTCGCCGATCGCCTGCATCGCGCGCAGCCAAGTCTCGTCGGCGATCTCCAGGCGGCGCAGGCCCAGCACGCGGCCGGTGCTGATCTTGCCGGCCTGGTCGACCTGGAAGGCGTCGTTGACCAGCACCTTGATGTTGGCGTTGCTGCCCTTGCTCCAGCCCTGGATGCATTCGTCGATCAGCGCCTTTGCGGCCTGCAGGCGCTCGTCGAAGGTGATCGACTCCTGCATCTGGCGGACGATCTTGTAGCGGCCGTCGAAGCTCACCAGCGTGACGTTGCCTTTCTTTCCGCCGTGCTTCACGTCGTACTCGGCCAGGCTGCGCTCGACAAACTGCTGCACCGCGTGCATAGCGGTGGTCTTAAATCCGACCAGGGCGGCGCTCTGCTTCTTGGCCTGCTCACAGAGTTGCTCGACCACACGGTGGCGGTCCTTGTCGATCTCCTTGATCTTGCTCACGGGGACGAAGGCGCCGTTGGCGTCTTCCCAGTAGCCGGCGGGAATGGTTTTCTCAGTGGTGGTCATGGTCATGCGGTGGATTGATGGATGAAAACGGGTGCCTTGCCGGCCATGACCGGCAGGGCGTCGAGGGCAAGTACGGTCAGATGGCGCCTACCGCGCGCACTGCTGCGCGAAGGACGGCGGGCGTGGTGGAGGCGGTCACTCGACGTCGCTCCGGTAGACAAGCCGGCCCATCTGCAGGCTTGGCAGTTGGTTGGCTGCCAGCGCACCCGCACGCATTGCAGGGCCGGGCGCAGGCCGATACACCTGGCAGGACATGACGTTAGGCTGCCGCGCTGGAACGACGGCGGTCAATTGCCGACCTGGCAGCGCACTGCAGCCGCGCGCTACGGCATATGCGAGTGCGCCCTTGGTGCCATACGGCCGGCGCGCAAGGAAGTTGCCGTGGCGCAGCGCCTCCAAACGCTCCCCGATCTCCTCGACAGTGAAGGTGGGCTGCCAGTGCTCGGCGACCGCGGTAGCGGTCCACCAGCCGCCGTCGTTGCGCAGAAAGAGCCAGAGCATTTCTGCAGAGCGGTCGACGCCGTTACCCATTGCGACCTCTCTCGACCAGCTGTAGCGCAGCGGCGCCGGTGAAGCGGGCGTAGTCGGTCCAGGCATCCCAGATAGCGATGCGGCGACCGACGCCGTAGAAAGCCTGCAGGCGGCGCGCACGGCGCTTGATCCAGGCCAGCGTAGGGCGGCTGTAATCGGGCCGATCCATCACAAGCACCGATCGATCTGGTCGAGGCGCGCCTCGAGCCGTTTGATGGCGTAGCGCAGCTGGGCCATGCTGTTGACGTGCAGCACGATCTCGGCGTGCCGGCGTCGCTCGATCTCGGCGATTCGGCGATTGAGGCGATGGGTTCGCATCCGGCGGAATGCGGCAACGAGCTTTGCGATCACGATGGTTGCTCCTGGGCGGTTAGCTGGCTGGTGGGGTGGGTCTTGCGAGGGCGCACATCGCGGGCAATGGGCGGCGCGCTAGCCACCTTGTGGGGGCAGCCGCGGCAGGCTTGCCAGTGCTGCATGTCGCGCGGGCTGCCGGTCGGTGCGTCGCGGTGTGCGAAGCCCCGGCACTGGGCTGCGGTGATCGTCACTACCGTGCCGCCGCCCTCCTCCGTCAGGTGCGGGCAGGCATAGCGGCCGAAGGTGTGCTCCACCCGGTCTGCGATGGCGCGGGTGCTGGCTTCGCCAGAGCCATAGCGGCCCGAGCCATTCAGCACCTGGCTCAGCGTGGGGGCGCTCACCCCTAGCAGGATTGCGACGTCCACGCGCTTGCGGTTCTCACAAGCGGCCGTCAGTTGGGCGTACCAGCCTTCTGCGAAGTAACCGGGCTTGATCACGCGCGACTCCTTGCAGAGATCGCAGGCGGAAGGAGGCCCAGGTCAACCACCAGCACATAGCGTTTGAAACCGTCGACTCGCTTGGCGCTGACTTGCACGGGCGGTGGGCAGATGCGCGACCACGCCAGCAACAGTTCGCCGGCCTTGCGCCGCGCGCGTGCTACATCGTCGCCAGCATCTACCAGGGTGCTGGCGGCGTCGTCGGCTGTCAGTGCTCGGCGGATGCGCAGGAGGCTCCACAGACGCTGGGCGAACGGGTCGACCGGCCCGGCAGGCTTGGCGGCTGAACCGTAGGCCGCGGGATGCAGGGTCTTGTCGGAATGCAGTGCAGATCGTGCGGCCGCCACGCCCTCGGTCGTCAAGCGGTAAGACCGCGACCGGCGCGTGACGTGGCCGAGCCCACACGGCTCGCCCTCGATCAGCTTGGAATTCAGGAGGGCCTTGATGGCCATGATCGCCGTATCGGGGCCGCGATAGGCCGGAATCCACTGCGCCAGGTCGTACTGCGTGAACTGCGTCGCCATGTCGTTCGCGCGATGCATACCCAGCGCAATCAGCGCGGCGCCGACGAACCATGCTCGGCTTTTGTGCAGACTCATGCCGTCACCTCGCGCAACTGGCGGCCCAGACGCTGGCTGCCCGTGAACTCGGTGCACAGCGCCCTGCCCTTGACCAGGTCGGCTGTCACCTTGGTCCAGCTATTGGCCTGCGCCCACTGCTCGATGTTGGCGATGGCGCCCAGCACCATGCGCATGCGGCCATTGGCCTGCTGGTGGACCAGTGCCACCACTTCGTCGTCAACCGCCACCTCGGCCTTGGCCGTCACCGTGGCACGCACGTCCTGCACGCTCAGCGGTAGCAGCTCAACCACCTTGGCGACCCGACTCGCGATGTGGCCGTGCACTGCGACCTTCGCGGGAAAGTTCTCCATGCCGACCAGAAAGCACGTCGAGCCGGTCAGGTCGGTGATGTCGCGCACCGCCTCCAGCATGTTGGCCGTCGTCTTGCTGCCCTTGCCTTTCAGCAGGTAGTCGGCCTCGTCGATGATCATCGGGACCATGTCGACCGCCAGGCGGCCGATGATCCGGGCCTGCACCTCCTGCGCACGGCCGGACTTGCTGATGCCCATCTTGTCGGCCAGCTCGTCGAGCATGCCGCGCACCGTCCAGGTCTCCTTCGCCCGCACGAAGACCCAGTTGCTCTCTGCTGCCCAGCGCTCGGTCAGCTCGCTTTTGCCGATGCCGAAGTGGCCCTTGATCAGCACCAGGCCGGCTTCGCGGGCGCCGCGGCGGTCTACGATCTTCTGCGCCTCTGCCAGGCGCTTGAAGTTCTCGGTTTTCACGAATCCCTTTTTCACAGTACAGTTCCCTTCGTCTGCTTCTTGTCTTGAATCACAGGCACGCCCGGCCACCGGCTGCAACCGTTGGCTGGGCACTCTTCACATCGCTGTCTTGGTCGGACCAGGCCATGCCGCGGCTCTGGTAGTAATCCGCCAGGCCCTCGTAGTCGTCGCTCTGCACGTAGCTGCGCACCCACTCCGTATCTCCATCCGTCCAGTCGCCTCGCTGGGCCATGAGCCATTCGTAGCGCTCGCTGGCGGTGTCGAAGAAGGGGCGTTGCTGCACAGGCACTGCATCGCGGTCGGATAGAAACGCGGAGGTGGTAGCCGCCTCCATCACCAGGGCGTTCACATCGAACGCAGTGGGCTCGGGTAGCGATAGCGGCTGGCTGTCGACTGACGGCTGCAGTTCACGCAGCGCGGTCTCGATCTGCTGCTCGCGCAGCTTGATCGCTGCAGCCACACGCCGCTCGCGGGCAAGCAGCACCACCGGCTTGGGAAAGAAGTCGCGGCTGCTGGCGTTCCACTTGGCTTCGCACACGAACTCGCCCTCGGTCGTGTAGACCATTACGTAGTGCGGGTCGTGGATGTCGTAGCGCACCGAGACGACCCGGCCGTCGACCTTGCGGTCCATCAGCGCGTCGGCCTGGTAGTGCTGGTTGAAGACAGTCACCTCACCACGTCGAGCGGTACGCAGCATGCTGGGCATGAAGGTGTCGCGCAGCGTGGCGGGCTCGAGCCGCTCCTGCAGGGCAGGATCGAACGTCGCCTGCCAGGCCTCGGCCGGCGTCATGTGCTTGCCGTCTGCGCGCTTAGGCAGACCGCGGTGGCGGTGCTCCGTGTTGTATTGCACGATGGCCGCATCCACGGCTTCGACGAATTGCTGCCAGCTCGGTGCCTTGGCGCTGAGCGTGATGACCTCGCCCTGATCGGCACGGCGTATGGCGCGCTGCTCTTTCGCGAGGGCAGCACTGACCTTGCGCAGCGTGCCTTCGTCGACGTCACTGCCCTGGTAGGAACCGAACTGCCGGGCAGCCTGGATCATGTGGGTGCGCCAGCTGCGCTCGATCACGCCGCGGCCCTGAGGATTGCCCGGGCGGCCAGTGCGGTGCTCGCTGCCCAGTCGCTTGATGATCCCGTCGACCGGGCAGTCGAAGACTTTGGCTTTTTCGCCAGCGCCGTTGTCGCTGTAAACGATGCCGAAGATGCCGACATTGCCGATCGCGTGGCGGATCGCGTCACCAACCGCAATCGTGTTCTCGGAAAGGGAGCAGGACCAGCCGCAGACCATGCGTGTGGCCACATCCATGACCAACGTGGTTTCGGGCGAGAACGGCGCGCCGTGGTCTGGGTGCCGGACCTTCGCCTTGAAACTGTGGCCGTCGATCACGCAGACGTCGAGTGGGCGCAGGGCCTGGGTGCTGCGACGTACATGGGGCAGCAGCGCTGCGCGCTGGGAGCCGCTGTTGCGGGCCTTGATCAGATCGACGTTGTTGACTTTGCCGAGCGCGCGGCGGGCACGTCCGTAGAGCGCCGACCACGTGTCGAAGTCGGCGCCCATCTGCCGGGTGACGTGCTTGGCAGCATCCGTGAGGTTGCGAAAGCGCGCATCTTTGGAGTGATAGCAGCCCAGTACCGCGGCCACGTCTTCATCGAGCGCGGCGACCCGCTCTTGGGCGGCCGGCGCCGGCAGGAGGCCCCACCAGCCCTCGCCCTGGTAGGCCGCCATCCAACGGAAAAGCGTGCGTTGGGCCACAGCTGCCTTACGGGCACGCTGGTTCGCCGTGCGGGCGGCCTCCTGCAGTTCTGGTGTGCATTCGCCACTTGCAAGCTGCAGGGCCAGGAGCTGGCTGGCCTTGGTAGTACCGCTGAACCGAGCCAGGTCGAGCATGTGAGTGACCAGGATCAGGCGGGCATCGGCGCAGGCTTTTTCGGACAGCGATGGTGGTCGGCGGTTAAGAGCTGGCACCGGGACACTGGCGGATGCCACCGGTCGGGTCTGCGCAGGCAATGCAGCGGAGGCTTCGGCAGTGGCTGCGATGGCGGCACCGGCAGCAGCGATCTGGTTGAGCATCAGCGCGTTTCGGGTTTCTGCCGGTAGACCGGCACAGTCGTACTCGCTGCCACCGCCGCGGCCAGGACGGGGGCGATGGGGCGTGCGCAGCTGCAGCAGTCTGTCGCGGGTGCGGCGCTCGGTGGAAGGCATGCCTGGCAGACCTGCGAGTTCACGGGCGGTCAGCCAGATCATTTGGACCACCGTTTCGACTTTGCAGTAACCATCGCTTGATGCGTTGGCTGGGAAATCAACCCGAGCACTTGACGCACCAACGCAACTTGGCCCGCCATCTTTTCTGGGCGCTGGCGCTCGGTCAGGGCGGTGCATACCGCCCGGTAGGAAAAGTGATACCGCCGCGCGAACGTGGCGAGGGAGCCGTAGTGCTCGCAAATAAATTTTTTAACGCTGGGCTCGGCCCAGGGGTTTGAACCAACGACTAGCACTGCAATGGAGCCGTCGCGGGCGCGTTTCAAGCGCGGCTTCATTTCGACCTCCGTAACCCACGTATGACTGGTTCATAACGGCCCGGCCAGATCTGACATACAGGCTTGCTGATGACGGATGAAATTGCGACCGCAACCTTGCGCGAGGTGGTCCGCCCGTGAATGACATTGCTCACTGTCATGCGCGACAACTGCAGATCGTCGGCGATGGCCGCGGGCGTTGTGCCTCGCATACGTATGTGAGCCTTGATCTGTTCGGGGTGCATTGGTGCTACGCTATTGGTTCAAAAGGAAACGTTTCAGCTTGAACCGTATTCTCGGTCCAATTTGAACCACCCGTCAAGACCATCATGAAAAGATTGCCAGGGCAGCCGTTGCCCACCGCCCCCGTGGAAGATGTGCTTGGGCGTGTAGCGACCGCGCTAGGCCCGAATTGGATGTCCGCCCTAGCGGTTCAACCTGAAACGGTTAGGACGTGGCGCAAGCGTGGTGAGGTGCCGATAAGGCAGCTGTTGAGGGCTGCTCAGGAGGCCGGAAAGTCGGTGGAATACTTCAACTCGGTCCTGGCACTTGGAGCCGAGGCGTCCTCCTCTGCAACGGAGGAAGAATTCACTTCAATTGACATGCTGGGAGCACGCATCAGCGCTGGTCACGGCGCGATCAACGATGCTCATGAGGTGATCGGGAAATTTGCTTTCCGAACGTCATGGCTTAAGTCGAAAGGCGTGCACAAGGAGAACGCTAAGATCGTTCGCGCTAGAGGAAAGTCGATGGCGGATCGCATCAACGACGGAGATATTTTGCTGGTCAACACGTCGATCAACACATTGGCCCAAGACGGGGTGTACGTGATCGAAATTGATGGCGAGGATTACGTCAAGCTGTTGCAGCGTGACTTCGCAAGCGGAGGCGTCCGGATCATCAGCTACAACCCTGCATACCCACCTCAGGTGCTAGAGGGGGAGGCAGCGAACAAATTGAGGGTATGCGGACGCGTCATCTGGCATGGGGGGGAGATTTAGCCATTTAGTTCAACATGTTCCATAGACGGTGGTCGCATCTAAAAAGCCTACTTGTTGGGCAAGAATGCAGACCTCGTTCGGATGACTGATATCGGCTAGTAGGGGGTCCTTCGGCTAGGTAAGCGCAATATCTAAATCACGCCGAATGCGGACCTTCTGCAATCTTCCGATGGATGCTGATCTGCTGATGTTGCTAAAAAGTCGCGCACGACTCTTGCGAAGTGCGAAGACTTGGGCGTTGGACGGCAGTGCCTGCTGTTAGCAGGTATCATTTTATTGATATTTCGTACGATCGGATACATGACTGGCCTCCTGTCACCCGTCAGACTTTCGCTTCTGGAACTCGCTCTAGCGGCACCGGTTCTCACAGCCGGGTGCGACATTTCAGTAGACGTTCCAGACAGTTACCTGAGCGATGAACGTCTCGCGCTACCTGGAGTTGAGGCTCTTGCAATACAGCGCTTGATCACGCTAGCGCACGACGCTGCCACCTTGAAGTTCTTCTGGCACACCGCAGTTGCGCGACGCTTGTTGGACTCTCCTTCAGTTCATCCTCTGGCCGCAGTGGCCCTGTGCCTGAACAATGCCGACCACGCAGCAACGGAAGAAGCAAATATCCCTTCCGTTGCCTTTGACCGTGCCCGCACCAAGGTACTGCGTCACAAGCTCAGCGCAGATATGTTTACCGCTTGCCAAGTCATCGTGTGTCAGGACTTCGAGCGGCCAAGCCTTCCAGTAGACCTCTACGAGCCGTCCACCCGCAGACTTAGACCTGAAGCAGACTTTGAGTCGCTAGTCGACGATCTTGTGTATGCCCAGCACGGCTCGGGGTTCAAGGCCGAAAAGCTGTCCAGGCTGCGTTTGGCGCTGGCTGTCATCCTCCGTGAACTGCTGGAAAATACGGATGACCATGCCAAGACCGACTTCGAAGGCAAAGTGCTCAGGCCCAACTCCATTCGTGGCCTGATGGTCAAACGTATCTTCGAGACTCCGAGATTGCCCACGCGTGCTGCCAGTGACTTGCCCCCAGTCCCGTGCTTAGAGTTCACTGTCTTCGACTCGGGCATTGGCTACTACAACTCCTATCGACGACAGCTGCTGCGCGGCCAAGCAAGAGGTGAGCCGGTCGTCATCGGCGACACGCAGGCGGACACCATCCGACGGTTTGAACTTGGCCCGCTCGTGTCTGTCGAGGTCGAGTACGCCATCGTCCTTAAGTGTCTTGGGCGGCATTCCGAAAACGCGAAGGCAATACCCGATTCGCGGCCCGGCCATCGCGGGATGGGTCTCTACGAGGTGCTTCGTGCTCTGAAGGAGACGCAGGGCATGCTAGAAGTTCGCACAGGACGCATCCACGGCTACAGAAGCTTTCTGGAAGGAGAGCTTCGGCTTCAACTTGAGCCCAAAACGTCCGAGACTAAACCCGGCATGCCCAAGGCATCGCTTTTGGATGTCGATAGGAAAGTAGCGTCCTACCCATTTCCACGTGAACTCGTACGCGGCTCCATTGTTCGCGTTGTTGTACCTTTGGCATGAACGACCAACACGAGATGCAGGGCCTCTGGCTACGCACGAGGTACCGAGAAAACCAGTATGACGGCGAGGCCTGCCTGCTAGTCTATGACTTGGACTCTTTCGACGATGCCCTTGTCGGCAGCGACGTAAAACAAGTTTTTGAGCAGCGAGCTGGTACAGCAAACATCTTTATCGCTGCACCTTTTTTGAGCAACGAGAACTGTCGCGAGAAGCTTAAGACCGGCGTAGCGCTGCGGCGGGCATCTGCATACATGTCAGCTAAGTCAGGTCGCGTGTACTTGCTCGAGGTACAGGTCGACGGCGACACGCGAGCAGTCTCGATAACGACAACCATGCTGCAGTGGGATGCCAGCGCAAAAAAAGTCCGGTTCGACGCCGTGAAACCTCTGGACCCCGCCCTGCGCGAAGGGTGGCTATTCCACCTATTCGATTCGCATGAGGGTCTGGTTATTGCTCCGCCGGGAGTTCACTTCCGAAAGAGTTCAAACAAGCATACGGAAAAGTTCCTGCGGGCCGCCAACACCCTCACATCTTCGCGTGCGTGCGGCTTGCTTGCAATCTTTGCATTGGCGACGCTCCCGCCGCGCAGCCCCAAGCGCATTCTTGTAGACACAGCGCCTCTGATCTCCCTGGCCTACGCCATGATGCGAGTGGCGAAGAAGCATGGCATCTGGGAAGTCGATGTCCCCACTATGTCGTTTAGCTCCTATGGCGGCCAATCAAAGATGCGCCGCTTGTCTGTGAATGACGTGATCCTCATTTCAGCCACAACCTCTGGCTCGCTTGCGGACGCCCTTGAGGCCCAGCAGGCAAATAAGGATTCGATCGTCACGCTCTTCTTTCTATGCTCCATCGGAGCGACTCGCCCGCACAACGTCCTTTGCGACTTGACGGTGGCACCAGAGCGCGGCTTTGGCTACCAGCCTGTGAAGAACCACGCAGCGGTAGGATGCTCGCTATGCGCCTCAGACTTCATCCTCGCGGAATTCGAAGGTGACCAGTTCCTTCTTCAGCAGCGCAACCATCGACTGCTGAAGTTCGTCCGAACTACGCAGACTGAAGAAACTCGTTCGACTCTCACAGAACTGTACGAAGTTAAGGCCACCGAAGTTGTCATGCGGCCCGATGCTACACGGCCGTCCTCCATAGAAATCAATGAGGCCAAGCTCCTTGAGTGCCCGGCCATTCGAACAGATTTAATAAGACATCTGCGCCGTTACTTGCCGCAGCCCCTTGCTTTGGTGGTACGTGTGCGAATCACTGAGAGCCAGTTTTCGAGCTTGGTTGCCGAAGCTGGTATCGGCGCTGCCGTCGCGCAAGCCTTAGTTATCGACTGGCCGGATCTTGCGGCTCATGGTGCGCTGGGCAATGGTCAAGGCGTTTTGGTTGTGTTTGGGTGCCTTTCCAGTCACACGATTGCCCGCCAAATCAACGCTTCGCTCCGGTCTAAAGTGAACAACGGCAATGTCGCATACGTCTCGGCGCTCACTATCGCCGAAACGCCGGAGCAGTACCAAGACATCAAGATGTTTCTTGGCTTCGGCGAACGTGGCGCTGACACATTTACATATCGGGACTCGCGAAAGGTGGCACTACCTATCCGCGGCACCGACAAAAATCCATGGTCGGAAGAACTTGATCTTCTGAATGATCTAGCAAGCCAGCAGATTCCCGAGTTAGAGGCACGTCGCCAAATACTGTCTACAGAGAGCACCGCCAGGAACGGGCTCTTTTGGCCCGGCGTAACCGGCCCACTCGCTATCCAGCGGGACTTTGTGTATCTCGACACTACGGCTGGAGTTGCTGAAATCTCACAGGCTGACGTCTTCGTCGTGGTGTCCAACTTATTCGCCGCCGACCGTTCGGGCAGCAACGACCTAAGTGGCAAGCGAAACCAAGCTGTCCCACTGTCTCAGTCAGTTTACGGCCACATCCTTTTGACACCGGAGGCCTTCATGACCTTCAACGACGGCGTGCTCAAAGCATGCCTACTTCGGGCTGCCAGAAAAAGTGATCTGCTGTACGAAGTGGATGCTGGCTACAGCAATCGGATGCTGGAAATCGTGCTTGCGGAAATTGCGGGGTGGCCTGTCGGAACTGGTGACGCTCTTCCCGAAATGTTGGTAGCGATTGCCACCAGGCGCATGCGTTTACGCGATACAGACTCGACAGCGATTCGTACTAAGGCAATTGCTGCGAACTTGCCACCTTACCTCGTTGCGCTGGCTACAGCAATTCCTCAGCAATAGATGCCTTACCTTTAATGCTCAAGTTCTGCAGCTGCTGTGCGCAGGTGCATTAGCGCGAAACGTATTCCTTAAGTTATGCCGCGTTGACCCATGCAGGCTGCCGTGCTAGCTTGAGCTCTTCCATACCATCTCAGGCCGACACTTGTCGGCCTTTTTCATTTGCGCCGCGCCCTCGACGATGCGCTTATGGAGTCCAATTTTTCCCATCGCCGGCCCCGCTTAAGGCGGATGAGCCGCATGCTAGGCAAGGCCACGCGCACCGTAATCGCCGCGCTCGCGTTCTCAGCCGCTGGCTTGGTCGGCCTCACGGTGCGCGAAGGCTACAGCGACAAGGCCTACCCCGACCCGGTCCTAGGCACCAAGGTGCCCACCATCGGATTCGGCGACACGGTGGGCGTCAAGATGGGCGACACCACCACTCCGGTTAAAGCACTGCAGCGCACGCTCGGGCATGTGCAGCAAGACGAAGGCGTGATCAAGCGCTGTGTGGGCGTGGACGTTCCGCTCTACCAGGGCGAGTACGACGCCTACGTCGAGCTGGCCCACAACATCGGCTCGACGAACTTCTGCACTGGCGGTCGCATGGGCGGTACTTCCGGCATCGTGCGCCGATTACAGGCCCGCGACTATGCAGGCGCCTGCGAAAGCATCCTCGACTGGAAGCTGTCTGGCGGCCTCGACTGCTCAACGCCCGGGAATCGGGTGTGCGGCGGTCTCTGGACCGACCGCCTGCGCCTGCACAAGAAGTGCATGGAGGCAGGCAAGTGAAGTCCTATGCGGCAGCGGTTGCCGCCACCCTCGTGCTGGCGCTGATGGCTTTCGGCCTGGGAGCCCTGGTTTACAACGCCGGCCGCACCAAAGAGCGCGTCATCTGGGTCGAGAAAGAAAAGCAGGCCGCCCAGACCTTCGCGCGCCAGCTCGACAGCGAAGTCAAGCGCGGCGCCGCTGCGGACAAGAAATACCAGGCGGACCTGGCCCAGCTCAACACCCGCTACTCCACCCTTGAAGGCAAATATGAAGACCTGCGCGGCCGTGTTCCTCTTGTTGTGTATCGCCCTGCTGTGGCTGCGAAGTCTGCCCCGCCTGGTGCGGCAGCCGCTGCCCCAGGCGCGACCCAGCCGGCGCAGGGGAGCGTCGGCCGCCCTGCTGGCTATGGCATTAGCAACGGCGCTCTCTGGATGTGGAACAGCAGCCTTGCCGGGACTGACATACCCGCCGGTGCCTGCGGGTCTGCTGACACCACCAGCCCAGCCTGTGCTGCTGATGCCGGCGTCAGCGTCGAAGAAGCCTGGAGCAACCAGCACACAAACGCCAAGAGTTGCGCCGCCGACCGTCTCCGGTACCGCGCGCTGATCGAATTTCTGACCCAACAACCCGCAGCAGCAAAGAGCCCCACGCCATGAGCGACCGACAAGATGACCGCACGCAAGAGCTGCTGATGCTTGGCAAGATCCACGGCATGGTCGAAGGCCTGCTGGAGGGCCAGAAGCAGCAGGACAGGCGCATGGACGCCGTGGACTCGCGCCTGGACGGCATCGACGGCCGCCTGCGCCAGGTCGAGCAGAAAGCCGCCGTGGCCGGCGCCGTCTCGGGCGGCGCTGTGGCCATCGGCACCGCGCTGATCGTCGAGGGCGTGAAGGCCTACCTCTCGGGTGGAGGCCTGGGCCGCTGATGGCACATGCGACGGAGAAACGCACCCAGCTCCGCGGCCTGTACGTCTACCAGCGCATGGCGATGGAGGCGGCCTGCCTGAAGGTGGGTGTGCCCCGCAGCACCGCCAACCGCTGGAAGGCCGAGGCGCTGGACAAGGGCGACGACTGGGACAGCACCCGCTCGGCCGTGGCGCTGGGCGACGACAACTTCGCCACCCTGGGCAAGAAGCTGCTGGAGGACTACCTGGTCCAGCACCAGGCCACGATGGACATGCTTCGCCAGGAGACGGACCTGAGCGCACGCGAGCGGGCCGAAACGCTGGCGAGCATGAGCGACAGCTTCAACAAGACGATGGCGAGCTTTAAACGCCTGAACCCCGACTTGAACCGCCAGGCGGTGCAGCTCGACGTGCTGCAGCGGTTCGTGTCGTTCGCACAGGCGCGGTTTCCGAAGCACGTCGGTGCCCTGGCCGAAATGCTGGAGCCGTTCGGCGAAGAGCTGGCGAAGGTGCGCTGATGGCGAAGTCACAGAAGGAGTTCTTCGACGGCCTGGCCGCGCTCGCCGATGGCCTGCGCCGCCAGATCGACGCCGACTTGGACGGCTGGGACGTGACGCCCGAAGCGGGGGCCGAGCGGCGCCGCAAGGTCTTCGACCCGGTGACCGGGTACGAGTACTGGGATCGGCACTACTTCCCCCACTACGGTAAGGCCGAACCGAGCGCCCTGCACCAGTACCTCTACAAGCGCCTGCCGCAGATGGTGAATACGCCCAGCGGCCAACGCGACGCCCTGGCAGCACCGCGGGGCGAGGCCAAGTCCACCAAGGTCTCGATGTCGTTCGTCACCTGGTGCGTGGTGACCGGCATCAAGTGGTATCCCGTCATCATCATGGACGCCTTCGAGCAAGCCGCCGAGATGCTGGAGGCGATCAAGGCCGAGTTGGAGGCCAACCCGCGCCTCCAGAGCGACTTCCCCGAGGCCTGCGGCCAGGGCAAGGTGTGGCGGGCGGGCGTGATCGTCACGGCAAATGGCCGCAAGGTGGAAGCCTTCGGTTCGGCCAAGAAGATTCGGGGTCGGCGCCACGGCGCCCACCGCCCCGACCTGGCCGTAATGGACGACATCGAGAACGACGAGAACGTCAACACGCCGGGCCAGCGCGACAAGCTGCAGAAGTTCGTGACGGCCAGCGTGCTGAACCTCGGGCCGCCCGACGACAGCATGGACGCGATCCTGATCGGCACAGTGCTGCACTACGACTCGGTGCTCTCGCGCTTCCTGAAGAACCCGCTGTGGAATCGCAAGGTGTTTAAAGCGGTGCTGCAGTGGCCCGAGCGCATGGACCTGTGGGAGCAGTTCGAGGGCCATCTGCTCAACGCCGAGACGCCGCAGGAGGGCGAGGCTACGGCGATGGCGCTCTACCACGAGCACCAGGCCGAGATGGACAAGGGCGCGGTGGTGAGCTGGCCCGCACTGCGGCCGCTGGTCAAGCTGATGATCAAGCGTGCGCGTGAAGGCCATGCCGCCTTCGACAGTGAGCAGCAGAACGACCCGACCAGCGGCGACGACGCACCGTTTGCCAACAGCATTCGCTTCTGGGTCAACCGCCTGGCCGAATGGGTGTTCTACGGTGCGTGCGACCCCAGCCTGGGCAAGGCCGGCGGCAGCCGCGACCCCAGCGCCATCGGCGTGGGTGGCTACAACCGCACGCTGGGCATCCTGGACGTGGTCGAAGCCAAGATCAGGAAGCGGACGCCCGACCGGATCATCAGCGACATCATCGAAGTGCAGCGCGAGTACTGCTGCATCGTCTGGGGCGTGGAATCGGTGCAGTTCCAGGAGTTCCTGCGCACCGAGCTGATCAAGCGCAGCGCGGCCCTGGGCGTGCCGGTGCCGGCCCGCGCCCTGCTGCCGATCGCCGACAAGCTACTGCGCATCGAGAGCCTGCAGCCCCACATGCACAACGGCCTGATCCGTCTGCACAGCAGCCAGACCACCCTGGTCGACCAGTTCCGCCACTTCCCCAAGGCCGACCACGACGACGGGCCCGACATGGTCTGCATGCTGTGGATGCTGGCCGTCACCGGCGGCATCGCGGCCGCGTCACAGAGCGGCAACCCCGCCCACCAGACATCCGCGCAGGCCCGGTATGGCCGCACCGCACAACGCATGTTTCGAGGAGGCCGCTGATGGGCTTGATGGATCGCTTTAACTCACGGCACCGCGTGACGGCCATGACCGCACCGCTCTCGGCCGTAGCAACGATGGCGCAGCAGCTGGTGCAGGACACCCCCGCCGTCGATCCCATTCCGCCGGTGCGTGTGGTCGAAGCGGCAGGCTCGCAGAGCGCCCAGGAGCCGGGCTACACCCGCCTGACGGGCGACGGCCTGGGCAGCATCAACGAACGCGACCTGAGCCCTCTGTCGCAGGAGCGTATGCAGAAGCTCTCCGAATGGCTGTGGCAGAGCAACCTGCTCGCCAACCGCCTGGTCGAGCTGCCGCTGGCCTACCTGCTGGCCGAGGGCGTGACGCTGCAGTGCCCGGACGAAGAGCACCAGAAGCTGCTCAATAAGTTTTGGACCGACCCGATCAACAACTGGCCGCTGAAGCTGACGGCCCGTGTGCGGGCGCTGTCGCTACTGGGCGAGCAGTGCTACATCACGCACGTGAACGAAGGCAGCGGCTTTGCCCGCCTGGGTTACCTGGACCCGCGGCAGATCACCACGGTGGTGATGGACCCGGACAATCCCGAGCAGCCGATCGGGGTGGTTACGAAGAAGGACCGGAGGGGCCGCTCTTATAAATACCGGGTGGTGGTGCTGGGGGAAGACACAGATCTGTTTTCTCAGCGCACGCAGACGATCCGGGAGCAGGATTTCGGCGATGGTGAATGCTTGCTGTACCAGATCAACAAGTTTCCGAACGGCAGCCGCGGGCGCAGCGACTTGCTGGGGCAAATGGACTGGCTGGACGCATACGACAACTTCCTGTTCAACGAGCTGGACCGGATCGATTACCTGCGGGCGTTTGTTTGGGATGTGACCATGACCGGCGCCGACCAGGCGGCGGTGGAGAAATACCAGCGGGAGTTTCAGCCGCCAGGTCCGAATAGCACTTTCGTGCATAACGACAGCATCACGCTGGAGGCGAAGACGCCCAACCTGCAGGCCGCCGATACGGCCCAGTCGGCCAGGCTACTCCGTAACCACGTATTGGGTGGAGCTACTACCCCCGAGCATTGGTTCGGTGGCGGCGGCGATGTAAATCGGGCGGTGGGCGCGGAAATGGGGGAACCGACATTTAAGGTATTCACTGCGCGCCAGGGCGTGCTGAAACTCATGCTGGAGGAGATCGGCCGCTTCGTGTTGTGGAAAGCGGCCGGCACCGGCGAGCCGGACTGGTCGGAAGACCGCTGGCAGGTGACGGCCGTGTTCCCCGAGTTGCTGAGCAAGGATGTGACGAAGTTCGCCAGCGCGCTGCAGCAGCTGACTACCGCCGTGTCCACCCTGATCGACAAGGGCCTGATGACCGAGGAAACCGCCTTGAAGGTGGTGGCCGACGTCGCGCAGCGCTTCGGCCAGGACTTCGACGCTAAGACCGAGCTGGCAAATGCCCGGGTCGAGGCCACCGCGCGCAAGAAAGCCCAGGCCCAGGCCGACAGCTTCAATCTGCCGCAGGACCTGCGCGACGCCCTGGCCACGGGCACCGCCGCCGCTGCAGCCGCGGCATGACGCAAGAGCAGAAGGCCTTCAACGCAGCGTTGAAGACCCGCCTGCAGGAACGTGCCCGCATCCTTTTGGCGGCCGACCAGCAGGTGGTTGCGGCCCTGCAGGGCGCGCGTGCCCAAATCCTGCAGCAACTGGCCGCCCAGCCGGCCGACTGGGAGCGCTGGCAGCTCTCCCAAATCCTGGCCCAGCTCGAAACGACGCTGACCGGCGCCGCCGGCCGCGCCGGCACCGCAGCCGATACCGCCCTGCGCCAAGCATGGCAACAGGGAGAGGACACCGTCGACAAACCCCTGGCCGCGGCCGGCTACAACGTGGAGATGCGGCTGCCGCTGCTAGACACCCGGGTGCTGGCCGCGCTGCGGACCTTCACCGTGGGCCGCATGAACAACGTGGCGGCCGAGGCAGTCGGCAAGATCAGCCAGCAGCTCGGCCTGGTCACCATCGGCAGCATCACGCCTTTCCAGGCGATCCAGGCGGTGCAGCAGCTCCTGGGCAGCACTTCACCCCAGCGGGCGACCACCATCGTGCGCACCGAGGTGGGCCGGGCCTTCGCCGTGGCCGGCCAGCAGCGCCTTGAGCAGGCCGCCGAGCTGGTGCCCGGGCTGCAGAAGCAGTGGCGACGCAGCGGAAAGATCCACAGCCGCTGGACGCACGATCTGATGGACGGCCAGGTGGTCGACGTGAGCAAGCCCTTCAAGGTGCCCAGTGCCGGCGGCGGCATCGACCTGATGCAGTGCCCGCACGATCCGAAGGCGCCGGTCAACCAGGTGATCAACTGCGGGTGCATCGCCGTGCCGTTCGTGAAGGGGTGGCAGATGATGACGCCGGGAGCCAAGCCGTTCAGCGAGCGGGAGCTGCAGCTGGATGGGCGCAAGGCGGCGCTCGATCAGGCGGCGAAACGGGCGGGGCGGCGGGTCGAGTTAAAGACTTCGCAAGAAAGCGCCGGGAAGGCCGGTTGACCCGGCGGGGGCGGCAACCCCCTGGAATATTGCGCTATGGGCCCTCCCCGGGCCGGTTAAAGGGGTGTTAAAGCACTATTCAGGTTGACCGAGGGTCCGCACTACATGCTCCTGCCTGCGGGCCTCTTCCCGATCCATCAAAATTCTTGCCTGTACCAACTGGTCACTGTTTGGCTCAGGCAAGTTTCTGAAGAACGGCTCCCATCGGTTAGAGATCGCCTGCAAAGAAACTTCGTCTGTATTAGTCCTGAAGAACATCGGCTTGATAAATCTGAGCAACTCCGGAGCCAGTTCTTTGTGCTCCATCATCCGCTTGAACATCCACAGATATACGTCCACTAATTGCAGGCCGGCGCTTTTTGCTCCCGAGGTCACATCCATAGGGACATCAGGCACGCCTTTCAAGTTCATTTTGGGCAGGCCTGGTCCTGCCGCCCAATCCACGCCAGCTGTAGCAGCGTAAAAATCGGAAAGCGTTCGCTGGGCGCCATTGAATTGCGACTGCTGATCAACCACTAACTTAGTTGCTTTAACGCCGGTCTTCCTAACTCTTGAAGCAATGCCGTGAAGTACCGACTGGAAGCCTATGATGTTCGGCATAACCGAAAGTTGACTTGTCTTGCCTTTTGCGTTGTATGACAGTTCAGCCAAGTTGTTAATTGCCCAGCGAAGTGCGTCACCGATGAGTTGCCTTGACCTAGCATCAGGTAGCCGATCCAGTCGCGTTAACAACGCCTCGCATACCTCTCTGACTTTCGCTTGCGATCGTCCATCATGCGATTCAATCCGAGCATCCCAGGCCAATCGGGCCAGCTGCTCATCAAATAGGATGCTCAGTTTTAGCAAAGCCACATAACGCAGCGGTGTCCAATACGACGACCAAGTCACAGCCTTGTTTATTCCAGCATCGAAGACCTGATCATAAAAAGATATGACAGCGTGATCTGGCTTATTAACTCTGTAGATATCAAACCGCAAATCCAAAGACTTATGTAATTTAGTCAAACTGGGAAGTATTTTTACCAAACCCCCATTTCCCAGTTCACCGGCATGCAAGCGTGGAACCTTCAGTTCAGCGCAAACGCGCTTGATAGCATCTGCGCCGACTAGATCAACGTTAACCCTACTTGACAAAACCCCATAATAAAGAATCGGCTGTTCTGCATCGAACAAATTGGGGCCTGAGTGACCGCTTTCATCGACATAGAAATACATCTCTTGCTCCTGTTTTGTGCCGTGATAGTCTAGTGCGGCACACCCGTTAAAAGGCCGACATATGTCGGCCTTATTCATTTCCGCCATCCGCGAGACATTCACTGCATCCCAACCGGAGTGCATGAATGTCCCTGACCCCTCCCGATTCCAAAGCTGCTGACGTCCAGCAGATGACGGCCGCCCAGGCCGCCAAGGAAGTGCGCCGCACCGTCTTCGAGACCGTAGACGGCAAAGACGGCGCCAAGGTACTCAAAGCCCGCAAGGTCGCGGTCGAAGCGGCCGAGGTGCTGTCGTTCGCCGACCTGGGCACGCACGTGGTCGTGGTGACCCGCGACGGCCAGAAGTTCTCCAGCGCGGACGCGTAAGCCAGCACGATGGCTTTCAAACGCATTCCCGCCGGCACCGGCTTCGCTCGTTTAACCGAAGCCGTCACCACCGAGTACGGCCAGCTGGTCGACCTGGTGCGCCAGGCGCTGCAGGCCAAGCTGCGCGGTGTGCCGGGCGGCTCCGACTACTACGTCGAGATCCGTGGCATCTGGCCCGACCAGGTCGTTGCCAATCTGCGCGGCCGGCTCTACAGCTACCCCTACACCATCGGCGCCGACAACACGGTGGCGGTGGGCGACGGCACCGAGGTAGTGGCCTCCTACCAGCCTGTGACCGCGCCGGTGCGGGAATCCGCCGCTCGGGTCGTTGGCACTGCCGGCCCGCAGATCGACGTGACGGGTCCAGCAAGCGGCTACAGCGATGCTGCCGTCGCCGCAGCTGCACTGGCCGCTGGCATCGGCGCCTTCCGTGAAGCCGCAGACGGCTCCATCGAGGTCACTCTGGTCAAGGCCGGCCGCAGCATCAACCGCAACTACTACCCGGACACGGTGCTGCGAGAAGCCGTTCCCCTGTTCGAGGGCGTGCGCGTCTTCGACAAGAGCGACGACGAGCACCAGGCGGGCAAGGGCAAGGCCGTGCGCAACCTGCTGGGCGGCATCTACGGCGTGCGCTTCGTCGAGGGCAAGGCTGCAGACAGCGGCGCGCTCGTAGGCACCTTCCGGCCGCTGAACACCGGCGACGCCTCGGTGACCAAAATGACCGAGGCCGTCAAGCGCGGCATGCAGAGCCTGCTGGGCCTGTCGATCGACGCTGTGGCCCACACCAAGAAGCGCACCCAAGGCCGCGAAACCCTCCGCGAAGCCACCCGGTTTGCCAAGGTGCATTCCGTGGACCTGATCGTCGAACCGGGCGCTGGCGGCGGCCTGGATCGTCTCACCGAAGCCGCCGCTACTGATCTCTCCCCAACCCAAACAACTCAAGGAACGGCAATGCCTCTCTGGAAGCAACGCATGCTGGAGGCCATCAAGGCCAAGGATTCGGCGAAGCACGCCACCATCAATGCCGAGACGATCGGCGATGACGAGCTGGTCAACCTGCACGAGTCCGTCTGCGGCTCGCTGGTGCCTCCCTCGGGCGCCCAACGGATCGCCGAGTCGGCCAATGCCGGCGACGACGTCCCGGTCACCCGGGCCGAGCTGCAGATGCTGCAGCTGCGCCAGCGCGCCACCACCAAGATCGCGGCCAGCAAGCTGCCGGCCGCGGCCAAGGACAAGCTGGACGCCCAGTTCGCCGCCACCGAGCGCTTCACCGAGGCGCAGATCGACCTGGCGATCAAGGCCGAGGGCGAATACCTGGCCCGCTTCACCGAAAGCGGCAGCGTGCGCGTGCCGATGTTCGGCAACGGCGACATCCAGCTGGGCGACCGCAGCCTGCAGATGAAGGACATGATCGACGCCTTCTTCGATCCAAAGCACAAGGACCACCGGTCGGTGCAGTCCTTCCGCGAGTGCTACGTCGAGATCACCGGCGACCGCCGCGTGACCGGCCTGGTGCAGAACGTCGACATGAGCCGCCTGCGCGAGAGCCTGGGCGAGGACTTCCGCGAGTCGATCGGCACGGCCAGCTTCGGCAACGCGCTGGGCAACTCGATCACCCGCCGCATGCAGGCGCTCTACCTCGGCATGACCGAGCTGGATGTCTGGAAGCGCGTGGCGACATGGGGTCCGGTCAATGACTTCCGTACCCAGGAGCGCGTGCGCATCGGCGGCTACGGCAATCTGCCCACGGTGGCCGAGGGCGCGGCTTACCAGGCGCTGACCTCGCCGACCGACGACAAGGCCACCTACGCAGCCACCAAGCGCGGCGGCACCGAGGACGTGACGCTGGAGGCGATCAAAAACGACGACTCCCAGGCGCTGCGCCGCATCCCCCTGGAACTGGCCCTCGCCGCGAAGAACACGCTGTTCGAGTTCGTGCTCGACTTCTATCGCTCCAACGCCGCCATCTACGACGGTAAGGCGCTGTACCACGCCGACCACGGCAATCTGTTCACGGCACCGCTGGATGCCGCAGCCTTCGCAGCCCACCGCCTGGCGATGCTGAAGCAGACCCGGGCCGGCAGCGGCAAGCGCATGGCGACGCCTCCCACGGCGCTGCTGGTGCCCTTCGAGCTGCAGGAACTGGCGTTCAACCTCTTCGTGCGCAACCAGAACGTCGACAAGACGTTCGTCCAGTCGATCAACCCCGAGGTCATCCCGGTGCCTTACTGGACCGACGGCAACGATTGGGTCACGGTGGGCGACCCCAACCGTGCACCGGTGATCGAGATCGGCTTCCTGGACGGCCAGGAAGACCCGGAGCTGTTCGTGCAGGACATGCCCAACGTTGGCTCGATGTTCACCAACGACAAGGTCACCTACAAGATTCGCCACATCTACGGCGGCGGCGTGCTGGTCGACGGCTTCAAGGCCACCACCAAGGCGGTGGTCCCCGCATAACACCGGGCGGTGTGCGGCAAGAGGTGGCGCCTCTTTAAAAGCACCCGGCCCGTCCCGCAAGGGGCGGGTTTGTCCAAGCACCTGGTGCAGGTATTTCGACAAGCCCCCGACCGACCTTTAACCCCGACAGATTCCACATGGCCCTGGCCGACTATCAGCAGCTCGTCGACAGCATGGTGCGCGACCAGAGCGGCACCATCACGCCGCTCGACCGCGACCGCGCTATCGAGCTGGCCCGCCTGCGTTACAGCCAGGACGCGCGGCGCGAGCTGGTCGAGGACGTCACCTGGACAGCCCTGGGAGTCTTCGGTCCGGCGCCAATGGGCTGGACGCCATTCGCGACCGTGCTTCGTGCGGAGTATCCGATCGGGCAGCAGCCACTCGCCGAGATCCATGCTGCTGTCTACGAGGCCCCTGGTGGCCTCGGTCTGGAGACCGTGAACGCACTGCCGCCTGGCGCAGTTGTGCGCCTGACCATCACCGCACCGCACGTGCTGCGAGACCAGCCCGCCGCGGACACCATCCCCCTGGTGCACCGTGAGGCGGTCGCCAGCTATGCGGCGCACCTGCTGTGCAAGCAGCTTGCCAGCTACTTCAGCGGCCAGCGCGAGACTGCCATCGGCGCCGACGTGAGCCAGACCGACACCCGGGCGCGGCAGTACGCCAGCCAGGCGAAGGACTACCGGCGCGCCTATTACGCAAGCCTGGGGCTGGTCGATCCCTATTCCGACAAGGCGGGCGCCGTCGCCGGCAGCGGTGTGGCGAGCGCCGCCAGCGTGGGCCAATGGCCTGGTCGCGGCCGGTACGGCCTGACCCGGGGTGTGCTGTGAGCGGCCTGCACATCAGCGCACCTGCGCTCGCCGCCGTACAGCGTGGCTTTGCGGAAGCGCCGGCCCTGACCCTACGCGAACTGCTGGCCGCGATGACCCAGGCCACCCTGCTGGTCGAGCGTGAAGCGAAGGAACGCACGCCCCGCGGTGCGACCGGCCTGACGGCCGCCAGCATCACCAGCGACGCCTTCAGCACGCCGGTCGGCGTCCTGGGGGTCGTCGGCAGCTCCCAGGCATCGGCCCTGTTCGTCGAGCTGGGCACCAAGTCGCACCGGCCGCCGGCCGCCGCCCTGATTCCCTGGGTGCGCGCCGTGCTGGGCGTGGATGCCAAGCGCGCCCCCAGCGTGGCCTACCTGGTCGCTCGAAAGATCGCCCGCCGGGGCACCAAGCCCCAGCAGCCGCTCGGCGCGGCCGTGGCCGCCACCGAAGGCCAGGTGCTGCAGATGTTCGAGGCCGCCGCCGGCCGCATCGGCGCCCGCCTGGCGGGAGACGCCGTATGAGCCAGCTCGACACCATCCGCGCGGCTCTGTTCGCGGTCCTGCAGTCGGTGCCGGACATCGGCCGGGTGCATGACCGCGAGCGCTACGCCAAGGACGAGAAAGCCTTCCGCACGCTGTACCTGCACGACCTGGCAGACGGCACCCAGCAGCTGCGCGGATGGTGGTTGCGCCGCGCCTCCACCCTGGAGCGCTCGACCGCCATCGGCCGCGAGATCAACGTGCACACCTGGCAGGTACGGGGCTACCTGGCCCTGGCCGATGAAGCGGCGACCGAGCACACCTTCGACGCACTGGTCGAGGCCTTCCGCGACCTGGTGCGCCAGGACCCGACCCTGGGCGGCGTCTGCGCCGCTGGGCCGCTGGCAGACGACGCCGGCACCGATGGCGTGCAGGTGAACGACGCCGGCCCTGTTCTCTTCTGCGGCGTGTTGTGCCACAGCGCGCTGCTTTCCTTCAAAACCTGGAGCTACCTCTGATGACGACCACCAAGCCCACCGGCAACGCCGCTGCGAGTGCCGAAGCACCTGCCACAAAGAAGACCGCCGCCGCCCAGGTGGACGCCACCACCGCAGTTCCAGACGAGAACCACGGCCGCGGCGGCGTCTACGAGCTGCGCGACGGCAAGCGCGTGCTGGTCGACCGCACCCAGGAAGCCGGCCCCGAAGCCGACGACACCGCACCGCAGACCGCCTGAACGGCTCTGCCCACCACCCACCCACCCACGCAATAGGAGCACTGCATGGCCGCAAAGCTGATGCGCAAGATGGCGATCCTCGCCAAGATCGAAGCCGTTCGAGGTACGGACGCAATCCCCACCGGCGCCGCCAATGCGATCCTGGTCAGCGATGTGACGCTGACGCCGATCGAAGGCGACGTGGTGGAGCGCAACAACGTCAAGCCCTACTTCGGCAGCTCGGGCAGCGTGATGGTGACCGAGTACAGCAAGGTGGCCTTCTCGGTCGAGATCGCGGGCGTCGCGGCCGCGGGCGATCTGCCTGGCTACTCGCCACTGCTGCGGGCCTGCGCGATCAGCGTGACGGTCGCAGCCGGCGTGAGCGTGACCTTCGCCCCGGTGAGCGACGCGATCGAATCGCTGACGCTCTACGGCAACGTCGACGGCACGCTGCACCGCATGACCGATGCGCACGGGACCGTCAAAGCGACGGTGGATGCCAAGGGCATTCCGAAGTGGGCTTTCGAGTTCACCGGTGCATTCGTTCCGGCCACGGACGCGCCGCTGCCTGTCGTGGACTACGCCAAATTCCAGACGCCCTTCGGCGTCAACAAGAAGAACACCACGCTGACGCTCGACGGCCTGGCCGTGGCCTGCAGCGCGTTCAGCTTCGACCTGGGCAACACGGTGGTCAAGCGCGACCTGATGAACGTCGACAGCGTCGAGATCACCGACCGCAAGTCCACCGGCTCGGTCACCTTCGAGAACACCAGCGTCGCGACGAAGGACTGGATCGGCATGGCGCGTAGCAGCGCCAAGGTGCCGCTGGCGCTCAAGCATGGTCCCGGCGCGACCAACGTGGTCGAGATCAAGGCCAGCCTGGCGCAGATCGGAAAGCCCACCTACAGCGAGAGCGACGGCGTCCAGATGATCGCCGTACCTCTCTCCTTTGTCCCCAGCTCGGCCGGCAACGACGAGTGGTCGATCGTCGTGCACTGACGCATTACCCGCAACAGCGCCGCATTTTCAAACCCGCTTTTTCCTATTCACGAGATTATTTAAATGGCACAGAAACTCAAGGTCGCAGCCAAGCCGGTATTCAAAGCACCGGTGCATTTCAACCTGGCAGGTAATGAAGTCGGTGAAACCATCGAGATTGCATTTACCGCTGAGTTCAAACGCCTCAACAGCGAACAGCGCAAGGAACTGCTGGATAACCACGTCGGCCCACAAAAGGGCGATGACAAAGCGGTGGTCGATCGGGTGCTGGCGAATTTCTCCGGCCTGGAGGACGAAGAAGGCCAACCGTTTATCTGCACGCCCGAGAACATCGACCAGGCAGAAGCGGAATGGCCGGGCTTCATCGCCGCGATCGTCACCAGCTACTTCGCCAACGCCTCCAAGGCCCCCGGAAAAAACTCGTAGGCGCCGCTCGTTTCCTGCTCGGTGCGGGAGACGAATGGCGCCACGAAGTGGACGCCGACCTGCAGACGCAGTGCACCGCCCTCGGAATCGATATTGACCAGCTGGTGCCGCAAGAGGCGCGACAGCCCGAAGAGGTGGTTTTCGAGGTGTGGCCCGAGCACTGGGCGGCGGTGGAAGTCTTCCAGTGCAGCCGGTGGGACTTGCAGGTGGGAATGGCCGGTGCGGTCTACCTGGGTTTCGAGAGCGCTTCGGTCGACTTGGCGATGCGCAGCCTGGGGATCAGGCGCAAGGACGTGCGGGAGGTGTTCCTGCAGGTCAAAACGATGGAAGAAGCCGGCCTGCAGGTACTCAACAAGCGTTGAAGGCGGCCATCAGCGGCGCGGCGATACCAGCGCGTTGAAGGCCCACAGCGGCAAGGCCACCAGAGGCAACGCCGCCCACAGCCACAGCACCGCAGACGGGTGCGGTGCCAGGAACAGCAGGCCAATGAGCCATAGAGCGACGAGCTTCATTCTTTAACTATAAGACAGATGGCAACCCCAAGGCAAATCGGTATCAAGATGACAGTCGACGCCACTTCGGTGACGTCGGAGGTGCCGAAAGCCGCGAGGGAATTCGAGCGTTTCGGCGACCAGGCGGCGCAGGCCTCGGCCAAGGTCACCAAGAGCGTGGCCGACGTGAGCCTGTCGGTGCGCGACATGGTGGCGGGCGCTGCCGGCATCCACATCCTGGCGACGGCCATCGGTGCGGTGACCAGCGCCATCACGGCGCTGCCGCGGCAAGCATTCGACTATTCCAAGGAACTGGAAGTCAGCCAGATCGGCATGGCCGGCATCCTGGGCTCGATGACGGCCATCAATGGCCGGCAGACCGACTACAACCGCGCGCTCGGCATCTCGCGCGAGATGATCGGCAAGCTCAACGACGACGCCCTACGCACGGCGGCCAGCAGCCAGGAGCTGGTCGCGGTGTTCCAGGCCTTGCTGGCACCCGGCCTGGCCGCGCGGATGGACCTGGAACAGATCCGCCAGCTGACGGTGGTGGGCACCAACGCCGTCAAGTCGATGGGTCTGGACGCCACCCAGGTGGTGCAGGAGCTGCGCGACCTGGTCTCTGGCGGCATCACGCCGGCCAGCAGCACGCTGGCGACCGCTCTCGGCCTGAAGGATTCCGACATCCAGAAGGCCAAGTCGTCGAGCGAAGGTCTGTTCTCCTTCCTGATGGAGCGGCTGAAGGGTTTCGAGGCGTCGAGCGAGGCCTTCGGCGACACGCTTAAGGGCAAGATCGACCAGCTGAAGGAAGGCGCCGTTCGCGTGGCGGCCGAGGGCCTGCAGCCGCTGACCGACGCGGCCAAAGTCGCCACGGGCGAGATCGCCTCCCTGTTCGTCACCGTCGATGCGTCGAAGAACGTCACGCTCAACAAAGAGCTGGTGCAGGGCATCCGCGAATACGCCGAAGGTGCTGTGACGGCGATCGGGGTCGGCAAGGACCTGGTCGCCTCCGCATGGGCGCACAGGGAAGCCGTCATGGCCGTGGCCGCCGCCTACGGCGCGGTCAAGCTGGGCGTGTGGGCCAACGAGGCGCGTGTCGCCACCGTGGCAAAGCTTGAAGCGGCCCAGGCGTCGCGCCTGGCGGCCGTTCAAGCAGCAGCCGAGGGCACCGCGAACGCTGCTGCCTCCGTGAGCACCCGCCAGAAGGTTGCTGCGCTGCTGGCCGAGGTGGAGGCCCAGCGCGCGATCGCCCAAGCCCAGGTGTCCGCCAACGTGGCCCGCCTCGCAACGCTGAATTCCACGCTCGAAGCCATCGCACTGACCCGCTCGGAGGTGGTTGCAAAGTTGGAGGCTACGCGGGCAACGTTGTCCCAGGCCGAGGCGCAGATATCGGCGGCGCGCGCCGCCGGCGCCCAGAGCTTCGCCCTGGCACTGTTGCGCGAGGGAACCGACTCTCTCGCGGCGGCGCAGGTGCGTCATGCCGCCCTGACGAACGAACTCGCCTCACTGGGTCGACAGCAGGCCAGCGTGAACGCTGCCGTTACAGCCACCACGGTGGCACAGACCGGAGCGATTACAGCCGCCACGTCGGCGCAGGAACGCCTGGCCGCAGCCAAGGGTGCAGCAACATCGGCCTCGCGCGGCCTGGGCGCCGTCGTGGGGGCGCTGGGCGGCCCCTTCGGCATCGCCATCGCTGCGGCCGGCCTGCTTGCATTCAAGTTCTACGAGGTACGCGACGCCGCTGAGGCCGCTGAAAAAGCGCAGTTCGGTGTGCAGCGCGGCCGCCAGGCGCTCGCCAGCAGCCAGACCCCGCAGGACCGCGACACAACCGCGGCCCGCCGGGAGCTGGAACGATGGAAAGACATCCGCGACGAGATGGAGCGGACCGGCAAACAGGAGATCACTCAGACCCGGTGGAACGGCATCGTCCCCACCACCGTCCAGATCGCGTCGATGGCCCAGGCGCGTTACGAGATCGCGATGCTGGAAGGCCAGCTCAAACTGACCGAGTTCCAGGCATCGAAGTCCACCGTCGCCGCCGCCCTGACCCTCACACCGACGGCCGCCCTGCAGGCGTTCGAGAAGACGGTCGACGGCGCAAAGACTGCCAGCGCTGCGCAGGAGGAATACACCACCAAGGTCAACGCGGCCCGTATCGCCCTGGACGCCCTCAAGGCCTCGGGCGCCTCGCCCGAGGTCTACAAGAAGGCGCAGGCAGACTTCAATGAGTCGGACGCCGCCTGGGCCGCCGAGCGCGACAAGAAAATCAAGGCGATGACCGCCGGCTCAGCCGCGGCGGTGACCGATGGTCTCAATGCCCAGGTCAAAGCATTTAAGAACGCCGACGAGAAGATTCTCGACGACAAGAAAAACTTCGCCACGGCTCTCGACCTGCAGGTGCAGCTGCGCCAGAAATCAGAGCTTGGCGCGCTGCAGGAAACGCTGCAGGAAGAAGACCGCGTTTGGGCTCTGCGCAAGGCCAACTTCGCCGGGGAGCTGGCCGAGGCCGCCAAGAAGAAGAACTCGCTCAATGAGCAGCAAACCATCACCGGCAAGATGGAGGATGCAGAGCGCTCGTACCTGCAAAGCCGCAAGAAGACCGAAAACGAAATCATCTTGCTGGTCGACCGGCGGCGCCTGGCCACCGAGCTGGCCTATGAAGCCGATCGGGAGGCTTCTAGTCGGGAGATCGCCGACGACTACGTGGCCCAGAGCAAGGCGCGCGAGCTGGGTCGCCAGGTCACGCAGGACTACGCCCGGGCAGTCACAGAGGGCAATGCGGCCACGCAGTTCGAGCTGACCCTGATGGGCATGACCGAGCGCAACCGTGCCATCGCTATCGAGCAGTACCGCATCCAGGTCGAGCTGAAGCGGAGGCTGGCCGCAATCGACAGCAACTCAGGCTTCGATGAATCGCAGAGGGTGGAAGAGCGCACCCGGGCCACAGAAGCGGCGGCACAGGAGTCGGCTGGCGTGGTCGACCGTGTCACGTTGGACGAGTGGAAGAAAACCACTGCCAGCATGAATACGAGCCTGACCGACGCGCTGCTGCGGGGCGCCGAAAGCGGTAAGGGCATCTTCCAGAACCTGCGCGACACGTTGAAGAACATGTTCTCCACGTTGGTACTGCGCCCGGTCATCAGCGCCGTGATGGCGCCGGTATCCGGCATGGTCTCCGGCGCCATCAATGGTTTGACCGGCGGCAGTGCCGGCGGCGCAAGTTCTGCGCTGTCCTGGCTGACCGACTTTGGCGGCAGTGCCGACACAGCGATCTACAAGCTGGGAGGTTCGCTCTTCAAGAATGGCCTGGAGAGCCTGGGCGGCACACTGCTGGACAACTCGGCCGCCATCGGCCAAGGCTTGGAGACGCTGGGCCAGGGCCTGGGCTATCTCAATTCCATTCTGGCGCTCAAGGACGGCAAGTACGGCCAAGCCGCAGGCGCCGCGATCGGCACCTACTTCGGCGGCCCGATCGGCTCGGCCATCGGTAGCGCGATCGGCAAATACATCGACAAGGCCTTCGCGGGGGAAACCCGCGTGGGCGGGCAGTTCGCGGTCGCATACAACGACCAGGTCGTCAACAACCGCCGCGGCCAGACCTACACCTACGAAGGCCAGCAGTACGACCGGGATTTCTCCAACGGAGCCCGAAACCGTCTGACCAACGGGCAGGCCTACCGTCTGGAAGGCGACCCGGTCTCGGGTGGGCAGGACGCTGCCATCAGGCAGGCCATCGCCGGCACTGCCACGGGAATCGGCGACATGCTGAAGGCCCTTGGCAGCAAGGTGACCGTCACGGGTTTCTGGGCCGGCCTGGAGACCTCGGAGAAGGGCCGCGGCGGCGTGTTCGCCGGTGGCGCACTGAGCAATGGTGCAGCCTTCGGCGAAAGCGGCAAGGGCGATAACTACAAGGGCACGCTGTACGAGAAATTCTCCAGCAACATCCCCGATTTCAAGGCTGCGCTGGAGAACTTCACGCTCGACCTGAAGCAGTCGGCCATCCAGGCGCTGCAGAGCGTTGGCGACATCCCCGAGAGCATCAAGGCCAAACTCAGCGGCGTCGACGCCGAGGGGCTGACCGATGCGGCCGCAGATGCGCTGCTGACTGCGATCAACGTCCAGATCGCCGGCGTGACCCAATTCAAGTCCGCCCTGGGGGCGATGGGTATGGACAAGTTCGCGGCGCTGTCCTTCGACGCGGCCGCCGGCATTGGCGAATTGTCGGGCGGGTTCGACAAGCTGCAGACGAATCTCGGCAGCTACTACGAGAACTTTTACAGCGCTGAGGAGCGCCGCACCAATCTGAAGAAGCAGGTGACCAGCCAGCTCGCCGAGCTGAATCTGGAGCTGCCCGACATCAACGCCAAGGATGCGCGTGCGCAATACCGCGCGCTGATCGACAAACAGGACCCGGAGACCGAGGCCGGCAAGAAGGCAATTGCCCTGCTGCTCTCCCTTTCCGGTGCGGTGGCCAGCATCACGCCCGCGGCCGAGGAGGCCACCGATTCGATCCAGAAGCAAGAGGCCCTCAAGAAGTCCGCCCGGGCGCAGGAAATCCAGGTCCTGGAGCTGCTGGGTGATTCGGAAGGTGCCCTGGCCGCTAGGCGCGCGGATGAACTGGCCGCGATGGACCCGGCACTGCGGGCCAAGCAGCAGTACATCTACCAGCTGCAGGACGAGGCCAAGTCCACCCAGGCCCTGGCCGCCCTTAAGCAGCGCGATCGCGCGCAGGACATCGAGGTCATGGAGCTGTTGGGCGATTCGCAGGGGGCGTTGGCCGCCCGGCGCGCCGACGAGTTGGCGGAGATGGACCCGACGCTGCGCGCCAAGCAGCAGTACATCTATCAGCTCCAGGACGAAGCGAAGGCTGCTGAAAAACTGGCCGCCATCAAGCAGCGCAACCGCACCCAGGACATCGAGATCCTGGAGCTGCAGGGCAAGTCCGAGGAGGCGCTGGCGGCCAAGCGCGCCGACGAGCTGGCGGCGATGGACCCGGCTCTACGCGCCAAGCAGCAGTACATCTATCAGCTGCAGGACGAGAAGAAGGCGACCGACCAGGCGCGGCAGGCGGCCGAGCAGGCCGCCGCGGCCAACCGCACCGCGACCGACGACGCCTACGCGCTCCTGCAGCGCTCGGTCGACGCCCAGAAGGCCAATGCCCAGGCGGCGCAGGAAGCAGCCCAGGGCATTGCCGATGCGGCCCGGAGCGTGATCGACGCGCTGCGCAGCGGGATTGCCGACCTGACGGGCGATGTGGGCTCTGCTGTGGCATCGAACGCCGTTGCCGGCCAGGCATTCATCGACCAGGCGCTGTCTGCCGCGCGCCGCACCGGCTATCTGCCGGACAGCACCCAGCTCTCCAACGCGATCGGCGCGGCCCGTGACGGCATGGGCGCGACCCAGTACGCCTCCCGGGTGGATATGGACCGTGACCGCCTGGTGCTGGCCGGCAAGCTGACCGCCCTGCGCGATATGTCAGAAGGTCAGCTCACCGTCGCAGAACAAGGCGTCAAGGCCTCCAAAGACCAGATCAAGGCCCTGGACGATCTGTTGGTCAGCCAACGCAAGATCATCGACGCCGCGCGGGGCATCGACGTGTCGGTGGTCGACGTCACCGCTGCGATCACCAAGCTGCACCAGGCGATCTTTAAAGAAACCGGTGTGAACCCGGGAGCGACCACGCCTGCCGGCAACGGCGCAGTAGTAGGCGCCGGCCCGGGCGGCTCGTCTGCTCCTGTGACATCGGCGCTCGGCAAGCAGGCCAACGGCAGCTACATCTTCAGCGACGGCTATGTGTCCCGGGTGATCGCCGGCGCCGACGCCGCGCGACTGGATGCCGCCGCCGGCATCGTGGCGCAGTACAACGGCACGGGTGACGTCAAGGGCTACTACTCGGCCATGCGCGATGCCGGCTACACGCTGCGCGACATCGCGGCGCGTGACGGCTACTTCTACGGCGACGTGCTGAACGCGGCCGCAGCGGCCGGCCTGCCGGCGTTCAAGAACGGCGGCAACCACCTGGGCGGCGCACGCCTGGTGGGGGAGGAAGGACCCGAGATCGAAGTCACCGGCCCGTCGCGCATCTTCAGCGCGGCCGATACGCGCCGGATGCTGAGCGGCGGTGATGGCGGTTCCGCCGCGGCCGTGGAAGCGTCTATTCGGGCGCTGCAAAGCACCGTGCGGGAGCTGCGGGACCAGAACTACCAGATGCACCGGCAGATGGTGGTGGCGCTCAACGAAATCCGTCGCATCGCCAAGGAAACCAGCGTGGTCGGCCAGAAGGTCGTGCCCGCAGACAAGACAGGCAAGGTGCTCGACGCCATGCCGGTAAAGGCAATGGCATGAGTACCACCCGCGGATTCCTGGTCGTGCCGCCGCTGGCGATCAGCGACGCCAACATGACTACCAATGTGCCGGCACAGGCGCCGGCATGGGTGCTCGGCACCAGCTATCCGAAAGCGGCGCTGGTGCTTGACCCTGTGACCCGCCTGGTCTACGAGAGTCTGCAGGCCGACAACAAAGGCCACGTGCCAGGCGCGACCGACAGCGTGCTGTGGTGGCTCAAGAAGGGCGTCGAGAACCGGTTGCGGATGTTCAGCGGCAAGGACGGCCTGCGCACCGAGAACCCGGACAGCATCGTCGTGAAGATCAAGCCAGGCCGGGTGATGACCCACCTGCAGCTGTTTTCGGTGCGTGGGCAGCGCGTTCAGGTTCAGGTCACCAGCGAAGACGGGATCGTGAAATACGACCAGACCGTGAACATGGTCCGACCCAGCGGCGGCGGCTGGTGGGCCTGGTACTTCAGCGAGATCGAGCGCGAGACGCGGGTCACTTTCTGGGGGTTGCCCGCGTACTCGCAAGCCACGATCACGGTGACGGTCACCAACACCGGCGGCATCGCCGCCTGCGGGATTCTGGTAACCGGCCGCGCGCGCGCCTACGGCAACACCAAGTGGGGATCGAGCATCGGCTTCGTGGACTTCGGCCTGAAGGAGCGCGATGAGATCGACGGCAGCTGGAACGTGCTGGAGCGCGGCTACAGCGACACGGTGAAGTACCAGGTGCTGGTCGAAGAGGAGATGGTCGACCGCATCCGCGACGAGCTGATCCCCTTCCGGTCGAAACCGATCCTGGTCATCGGCGCCCGGCACCTCAAGAGCATGACCGCATACGGCTACTTCGGCAGCTTCGACCAGATCCACGTGTCGAAGGGCCTTGCCGACTGCAATTTGGAAGTTGAAGGAGTTCTACAGCGATGAGTTTTACAGCCCCACCGGCCGCACCCGAGGCGCCGCCCCCTGCACCGTCGCGCGACGATCCGGTCGAGGAGTTCGACCCGAAGGCGAACCGGCACGTTGCCTGGCTCGGCACATTCGTGGCCTGGCTGATCACCTTCCGCACCTACCTGGTGACGCTGGTCGGCGAGCTGACAGCAGCGCAGAAGGTTGTGACCGACGCCGCCTCGGCCTCGCAGGAGGACGCGGGCAAGGCGCACGACAGCGAACTGGCAGCAGGGCGCAGTGCCGGCGCAGCCCACGATAGCGAACTGGCTGCTGGGCGCAGCGCGGGCGCCGCCCATGACAGCGAGTTGACAGCTGGACGGAGCGCGGGCGCAGCACACGACAGCGAGTTGGCTGCAGGCGGCAGTGCCGGCCGCGCCCATGACAGCGAGCTGGCGGCCGGCCAGTCCGTCCTCGATGCCAAGGCCCAGGCGGACAAGCTGGGCGCGCCGATCGTTGGCACCAGCACCACCAGCATCCCGGTCCAGCCGGGCCCGGTGGTGCTCGACGTCGGTCTCGGCAAGGGGTTCGCCCCGGGCCAGTACGTGGCGATCGCCCGCACCGCGGTGCCGTCGACCGCGCTTCGCGGTCTCGTGACCAACTACACCAACGCCGGCGCTGGCCCGTTGTCTGTGACCGTCGACAAGACCGATGGTGAAGGCACCTATGCCGCTTGGACGGTGTCGCTGGCTGGTCGTGACGCCCTCGCTGCTGCCCGGGAACGGGTGCTGGTCAACACGGCCGCGGTGACGCTCGAGCACGGCAAGGACTACGTGCTGATCTTTGCCGGCGCCGTGACCGTGACGATGCCCGCCGCTCCCACGTGGGGCGGCCCCTCCATCGGCCTGATGGTCGCCAACGGCCGCACCGACAACGCCGTCGCCTTCAACGGCGCCAAGCACCAGGGCATCGCCGACGCGCAGATGTCGATCGATGACCCCTTCGCCAGCTTCCAGCTGGTTCCCCTCAACGCTACCTATGGATGGGGCATTGCATGAGCGCGTACAGCGATTTCAAGGGCGGTGACGCGCCCGTGTGGGTATCGGGCAAACCGTACCCGCAATATAAACGGGTGGTCGACCCGACCGATGGGCGCAAGTTCTACCGCCGTAGCGCCGCCGGCAGCGGGGCCGTGCGCCCCGCGGTGGATTTCGACAACTGGTCCCTGGAGGGCTACCCCCCCGTGCTGACAGCCATTCCGGCGCCCGGCCTCGACATGACCCTCAGCCTGGGTGCCTGGCAGAACGGGCCGCAGAAGGCCGTTCAGCGAGCGGGCGGGATCGCATGGAGCTATAGCCCTGTGCAGGGCGGCGCCTGGGTAGATGCCATCGCGCTCGCCGGCCGCGGCTGCATCGATCTGTTGGTCGCGACCCAGACATCGCAGGCTTCGGTCAGCAACTACCGGGTCCTGGTCGACGACGTGGTGGTGCAGAGCGGCACGTTCCAGCCTGGCTACAACAGCGGGCTGCAGTACGTCTGGGCGCAGGCGCTGATCGGCGGCGGCGACTTCTACGTCACCGACAACGCCTATGCAGTCGGCGGCACGCCCTTCGAGGTCGACTTCGAGCGGAGTTTCAAACTGCAGGTGACGCCGAACCACGCGAACCCTGCCTACCAAGGCGCGATGCGCTACAAGCTGAGGAAGTAAGCGATGGCCACCCAACGAATCCCCTCCGGTCCCGGTGGTGCAACGATGGAGATCGGCATCCCTGAGCTGGCCCCCGTGCCGCGTCGCCTGGCACCTCTCGCCTTCCGCCGCCGCTTCACGGCTGCTGAGCGCGCCGCCATCGAATGGGCCGCGGTCGACAAGCCCGAGCAGTCCGCGCAGGAGCGCATGGGCTCGGCCGCGCTGCGTTCCTCGCTGAAGGACCAGGACCAGGCCAGCTACATCGATCTGGACGACCTGGACACGATCACCGGCACGCACGCGATTGAGCAGCTCGGGCTGGTCGCCGCCGGTCGCGCCGACGAGATCCTGACCGCTCCGGTCGAGCCGGGAGAGCGCCCGTGACCGCGCCCGCTGAACAAGTTCTTGGTGGAATGCCCGCACCGGCGGCATCCAAGGAGTAGGAAAAAAGACGAGGCGAGCGGCCCGGTGCTGTAACACCGAACCGCCCACCTACACCGTGATTGCGCACGGTTTCGACCAAAGACCCCGTCACCCAGTACCAGGCCGGCGGGATTGTAGTTAAAGAAATTGGCGAGACCGAATGAACAACCAAATCGACACGCTGGATGCGTGCGACGAAGACTTTGATGCAACCGTGATGGGCGTGGGCCTCGGGGCCAAACCCATCATCCCGTGGATCGGCGGCAAGCGCCGCCTTGTGGCAGAAATCCTGCCGTGGTTCGAGCCCCACACCTGCTACGTCGAGCCTTTTGCCGGCGCCGCAGCCCTGCTCTTTAACAAACAGCCCAGCAAGGTCGAGGTATTGAACGATGTCAACTCCGACCTGGTCAACCTCTACCGCGTGGTACGGCACCACCTCGACGAGTTCGTTCGGCAGTTCCGGTGGGCACTGAGCAGCCGCAAGATGTTCGAGTGGGCCAAGGACACGCCCCCTGAGACGCTCACCGATATCCAGCGGGCGGCGCGCTTTTTCTACCTGCAGAAAATGTGCTTCGGGGCGAGGGTCGAGGGGCAGACGTTTGGGGTGGGGGTGAGCTCTTCCCACTCCATCAACCTGCTGCGGATCGAGGAGGAACTAAGTGCGGCTCACCTGCGGCTGAGCCGGGTGGTGGTGGAACACCTGGACTGGGCCGAGTGCATGCGGCGCTATGACCGCCCGGCGACGTTGTTTTACTGCGACCCGCCCTACTGGTCGACGGCGGGCTATGGCGTGGAATTCGGCCTGGAACAGTACGACCGCATGGCCGAGATTCTCCGCACCATGAAGGGCAAGGCCATCGTCAGCGTCAACGACATCCCGGAGATGCGGGCCGCATTCAAGGGCCTGACGATGCGGCGGCTGGGGATCAAGTACAGCGTCGGCCAGGTTGGAAAAGCTCGGGCCACCAAGGGTGAGTTGCTAATCAAAAACTGGTAGTTTGAACTGGTGGTCAAGAAGGCTGGCCGATTCCTTTATACCCATTGCGAATATCCGTGTCGCCGCTCTTGCGTCCGAGAAGCAGTCAGTGGTGCGTGATCGCGGCGTATCAGCGCGATGCAGTTGCCAACGGTTATCTGTCTCGATCCGTGGGCCTGCCTGGTGTGGCCTGGCCGGGCGAAGCGCGAGCGCAATTCGACCCAAACGCAACCACGACCGTGGCGTTATAAAGAGCATGAGCTGCGGCCAGAGCTCGCGTCGGAGCTGGTGTCACATTGTTGGAGGCAGCCCCGCTTGTCTCCCGCAATCGGAGCGAGAATGCAGCCTGATGCCCTTCTTCCCACAGGTCGGCGCATCGCGAAATTCGCAGCCGGCTGGGAGCGACCTCGCGAGATTGGTCGGCGCTCTTGTGGGTATCCAACGAAACTACCAGCATGACCGACTCGATCCGCCGCCATCTTGATGAGCTACATAAGCAGCAGGATTTGCTGGATCCCGCCAATAAGCTCAAGGCGATACTGGGGCCGTCAACTACGTTGCAGCAGGTGCTTATGGCTGACCAGCGCATTACGGACATCCTGAAGACCGAACTGCAACATCAAAGCACGCTGGAAAGCGTTTTGGGAACGGGGCTGAGGGACTATCAGCTCAGCACCCATGGTTTGGCAGACCATTCGGCCGCTTACTTGGCCAATATGTCGACGAAATCCAGCTTCATTGACTGGATGGGTCCCACTAATGACACGGGGAGCTCCATCCGAGACCTGGCGGTGCTGCGCCCGGACATCGACAGTGTCTTGCGCCAAAGCGGCATGTCCGAGGTCCAACGACTTGCGCTCGGCATCAACAGTAGGGACATGGCGACTGATATCGGCCGCTCCATTGAAAGTCTCACGAGTGCGCGTGCGGCGTACCAGCAAGCGTTTCGACTGCCTCAGCTTGGGGAGATCGAACAACTGGCACGGGGGTTGGACCAACGAAACACCGTTATAAGCTCAGCGGCTGTTGGCAGCAGCTTCATCCAGCAGGCGATGGAGCAAATGCATTCCCCGTGGCTGCATAACATCAACAGTGCCGCGTCGGCTGGCGGCTTCGCAGACCTGATTCGCATCGGACGCGGGATTCAGCAACGACGACCGTTTGACGAGGCCTTGTCTTCGTCGCTACGGACCACGCTTGGCGACTGGCGCGAGGATTTGACCCAGTCCGTCGCGCTCGCAGATCCCGTTCTGCGTGCGGACTTCTACCGAGACAGGGGCTTTGACCCCGAGGTAGTCAACTTTCCTGCCATGGCCTTTGAAGAGGGCCTGCAGATCGCTGGCTTCCAGGTTTGGCAGGAAATCGAGATCGTCGACGAAGCCGACGACGGGACAACCCATGCCGCGATGGCGTTTCGCGCACTTCGCAGTCTGGAGACGGCTATCAGGAGGTTTATCGTCGAGCGGCTTGTTGCCCTGTGTGGGGACAAGTGGTACCGACAGCGGCTACCCTCGGACATGCTGCAGACCTGGAAGGAAAAAAAAGCCAAGGACACCACGTCAGGCTCGGATCTTCCGCTGATCGAGTACGCTGACTTCAGCGACTACATCAAGATCATCGTGCGCCAGGACAACTGGAGCGCCGTATTCCAGGCGGTGTTCGTTCGCAAGGAAGACGTCCAAGAATCGTTCCGCCGTTTGGGACCAATCCGCATCAGCACGATGCACGCGCGCTTGGTCTTAAAGGAGGACCTGCTGCTGATGGCCTCCGAGAGCACGCGGATTCTGAAAGCCATCAAAGGAGCCGCTCCGTTGAGTTGAGGCTTGCTCGACGCATCAGAATCCAGCTCGCACAACCTTGTCATGACACTTGCCGCTCTCCACAGAAGCGTGGGCGTAGCGCATGGTTCTGTGCGTTCTCCGTGATGTGTAGGGCCGTAGCACTGGACTGAGCCGGAGCAACCTCTTTGAAACCGCTGCCAAAGACGACGGCAATTGCCAAAGCTAGCGCCAAAACGTCACTGCCAAAGCATTCGACAACGGTGCCAAAGATGATGGAAATTAATGCCAAAGGCGGCGGCGCGCCACAGGCGCCTGTGCAGAGCGGGGAGCGAACGCGCATTTCCCTCACGGCAACACGAACCTGTCCACAAAGCTAAAAGCAATGACAACGATTCGCATTTTATAGTTTGCATACAACCGTTGCACGAATTGCCCCTATAAAAATCCGCTGCGACAGACATGTTGTGCCGGGCAGACGCTTGTCCGATATTCCCGTGAGGCCGATGCCCATCAACCAGCCGTTCTGCGCAGCGATGACCCGGTCGAGCGCCTCTGCCGTGTCCAGGTGGCCAGCGTGCCGAAGCAGTCTCCCGCCAGGAAGCCCATGCGCCGCGCGGCCGACCGCGTCGGGGGTGCGCCCACTGCCCTGCCCGCACGGCCACGCCAGACACGTCGCCGGGCGCCGCTTCCACGCCCGCAGGCATGCATTGCTCCTATTTCGATAGCTTCTGGCCATCGCGCGGCGCCGGCTGCAGGCGCTTTTGATCTACATCCGGCCTATTTACTTCCGGCCGTAGGTCGCATCATGGTCTGGGGCGATGGTCAGAAATCGCATGAAATCGCCATCCCGGTATGCGGTGCACCGCCTGGCCTGGGTCATGCGCAAGGAATAGATCGCATCGATGCCCGCCGGCGGTGCGACGCTGGCGATCTTTTCCCACTTGAGTCCGTTGTCGCGGTACAGCTGGGCCCAAGTCAACTGCCGAATTTTCTTGAGCGTGTCGAGTGCGGCATGGCGATCGGGCTTCTGCAGGCCGAGCAGGTTTTCCTGGAACACCGGGTTGTTCAGGTCGAGCCGTACCAGCGCTTCGGCGGTGGCCATCAGCGCTTGGCCTCCAGCGCGGTCAGCAGGGTGTCCGCATTTTCGTCGGATGCGGGATGGGCAGCGGCCCAGTCCAGAGCGCGGGCGAGATCGGCCGACGCCGCACCTTGATGGAGCCAGCGCTCGTTGTCGGGAACCACGGTGGCGGTGCGAATGAGCCAAACTCCCGTCTCTTGCTCTTCGACCAAAACCTGGCGGCCTGCAAACTGCTTGCCCAGCGATATTTGGCCATTGGCACCCACGACCTTCACGGTCGGCGTAGAAACGAAGCTTTGCATGGTATGACTTTCGTGCAGCACGACATTTGTGCATTGGTGCGATTGTAATTCGACGATTATTGTCGAACGACTCCGTCGCCACGCCCGGCTCCCGCACCTCTGAAAATCTCGCCCCATGACCCAAGCACTCCTGGTAATCGACTTACAACAAGCCCTTTGCGAAGGTGAGCAGGCGGCTTTCGACGCTGCTCGGGTGATCGAGCGGATCAACCACTTGGCACGGCTTACAAGAGCCTCCGGCGCGCCGGTGGTGTGGATCCAGCACGAGTCGCCCGGGGAAGTGCTGGCCTGGTCGGCCCCCGGCTGGCAACTCGCCAGTGGCGTGGAAACGCAGCCGTCCGACCTGCGCGTGCGCAAGACCTCGGCAGATTCTTTCCACCGCACCGACCTGCAGCCGCTGCTGCAGCGCCACGGCGTCGATACCCTCGCCGTTTGTGGCATGCAGACGCAGTTCTGCGTCGACACCACCGTGCGCCGGGCGCTGGCGTTGGGCTATCCGGTGGTACTGGTGGAGGATGCGCACACCACGCCGGGCAACGCCGTGCTGTCGGCGCAGCAGGTGATCGCGCACCACAACCTGACGCTGGCCGATATCGGCAGCTTCGGGCCGCGGGTTCGTCTGGTGGCCGCAGCGGATTTCCAGATCGACGGCTGAACGCACCGACGCGGCCGCACGGCCAGGATGCGGGATGAACGCCGATGCCCTGCCGTACGGTGCGCACCATCTTCTGGCACCGCGTGCAGCGCATGCGCGCACCAACCCGACGCAACAGGCGTCATCCGCCGTCCCGGGGCCTGCCGCACTGCAGCCAAGCCCGCTGCCGGGAGGCCCCACGCGGCAGCTTCCGACTGGCACACCTCTTGCATTGACCCTCCCACAGGCTCTGCGCGGCAATGGCGTCGCGAAGGGCTCGAGGACAAAGGCGTCCGCATGTCGTACCAGCCCCCGCTGGCCACGGTCCATGCGGACGCCTTTTTCGTTTTCAGGATGGCCCCACGGAGAACCGCCATGGACATGCGCGTGAAGAAGCAGAAGCTGGTGTTGGTCGGCAACGGAATGGCCGGCGTGCGCACGCTCGAAGAGCTGCTGAAGATCGACCCCGACCTCTACGAGATCACCGTCTTCGGCGCCGAGCCGCATCCCAACTACAACCGCATCCTGCTCTCCCCGGTGCTGGCCGGCGAGCAGACGGTCGACGAGATCGTGCTCAACCCGTGGTCCTGGTACGAAGAGAACGGCATCACGGTGCACGCCGGCCGCAAGGTCACCGAGATCGACCGGGTCCGGCGGGTGGTGCGGGCCGACGACGGCACCGAGGCACCGTACGACCGGCTGCTGCTCTGCACCGGCTCCAACCCGTTCATGCTGCCGGTGCCGGGCGCCCAGCTCGAAGGCGTGATCGCCTACCGCGACATCGCCGACACCCACACGATGATCGAGACCGCCAGGACGCACAGGCATGCGGTGGTGATCGGCGGCGGCCTGCTGGGCCTGGAGGCCGCCAACGGCCTGATGCTGCGCGGCATGGCGGTCACCGTGGTGCATGTGAACGCCTGGTTGATGGAGCGCCAGCTCGACGACGTGGCCGGCGGCATGCTGCGCAGGTCGCTGGAAGCGCGGGGCCTGAAGTTCCGCCTGAACGCCCACACCCAGGCGCTGGTGGGCGACAGCGAAGACGGCGAGACCGGCCGCGTCAAGGCCATCCGCTTCCAGGACGGCACCGAGGAGCCGGCCGACCTGGTGGTGATGGCCGTCGGCATCCGCCCCAACACCGCGCTGGCCGAGCAAAGCCGCATCCACTGCAACCGCGGCATCGTCGTCACCGACACGCTGCAGACCGTGACCGACGCCCGCATCTACGCGGTCGGCGAATGCGCCGCCCACCGCGGCATCGCCTACGGGCTGGTGGCGCCGCTGTTCGAGCAGGCCAAGGTGGCGGCCAACCACCTGGCCGAGATGGGCATCGGCCGCTACCTGGGTTCGCTCACCTCCACCAAGCTCAAGGTCACCGGCATCGACCTCTTCAGTGCCGGCGAGTTCATGGGCGGCGAAGGCACCGAGGAGATCGTGATGAGTGACCCCTTCGGCGGCGTCTACAAGAAGCTGGTGATCAAGGACGACAAGCTGGTCGGCGCCTGCCTCTACGGCGACACGGTCGACGGCAGCTACTACTTCAAGCTGCTGCGCGAAGGCCGCAGCGTGAGCGACATCCGCGACCGCCTGATGTTCGGCGAATCCAACCTCGGCGACACCGGCCACCAGGGCCAGAACAAGGCCGCCGCGATGGCCGACAGCGACGAGGTCTGCGGCTGCAACGGCGTGACCAAGGGCGCCGTCTGCAAGGCGATCAAGGAAAAGGGCCTGTTCACCCTGGAGGACGTGCGCAAGCACACCAAGGCCAGCGCGTCCTGCGGCTCCTGCACCGGCCTGGTCGAGCAGATCATCATGTTCACCGCGGGCGGCGATTACTCGTCCACGCCCAAGAAGAAGGCCCTCTGCGGCTGCACCGACCACAGCCACCAGGAAGTGCGCGACGCAATCCGCAAGGAGCACCTGACCCGCATGGCCGAGGTGCAGCGCACCCTCGGCTGGAAGACGCCCAACGGCTGCGCCACCTGCCGCCCGGCGCTCAACTACTACCTGATCAGCACCTTCCCGAAGGAGGCGAAGGACGATCCGCAGAGCCGCTTCATCAACGAACGCAGCCACGCCAACATCCAGAAGGACGGCACCTATTCGGTCATTCCCCGCATGTGGGGCGGCACCACCACCGCGGCCGACCTGCGCCGCATCGCCGACGTGGCCGACAAGTACGCGATTCCCACGGTCAAGGTCACCGGCGGCCAGCGGATCGACCTGCTGGGCGTCAAGAAGGAAGACCTGCAGGGCGTCTGGGCCGACCTGGGCATGCCGAGCGGACTGGCCTATGCCAAGGCCCTGCGCACGGTGAAGACCTGCGTCGGCAGCGAATGGTGCCGCTTCGGCACGCAGGACAGCACCCAGCTCGGCAAGGACCTGGAGCGCGCGCTGTGGGCGATGTACGCGCCGCACAAGGTCAAGCTGGCGGTCTCGGGTTGCCCGCGCAACTGCGCCGAGTCGGGCATCAAGGACGTCGGCATCATCGGCGTCGATTCGGGCTGGGAGATGTACGTCGGCGGCAACGGCGGCATCAAGACCGAGGTGGCGCACTTCTTCGTGAAGGTGAAGACCGCCGAAGAGGTGATGGAATACGCCGGCGCCTTCCTGCAGCTCTACCGCGAAGAGGGCTGGTACCTGGAGCGCACGGTGCACTACATCGGCCGGGTGGGCCTGGACTACGTCAAGAAGAAGATCCTCGACGACGAGGCCCACCGCAAGGCGCTGTGGGAGCGGCTGCAGTTCTCGCTCGACGGCGCGCCCGACCCGTGGCTCGAATCGGCCAAGGCCTCGGTCGATACCCGCCAGTTCGCGCCGGTCATCCCGATCGCCGTGGCCGTCTGAACGCCGCACCGCACCACGAGGAAACCCCATGAGCGAATGGAAACCCATCTGCCGCGTCGAGGACATCCCGGTCCTCGGCTCCCGCCGTGTCGCCCGCCCGGTGGGTGTCGACGTGGCGGTGTTCCGCAACGACCAGGACCAGGTGTTCGCGCTGCTCGACCGCTGCCCGCACAAGGGCGGGCCGCTCAGCCAGGGCATCGTCTTCGGCACCAGCGTGGCCTGCCCGCTGCACAACTGGACCATCGGCATGGACGACGGCTGTGCCAAGGCGCCCGACGAGGGCTGCACCCCGCGCTTCGCGGTCCGCGTCGATGCCGGCGTGGTGCACCTGGATGCGGCCGAGCTGGCCACGCACGCCACCGACCTGCCGCGCCCGGTGGCCGGCCCGCGTGCGGTGGGCGCCCACGGCGCCAACGACACCGGCCATCCGCAGAACGACAGGGCCGGCGCCGCCGCCTGAACGCCCGGCCCCGCCCCGCCGCCCACCCTTCCCACCCCGAGCGAGACAGCCCATGCAGGAAACCAAGTCCACCTGCCCGTACTGCGGCGTCGGCTGTGGTGTGGTGATCGAGTCGCACGGCGGCCAGATCACCGGCGTGCGCGGCGACCCGGCGCATCCGGCCAACTTCGGCCGGCTCTGCACCAAGGGCGCGACCCTGGCCCGCACCGCCACCGCCCAGGTCACCCTGCAGACGCGCCTGCTGCAGCCGATGCTGCGCGCCGCGCGCGGCGCCGCGCCGCAGGTCCTGCCGTGGGACACCGCGCTGGACCTGGCCGCCGACCGCTTCGCCGACACGATCCGCAGCCACGGGCCGGACGCGGTGGGCTTCTACCTGTCGGGCCAGCTGCTCACCGAGGACTACTACGTCTTCAACAAGCTGGCCAAGGGGCTGATCGGCACCAACAACGTCGACACCAACTCGCGCCTGTGCATGAGCAGCGCGGTGGCCGGCTACAAGCAGACCCTCGGCGCCGATGCGCCGCCGGTCTGCTACGACGACGTGAACCATGCCGACTGCCTGTTCATCACCGGCAGCAACACCGCCTGGGCCCACCCGATCCTCTACCGCCGGATCGAGGACGCGCGCGCCGCCAACCCCGCGATGAAGACCGTGGTGGTGGACCCGCGCCGCACCGACACCGCCGCCGCCGCCGACCTGCACCTGGCGATCCAGCCCGGCACCGACGTGATGCTCTACCACGGCATGCTGCACATCATGCTGTGGGAGGGCTGGACCGACGCGGCCTACATCGCGGCGCACACCACCGGCTTCGATGCGCTGAAGGCCCTGGTGCGCGACTGCACGCCCGACAACGTGGCGTTCCTCTGCGGCATCCAGAAGGAAGACCTGTTCCAGGCCGCGCGCCTCTTCGCCACCTCGGCCGCGACGCTCAGCCTGTACTGCATGGGCCAGAACCAGTCGACCAGCGGCACCGCCAAGAACACCGCGCTGATCGGCCTGCACCTGGCCACCGCCCAGATCGGCCGTCCCGGCGCCGGCCCGTTCTCGCTCACCGGCCAGCCCAACGCGATGGGCGGGCGCGAGGTGGGCGGTCTGTCGAACCTGCTCTCGGCCCACCGCGACATGGCCGACCCCCGGCACCGGGCCGAGGTGGCCGCGCTGTGGGGCGTGGCCGACGTGCCCGCCACCCCGGGCAAGAGCGCGATCGACATGTTCCAGGCCGCGGCCGACGGCGAGATCCGGGCCCTGTGGATTTCCTGCACCAACCCGGCGCAGTCGATGCCCGACCAGGCGATGGTGCGCCGCGCGCTGGAGCGTTGCGAGTTCGTCGTGGTGCAGGAGGCCTTCGCCACCACCGCCACCTGCGCCTTCGCCGACCTGCTGCTGCCGGCCACCACCTGGGGCGAAAAGGTGGGCACCGTGACCAACAGCGAGCGCCGCATCAGCCGGGTGCGCCCCGCCGTGCCCGCCCCCGGTGCCGCGCGCCACGACTGGGCCGCCGCCACCGATTTCGCGCAGCGCCTGGCCGCGCGGCTGCCCGCTCTGCCGCAGCATCTGTTCCCCTATTCGCTCGATCCGTTCGCCGCCACCGCATCGGCCGAAGCCATCTGGAACGAGCACCGCGAAACCACCCGTGGCCGCGACCTGGACATCACCGGCCTCTCGTGGGCGATGCTCGATGCGCAGGGCCCGCAGCAGTGGCCGCTGCCCGAGGGCGGAGCGCCCAGGGCACGCCTCTACGAAGACGGCCGCTTCGCCACCCCCGACGGCCGCGCCCGCTTCGTCGCCGTGCCCTACCAGGCCGTGGCCGAGCCGCGCGATGCGCGCTACCCGTTCTCGCTCACCACCGGCCGGCTGCGCGACCAGTGGCACGGCATGAGCCGCACCGGCACGCTGGGCCGGCTGTTCGGCCACGTAGCCGAGCCGGCGATGCAGCTGCACCCGGCCGACATGGCGCGCCGCAACCTGGCGGCCGGCGACCTGGTGCAACTCACCTCGCGCCGCGGCTCCATCGTGGTGCCGGTGCAGCCCTCGGAAGACGTGGGCATGACCCAGGCCTTCATGGCGATGCACTGGGGCGAGGAATTCCTGTCGGGCCAGTCCTCCACCGGCCAGCGGCTGGCGGGCGTCAACGCGCTCACCCTGCCCGCCTACTGCCCCGATTCCAAGCAGCCCGAGCTCAAGCACACCGCGGTGAAGCTGCTGAAGGCCGAGCTGCCCCGGACGCTGCTCGGCATGGCCTGGCTGCCCGAGGGCGAGGCGCTCGCCGCCCGCGACGCACTGCGCACGCTGATGGCGCAGTTCCCCTTCGCCACCTGCGTGCCCTTCTCCAACAACGCGCCGCTCGCCGCACCCGAGCAGGAGCGTTTCGGCGTGCTGTTCCGCGCTGCCGCCTACGAGGCACCGCCCGATTCCCTGGTCACGCAGATCGAACAGTTGCTGGGCCTGGCCACGCCCGATGCGCTGCGCTACGCCGACCGCCGCCGCGGCCAGCGCCGGGCGATCCGCCTGCGCCGCGAGGGCGCCGATGCCTTCGTCGAAGGCTTCGTGCTGGCCGGCGACACCCGCGCCGCATCCTGGCTGCGCACCCTGCTGCAGGACGGGCTGCCGGCCCAGGCCTACGGCCGGCTGCTGCTGGTGCCGGGCGCCACCGCGCCGGTAGCGGTGGCGTCGCGCGGCCGGCAGGTCTGCACCTGCTTCGACGTCACCGCGCCGGCGATCGCGGGCTTCCTGGCCGGCTGCACCGGCACCGAGGACGCCCGCCTGGCGACGCTGCAGGGCGCGCTCCGATGCGGCACCAACTGCGGATCGTGCATCCCCGAGCTGCGGCGCATCGTGCGGGCCACACCCGCCTCCGCGGCGGAGCCGGCCACCACCGCGGGCGCGTGACGACCCTGGCGTCATTCGGCATATAGCCCGAAGTGGGAACCAATCTTCGACAATCGGGGGTTCCCCCCTTTTTCCCCGAACGAGACCAGCACCCCCGCATGGGCATCAGCCACTACATCAAGGAAATCGGCCGCGGCGCCCGCGGCGCCCGGCCGCTCGACCGCGCCCAGGCGGCGGACCTGTTCGGCCAGGTGCTCGACGGCAGCGTGACCGACCTCGAGATCGGCGCCTTCTGCCTCGCGATGCGGATCAAGGGCGAGACGCCCGAGGAGATGGCCGGCTTTCTGGACGCCACCGCCGCCCGCACCGCCCGGGTGCCCGCCTCGCAGCGGCCGGTGGTCGTGCTGCCCAGCTACAACGGCGCACGCCGCCTGCCGGTGCTGACGCCGCTGCTGGCGCTGCTGCTGGCCCGCGAAGGGCTGCCGGTGCTGGTGCACGGCGCGGCGACCGAATCGGGCCGTGTTCTGGCATCGGATGTGCTCGAAGCCCTGGATATATGCCGGCTACCAGCTATCGATTCCATAGCAAACGGCACGGTGGCCTTCGCGCCGACCGAGCTGCTCTGCCCCGGCCTGAAGCGCCTGCTGGACGTGCGCCGGGTGATCGGCCTGCGCAACCCGGCGCACAGCGTCGTCAAGCTGATGAACCCGTGCGACGGCCCGGCGGTGCTGGTGGCCAGCTACACCCACCTGCCGTACGCCGAATCGATGGGCGCGGTGTTCGAGCTGACCGGCGCCACCGCGATGCTGTCGCGCGGCATGGAGGGCGAGGTGGTCGCCGACCCGCGCCGCACGCCCGAAATGACCGGCTTCGTGCACGGCACCCGGATGCAGCTGCAGGCCCAGCAGCCCGGCACCCTGCCCACGGTGCCCGGCCTGCCTGCCGAGATCGACGTGCGGACCACCGCCGACTACACCCGTGCGGTGCTCGGCGGCGCGCTGCCGGTGCCCGATCCCATCGCCCGGCAGGTGGAATACATCTTGCGTATCGCGACCCGGGAGACAGCGGCGCGCGAGGCCCCCGCCCCGGCCGCACGACAACCGCATCAGGAGCCACGACCATGACCATGCAAGACCCCCTCGCCCCCCTGCCCCACGGCAGCTGCACCCTGGTGGGCGCCGGCCCGGGCGATCCGGACCTGCTGACGGTCAAGGCGGTCAAGGCGATCCGCGCGGCCACCGTGCTGCTGGTCGACGACCTGGTGGCCGATGCGATCGTGGCGCTGGCCTCGCCCACCGCCCGCGTGGTCTACGTCGGCAAGCGCGGCGGTTGCAAGAGCACCCCGCAGGCCTTCATCGAGAAGCTGATGCTGATGGCGGTGCGCGACGGCGAACGGGTGGTGCGGCTCAAGGGCGGCGACCCGTTCATCTTCGGCCGTGGCGGCGAAGAAGTGGAGCACCTGCGGGCCGCCGGCGTGCAGGTCGAGGTGGTCAACGGCATCACCTCGGGGCTGGCCGCGATGACGGCGATCGGCGTGCCGCTGACCCACCGTGCGCATGCGCACGGCGTGGTCTTCCTCACCGGCCATGCCAAGCCCGGCGACGGCGGAACCGACTGGCGCACGCTGGCCGCCACCGCGCATGCGGCGCGGCTCACGCTGGTGATCTACATGGGGGTCTCGGGTGCGGCGCACATCCAGGGCGAGCTGCTGTGCGGCCTGCCGGCCGACACGCCGGCGGCCATCATCCAGAACGCCACGCTGCCCACCCAGCGGCACGCGGTGACCACGCTCGGGGCGCTGCAATCGACGATCGTGGCGGAAGGGCTGGCCAGCCCGTCGGTGATCGTGGTGGGGGATGTGCTGGTCGGGCTGGCTGCGGCCCAGGGCCCGTCGGCGCAAGACCGCCTGCGCGCCGCCTGACGTCGGTCACGGCCCTTCGCGGCCTGTGCCGCGCACGGCCGGTGCGGGATCAGCCGCGGCGGCCTCGGCTCACCGCACGCGAGATGTGCTGCGCGGCTTTCTCCATCGCCTGCAGCTGCCGCTCGCCCAGGGCCTCGTTCGCGGCGAAACTGTAGGTGCACAGGGTGCCGTAGTTCTTGCGGCCCTCCAGCAGGATCGGCGTGGTGATGAATGCACCCACCCGGCCAGGCGGTGGCGGCGCGGCGCGCACCGCGGGCTCGGTGCGGGTGTCGCGCACCAGGCGCGGCAGCCGCCCTTCCACCACGTAGTGGCACCAGGTCTGCTCCAGCTCCCGCACCTCGCCAGGCACATGGGCCTGCTCCTGCGCGGGATTCGCAACCTGCCGGACGACGTGCCTGTCGCCGTCGAACTCGGCGACGAAGACCACGTCCATTCCCAGCCGCTCGCGCAGCACCTGCAACACCTCGGTCACCGACGCGTCGACCATCGCGTCGGACTGATCGGCCGTCGCCAACAGCATGTCGCTGACGGTCACGTCGAGCTGGTCCATGTCGTCGAATTCGAATACGTTGCGCTTCATCTCGGGGACCTCCGGACGGCGATGGTAACGCCGGCCGGTGCGCGCACGGTGGCAGCGCGGGCCGAGCGCGGCGACGCCCGTCGGCGCGCGGACGACGCAACGGAGCGCGTCCTTTCGCAAGGGCGCGCTCCGTTCATTCGTGTCGGTATGCGGGCAGTGCCCCGCGCTACAGCTTTCGCAGGAACGCCTGCGTGCTGCGGTGGGCCCTGCGCTTCTCGACGGTGCGCCGACCGGCGCGCGTCAGCGCTTCGACCCGGGCGGTCATCGCGAGGACGGCGCCGTCACGGGCGCAAACCGGTTGCCGGATATCGGCGACCACCAGACCCGCGGCGACGTAGGCCCGGATCATGTCGACCTCCGGACCATCGATCTCCACCGGCAAATGCATGACATCGAGCTTTTCCAGTAATGCGTAAGTCATGGTGTGCGCCTACGAAAAATCGAAGAAGTGGGACAGCAAACGGCCGCGGAGGCAGGGACCCGCGGCACCTCCACAAGACCGTCGGGCGGGCTCAGCTCTTGTCATCGGGCTCCAGTTCCGCCAACCCCAGTTCTGCGCCAGCGGGTGGATCTGCCTCCGGGTCGGAAGCGGTCCGCAGGGCCATCGCCGTCACCAGTTCTTCCTCTTCGGCCGTCATGCCGACGCTCGGCAGGCCCGAGCCGCCGTCCACCGCGATCGCGTCTTCCAGTGTCGAGACCACGTCGAAATTGTCGGGGTCGTTCCACGGGCCGGTGGCCGGCATCGTCTCGCCCTGCGACAGGTCGAAATAGGTGCGGGTGAAGCGGGGGTCGCCCGGCAGCTTGCCCGGCGGGAAGTGGCCGTCGATCGAGTACAGCGCCTTTTCGAACATCTGCTGGTGGGCGACTTCGCGGGTCATCAGGAAGGTGAGCGCGTCCTGCACGCCGACGTCGTCGGTGCAGCGGATCAGCCGTTCGTAGACGATCTTGGCGCGGGCTTCGGCCGCGATGTTGGAGCGCAGATCGGCGGTCGGCTCGCCGATCGAATCGACATAGGCGCCCGAGAACGGCACGCCCGCGCTGTTGACCAGGGCCGGGCCTCCGCCGAAGAGGATCTGGGTGACGTGGCTGTCGTTGCCGCCACCGCTGATGCGGCGGTACATCTCGGCTTCGGTGTCGACGCCTTCGGCGAGACGGCCCTTGGCACCGCGGTTGAGCATGGCGACGATGGTGCCGATCACCTCCAGGTGGCTCAGCTCCTCGGTCGCGATGTCCATCAGCATGTCCTTGCGACCTGGATCTTCCTCTGCCAGCGCCTGGGTGAAGTAGCGGCACGCGGCCGCCAGTTCGCCCTGCGGACCGCCGAACTGCTCCAGCATCAGATTGGCGAGGCCGGGGTTGCATTCTTCGACACGCACCGTGTACTGCAAGCGCTTGTTGTGACTGAACATGGGAGTGACTTTCGTGGGGGGGGGCAGGTAGACGGGGGCGAAGCGAGAGAACTGGGTCCCGGATCGCGCGGACGACACCGGGACATTCAGATTCATTCGGGTAAAAATCAGCCAGTGCCATCCACACGGGACGGGCGCTGTAGGTAGCCGCCGACAAAGCGGGCTCAGCCAGGGTTTCGGCACCGCGGGGGCCTCGTTAGACTCGGGCCCTTCGCACCGCAGCACATTCCCGGAGCCGACTTCCATGCTCGACAAACTCAACGACTTCACGCAGAGCCACGGCGCCCTGCCGCGCGGCCGGGGGCTGGTGACCGGCACCATCGCCCTCACGCTGGGCATCCTCAGCTTCCTGGGCGTGCTGGCCTTCCTGTTTCCGCAGTACCTCACCACGCCCGAGCTGCGCAAGTCGTACAACGTCGACGTGATGCGCCAGATCCTGCTCGGCGCGCTGGTGGTGGGCGGCGGGCTGAGCCTGGTCAACATCCTGTTCAACCGCTCGCGTTGGCTCTCGGCCGCGGCCTTCCTGCTGGTCACCTCGGCCGCGCTGCTGGGCGGCCACAAGGTGCCGGTGCACGACTTCGCCGACGGCACGCCCTACATCGGCCTCGACTGGTTCGTGCTCGACCTGTTCGGCTCGGCGCTGATCTTCATCTTCATCGAGAAGCTGTTCGCCCTGCGCAAGGACCAGCCGGTGTTCCGCGCCGAGTGGCAGTGCGACCTGCACCACTTCATCGTCAACCACATGGTGGTCGGCTTCGTGCTGCTGGCGACCAACCTGATGGTGCACCGCTTCTTCGGCTGGGCCGCCAGCGACGGCATCCGCGGCTGGGTGCAGGGGCTCAACTTCTGGGTGGCGCTGTTCCTGATCGTGCTGGTGGCCGACCTGGTCCAGTACTGGACCCACCGCGCCTACCACGAGGTGCCCGCCCTCTGGCGGCTGCATGCGGTGCACCACAGCGTCAAGAGCATGGACTGGCTGGCGGGCTCCCGCCAGCACATCGGCGAACTGCTGATCACCCGCACCCTGGTGCTGGCGCCGATCTACGTGCTGGGGTTCTCGAAGGAAGTGATCGACGCCTACATCGTCATCGTCGGCTTCCAGGCGGTGTTCAACCATGCCAACGTGAGCGTGCGGCTGGGCCCGCTGCGCTACCTGATCGTGACCCCCAACTTCCACCACTGGCACCACAGCCAGGACGACGCCGCGCTCGACCGCAACTACGCGGCGCACTTCGCCTTTCTCGATTACCTCTTCGGCACCGCGGTGAAGAGCGACCAGCGCTGGCCGAAGGACTACGGCGTGAAGGGCGACTACGTGCCGGTCGGCTTCGTGCAGCAGTTCAAGTTTCCGTTCACCTGGAAGGGCTGAGCGGCCGCAAGCCCACAGGCCCCGTTCCTTGAAATCCTTCGACGCCATCGTCATCGGAGCCGGTGCGGCCGGCCTCTTCTGCGCAGGCGTGGCGGCGCAGCGCGGGCTGCGGGTGCTGCTGGTCGACCATGCGGAGAAGCTGGCCGAGAAGATCCGCATTTCGGGCGGTGGCCGCTGCAACTTCACCAACCGGGAGCTGGACCCGGCCGCGCCGCACAAACACTTCATCGGCCAGAACCCGCACTTCTGCCGCTCGGCGCTGGCGCGCTACACGCCGCAGGATTTCATCGCCCTGGTGCAGCGGCACGGCATCGGCTTCCACGAGAAGCACAAGGGCCAGCTGTTCTGCGACCGCTCGGCCGAAGACATCGTCACGATGCTGCTGGCCGAGTGCGGCGGCGGGGCCAGCGGCGGCGGCGTCGAGCGCTGGCAGCCGTGCAAGGTCGAATCGGTGCGGTTCTCGGAGGCCGGGGGCTACGCCGTCGAGACCCACCGCGGCCCGGCGGGTGCGCCGCAACTGGTGATCGCCACCGGCGGGCTGTCGATCCCCAAGATCGGGGCCACCGACTTCGGCTACCGCATCGCCCAGCAGTTCGGCCTGCGCACCGTGGCGCAGCGGCCGGGCCTGGTGCCGCTCACCTTCGACGGCGACGCTTGGCAGCCGTACGCCGCGCTGGCCGGCCTGGCGCTGCCGGTGGAGGTGGCGACCGGCCAGAAAAAGGCACGCACCGCCTTTCTGGAAGACCTGCTCTTCACCCACCGCGGCCTGTCGGGGCCGGCGATCCTGCAGATCTCCAGCTACTGGCAGGAAGGGATGCCGCTGGCGCTCGATTTCGCGCCGGGCACCGACGTGCCGGCGCGGCTGTCGCAGGCCAAGGCGGTGTCGAAGAAGCGGGTGGCCAACGAGCTGGCGTTGATGGTGCCCTCGCGCCTCGCCGATGCCTGGACGCACGGCGACGCCGCCCTGCAGCGCCCCGTCAACGAGGTGCCCGACAAATCGCTCGCGGCGCTGGCGGCCCGCATCGCGCAGTGGACCATCGTGCCCACCGGCACCGAGGGCTACCGCAAGGCCGAGGTGACGCTGGGCGGGGTGGACACCCGCGACCTGTCGTCGCAGACGATGGAGGCCCAGAAGCAGCCGGGGCTGTACTTTCTGGGCGAGGTGGTCGACGTGACCGGCTGGCTGGGCGGCTACAACTTCCAGTGGGCCTGGGCCAGCGGCCATGCCTGCGGGCAGGCGCTGCAGGCAGCCCCAGGCTGACGCTATATTTTCGATAGCTGGTGGCCGGCCACCCACACCGGCCGCAGCCACTTTTCACCTGAAAAACGCCCGCAGCTGCAACCGCCGCTGCCTTTTCCCAGGGACACCGCGGAACCGGCTCCGCCGGGCCGCAAGGTGTCGCCCCCTGCAAGGGGGTAGGCGAAGACACGCAGTGCGCAGCCTGGGGGTGTGCTCTAGAACGCCGGGATCAGCGATCCCTTGAACTTGGTCTCGATGAACTCGCGCACCTCGGCCGACTGGTAGGCCGCCACCAGCTTCTTCACCCACGGCTTGTCCTTGTCGGCGCGGCGGGTGGCGATGATGTTGGCGTAGGGGCCTCGGGGCGATTCCTTCAGCACCGCGTCGCGCTCGAAGCTCAGACCCGCCTGGCCGGCGTAGTCGTTGTTGATCGCGGCGATCGCCACGTCGTCCAGCGAGCGCGGCAGCTGCGCCGCGTCGAGCGCGACCAGCTTGAGCTTCTTGGGGTTGGCGACCACGTCGAGCGGCGTGGCGTTGTTGCGGGCCACCGCCTCGGGCTTGAGGGTGACCAGCCCGGCCGACTGCAGCAGCAGCAGCGCGCGGTTGCCGTTCGACGGATCGTTCTGGATCGCGACGGTGGCGCCGTCCTGCAGCTCGGCGGCCGACTTGAGCTTCTTCGAGTAGAAGCCCAGCGGCGCGGTGATCGTCAGGCCCACCGGCACGATGTCGAAGCCGAGTGTGCGGTTCTGGTTGTCGAGGAAGGGTTGGTGCTGGAAGGCGTTGGCGTCCAGGTCGTTCGATGCGAGGGCGGCATTGGGCAGCTGGTAGTCGTTGAAGGCCACCACCTGGACCGTGAGGCCGTCGCGCGCGGCGACTTTCTTCACCACCTCGAAGATCTGGTCGCCGCTGCCGACCGAGACGCCCACCTTGATGGTCGTCTTGTCCTGCGCATGGGCCAGGCCTGCGCCGAGCGATGCGAAGGCCAGAACGGCGACTGCGGCGCGGCGGCCGAGGGAGGTGTGCGAACGGAATGGCATGGAGCGGTCGACCTGGAATGTGTGGAGGCGCGACTGTGCCGGGAGCCGCGCCCCGGGGCAACGACATTTCCCGCATGTGCATATGCGCGGCGCAACGCGGTCGGCACCCCTCGCCGCCGGCACCGCAGCCCCGGTCGCCTAGCGCTCGGCCAGTGCCTGCCGGGCCGGGTCGTTCTTCTTCACCCCGCGGATGTTCATCACGCCCAGGGCCAGCTGCAGCACCACCAGCGCCCACGACCGGGAATGGAAGCCCCAGACGATCCACAGCAGGTTGCTGGCCAGAAAGACCCAGAAGCCCGCCTCCCGCCGCGCTTGCGCATCCGACGCCACCATCCACGCCGCGCAGACCGAGACCGCCATGGCCGGCCACTGGAGCCAATCGAGATAATCCATCGGTCGGATTCTGGAGGCGCGAAGGGGTCGCAATGGAACGTTACAGCGGCGCCCGCGAACGTCGCCGGACGAATGGGTAGACGGCCACTATCGGCACCAGGCTATAATGCTCGGCTTTGCTGGCAAACCCCCGGCGGCCTGATCACCTCAAGCCGGGGACCAATCGCAGCACGCCGGTCATGGGCCCGATCTCCCGTGATGCCAAGCGGCTGCACATATCTCGGAAAACATTACGTAATGACGACCATCCGTGTTAAAGAAAACGAGCCCTTCGACGTAGCTCTTCGCCGCTTCAAGCGCACCATCGAAAAGCTCGGCCTGCTGACCGACCTGCGCGCCCGCGAGTTCTACGAGAAGCCGACGGCCGAGCGCAAGCGCAAGAAGGCTGCCGCCGTCAAGCGCCACTACAAGCGCGTGCGCAGCATGCAGCTGCCCAAGAAGCTGTACTGATCCCTGCCGGAAGCCCACGGGCTTTCCGACAGCAACCCGCGCTCGGGACGCCAGGCGCGGGTTTTTTCGTTTGCAACCCCAGGAAACACCATGGCCCTCAAGGAACAGATCACCGAAGACATGAAGACCGCGATGCGCGCCAAGGACAGCGAGCGCCTCGGCACCATCCGCCTGCTGATGGCGGCGATGAAGCAGAAGGAAGTGGACGAGCGGGTGGAGCTCGACGACGCGGCGATCGTCGCCATCGTCGACAAGCTGATCAAGCAGCGCAAGGATTCGGTCGCCGCCTTCGAGCAGGCCGGCCGCACCGACCTGGCCGACAAGGAAACCGCCGAGCTGACCGTGCTGCAGGCCTACCTGCCGGCGCGGCTGTCTACGGATGAAGTGGCCGCCGAAGTGCGCGCCGTGGTCGCCGAGATCACCGCCGAGCTGGGCCGGGCACCGGCCGCCGGCGACATGGGCAAGGTGATGGGTGCGGCCAAGGCCCGCCTCACCGGCAAGGCCGACATGGGCCAGGTCTCCGCCGCGGTGAAGGGCGCCCTGGCCGGCTGATCTGCCCCGCACCCGCACGGCGCCGTTACCGGCGCTTGCACAAAGGGCTCTCTGCAGGGCGGTTGCCGGACGGAAGGTGTTAACTTCCGGCCGATAAGGGGCGTTCTTATCGCATGGCTGTCTTCGCATTCCTCCCCCGCCTGCACCGCTGGTGCACGCCGTTCCTGGCGGCGCTGCTCGCCGCGTCCGCACTGCAGGCGGCGGCGCAGGCCGACCCGCCCGAGCGCATCGCCCGCTTCGACCTGATCGAAGGCAGCGCACAGCACCAGACCGGCGCAGACAGCCAGACCCGCCCCGCCGACACCGGCTGGCCCCTGATCGCCGGCGACCGGGTCTGGACCGACACCGGATCGCGCGCCGAGATCGACAGCGGCGGCATGCTGCTGCAGCTCGACGGCGCCTCGGTGATGGAATTCACCGCGCTCGATCCGCAGACCACCCAACTCAAGCTCACCCAGGGCACCCTCGGCGTCCAGCTGCGCGCCGCACAGCCGGGCCAGCGCTACGAGATCGACACGCCCAACCTGGCCTTCGTGCTGACCCGCCCCGGCCGCTACCGGATCGACGTCGACCCGGGCCAGGGGCTGACCCGGGTTTCTGCGGTGGAGCCCGGCGCGGCGGGCGTCGTGTATGGCGAGAAGGGCGAATCGCTGCCGCTGACCGGGCCGCAACGGCGCGATTTCGTCGGGCGCAGCCTCAGCTCGCCGGGCCTGCTGGCGGCGGTGGTGGCCGGCGACGACTTCGACCGCTGGTCCGAGCAGCGCGCGCGGCTGGACGCGGCCTCGGTCAGCGCCCGTTATGTGTCGCGCGAGATGCCCGGCTACCGCATGCTCGACGGCCAGGGCGACTGGCAGAACGACAGCACGTACGGCACGGTTTGGTACCCCACCGCCGTGGCGGCCGACTGGGCGCCCTACCGCTACGGCCGCTGGGAATGGGTGCAGCCCTGGGGCTGGACCTGGATGGACGACGCGCCGTGGGGTTTCGCCCCGTTCCACTACGGCCGGTGGACGCAGATCAGCAGCCGCTGGGCCTGGGTGCCGGGACCGGCGAACATCCGGCCGGCCTACGCGCCCGCCCTGGTCGGCTTCGTCGGCAGCCAGATCGAGACCGGCACCATCCTGCTCGGCAACGGCCGGCCGGGCGTGGCGTGGTTCCCGCTGGCGCCCGGCGAAGCCTGGCGTCCGGGCTACCGCGCCAGCGCCCGCTATCTGGGCAGCATCAACCACGGCGCAGACGTGCGTGGCAACATGGCCGCGGCGGCGGCCTCGTACCGGTTCCTGAACCGCCCGGGCGCGGTATCGGGCATCGGCGCAGACGACTTCGGCCGCCGCTGGGGCGAGCGTCGCCGGATGGAAGCGGTATCGGCCGAGGAACTGGCCCGCGCCCGCATGGTGCAGGCGCCGATCTTCCGCGCGGGCACCGGCTCTGGCTACGGCGCAGGAGGCCAGGCCGTACTGCCGCCGCAGGTGCCGCGGGGCGTCTACGGCACCCAGGGCCTGGGTGGCTCGCCGCTACCGGCACAGCCGCCGGTCGGCCCGCTGGCCGACCAGGTGCGCCAGCAGCAGTGGGCCCAGCAGCAGCACCAACGCGAGCTGCAGCAGTACCGCGACAACCAGCAGGTCGAGCAGATGCGCCGCGCCAACGAGCGGTTCCAACCCGGTTTTTCGCAACGCCAGGCCGAGGACCAGCAGCGCGCGCAGCAGGTCTACCAGGAACAGGTCCGTATCCAGCAACAGAACCACGAACGTCGCGACCAGTTCCGGATGGAGCAGCACCAGCGCGAGCAGGCGGTGCAGCGCATGGAACAGCAGCAACGCCAGCAGCAGATGCAGCAGCAGCAGTTCCAAATGCAGCAACAGCAACAGCAACAGCAGCAGGATCGCCAGGGCCAGGCGCAACTTCAGCAGCAAATTCGCCAGCACCAGGAGCAGCAGCACCAGCAGATGCAGCAGCAGCGCGAATCGATGCAGCAGCAGATGCAGCCCAACCGCGGTACGGGCGGCGCTCCACGCCAGCGTTTCGAGGTCCGCCCGGGCGGCTAGCTGTGAAGGTTCAATAGGTTGTATCCGGTGTTCATCCGGACTGGGTTTGAGAGACTGGAAGTCGCCAAAC
>JBHZQV010000002.1:0-324261 GCA_042867185.1 Sphingomonas sp. NCPPB 2930 | reverse complement strand
CCCTCTGGGCCGAGCTGCTGGGGATCGACCGCGTCGGCCGCCACGACAACTTCTTCGAGCTCGGCGGCCATTCGCTGCTCGCCGTGCGCATGGTCGCGCGGCTGCACGACACGCTGGGTGTCGATGTGGTCCTGGGCAAGCTGTTCGCGAATGCCCGGCTGCTCGATTTCGCGTTTGCCATCGCCGAAGCCCGCCAAGCCGCGCTGCCCCCGCATCTCACCGCGTTCCGGCGCACCGGCCGGGCGCTGCCGGTGTTCTTCGCCAGTCCGGGCGGCGGGGAAGTCGGCTATGTCCGCGCACTGCTGCCCGGTATCGATGCCGACATTCCGGTCTACGGTCTGACCGCCGTCGGGTTTCTGGCGGGCGAGCAGCCGCTCTATACCGTGCAGGAGATGGCAGAAGCCCATGTGGACGCTATCCGGCATGTCCAGCCGCGGGGCCCCTACCGGCTGGCCGGCTGGTCGGCCGGAGGAACGATCGCCTACGAGATGGCGCACCAGCTGCTCGGTGCCGGCGAAACCGTCAGTTTCCTCGGCCTGATCGACACGCCCAGCCCCTCGGCACACCGCTTCGAAGCGACCCCGCACGCGCGCGAAAGCGACCCGTCTTTGGGCATCCTCGGACAGCTGCTGACGTGCGAGCCTGGAGCGCTACGCGCCCGGCTGCACGAAATGGCCATGTCGCGGGACAGCGTGCGCATGAACGTCGCCGCCCAGGCCGCAAACCTGCTGCCCGCCGACCTGCCCGCCGAGAACGCCCTGCGCCATCTGGCCGTATGGCACGGCATGCTGTCCGCGCTCGACCATTACCGGCCGCCGCCCCTGCCTGTCACCCTCACGCTCTTCGCCGCGGCGCAGGAGCGCAAGGTCGACTGGACGCGCAACGGATGGTCGCACCTGGTGGAACGGGAAATCCGCATCGCCGTGGGAGGCGACCACCTGTCCATGATGGACACGCTGCATGCCAAAGCCCTGGGCGGCCAGATCAGCCAGGCGCTGGCCGGCACGACCTGCGACCCGGCACCGCCCACCGCCGTGCCGTGGCTATGCGCCTCGTGATCGGCGGGCACCGCACACCGCCGGGGCCGATGCGTATCGAGGTGGCGACGGTCAGTCCTGCATCGCTTCCCCGGGCCCGCTGGCCGCAGCTCGCGGCACTGCTGTCCGCAGAGGAAAGGGCCCGGGCCGCGCGCCTGCGCCGCCCGGGCCAGCGGCACGCATACGTCGCGGCGCATGCCCTCAAGCGGCTGATGCTTTCGGACATGGCCGGTGGTGCGCCGCAGGCATGGCGCTTCGCGACCGGAAGCGCGGGAAAGCCGGTGGTGGCGGGCAGGCCCGGCCCGCATTTCAACCTGTCGCACACCGACGGCCTCGTCGCCTGCGCGCTGTGCGAGGGTGTCCCGGTGGGTATCGACGTCGAGCGGGTCCACCGGCCCGCACCGCTCGAGGTGGCGTCGGCATGCTTCGCGCCGCAGGAGCAGGCATGGCTCTCGGGCCTGCCCGACGCCCGGCGCACACGCGGCTTCTACCGGCTGTGGACGCTCAAGGAGGCCGTCGTCAAGGCGCAGGGCGAGGGCCTTTCGCCGGGCATGCAGGCGTTCGCCATCGGCTTCGATCCCCTGCGCGTGACCTTCCCCGGCCCGGCACCTTCCACCGCCAGCGCATGGCGGCTGGTCCAGCAGGCCGTCGGGCCGAGCCATCTTCTGGCCTTGGCGTGGTGCGGTGCCGAGGCCGCGGTGACCCTGCGCCCGGACCGCCTTCGAGACGACCCCATCGCATAAGCAAGCGCGTTTTCATTCCTTCGGTCCGGCGGCGGCGGCTTCGATACTGCAGGCCCTTTCGCTCGACATCGCTTGCCATGCAACGCCGTTCCCTGCTCGCCGCCGGCGCAGCCGCCCTCGCCGCCCCGCTCGCCCGTGCGCAGCAGGAACCCCTGAAAGAGCTGCGGCTCGACTTCGCCTACTACTCGCCGACCAGCCTGGTGCTGCGACGCTTCGGCTGGCTGGAAGAGGCTTTCGCCGCCGACAGGACCGGCGTGAAGTGGGTGCTGAGCGCCGGCAGCAACCGGGCGCTGGAGTACCTGAACGCCGGCAGCATCGACATCGGCTCGTCCGCCGGCCTGGCGGCGCTGCTGGCGCGTGCCAACGGCAACCCGATCCGCACGCCCTACATCTTCTCGCGCCCCGAATGGACGGCGCTGGTGGTGGGCCGGGATTCGCCGATCAAGACCCTCCAGGACCTGAAGGGCAAAAGGATCGCCGCCACCAAGGGCACCGATCCGTTCCTGTTCTTGCTGCGCTCGCTGCAGGTGGCGGGCCTGCGCCGCAACGACGTCGAGATCGTCTCGCTGCAGCATGCCGATGGCCGCACCGCGCTGGAGCAGGGCCGGGTCGATGCCTGGGCCGGGCTCGATCCGCTGATGGCGGCGAGCGAGCTGGATGCGGGCTCCCGCCTCGTCTACCGCAACGTGGCCTTCAACACCTACGGCTTCCTCAATGTGCGGGAAGATTTCCAGAAGCGCCACCCCGAGGCGCTGCGCCGGGTGATCGCGGCCTACGAGCGGGCACGCAAGTGGACGCTGGCCAACACCACCGATGCGGCCCGGATCCTGTCGGAAGAGGCCAAGGTGAGCCTGCAGGTCGCCCTGCTGCAACTGAAGCTGCGCACCGACCTGGGCCGGCCGCAGCCCTCGCAGGAACACGTCGCCGCGCTGCAGGCCGCCGCGCCCATCCTGCTGAGCGAAGGCCTGGTCAGGCCCGGTACGCCGCTGGCCCAGGTGGTGACCGACCTGGTCGATACCCGCTTCGCGCAGGACCTGCTGCGCCCCGCGGCCTGATGCACGCTCCGGTTCCCGACACGGTGGCCGCCGGTCCCCGGCAGGTCCCCGGCTTCGGCGTGCCGGCCTCCGCCCGCGCACCGGGGGGGGCGGAGCGCCCGCGCCGTCGCCGCATCGGCCCCGCCGGCCTCGGCCTGCTGCTGCCGGCCGCGCTGCTGCTGGCCTGGGAGCTGGCGGTGCATGCCGGCTGGCTCAGCGCGCGGCTGCTGCCGGCGCCGAGCGAGATCGCGCAGACGCTGGTGTCTTTCGGCGCACGCGGCCTGGCGGCCCACGTGGCGGCCAGCACCGCGCGGGTGGCGGCGGGCTTCGCGATCGGCGCGTCGCTGGCGGTCGCGGTCGGCGCGGTGGTCGGCCTGTCGCGCCGTGGCGAGGCGCTGCTGAACCCGAGCTTCCAGGCATTGCGGGCGATTCCGTCGCTGGCTTGGGTGCCGCTGCTGCTGCTGTGGCTGGGCATCGACGAATCACCCAAGGTGGCGCTGATCGCGATCGGCGCGTTCTTCCCGGTGTACATGGGCGTGTCGTCGGGGTTCCGCGACGTCGACCGCAAGCTGGTCGAGGTGGCCCGCATGTACCGGCTGCGCGGCGTGGCGCTGGTGCGACGTGTGCTGCTGCCGGCCGCCCTGCCGGCGGTGCTGACCGGCCTGCGCAACGGCCTGAGCCTGGCGTGGATGTTCATGGTGGCGGCCGAGCTGATCGCCACCACCGACGGCCTGGGCTACCTGCTGACCGACGGCCGCGAAACCGGCCGCGCCGACATCGTGCTGGGCGCGATCGTGCTGCTGGCGGTGCTGGGCAAGCTCACCGACACCGGCATGCAGCGGCTGGAGCGCCGCTGGCTCGCCTGGCGCGACAGCTTCGGCAGCGGGCCCGGTACCGCCGGAGGCCCGCCCTGAGCGCCGCCGCCCCGCTGCTGCAGGTCGATATCCGCCGCAAGGCCTTCGACGGCCGCGCCGTGCTGGAGGACCTGCGGCTGCAACTGGCGGCCGGCGAATGCGTCGGCCTGGTGGGCGCCAGCGGCTGCGGCAAGAGCACGCTGCTGCGGATCGTCGCCGGGCTGGATGCCGATTACGACGGCACGGTGCGCATCGACGGCCGGCCCCGGCGCGAGATCGGCGGCGACGTGGCCTTCGTCTTCCAGGAGCCGCGGCTCTTTCCCTGGCTCACCGTGGCCGAGAACGTCGGCTTCGACCTGGGGCGCGCCGGCCGGCACGACCCGCGGATCGAGACGCTGCTGGCCGAGGTGGGCCTGGCGGGCTACGGCGCCCGGCTGCCCAAGCAGCTGTCGGGGGGCCAGGCGCAGCGGGTCGCGATCGCCCGGGCGCTGCTGGGCGCGCCGCGCCTGCTGCTGCTCGACGAGCCCTTTTCCGCCGTCGATGCGTTCACCCGCATCCGGCTGCAGGAGCTGCTGGAGCGGCTGGCGCGCCGCCACGGCGCGGCGCTGCTGCTGGTGACGCACGACGTGGAAGAAGCGGTGCTGCTCTGCGACCGGGTGCTGGTGCTGGACACCGAGGCCGGTGCGCCGGTACGCGAAACCCGGGTGCCCCTGCCCCGGCCGCGCGACCGGGAGGATGGGGCGGTGGCGGCGCTGCGCCACCAGGTGCTGGACGCGCTGCGCACCGTGCATGCGCTCTGAGCGGCTTCAGACCGCCGGCTCGGACACCGCGGCCGCCTCCGGCTGCGCCGCCTCTTCCCGCGCGAACGCGAAACCGGTGCCGCCCTGCTTGGCCGCGTACATCGCCTCGTCGGCCAGCTGCAGCAGGGTCTCGTTGACCCGGCTGTCGTGCGGCGCCATCGCGATGCCGATGCTCACCCCCACGTCCACCCGGGTGCCGCCGGCCAGCCCGATCGGCCGCCTCACGCTCTCGACGATCTGCGCGGCGATCTCGCGCGCCCGTTGCCGGTCGTCGGTGATCAGCAGAAGCGCGAACTCGTCGCCGCCCAGGCGGGCCACCGTGTCCGAGTTGCGGATCGAATGGTGGATGCGCTTGGCGGCCACCTGCAGCACCTGGTCGCCGGCCGCATGGCCCAGCGTGTCGTTCACCGCCTTGAACTTGTTCAGGTCCATCACCATCACGCAGTAGCCGCGGCCGAGCGTCTTCAGGTTCTGGGCGGCGGTGTGCAGGTTGAGCTCGAAGAGGCGGCGGTTGGCGAGCTGGGTCAGACCGTCCTGGAACACCACCGTCTCCAAGGGCGCCACGATGCGGTGCGTCACCCGGTACACCGCGAAGACCGACAGCAGCGCGCTCAACAGCACGAAGGTGCCGGTCAGCCGCTCCAGCTGGCTGAAGGGCCCCATCACCGGCTGGAAGGACTTGCCGACCAGTGCCACCACGGCGGTCGGGTCGGCGGCGCCGCCCAGGTTGAGCGTCAGCATGCGGTAGTTCTCGTCCTGGGCCCGCAAGGTCCAGAAGCCTTCGGGCGCCTGCTCGATCTGGGTGTGGGTGGTCGCCTGCACCTGGGGGTCGAGCGACGAGGCATGCACCCGCCATCCGCCGTCGTGGCGCGACATGAAGACGAAATCCAGGTTGGTCATCTGCTTCAACTGGACCGCCGCGGCATCGTCGATCTCGAATGCGAGGACCAGCCGGGCCGAGGGCATCGGCGTGCGCACCGTCGCCTGGATCCACTGGTAGAGCATGCTGCGCTGGTCGTCGACCCGCAGCGGCAGCAGTTTGGGCCTGCGCGTGTCGCCTTCCCCGACCCGGGCCGCCAGCACGTCCTGGCGCAGTTCGCCGAAATCGGCGGGTTCCAACGACCGGTCGGACGCGGACCGGGCGACCACCTCGCCCTGCAGGTCCGCCAGCACCACCAGGTTGGCGCCCATGCGCAGCATCTGGTTCTTGAGCGCCGACTCGACCGTCGCCCGGTGGCTGTTGGTGACCGCCTCGCGAAAGCCGAAGTCCTTCGCCACCAGGTCGGTCGCCTGCGAGAGATACTGGGTGCGCTGGGCCAGGGCGAACTGGAACACCTGCGCGCCCGATCCCAGCTCGTTGTCGAGCGTGTCCATCGCGATACTGCGATTGGCATAGCGCATCGACACGAATGCCGCCACCTGGAACGCCACCAGCAGGGGTACCAGGAAGAAGATCAGTCGCTTTTCAGAAGTCTGGATCTTCATGGGCCCTATTTTAGCCCGGGTTATAAGAATCCTGCGTTCGAGCGCGCGGAATCAGAGCCCTGCCAGCACCGTCCGGCGCACGGCACGGCCGACGTTTTCGAACACGCCGCCCGCCTCCTTCTGGTCGTCCAGGTCGGCGGCGCAGGTGGCGATGACGACCGCCTTCGCGCCGCCGTTCTGCGGGTTCACCACGCCGACGTGGCAGGCGCGCCGGTACTGGGTGCCGGTCTTGTGGATGAATTTGACCGTCTTGGGCAGGCCGGCTTCCAGCCGGTACTCGCCGGGCGTGCCGAACTTCATCGCGGTGAAGAGACGCTGGGTGCCGATCGGCGACAGCAGCTGGCCGCGCACCAGCTTTTCGAGCATCTGGCCGTATCCCTCCAGCGTGGCGGCGTTCAGGCCGAGGCGGTAGTAGCGGTCGTAGGCTTCGTCGAAGTTCTTGGCCTGCAGCGCCGCATCGTCCTTCCGCATCGCCCGCTTGACGGCGCCCAGGCGTCCGGGGCCGACCGGCTCGGAGGCGACCTGCACCAGCTGCAGGTTGCCGAGCCGGCGCGCGTCGGGGTGCAGCTCGGCATAGACGTCGTAGCGGATCTGGGTGAAATCGGTCAGCCGGCCGGTGGCGCCGGCGCCCATCGCGGCCTGGTTGCTGCGGTTGAGGGCATCCGGCCCCACCCGGCGGATCAGCATGTTGGCGGCGGTGTTGTCGCTGACGCCCAGCATGCGGGTGAGCAGTGCATCGACGGTGTAGGCCGCCCCGGCCGGGCGCCAGACCAGCTGGCCCGATCCGTCGACCTTGTCGGTGTCCTGCAGCACCAGCGGGTCGGTGAGCCGCAGCTTGCCGGCGTCGACCTGTTGCAGTACCGCGATCGCGACCGGCACCTTGACCGTCGAGCCCAGGTACCAGCGCCGGTCGGCACCGTAGGAGAAGGTTTCGCCGGTGTCGAGCCGCTTGACATAGACGCCCAGTTCCCCTGGCGAGGTCTTGTCGATCTGCTCGACCTGCTGGCGCAGCGCGTCGGTCCAGCCGGCGGCGTGGGCGGTTTCAGCGCTCTTCGGCAGGGTCAGCAGGCAGGCGAGCAGCCCCGCCAGCGGCGGCAACAACGACAGGACACGACGGCGCATTCACGACTCCCTGGGTCACCAGACCCGACCGGCACACAGCCGCACCGATCTGGCGCAGCGCGAGTTCGGAGCGTTGCAGCGAGAGCTCGTCGCGCGTGCAGGCGACCACCACCGCCCGCTGTGGGTGGCCGGCGTGCGGCGGCGTCGTCGGGGCGGCGGCGGCCGGACCGGCGGCGGGGGCGTAGGTGATGCCCGCATCGCAGAAGCGGCGCCGCTGGGTGCCGGTCTTGTGGGCGAACACCACGGCTGGGGGCAGGCCGGCCTTGATGCGGTGGGTGCCGGTGGCGACCCGCTCCATCACCCGCAGCAGGTAGTCGGTGGAGGCGGGCGCGAGCGCCTGGCCCTGGGCCAGCCGTGCCAGCAGTTCGCCGTACGCATCGAGCCGGGCCGAGTTGAGGCCGCTGGCGTAGTAGGCGTCGTAGGCCTCCTCGAGGCTGGACAGCCGGAACTGGGCGACCGGCGTGCCGGTGAAGCGCGAGAGCATCTGCAGCCTGTCGGCATCGCTGCGCTGGCGGTTGAGCTGGATCAGCTCCCGCCCGCTCAGCCGACGCGCCGCCGGCGTCAGGTTGCCATAGGCCAGCCGCCGCACCTCGGCCAGCCGGGTGATGCGGCCGAAGCCCTCGGGTACCAACTCCTGCACCAGGGCATTGAGCTCGTCCACGCCCACCAGGCCGATCAGCATGTCGCTGGCGGTGTTGTCGCTGTAGACGATCATCTGCTCGACCAGGTAGCGGATCGTCAGGGCGCTGCCGACCGGGTTGCGGTTGGTGAGGCCCGCCCCGTCGACATAGTCGGACGCCTCCAGCGTCACCGTGGTGTCGAGCTTGTACTGGCCGCGCTCGATGCCGCGCAGTACCGCGATGGCGACCGGTACCTTGACGGTGGAAGCGAGGTACCAGCTCTCGCTGGACTGGAAGCGGGCGGCCACGCCGGTCTCCAGATCGCGCACATAGACGCCGATGCCGGCACTGTGGCCGGCGGATACCCGGGCCAGGTCGTGGACCAGGCGGGTGTTCCAGCCGACGGCCGGCGCCGCGCTGGCGGTGGGCGCCGCGGCCAAAGCGGGCGACCCGGCCTGCGCCGCACCGATGGACACGCCTGCAGCGACCACCAGCGCCGCGCCGACGACCGCGCGGCGGTGCAGGAAAGCGGGAACGCGGGGGAGCGGGAAACGTGGCATCGCGGGATCGGCCGGCGGCGCGGCGTTGGAGGCAGGGCGGTGGGCCCGCTGCCGCAACGGCACCGCGGCGGCGGGGCCCGCGCAGCCGTGCGGTCCGGCGGAAGCCCCAGTATCGCGATACGGCGCCCGGGCCCTGCAAGCAAATGCTAGAGACCGCGCTCGCCCGCCGGTCTACAGCGCGCGCTTGAGCCGGGCGATGCCTTCCTCGATCCGCGCGACGTCGGCGGTGGCGAAGCTCAGCCGCAGGGTAGATACATCGGGGTCGGCCGCGAAGAAGGGCGCGCCCGGCACGAAGGCCACGCCCTGCGCGATCGCCCGCTTGGCGAAGTCGCGCGCGTCCTGGCCGGCCCCGGTGAGCGCCGCCCAGAAGAAAAGGCCGCCGCGCGGCCGGGTGAAGGCGATCGCGTCGCCCAGCTCGCGCTGCAGCGCCGTGCCCATGGCGGCGGCCCGCTCGCCGTAGACCTTGCGCACGTGGGCAAGCGTCGCGGGCATGCGGCCGCTTTTGAGGTACTGCGCCGCGGTGGCCTGGGCGAAGGTGCTGGTGTGCGCATCGCTGAACTGCTTGCACATGGTGGCGTTGGCCAGCAGGGACGGCGGCGCGATCATCCACCCCACCCGCAGGCCGGGGCTCAGCACCTTGCTGAGGCTGCCGCAATGCACCACCCAGTCGCGGCTGCCGGGCACCTCGGCGGTCAGGGCCAGGATGCTGGGCGGCGGCGGCGCCTCGCCGAAGTAGAGGTCGCCGTAGGGGTCGTCCTCCACCACCAGCACCTGGTGTTTCACCGCCAACGCCAGCACCTTGCGGCGGCGTTCCAGGTTCAGCAGCGCACCGCTCGGGTTGCCGAAGGTGGGGATCAGGTAGACGAACTTGGGGCGGTGTTCGACGATCAGGGCCTCGAGCGCGTCGGTGCGCACGCCCTCGGCATCGACCGGCGCGCTGACCAGGTCGGCGCCGTAGAGCCGGAAGCACTGGATGGTGGCGAGGAAGGTCGGGCCTTCGACGATGACCTTGTCGCCCGGATCGATCAGCGTCTTGCCGATCAGGTCGAGCGCCTGCTGGCTGCCGGTGGTGACGATCAGGCCGTGCGGCGCGACCTCGACGCCCTTGGTGGCCATGAAGGCGGAGAGCTGCTCCCGCAGCGGTTCGTAGCCTTCGGTGGCGCCGTACTGCAGCGCGCCCGGCTCTTCGGCGATCGCGCGGGCGCTGGCCTCCTGGATGCCCTGCACGTCGAACATCGCGCTGTCGGGAAAACCGCCCGCGAAGCTGATGATGCCGGGCGTGCCGAGCAGCTTGAACAGCTCGCGGATCGCGGAGGTTTCGACGTTCTGGAGGCGGGAGGCGAAAGGCAGTGACATGGGCGCGCGCTCTGTGAGTGGAGGGGCTATGGTAGCCAAGCCGGCAGCGGGGCGCCGTCTGCCGTCGTCGGCGCCCGCTGCGGACCGGCTGTCAATGCCGGGACTGCGCTACATCGCCGATTCGCCAGGTCGGGCTAATATCTTTCCGTCTCAACGCCCGTCGTGCCGATTCCGCTCACCACCCAGCCGCAATGTCCGATCCGCTCCAGTTGCTGCCCAGCGCCGTGATGGTGATCGCCGAGGGCCGGGTGGTCCAGGTGAACCCGGCCTGCGTCGCGCTGCTGGAGGCCCAGGACGAGCGCCGCCTGCTCGGCCGCAGCGCGCTGGATTTCGTGCATCCGCTCGACCAGACCCGCTCCCAGCACCGCACCTCGGGCCTGCAGGCGACCGACCTGCCCAACACCCCCACCAAGATGCGGGCCCGCACCTGCCTCGGCAACCTGCGGATGCTGCTGATCTGCAGCAGCGCCATCGTGCACGACGGCACGCCGGCGGTGCTGGTGAGCGCGATGGACATGACCGGCCTGAGCGACATGGAAGCCCAGCTGCGCGAGAGCGAGCGCAGCTTCCGCGAGCTGTTCGAGAACATGCAGGACGTCTACTACCGCACCGATGCCCAGGGCGTGGTGGTCAACGTCGGCCCCGCGGTCCGCCGGGTGCTGGGCCAGGAGCCCGAGGACATCATCGGCCGCAAGGCGGAGGCCTGGTACCCGGCCGCCGCCGACCGCGACGCCCTCAAGCAGGCGATCCTGGCGCGCGGCGAGGTCTCGGATTTCCCGGGCCAGATGGTGCGCAAGGACGGCCGGGTGATCGACATCTCGATCAGCAGCCGGGCGCTGCGCGACGCGCAGGGCAACTTCGCCGGCGTCGAGGGGCTGTGGCGGGACGTGACCCAGCGCAAGACGCTGGAGCGCGAGCTGCAGCGCATGGCGCACACCGACACCCTCACCGGCAGCGCCAACCGCCGCGCCTTCCTGCAGCATGCCGAGGCCTGCCTGGCCCGGTTCCGGCGCGAGGGCACCTGGTTCGCGCTGCTGATGATCGACATCGACCACTTCAAGGCGGTGAACGACCGCTTCGGCCACCAGGAGGGCGACCGGGTGCTGGTGGACTTCGTGCAGAAGCTCAACGCCCACATCGCCGGCACCGACATGCTCGGCCGGCTGGGCGGCGAAGAGTTCGGCATCGTGCTCTACCGCGCCGACGCGCAGGAGGCGATGCGCGCCGGCCGCCACCTGCTGCGCCAGGTGGCCGAGCTGCCCCTGCCCCACGACGAATCCTGCGGCACCCAGTGCCTCACCGCCAGCATCGGGATGGCCGGCGTCGCCGACACCGACATGCGCCTGAGCGACCTGCTGGAGCGGGCCGACCGCGCGCTCTACCAGGCCAAGCACGAGGGCCGCAACCGGCTGGTGGTGGGCTGACGCCCGCCTGCGTGCTGCCGCCTACCCCGCTGCGTCCCCTGCCGCTGCCGGCCCCAGCTGCTGCCACAGGTACGCGAATTCCAGCGCCAGCAGGTGCGCCCGCTGGGCATTGTCGGCGGCGCCGCCGTGGCCGCCTTCGGTGTTCTCGTAGTAGAGCAGGTCGTGGCCCTGCTCCAGCATGCGGGCGGCCATCTTGCGGGCATGGCCGGGGTGCACCCGGTCGTCGCGGGTGGAGGTGGTGAACAGCACCCGTGGATAGCGCACGCCGGCCCGCACCCGGTGGTAGGGGCTGTACTGCGAGAGGAAGGCCCAGTCGGCCGGGTCGTCCGGGTCGCCGTACTCGGCCATCCACGAGGCGCCGGCCAGCAGCGTGTGGTAGCGGCGCATGTCGAGCAGCGGCACCTGGCACACGACGGCGTTGAACAGCTCCGGCCGCTGCACCATTACCGCGCCCACCAGCAGGCCGCCGTTGCTGCCGCCCTGGATGCCCAGGTGAGCGGGCCGGGTGATGCCGCGGGCGATCAGGTCTTCGGCGATCGCGATCAGGTCGTCGTAGCTGCGCTGCTTGTTCTCGCGCAGGGCGGCCTGGTGCCAGTCGGGCCCGAACTCGCCGCCGCCGCGCAGGTTGGCGACGACGAACACGCCGCCCTGCGCGCACCAGGCGCTGCCGTAGCTGGCGGCGTACCAGGGCGTCAGCGGCTGCTCGAAGCCGCCGTAGCCGTAGAGCAGCGTCGGGTTGCGGCCGTCGGCCTTTGCGCCGCGCGGCCACAGCACGAAGTACGGCACCCGGGTGCCGTCGGCCGAGGTGGCGAAGCACTGCTCGGCCCGCATGCCGTCGGCGTCGAAGCGCGCCGGACCGGCCTTCAGCAGGGTGCGCCGGTCGTCCGCGGTGGTGGCCAGGTAGAGCGATCCGGGCGTGGTGAAGTCGGTGTACGACAGCAGGTAGTGCTCGGCCAGCGGGTCGTCGGCCAACAGCGGGTCGTGCAGCCCGGTCACGCCCAGCTGGCCGGGGAACGGCGCATCGACGGCGCGGCCGACGAAGTCGCCGGTGCCGCCCGGGCGGTGCCACGCCTCGACCCGGGAGGCGACGTTGTCCATCACCTGCAGCAGCAGGTGGTCGCGGGTGGCGGTGTAGCCGGCCAGCGACCGGCTGGCGGTGGGGGTGAAGAGCGGCGTGGCCGCCTGTTGGCCGCGCAGCCAGTCGTTCGCATCGGCGACCAGCAAGGAGCCGGCGGGCAAGGTGCGGCCGCCCAGTTCCAGCGGGCTGCGCAGTTCCAGCAGCAGCGTGTCGCGCAGGAAATCGACCATCGCGTCTTCGGGCACGTCCATCTTGCGCGGTTCGGCGACGGCTGCGGCCGGACCTTCGGCCAGCCAGACCTCCTGCCGGTAGAAATCGAGCATGCGGCTGAACACGGTGCGCTCGTAGCCCGGCGTGCGGTCTACGCCCACGCCCACGCCCACGTCGGTCACCGCGCCTTCGAACACCGTCTGCGCCTGCGCCAGCGGCGTGCCGCGGCGCCATCGCCTGATGGTGCGCGGATAGCCCGACTCGGTGAGCGAGCCCGGCCCGAAATCGGTACTGACATACACCGTGTCGGCGTCGATCCATTCGACGTCGGACTTGGCCTCGGGCAGCGCGAATCCGCCCGCGACGAACTGCAGCGTGTCGACGTCGAACTCGCGCACCACCGTCGCGTCGGCGCCGCCGCGCGAGAGCGACACCAGGCCGCGCCGGTAGTCGGGGCCGAGCAGGCTGGCGCCGCCCCAGACCCAGTTCTCGTTCTCGGCGCGGGCCAGCGCGTCCAGGTCGAGCAGCACCTGCCAGGCCGGCTCTGCCTGGCGGTACTCGGCCAAACTGGTGCGGCGCCACAGCCCGCGGCGGTGCTGCTCGTCCTGCCACAGGTTGTAGAACCAGTCGCCCCGGCGCACGACGCCCGGGATGCGGTCCTTCGCCTCCAGGATCGCGAGCAGCCGGGCGCGGGTGGGCGCGTATTCGGGGCGCGAGGTCAGCTCGGCCTCCGACAGCGCATTGCGCTGCCGCACCCAGGCCATCGCCCGCGCGCCGTCCACCTCCTCCAGCCAGAGGTACGGGTCCGCCGGCTCCGCAGTGGTGGCGGCGAGGGCGGTGGTGGGCGCGGTGGTGTCGGTCATGGCTTCCTTCGGTCGGGATACGGGCGGGCGCGGCTGCGGCGCATCGGGGATTTCATCACGACCGGCGATGGGCCGACGTGCCGGCGGGTATCGTCCCGGGCACCCGCCGGGCCGCGCCCTGCGGGACAATGGGGACTCCACCCCGATTTCCCCCGAACGCATCGCCATGAAGATCGCGCAGATCGAGCCCTTCTTCGCCACCCTGGAAGCCGCCAACCCCACGCCCGAGACCGAGCTGGAGTACGCCAGCCCTTTCGAGCTGCTGGCCGCGGTGCTGCTCAGCGCGCAGGCGACCGACGTGAGCGTCAACAAGGCCACCCGCCGGCTCTACCCGGTCGCCAACACGCCGCAGGCGATGCTCGACCTGGGGCTGGACGCGCTGGAGGGCTACATCCGGACCATCGGCCTCTACCGCACCAAGGCGAAGAACCTGCTGGCCACCTGCCGGATGCTGGTCGAGCAGCACGGCGGCGAGGTACCCCGCACCCGCGAGGCACTGGAGGCACTGCCGGGCGTCGGCCGCAAGACCGCCAACGTGGTGCTGAACGTGGCCTTCGGCGAGGCGACGATGGCGGTCGATACCCACATCTTCCGCGTCTCCAACCGCACCGGGCTGGCGCCGGGCAAGACGCCGCTGGCGGTGGAGCTGAAACTGTTGAAGCGGGTGCCGGCACGCTTCATGGTGCATGCGCACCACTGGCTGATCCTGCACGGCCGCTATGTCTGCCTCGCCCGCACGCCGCAGTGCTGGCGCTGCAGCGTGGCGGCATACTGCGACTACAAGCCCAAGACGCCGGCGCCCGAGGCCTGAGGCGGCCCGCGCATCCCCACCCTTCATCCACCGGCGCCCCCACCATCCCATGCTGCTCGATCCGCGCTCCGTCATCTTCTTCGCCGGCTTCATGGGAGTGCTGATGGCGGTGGTGCTGTTCGGCATGCGCCGCAGCTATCCGCAGACGATCGGCGGCCTGAGCGAATGGACGGTCGCGCCGGTGCTGTGCTTCGCCAGCACCCTGATGTTCGGCCTGCGCGGCGTGGTGCCCGACATCGTGAGCGTTCTGGCCGCCAACCTGGTGCTGTTCGGCGGCTGCGTGCTGTACTACACCGGCAGCCTGCGCTTTTTCGACGAGCCGCCGGTGCTGCGCGGCTGGGTGACGCTGATGGCCGCGCTGGGCGTGCTGCTGGCCTGGTTCACCCTGGTGCAGCCCAGCTACGCGGTGCGGCTCGCCTGCTTCACCCTGTGCGCCTCGGCCCTCTTCATGTCGCACGCCGCGCTGTACCTGCGCCAGCTGCGCAAGAAGCCGAGCTTCGCGCTGCGCTTCATGGCCGCGGTGCTGCTGATGCAGTCGCTGGCGCTCATCGCCCGGCTGGTCACGGTCTTCACCGGTGCCGCGGGCGGCGGCCTGATGGACAACTCGCCTGTGCAGTCGGCCTACATCGCCGTCTTCGCGCTCACCGCGATGATGCTCACCCTGGGCGCGATCCTGATGGCCACCGACCGGGTGCGCACCGAATTCGAATGGATGGCCACGCACGATCCGCTCACCGGCGTGCTCAACCGCCGTGCGATGCTGGCCGCCTGCACCGCCGAACTGGAGCACAGCCGGGCCGGTGCCGGTGCCGGCAACCCCGGGCCGCAGCGCCCGCTGGCGCTGATGATGCTCGACATCGACCATTTCAAGAGCCTCAACGACGCGCACGGCCACCACGTCGGCGACCAGGTGCTGCAGCGGATGGTGCGCCGACTGGAGCAGGTGCTGCGGCCCGGCCAGTACCTGGGCCGGCACGGCGGCGAGGAGTTCGTCGTGCTGCTGTCCGGTATCGACCTGCCCGCCGCGCTGGCGCTCGCAGAGCGGATGCGCACCGCCGCCGCCGCGCCGGCCGAGCCGCGCGGCACCCTGCCCTGGCGCACCGTGAGCATCGGCGTGAGCGCGCTGCGCGAGGGGCCCGATTCGGTCGATGCGATGCTGCTGCGCGCCGACACCGCGCTCTACCGCGCCAAGGCGCTGGGCCGCGACCGGGTCGAGTCCGAGGCGTGACGCGGCCGCAGGCACCGCGGGCACCCACCCGACGCCCTCGCCCGAATTCCAATAGCATCGCCCTCCCTGCCACGACTGCGCCGCCCATGAATTCCCAAGACATACAACTGCTGGTGACCGCGCTGGTCAGCGTGCTGGCGCTGGTCGCGCTCATCGTGTCCCGCCCCAAGCTGCATCCGTTGCTCGCGCTGCTGATCGTGTCGGTGGCGACCGGCCTCTTCACCGGCATGCCGCTGGAGAAGGTGGTGCAGGCCGTCTCCGGCGGCGCGGGCAAGACGCTGGGGGCGGTCGGGCTGGTGGTGGCGCTGGGCGCGATGCTGGGCAAGCTGCTGGCCGATTCGGGCGTCACCGACAGCGTGGCCAACGCCATCCTCGGCCGCGCGTCGCGCCGGGCGCTGCCCTGGGCGATGACCGGTGTCGCCTTCGTCATCGGCATCCCGATGTTCTTCGAGGTGGGCCTGGTGGTGCTGCTGCCGCTGGTCTTCGGCGTGGCGCGCAAGCTGGAGGCCGAGCAGAAGGGCAGCGGCTCGGCCTACGTGTATGTCGGCGTGCCGGTGATCGCCGCGTTGGCCGCGATGCACGGCATGGTGCCGCCCCACCCCGGCCCGCTGACCGCCATCGCCACGCTGAAGACCAGCGTCGGCGCGACGATGCTCTACGGCTTCGTCGCCGCCATCCCGGCCATCGTGCTGGCCGGGCCGGTATACGGCAACTTCATCGCCCCGCGGCTGACGGTACGGCCCGACGACGCGCTGATCGCACAGTACGCGCCCGACGCCGTCGGCACCGGTGCGGCCGCGGCGCACAAATCGCCGCCCCCCGGTATCGGCCTGGGCGTGCTGACCGCCCTTGCGCCCGCGCTGCTGATGCTGTTGCACGCGCTGGGCGAGGTGGTGCTCGACAAAGGGTCCGCCCTGCTGAAGGTGGCCGGCTTCGTCGGCAACCCGATCGTCGCGATGCTGATCGGTGTCGTCTTCGCGGTGCTGGTGCTGCGCCCCGGCCGGCCCGAAGCGGTGCGCAAGGCACTCGGCGACAGCGTCAAGCCGATCGCCAACGTGCTGCTGATCATCGCCGGCGGCGGCGCCTTCCAGCAGGTGCTGACCGATGCCCACGTGGGCGACGCCATCGTCCACATGAGCCACCAGCTGGCCCTGTCGCCGCTGCTGCTGGGCTGGCTGATCTCGATGCTGCTGTCGGTCTCGACCGGCTCGGCCACCGTCGGCATCGTCGGCGCGGCGGGCCTGCTGGCGCCGCTGGCCGGCGCCGGCGCCGCATCGGTGAACGCGCCGCTGCTGGCATTGTCGATCGGCTGCGGATCGCTGTTCTTCAACTATGCCAACCATGCCGGCTTCTGGCTGGTCAAGGAGTCGTTCGGCATGTCGATGGGCGAGGCGACGAAAACCATTTCAGTGGTGCAGTCGATCGTGTCGGTGGTGGGGCTGGCGATGGTGATGCTGCTGAATTTGCTGCCGCCGCTGGGGTAGCGGGACCATCGCCGGCCGGCCGGGCGGCACCGAGCATCGGCGCTACCGTGCCCTCACGGCCGCAGGGACGTCGCCCGCTCGGGTAGCAGCCGGTTGATGACGCTGTCGTTGACGGCGGTCCACCACTCCGATCCAACGCCCGCCAGCGCGTTTTCGGACGCCTCGATCGCGCGGTGGTCCTCGCTCACCGGGTAGTCCTCGACATCGTTGACGCATCCGGACGCCAGGACAGACACCGCGTCGATCTTCGAGCCTTCCGGGTCTTCCTGGGTCGAGCCGATGGTGTGCAGCTGGACGTAGCGGCGCACGAACTCGTGCGTGGCCGACTGCGCCATCACCAGGGCCGCGTGTTCGCCGAGCAGGCGGCGTTGGAAATCCTCGCGCGTCAGGCCCGGCCGCCGCATGTTTGCCTCGTCGTCGGTGGATCAGGTGGATCGGAAGGAAGGGCTGCCGGCTTGCCCGCCGGCATGCGATGGGCGCGCACGAGCCGCGCCACGAAGAGCGACGCGACGGCCGCGAGCACCGCGACAGCGGCGCCGACGAAGCCGACGCTTCCCACGCCCCATGCGGAAACGCTCGCACCGCCCAGGATCGCGCCCAGCGCGATGCCGCCGTTGGCCGCGGACACGTTGATCGTCCCGGCGAGCGCCTGCGCGTCGGGCGCGGATTTCATGACCCGCAGCTGGCAGACCGGGTAGAGCGCGGTATTGGCCACACCCCACACCGCGAGCGCGATCACCAGGCCGATGGGCACCTGCGCGAACAGCACGGTCGCCACCATGCCCGCCGCCAGCAGCGCGCTGAAGGCCGCCGTGGTGGCCAGCGGTTTACGGTCGACCCACAGCCCGCCCAGCCAGTTGCCGACCAGACCGACCGCGCCGAAGCCCATCAGCCACCAGCCGACATGGGACGGCGGCACCTGCGCGACCTGCTCCAGCAGTTCGGCCAGATAGGTATAGCCGGTGAACATCGCGGTGAACACCGCCACCGACAGGACGACGTTGGCGACGAAGACCGGATTCTTCAAGATGCGCGCCTGCTCCGAGAACGCCACACGGCGGCCGGCGGTCATCGTGGGCATGGCGATCTGCAGCAGCACCGCCACCAGCAGGGACAGCCCGGCCAGGATCCAGAAGGCGGCACGCCAGCCGATCGCGTCGCCGGCCAGGGTGCCGAGCGGGATGCCGAACAGCATGGCGCCCGAGATGCCCAAATAGACCATCGACACCGCCCGCCCCGCACGCTGCGGCCCGGCGAGCTGCGCGGCCGTCTCGCTCGCGGTGCCCCAGAAGACCGGCAAGGCCAGGGCCGGCACGACACGGGCGATGGCCAGGGTCCAGAGGTTCGGCGACACGGCCGCCAGCGCGTTCGACACCGCGAACAGCACCAGCACCGCCAGGAACAGGCGCTTGCGCTCGATATGCGCCAGCCAGGCGGTCAGCGCGGGACCGCACAGCATCACGACGACCGCGAACAGCGTGACCAGCTGGCCCGCCGCCGCCACCGAGACACCCAGGTCGCGCGCGAGGGCCGGCAACAACCCCACCATCAGGAATTCGGTGGTGACGATGACGAACGCGGCGATGGCCAAAACGAGGATCGACGACGGGCTCGCCTGCGCGCCGGGGGTACCGGCGGCGGAAACCTCGGGCGGGGTAGTGGTGGTGGACATGGATCTGCTTTCTTGAACGACCGACCAGCTTATTCAATCCTTTGACGCCGCTGTCGGATTCATTTTCCTGATTAAATGGAAACAGATTCCTGAATAGAAGATGACGATGCATAGCACGGAACGACTCAAGGGCATAGACGTGTTCGTGGCGGCGGCGGCGGCCGGCAGCTTCGCCGCGGCTGCGGAGAGGCTGCACCTCACCGGCTCGGCCGTCGGCAAGTCCATTGCCCGCCTGGAGGCGCGTCTCAACACCCGGCTGTTCGAACGAACGACGCGCACGCTGCGGTTGACCGACGCGGGCACCGCCTTCCACCGCGTCTGCACCCGTGTGCTGGAGGACATCGCATCGGCCGAGCGGGTGCTGTCGGCCGGCAGCACCGCGCCATCGGGCCGGCTGCGCATCGACCTTCCCGCCACCTTCGGCCGGCGCAAGGCCATGGCGCCGCTGATGGCCTTCGCGGACGAGCACCCGGCGGTGCAGCTGCATCTTTCCTTCACCGACCGATTCGTGGACATCGTGGACGAAGGCATCGACCTCGCGGTGCGGATCGGCGGCGCCGACGTCTGGCCGGCCAGCCTGGGGCACCGTTTTCTCGGCCACGAGCGCCTCGTCTTCTGCGCATCGCCAGACTACTTGGCGCGGCGGGGCGTTCCCCTCACGGTAGCCGAACTGGCCGGTCACGACGCGGTCGGCTACGGACGCGCCGACGGCGCCACCAGCCCCTGGCTCATTTCCGCCGGCACCGCACCGACCGAGCGCCGGGTGGCCGACAGCCGCATCGTCGTCGGAGACGGAGAGGCACTGCTCGACGCGGTAGTCGCCGGGCTGGGCGTGGCGCAACTGGCGACGTGGCTGGCCGACGAGGCGCTCCAGGCCGGCCGGCTGGTGCCGATCCTGCCCGGCCACGACCGGGACGGCCTGCCCCTGCACATCGTCTGGCCGCGCAGCAAGCAGCTGCTGCCGAAGGTCGACAGCGCACTGAACCACCTGACGCCGCGGCTGCACATCCGCTGACGCCGGATCAGCCGATGCGGGTCGCGCGCAGCCGGTCGGCCCGCGCGTCAACCATTCTTGCCCGACACCCCCGCGCTCTCGAAGCTCGCCATTTCCGACAGCACTGCGCAGGCCGACTGCAGCAGCGGCCAGGCCAGCGCCGCGCCCGATCCTTCGCCCAGGCGCAGGCCCAGGTCCAGCAGCGGCTCGGCGCCCAGGTGCTGCAGCATCGCGGCGTGGGCGCGCTCGCCGGAGCGGTGGGCGAAGACGCAGCGCTGCAGCAGGTTCGGCCGCAGCCTCTGCGCGACCAGCACCGCGGCGGTGGTGATGAAGCCGTCGACCAGCACCACCCGGCGCTCTTCGGCGGCCTGCAGCACCACGCCGACCAGCGTCGCGATCTCGAAGCCGCCGAAGGCGGCCAGGGCCTGCAACGGGTGGGCGGCATCCGCATGGCGCTGCAGCACCCGCTCCAGCACGGCGGCCTTGCGGGCGATGCCGGCGGCGTCCAGGCCGGTGCCGGCACCGGCGCAATCGGCAGCCGGCAGGCCGGCCAGGCGGGCCAGCAGCAGGGCCGCGGCCGAGGTGTTGCCGATGCCCATCTCGCCCAGCAGCACCGCGTTGCCGGGCAGGGCCTGCACCAGCGCGATGCCGTGGCGCACCGCCTGGGCGCACTGCGCGTCCGACATGGCGGTGGCCAGGCTGCTGTCGGCGGTGCCGGGGCCGACGCGGCGGCTGAGCAGCCGCACCGGCGCGGCGCCCTCCTCCAACATGGCAGGCAGCGGTTCGCACGGCTGGCGCACGCCGCAGTCCACCACCGTCAGCGCGATGCGGTGCTGGCGGGCCAGCACGCTCACCGCCGCGCCGCCGGCGACGAAGTTCTGCACCATCTGCCCGGTCACGTCGCTCGGGAACGCCGAGACGCCTTGCGCGGCCAGCCCGTGGTCGGCCGCGCAGACGACCATCTGCGGCTGCTGCAGCGCCGGCGTTTCGCTGCCCAGGATGCAGCCGAGCCGCAGCGCCAGGCCCTCCAGCCGGCCGAGGGCGCCGAGGGGCTTGGTCTTCTGGTCGATGCGGCGCTGCAGGGCGGCCGCCAGCGCGGCATCGTCGAGCGGTGCGACGGCGGGTAAGGAGGCTTCGAGGGACGGGAGGTCGTCGGTCATGGGATCGAATGTCGGGTGGGAGATGCCGGCTGCAGCAGGCCTTGCAGCACGCCGGGCGCGAAATGGCGGTCGATGAAATCGGCCAGGCCGCCGAAGACCGCGTCGAGCGTCGGCGCCCGGGCGCCGAACAGCGCCTGCAGCACCGCCGCATCCTCGAACAGGCCGTGCAGGTACACGCCCAGCACGTTGCCGGCCGCGTTCTGCCAGCCCAGGCCGCCGGGCAGCACCGGATGGGCCCCGTCGCCGGCCGCGGCCATCGCGGGGTGCAGGGCGGTGCGGCCGTGGCGGATCTCGTAGCCCGCCACCGGCACGCCGGCCAGCGCGGCCCAGGCGCCCGACACGGCGCTGCCGAAGCCGGTGGCGCGGTGGCGCACCGTCTTGTCGGGGTCGAACACCGTCACCAGCGGCAGCAGGCCCAGGCCCGGGCCGTTGCCGTCGATGCCGTGCGGATCGACCAGCGCCTCGCCCAGCATTTGCAGCCCGCCGCAGATGCCCAGCACCCGGCCGCCCCGTGCGGCATGCGCGGCCACCGCCAGGTCGAGCCCCTGGGTGCGCAGCCAGATCAGGTCGGCGGCGGTGTGCTTGGAGCCGGGCAGCACCACCCAGTCGGCACCGTGCAGCGCGGCCGGCGAGCGGGCCCAGACCAGGCGCACGCCCGGCACGTTCTTCAGCGGCTGGAACTCGTCCAGGTTGCTGATCCGCGGATAGGCGACCACCGCGATGGTGGTGTGCACCGCGCCGGTGGCGCTGGCGCCGTCGTCGAACACGCCGTCTTCCTCGGGCAGGCCGTGCTGGCGCCACATCGGCAGGGTGGCCAGCAGCGGCACGCCGGTGAGCGCCTGCAGCTGCGCCGGCCCCGGTGCCAGCAGCGACGCGTCGCCCCGGAACCGGTTGAGCACGAAGCCGCGCAGCAGCGCCCGCTCTTCGGGCGGCAGCAGCGCCCAGGTGCCGTAGAGGTGGGCGAACGCGCCGCCGCGGTCGATGTCGGTCACCAGCAGGCAGGCGGCATCGGCGTGCAGCGCGGTGCGCATGTTGACGATGTCGTCGTCCTTCAGGTTGATCTCGGCCGGCGAGCCGGCGCCTTCGATCACCACCACGTCGTGCTCGGCGCGCAGCGCGTCCAGCGCGGCCGACACCTGCGGCCAGACGCTGGCGCTGCGGCCGCGCCACGGCCGCTTCGACAGCGCGGCATCGACCTGGCCCAGCAGCACCACCTGGCTGCGCATGTCGCCCTCGGGCTTGAGCAGCAGCGGGTTCATCCGCACGTCGGGTGCCACGCCGGCGGCCAGCGCCTGGAAATACTGGGCGCTGCCGATCTCGCCGCCCGCCACCACCCGGGCGTTGTTGCTCATGTTCTGCGCCTTGAACGGCGCCACGCGCAGGCCCTGCCGGGCATACCAGCGGCAGAGCGCGGTCGCCAGCCAGCTCTTGCCGGCGCCGCTGGTGGTGCCCAGCACCATGACGCAGCGGGCGGTCATGCGGCGGATGCGGGCGACGCGGTAGCGGCCCGGTCGGCCATCGGGCGGTGCACGCGCACGGCGCTCATGCCTTCAGGCGCAGCAGCCGGCCGGTCTCGCCCATCGTCACCTCGACCATGTCGCCCATCGCCCGCACCATCGATGGGAAGTCGGCATGGCCGTGCTCGCGCGGGTCGAAGGCCGGGTCCAGCCGCTTCATCATGTGCCACACGCCGCCCTTGCTGACCCACGGATCGCCGCGGGTGTCGGCCAGCAGTCGGACCGCGCGGCGCAGCAGCTCGGCGGCGGGATCGGTGTCGGACATGGTGCCGGACGCGGGTGGCGGCTCTGCGTCGGCAGCCGGGGCGCCGGCTTCTTCCGCGGCGGCCGCCGCCGCGGTGGCCATCAGGCTGTCGTAGTAGCGGAACTCGTGGCAGCTCTTGGCCCAATGCCGGTTGGTGGCGCGGCGCATGCCCACGCCCACCAGGGTGCGGCCCGCCGCCTTGATCCGCTGCGCCACCGGCATGAAATCGCTGTCGCCGCCGACGATCACCACCGTCTCGATATGGCCGAAGCGGTGGATGTCTTCCGCCGCGTCCAGGCACAGGCGGATGTCGGCGCCGTTCTTGGCCGATGCGCCCGGCGGGAACAGCTGCACCAGTTCCACACCGCCCTGCAGCAGCGCGTCGCGGTAGCGGCCGTAGAACTGCCAGTTGCAGTAGCCCCGGTTGATCGCCACCGGCCCGAACGACGCCGCCAGCTCCACGATCGCCTGCACATCGACCAGCGGCTCCTGCAGCTTGAAGCGCCCGTCGGGCCGGCCGTAAGAGCCTTCGCCGTAGCGGTCCTCGAAGAGGCTGGCATGCAGGTTCTCGAAATCCCAGTAAAGGGCGACGGAGCGGTTGTCATCGCGGTCGGTACGGGGCAAGGGAATTCTCCAAAAGGGGCGGGGCCGGCGGGGGATTGTCGCGCTGTCGCCCGCGGTTTCGGCCGTGCATGCGCAATCCGGTTCGGCGGCAGGTGAATGGCGGGGGCTCAGCCGGCCTGCCACGCAGCCCGCAATGCGTCCTGGGCCGCCGGCGGCTGCACCGACAGGCGCGCGTGGCCGGGCAGGCCGAAGGAGGTGGCGTCGCGCAGCTGGATGCCGGCCCGGCGCAGCGCGGTGGCGCGCGCGGGCGACAGCGGCAGCTGCGCGCAGAAGAAAGGCGTGTCGCCGGGCAGCACGGTCCAGCCCAGGCCGCCGCAGATCGCCTGCTGCCGGTCTTTCCAGGCGCGCAAGGTGTCGAGGCTTTCGGCCAGCCAATGCCGGGTGGCGTCTTCGCACCACGCCTGCAGCAGGGCCACGCCGTGGGCGCCGACGGGCCAGGACGGGGCCAGGGCGTCGAGACGGGCGACGCCCGCTTCGCTGCCCTTCGGCGCGATGGCGTAGGCCGCGCGCAGGCCGGTCAGGCCCAGGGCCTTGTTGGGCGACCACAGCTGCCAGGCACGGTCGAGGTCGCCCGGCGTCCAGGCCGAGGTGCCGGACAGGCGCAACGGCGCGTAGGCCCGGTCGAGCACCAGCAGGTCGTCGGGGCCCGCCGGGGGCACCGGCTCCGATCGGCCGCGCGGGCTGGAGGGGTCGCAGGCCCAGACGAGGGCCGGTGCGGCATCGGCCAGGGGCCTCGGCGGCATGTCCGCGCGGTGCACCTCCATCCGCCAGGCCGCGGCGGCGGTCGCGTAGTCGCCGTAAGCATGGGCCGGGATGCGCGCCTGCCGAACGCCGCGCTGCGCCGCCCAGGCGGTGATGCGGAAGATGGCCTCGCTGGCACTGGCCGCCGGCAGGATGCGGCCGGGCGCCACGCCGTGGAATGCGGCCAGCCGCTCGCGCAGCGCGGTGTAGCGGGGGTCGGGATAGCGGGTGGCATCGGCCGACCGCACCGCGCCCAGCGCCGAAGGGCACGGGCCGCAGGCGTTGGCGTTGGTCGAGAAATCGAAGCGAACCGCGCCGCCGCCGTCGGGGCCGCCGTGGATGCGCATGACGATGGTGGCGGTGGTGTCGGCAGACGGAGCGGTCATGGGCAAGCGGGGATCGGTGGCGGGTGGCGGGTGGCGGGTGGCGGGTGGCGGGTGGCGGGGATTGTGCTGCGGCGGGCGGTGCCGGCGGCAGCGCCCGCAGTTTCAGGCCATTTTCGCCAACGCTATCGAATAGATAGCTAGAAGTCCGCACAGCACGCCGGCCAGGACCGCTTTTCTCGATGATTCCAGTGCCTGCGCCGTGTCGGCGGGCCCCGGATCGCGTCCGCCGGCATTCAGGCAGTAGACACCCGGCTTCGACAGCCGCACCCCCAGCCGCAGCGCCATCGCCCCCATCGGCCAGCCGCCGTTGGGCGACGGCGTGCGGCGCGCTTCGGCCGGCAGGCGCGGCCAGAGCCGGGGCCGCAGGGCCAGCAGCAGGGCGGCGGTGATGCGCGCCGGCAGCCACGACAGCACGTCGTCGGCATGCGCGGCCCACTTGCCGGCCCACTCCCAGCGGCCGCGGTAGCCCCACATCGCGTCTGCCGTGTTGGCGAAGCGGTAGACGGCCGCACCCGGCAGGCCGAGCAGCAGGAACCAGAACAGCGGCGCGATGACCGAATCGTTGAGGTTCTCGGCCAGGGTCTCGATCGCGCTTTCGCGGACTTCGCCGGCGCTCAACCGCGTCACGTCGCGGCTGACCAGCCGGGAGAGCCGGGACCGGCCGGCGCCGAGCGACTCGGCCAGCGCCGCCTCGACCGCCGCCACCTCGTCGTGCAGCATGCGCCAGGCCAGCATCGGCTTGAGCGCGAGGCCGATCGCCGCCGCGGCGGCCCACAGCGGCAGTTGCAGTGCGACCCACTGCAGCAGCGCCGCAGCCAGACCCACGGCGACCGCGCCGACGGCCCATGCAAGCGCGCCGGCGGCGAACACGCGCCAGCGGCCGGCGGACAGGCCGGACGGACTCGGCCGAGCGGACGAACCTGCTTTCGCGCCAGCGCCAGCACCGGCATCGCTAATGCCATTGCCATTGCCATTGCCATTGCTTTCGCCACCGACGCCGCCGTCGGCACCGCTCCGCCGCATCAACCATCGCCCGGCGGCCCCCAGGTACCGGCCCATCCCCACCACCGGATGCCAGACCCGCGGTTCGCCCCAGCGCCAGTCGACGGCCACAGCGACCACCAGCGACAGCGCGGCCAGCGTGGCATCGGCGAGCGGAGCGGCCAGGCCGGTCACCGGCCGCCCTCCCCTGCCGTCGCGGCCGTGGCGACCGGCGCCGGCGGCGCGGGCCGCCGCCGGCGCGGCACCAGCACCCGCCACGCGACGGCGCAGGAGGTGATGCACAGGGAGGTGCCGAGCGCCGACAGGCCCAGCACCAGCGCATCGCGCAACGCGGGCCGCGCCAGCAGCGGCGCGATGTCCAGGCTGTGCAGGCCGTGGTAGAGCCAGCGCTGCCAACGGCCCGAGGCGTCGGCGCGCAGCAGCAGCCGCGCCGACGCAGGGTCGGCATAGGCGACGACGCCGTCGGCCCAGGCGGCGCGCCACACCGGCAGCGGGCGCCCGTGGCGGCTGTCGGGGTCGTGCGGGCGGGGGGCGTAGTAGAGAGCGTCGTAGGCGTCGATGCGCTGCAGCGCCGGCGTGCCCGCCGCGGGGTCGCCGGCACGCAGGCCCGCCAGCGTGGCGCGCACCGTGGCATCGGGCACCGCGCCGACGAGCATCGCCGCGCCCTGGCCGTCGGCCCGCAGCAGGGCCTCACGCCCGGGGCCGCGCAACCGGTACCAGGCCTGGCCGGCGATGCGCACCGCCTCCAGCTCGCGCGGCGCCCAGCCCTGCCCGGCCGCCAGGGCCAGCGCCTCGGCGGGGTTGCGCCGGAACACGGAGGCATCGCCCTCCCACCGCGCGGTTTCCGCCGGCAGTGCGCCGTAGGGCGAAAACACGCCGAACGGGTTCATCGACAGCAGGCCCGAGAAGATCCAGGTCAGGGTGGCGAGGCCCGCCACCAGCCCGGCGATGTGGTGCCAGCGCATCCAGAACCGGCGGTACGGAATCCAGCGCGTGCGGTTGAGGAACAGCTGCCACACGCCCAGCACCAGCCCGCTGAGCGCCAGCAGCGTGCCGGGCAGCGCCAGCGCGACGACCACCTGCTGCCAGGCCCAGGGCCACTGGCGCAGCACGGTGGGGTAGATCCAGTGCGGCACCGCGCCGACCCAGTTCCAGACGCGCTCGGCGCGGCGGGTGTCGCGCACCACCTCGGCGGCGCCGGGCGACACGTACAGCTCCAGGCCGTCGTCGCCCTGCATCGCCACCTTGACCAGCGGACGCCACGGGTCCAGGCCCTGCGGCACGGTCCACTGGTCGCGCAGCAGCGGCACGGTACCGGTGGCGGCGCGGCCCGCGAAAGCCGCCGCCACCGCCGCGGCCTGCGCCTCGGCCAGCGGCGGCACGGGCGTGCCGTCGCGGGCGTCCAACACCTGCCAGCGGGCGATGCCATACGCATCGGCGGGGCCCGAAGTCCGGACACGCCAGACCGGCCGGTCGCCCAGCAGGCCCAGCCGCGCCTCGGTCCAGCGCAGGCCGGCGCGGGCGGCGGCGGCATCGGGCGGCAGGCAGCAACCGGCGGTCAGCCGCAGCGCGGGCAGGCCCGCCATCCGTTCGGTCTGCGTCAGCGCGGGAAAAGGCACGAAGTACAGCACCACCCCGCTCAGGAACCACACCAGGAACAGCAGCGCCAGCGCCACGCCCAGCCACTTGTGCAGGAAAAGCAGGGCGGGCTTCATCGTAGTTGTAAGACCTGCCGGCTCAGAACCGGGCGCGCGCGGTCAGCTGCACCGTGCGCGGAGCGCCCAGCAGCCAGAACACGTCGCCCGCGCCGGAGAGCGCATAGACCTTGTCGGCGAGGTTTTTCACCGACAAGGCCAGCGTCAGGCTGCGCGAATAGCTGTAGTTCAGCGACGCGTCCAGCACCGCATAGGACGGCAGCCGCGCGGTGTTGGCCGCGTTGGCCTGGCGCGCACCGACATAGCGCGCGCCGAAGCCGGCCTGCCACTGCGGCTGGAAGCGGTAGGCCGTCCACAGGCCGGCGCTGCGCTCGGGCACGTCGGTGGGCGTATTGCCGCCGCGGGAGACCACGCCGCCGCCGGCCTGGGCCTCGTCGAAACGGTCGTAGCGGGCACGCAGGAAGGCGGCGTTGGCATCGACCGTCCAGCCGCGCAGCGGCTCGGCGGCGAAGGCCAGCTCGATGCCGGTGGAAGACTGCCGGCCGATCTGCTGCGCCACCGCCGGGTCGAGCGGGTCGCGCGAGAGGATGTTGCGCTTCTGCAGCTGGTAGAGCGCCACCGTCCATTCGCCGCGCACCGCCGGCACGCTGCCCTTGGCGCCGACTTCCAGCTGCTGGCCTTTGGTCAGGTCGTAGGTGCTGGAGCCGTTGGGCAGGGAGAGCGATCCGCTCAGCGGATCGGTGCCGGTGCCGTACTGGCCATAGAGCGAGAGCGCGTCGCTCGCTGCCCAGACCAGGCCGATGCGGCCGGTCACCGGCGTGTACGTCTTGGCCTGGCGGGCGTCGGGCAGGCTGCTGCGCAGGTCGGTGAAGTCGAGTTCCATGTGGTCGCTGCGCAGGCCGGCCACCAGCTTCCACTGCGGCGCGAGGTCGAGCGCGTCCTCGGCGAAGAGTGCGCGGGTCTCCAGCGTGGAGCGGCGGCCCGGCGTAGTGGGCACCGGGCTGTCGAACACGCCCGGCGCCACCGCGAACGGATCGACCGTGCTGCCGCCCTCGTACGGCGCATTGTTGGTGTGGAGCAGCCGGGTGCGGTACCCGTCCACACCCACCACGAGGCGGTTGCGCCGACCGGCGACTTCGCCGTCGAGCGTGGCGTCGAACCGGTTGCCGGTCTGCTGCTGGTCGTGGAGGATCTCGACGTAGTCGCTGCGGTCGACCCGGGTGCCGGTGGGGTCGAAGGCGTAGCTCTCGGCATTGCGCCAGTGGCGCTGGCTGGTGAGGCGGTAGGTCTCGTTGCGCAGCCGCAGGCCGGGCGCGGCCTGGTACTCGACCCTGGCGCGCCAGACACGGTCGTCGTAGTGCACCATGCCGTCGGTCAGGTTGAAGCCGGTGCGGCGCAGCCGCTCGTCCAGCACGCCGCCGCGCAGCGGGGTGCCGAAATAGTGGCTGTCGTGGTTGTGGCCGGCGTCCACCGACAGGTCGATGCGCAGCGCGCTGGTCGGCCGCAGGGCCAGCGCGGCCGAGAGGTTCTGCCGCCGGTAGGCCATGTCGGGGTTGTAGCCGCCGCTGCGGTCGGCATCCAGGTACAGCGAATACGCCAGAACGTCGTTGACCGGCCCGCGCAGGCCCACGCCGCCCTGCAGCAGGCCGTAGGAGCCGGCGCCCGCGAAAGCCTCGCGCTCGCTGCGGTCGAAGAGCGGCCGCTTGGTCAGGTAGTTGACCGCCGCGCCGAGGGCTCCGTCGCCGTACAACACCGAAGCCGGGCCGCGCAGCACCTCGACGCCCTCCAGCGGCCAGGTCGAGAACGGATAGGTCACCGTGCCGTTGGCCACCACCAGCCGGGTGCCGTCGACCATCTGCGCCACCGAGTTGTGGCCCACGAAGCCGCGCGCCGCCAGCGCGGTGCCCCCGTTGCCGGGCGCTGGCGATTCGGTGACGCCCGGCAGGCGGACGGCCGCGTCCTGCGCCCGGGTCAGGCTGCGCTCGGCCATCTCGGCGCCGTCGATGCGGCTCACGCTGGCCGGCGTTTCCCGCGGGGCGAGGCCCAGGCGCGAGCCGGTCTCGCCCGGCAGGTCGAGGTCGAGCGAGCCACCGGGCGCGGGCCGGGTGTCGGTGACCTGCTGGGTCGGCAGCTCGGCCGCATGGCACAACGGCACGGCGGCGCAGGCGGCGGTGGCGAGCCGCAGGAAAAGGGGCAAATGGCACATGGGGGAAGGTCGGTCTCGGGCGCTCGGGAGCCCGCAAAAATGCAGGGGGCACTAACGATAATGCATTTTCAATAATGCCGAGCGCGGCGCGTCAGTCCTCGATGCCCCGCTGCGCCGGCACGCCCGCCTTGAACGCATGCTTGACCATCTGCATCTCGGTCACCGTGTCGGCCAGTTCGACGATCTCGGGCGGGCAGCGGCGGCCGGTGAGCACCACGTGGACCTCCTTCGGGCGGTCGCGCAGGGTGTCCAGCACGCCGTCGAGCGGCAGCCAGCCGTAGACCAGCGGGTAGGTGATCTCGTCGAGCACCACCAGGAAATAGTCGCCCGAGAGGATGGCCGCACGGGCCTTCTCCCAGCCGTCGCGGGCCAGCTGCGCGCTGCGCTCCAGGTCCTGGCTCTTCCAGCTGAAGCCGTCGCCCAGGCCTTCGATGGGAATCCCGATCTGCTCGAACATGCGGTGCTCGCCGAAGCGCGCGCTGGGCACCTTCATGAACTGGTAGATCTTCACCGCCTTGCCGCGGCCGTGCGCGCGCAGGGCCAGGCCGAAGGCCGCGGTGCTCTTGCCCTTGCCGTCGCCGGTGTTGACCAGGACCAGGCCGCGGCGTTCGCCCTCGGGCTTCTCGTACGGTTTTTCGCTGGGAGGGGTTTCGATCTGCATGGGATGTCTTTCTGAAAAGGTCAGGTGCCGGCGGCTGTCCGCCAGCGGGGTGCGCCCGGGCGCTGGGCCTGCCAGGCGGCGCCGGCGGCGACGACCAGCAGCACCAGCGCGCCGGCCAGCCATTGGATGAAGCGGGATGCGGCGGCCGATGCCGGCGGCGGATCGGGCACCCGCTCCAGCCGCACGCCTTGCCCGGGCGGCGGCACTGCGGCAGGCGCTGCGGGCGCGGCGGGTCGTGCAGCCGGCGGAGGGGTGACGGGTGCGGCGGCCGCGTTGGCGGCGGCCTGCATGCCGACGGGAGCGGCCGGCGCCTCCGGCGACGCACGCTGCTCGGCCCACTGCCGCACCGACGCCTGCTCCAGCGCCAGCGGCTCGGCCCGGGTCAGCGCACGGTAGCGCTCGGCGAGGTCGCGCTGCGTGGCGGCGTCGGCCTGCCAGTAGCCCTGGCGCTGGGCCTGCACCAGCCGCTCCAGCGTCTGCGCATAGGCCTGCCTGTTCTGGTCCAGCCACTGCGGTACGCCGAGCCGGTGCTTGTCCTGCACCAGCACCTCGTAGAAGCTCTGCCAGTGGTCGGAGCGGATGCTGTCCTTCTGCACCGATTGCCAGCCCCAGGCGAACTGCACCGCCTTCAGCACCTGCAGCGTGCCGGCGTAGCCTTCGGCCTTCTGCGCCTGCAGCCAGCCGGGGTGCAGGTAGCGCGACTGCATCTCCAGCGCGATGGCGCGCTGCGCGGTCTCGGTGACCGGCTCGCCGCTGTCCTGGAGCTGGTTGACGTAGAGGTCCACCGCGTCCTTGCGGCCGGCGCTGCGGGCCGCGGCGGCCAGGCCGCCCAGGTACTGGAACGGGTCGTCGGAGCTGACCATCGCATAGAGGTGCGAACTGCGCGACATGACCGCCGCATCGGTGCGCCGCAGGTGCGCGCCCAGCGCCTCGCGGGCGGTGCCGGGCGCAACGCCCTGCACCGGCTGGCCGTCGAGGTAGGGCTGGCCCATGCGCTGCAGAAACAATTCGCCCAGCCGCGCGTCCTGCGCCTTCAGGCCGTCGTCCTGCACCGCCTCGGCGATGCCGGTGCCGTAGTCGCCCATCGCGTTGCCGAAGCTGCGGGCGCGCGCCAGCGTGTCGGCCTGGGCCTGCGGCACGCCGCGCTGGCGCAGCTCGGCCGCGACCTGGCGGGTGTTAGCGGTGACGGCGTTGTCGGGCTCGGCCTGCGCGGCCACCGCCACCGCCTGGTCGATCAGGGCCATCAGGGCCGGGAACTGGTCGCGGTAGGAGCCGGTGATGCTCAGCAGCACGTCGACCCGCGGGCGTTGCAACTCCTGCCGCGGGATCAACTCGACCTTGACCGGCCGGCCGCTGTCGTCCCACACCGGGCGCACGCCGAGGGCGACCAGGGCCTGCGCTTCCATCACGCCCTGCTGGCGCAATGTTTCGCCGGCCCAGAGCGACAGGGCCAGCCGGCCCGGCATGACGCCGCCGTGCGACGCGCACCAGCCCTTCAACCAATCGGCGAACACCGTCTGCGCCACGTCGTAGGCGTTGCGGGTGGGCAGCCGCGCCGGGTCCAGGCCGGTGAGGTTGCGGCCGGTCGGCAGGCTGTCGGGGTTGCGGATCGGGTCGCCGCCGTAGGCCGCCGGGATGAAGCGGCCGTCCAGCGCCGCCAGCAGGCCGGGCATCTCGCCTTCGGTCGCGAGCAGCGCGTCGAGCTGCTGCGCGCGCCGGGCCAGGGCCAGCAAGGCGGGGCTGTCGATCGGCTTGCGGGCGGCGCGGTTGGGCACGAAATCTTCGGCACGAACGGGTTCCGCGGTGGCGGCCGGTTTTTCGGGCGGCACCGCCGGCCGCAGGTCCAGCACGCTGGCCGCCTGCGGATCGCGCAGCGCCACCGCCAGCCAGCGCGCGGGCCGGGCGGTGGCGATGCCGGCGTGGTCGATCAGAAAGGCCTCGTCGATGTCCTCGCCCAGCGCCTCGATCAGCGGCTTGCGCAGCGCCTGGAGGATGGTCTGCTGGCGCTGGGCCGCGTCGGGCGCGATGCCGAAGGCGGCCAGGCCCTTGGGCTGCGAACTCTGCGCCAGGCTGTCGAGGTAAGGGTGCAGGATCTCCAGGAACGGCTCGAATTCCCGGGCGATGCGCTCGGCGCTCCAGCCCAGGTCGTGGTGCAGCTTGTGTTCGACGAACTGCGCGGTCAGTTCCTTCTCCAGCGCGGCGCGGGTGGGGCCGGCGTCGACCGTCTCCCACTCGTGCATCAGCTCGTGCATGTGGGCCATGCGGGCGTTGAAGCCGGCGGGCGAGAACACCGGCGTCTTGTGGCTCACCAGCACCGCGCGGCCACGGCGTTTGGCGGTCAGCGCCTCGCCCAGGTTGTCGACGATGTAGGGGTAGACCACCGGCACCTCGCCCAGGGGCAGCAGCGCGTCGTCGTGCACGTCCAGCGCGCGGGCCTTGCCGGGCGCCCACTCCTGCGTGCCGTGGGTGCCGAAATGCAGCAGCGCGTCGGCCTGGCCGGCCCACAGGTACACCGCCAGGTAGTGGTGCGACAGGGGCGTCTTGCTGCGGTGCATGAAGGCGTTCTGGCCCTGGCGCAGCGTTTCCTCGCGCGGCGGCTGCGGCAGCACCGACAGGTGGCCGACCTGCAGCCGCGGAACGACGAACACCGGTGCGCCCTGCCACTGCACCAGGTAGCGGCTGCGCGCGGCCGGGCCCCACTGGCCTTCGATGCGCTGGCGCACCGCGGCCGGCAGCGTGTCGAACCAGCGCTGGTACTGCGCCAGCGGCAGCGCGGCGGCCTGGCCGGTCTCCAGCAGTCCGCGCAGGTCGGCATCGGGGTAGTAGGCGCGCAGCAGCGGCTTCAGGCCGGCTATCCACTGCGCCTCGGGCAGGCCGCGGGTGGTGTAGCCGGCATCGGCCAGGCCCTGCGACACCCGCTCCAGGCTGCGCGGCACGTTGAGGAACGAGGCGCCGAAGTTGGTGCCGCCCGGCGGGTAGTTGTAGACCATCGCGACCAGCCGCTTCTGCGCCCGGGGCGTGTCCCGCAAGGCGACCAGCCGGCGCACCTTGGCCGCGACCGCATCGGCCTGGCGCACCACCAGTTCGGGCCGCCGGCCGCCGTCGGCATGGGCCAGCACCATCAGCGGATCGACGGCGCCCGCGCCCTCGGGCTGGGCCAGGTAGAAGGGCACGTCGCCGAAGGCCAGGCCCTGCGCGTCGGCCTCCCATTCGCCGGTGCCGCCCTGCCGGTAGGGCTGGGTGGCGATCACCGGCGCCCCCCAGCGGTCGAACAGCGGCTGCAGGGCCGCGGCCTGCGGGACCAGCTGGTGCAGCACGATGGCGCGGGCCTGCAGCGTGCGGCCGCCGGCGCCGTCAGGCACCTCCAGCAGCTGCGAGAGGCCCGGCACGTCGGCCTGCGGGCCGAAGGCCGCATAGGCCAGCAGGCCGTGCCGGCGGAACAGGGCGATCCACTGGTCGAGCCAGTCGGTCGCGCCGTTGACGAAGTGGTAGCGGTGGACCAGCAGCGCGACAGTCGGCAGGTCTTTCAAGGCCGGCTGCGCGGCCTGCCAGCGGGCGAAGGCTTCCGCATCGGCGAACAGCGCCGGCGCGCCGGGGGTGTAGAGGCCGCGGGTGGCGAAGGGCTGCGGCGGGGGCAGCGCCGGCAGCGCGGCACCGGTCGCGACCGCGGCGGCCAGCGCCACCGCATGGCGCATGTTGGCCTCGCCGCCGGCCTGCAGGTAGGCGGCCATGCGGGCCGCGGGCGTGTCGCCGGCGGCGAAGGCCGCGGTCGTCCAGACGAGGCGGCCGGGTCGGCGCCGGGCGAAGGCGTCCGCGCGCGGGCCGACGAGGGACGTGAGCCGCGCCTCGATCGTCGGATGCGGCGCATCGATCCACACGAGATCGGCCGTGGACAACGCCTGGTCGAGCGCGGCGGACTGCGCACCGTCCAGGCCGGGCGTGCCGGCGATCGGGTACTCGGTGTGCCGTACCTGCAGGCCGGCTTCCGTGCCCAGCCGCTGCAGCAGGGCGGTGCGGGTGGCGGGGGTGACATCGGCGGTGATCCAGAGCAGCGTGGCGGCGCGGGCGCACGGCGCCAGCACGGAGAGCAGCAGCAGCGCGATGGCGCATGCCCACCGCCGTGCGCCGATGCCGTGCCGTGCTCCCGCGACGCCAGCCACCCTCATCGCGCGGTTCCGACGGCGGGCGGCGCGGCAGGTGCCGGCGATGCAGCGGCAGGCGCCGCGGCGGCCGCGCCCTCCCCCGGCTCCGGCACATAGACCACGCTGCCGTCGTCGAGCTTGTAGGCCACGCCGGTGCGCACGCCCTGCCCGCGGCTCGCGCTGCCGGTGCCCTTGAACCGGATGCTCTTGCCGTTCTCGGTGACCACCAGCTCCATGTCGGGCTGGCCCGGGTTGCGCACCGCGGTGATCGCGCCTTCGGCCGACTGGCTCTGCACCGCGACGGCGGTAAGCAGCGCCACGATCAGCACCAGGAACACGTCGATCAGGTTGATCGCCGACAGCATCGGATCGTCGTCTTCCTCGGCCAGTACGCTGAGGTGCTTCATGCGGTGACTCCGCGCTGCCGCCGCACTTCCAGCAGTTCGGCCAGCAGCCAGCGGCGCCGCACCGAATACACCACCAGCCCGATCGAAGCGGCGGCCAGGGCCAGCACCACACCGGAGAAGGCGCCGCTGAACACCGCCAGCGCCTGCTGGCCCTGGCCGGCGGCCACGCTCTGCAGCGCGGGGCCGAGGGGAATCATGGTGGCGATCAGGCCCAGCATCGGCGAGAGGCGGCTCAGCAGCCGCACCGGCTCGATCTGCCGCACGATGCGCAGCTCCAGCTCTTCGAGCGAATCCTCCTGCCCCACGCGCAGGGCCCGCCATGCGGGACTCCGCCAGCGCTGCACCGCCTCCATGCCGGTCGCGCCGGCCGACCACAGCGCGTACAGGAACGACAGCCCCACCAGCGCCATCACCGGCCACAGCAGCCACTGCGCGACCTGCGCGAATCCCGTTTCCATCGACATTTCCCTCGCTCCTTGAATCCGTGAATTTCCTGGGGGTCTAGCGCGGCATCGCCACCCACTGGTCGTCGAGCCGCCGCACCGCGATGCGGTCGTCGAACACCGCTTCCACCGCGCGGTGCGTCGCCGGATCGCCGCAGGCGCCGCGGTGCCGGATGCGGCCGGCATCCACCACCACCAGCGCGTCGGCATGCAGCGCCATCGAAATCTCGTGCAGCACGCTGACCACCGTGCGGCCTTCGGCCACCAGCGCGCGCACCGTCCGCAGCCAGTCGGCCTGGTGCGGCGGGTCGAGGTTGGCCAGCGGCTCGTCCATCAGCAGCACCTCGGCCTCGACCGCCAGCGCGCGCGCCAGCAGCACCCGCTGGCGCTCGCCGCCCGAGAGCGCGCCCAGCGGCCGGGCGCGCCAGTCCCAGGCCTGGGTGGTGCGCAGGGCACGCTCCACCGCGGCGCGGTCGGCGGCATCGGGCGCGGCCAGCCAGCGCTGGTGCGGCAGGCGGCCGAGCATGGCCACGTCGTAGACGGTCAGGTCGTCGGCGCCGCCGCGGTCGCCCTCGCTCTGGCCCAGCCACGACAGGCTGCGCGCGCGGGCCCGGCCGCCGTAGCCGCGCAGATCGCGGTCGTGCAGCAGCACCTCACCACCGTATGGCAGCAGCCCGGCCAGGACTTTCAGCAGCGTGGATTTGCCGGCACCGTTGGGGCCGATGACCGCCGTCCAGCAAGCGCGCGCGAAGGCCACGTCGATGCCGTGCAGGATCGCCGTGCCGCCCAGTTGGGCATGGACCTGCCGGGCTTCCAGCGCGGCGCTCATCGAACCCCCTGCCCGCTCGGCGCGGTGGCGGTGCACGCCCCCCTCGGCACGGCCGGACGCGGGCTCACGACCCACCCCGCAGCGAGCGCCGGTGCATCAGCCACAGCAGGTAGCCTCCGCCCAGCAGCGCGGTCAGCACGCCCACCGGCAGCTCCTGCGGCGCGATCAGCCAGCGGGCCAGCAGGTCGGCCGCCATCAGCAGCGCGCCGCCCATGCAGGCCGACAGCATCAGCAGCGCCGCATGGGTCGAGTGCAGCAGCGGCCGAACCAGGTGCGGCGCCGCCAGCCCGACGAAGGCGATCAGCCCGGTCTGCGCCACCGCGGTGCCGGTGGCCAGCGCCAGCACCGCCACCAATGCGGCGCGCAGCCAGGGCAGCGACAGGCCCATGCTGGCGGCGGTGGCTTCGCCCAGCGCCAGGCCGTCGAGCACCGGTGCCAGCAGCCGTGCGGCCAGCAGGCAGAGCGCCAGCGCGGCGGCCATCAGCGCCACCGCCTGCCAGCCCAGGAAACTGGTGCTGCCCAAGGTGAAGCCCTGCATCGATTCGAGGATGCGCGGCGCCGCCACCGTGACCAGGTCCTTGCCCGCGCCGAGCACCACGCCGACGATCACGCCGCCCAGCAGCAGCCGCATCGTGTGCTGGGCGCCGCGCGCCAGCAGCAGCGTCAGCACCACGCCCAGCACCGCACCGGCGAAGGCGGCACCGGTCACGCCCAGCTGCAGCCACAGGCTGCCGGCCGTGGCCAGCGACGCCGTCTGGCCGCCCCACAGCAGCGCCAGCGCGGTGCCGAGCGAGGCGCCCGAGCCGCTGCCCAGCAGGTACGGGTCGGCCAGCGGATTGCGGAACAGCCCCTGCGCCACCGCGCCCGCCAGGCCCAGCAGCGCGCCGGCCACCCAGGCGCCGGCGGTGCGCGGCAGCCGGATCTCCCAGACGATCTGCCAGGCGACCGGGTCCTGCCGCGCCGCGACCAGGCTCTCGAAGCCGGTGCTGCCGATGCCGGCACCCAGGGCCAGCAGCAGCGCCGCCAGCACCAGCAGCACGGCGCCCAGCGCCACGGCGCGGCCGTTCATGCGCGGCCCTTCCGGAGCAGCGCCGGCGGATGGGCGAAACGCAGCGGGTCGTCGCTCCGCACGATCACGGCGCCTTCTGCGCCAGGCAGCGCGCCATGATCCGGGCCGCATCCGCCATGCGGGGGCCGGGCCGCACCACCACGTCGGCCTCGTCGGGGCCGAAGACGCAGATGCGCTGCTCGCGGATAGCGCGCATGCTCTGCCAGCCGGGGTACGGCACCATGGCCTGCATGCTGCGGTTGCCGACCATGATCAGGTCGGGGTTCGCGCGCACCACGTATTCGGGATTGAGCCGCGGGAACGGGCCCAGGTCGGGCGGCACCACGTTCTGCGCGCCGAGCCGCACCAGCGTCTCGCCGATGAACGACGAGGCACCCGCCGCGTACGGCCCGCGGCTGACCTCGAAGTACACCCGCGTCGGCCTTGCCCGCCGCGGCACCGACTGCGCCGCCGCCTGCACGCCCGCGTCGATCACCCGCCAGACGCGCGACGCCGCGTCGCCCGGCACCTGCAGCAGCCGCCCCAGGGTGTCGAGCACCCGCCGCACATCGGCATGGGTCTTGGGCTCCAGCGCCACGACCCGGATGCCCAGCGCCTCCAGCCGGTCGCTGGCGCGCGAGGAAACGGCCAGCAGGACCACGTCGGGCCGCAGCGCGACGATCGCCTCGATGTTCGGGTCGATGCCGCCGCCCAGCTGCGGCAGGTGCCGCACGCTTTCGGGAAAATTGGAATACCGGTCGATCCCCACCAGCCGGTCGCACTGGTCGAGCGCGCAGACGCTTTCGGTGAGCGAGGGCAGCAGGCTGACGATGCGCTGCGGCGGCCGCTCGAATCGCAGGGTGCGGCCGCGGCCGTCGGTGATGTCGAAGGGCGGCGCCTGCGCATGGAGCGGGGCCGCCAACGCCGAGAGCAGCACCAGCGCGGCAGCGGCGAACCCGCGGCGCCGGCCGGGCGAGAGGAAAGGGGGGGTCGGCGGTTTCACGGCGTGTCCTTCAGCGTCAGCGGCAATCCGGCCGCCACCAGCGTCACCCGGGCGCAGGTGGCAGCCACGCCCTGGTTGAGCAAGCCGAGGGTGTCGACGAAGCGGCGCACCTCGCGGCCGAGCGGCACGACGCCCAGGCCGATCTCGTTGGAGACCAGCACCACCGGGCCGGGCGCCTGCTCGATTGCTATCAGAAGCATAGCTATCAGCCTTGACAGATCGCCGGCCGGAGGCCTATTCGGTTCGGTACTTTCTGCAGCGGCAGGCATCAGGAGGTTGGTGAGCCACAGGGTGAGGCAATCGACCACGACCAGTGTGTCGGGCCGGCTGTGCGCGGCCAGGGCTTCGGCCAGGTGCAGCGGCTCTTCCACCGTCCGCATGCCGGGCAGCCGCTCGGCCCGGTCCTGGCGGTGGCGGTCGATGCGGGCGCGCATCTCGTCGTCCCAGGGCGTGGCGGTCGCCAGCATCACGCCGCGGTGCTGCGGCGACGCGGCGAGCCAGGCGGCGGCCAGGCGTTCGGCGCGGCGGGATTTGCCGCTTTTCTGGCCGCCCAGGACCAGCTCGCTGCGGGCGACGGAGAGCGCGGCGGTCACGGCCGGGCCTTCGGTGCTAGGGCTGCGGCAGGGCCGGCATCGCGCGGGCGGGCGCCCGGCCCGCCCCTGTGCCACCCAGCGCGGAGACGCGCGCCGCTCATGCGACCGCCCCGCCGAACAGGCCGGCCGCGGCCGCGGGGCACGACGCAAACCAGGCGTGAAAGTAGCTGGCCCGCACCGCACGGTGGGCGTACACCGCTTCGCCCGCGGTGGCGGATACCGGCGTGCCGGGCCGGGCGGTGCGGCCGACCGGCGGCAGCGGCGTTTCGGCGGTCGAGTAGTGGAAGGTGTGGCCGCGCAGGGTGCCGCCCTCGCCCGCCCACTGCTGCGGCCCCAGCGCCGCCAGGCGCCGGCCCATGGTCACCGCGCCGGGCAGCAGGCCCCAGCCCGGGTGGGTGCGTCCGTCGGCGTCGGTCAGGCTGTCCATCAGCGCCATCATGCCGCCGCATTCGGCCCACACCGGCAGGCCGCGGTCGATGTGCCGCTGCACCTCCGCGCGGCTGCGCTGCGCCGCGGCCAGTGCCGGCATGTGCAGCTCGGGGTAGCCGCCCGGCAGCCAGAGCGCGTCGCAACCGGGCAGCGGCTCGTCGGCCAGGGGCGAGAAGAAGGCCAGCTCCGCGCCCATCGCGCGCAGCCAGTCGAGGTTGGCGGCGTAGAGAAAGGCGAAGGCCGCATCGCGGGCCACGGCGATGCGGCGGCCCCGCAGGCGGGGGGCCGCATCGGCACTATCGGCGGCGAGCGGCGGGGCGAAACGGGTGTTCCATCCGGCGAGCGCCGCACTGTCCATGCCGCCCAGCGGTGTCTGCGCCAGCGCATCGGCGGCGGCATCCAGCCGGGCCAGCGCATCGACCGGATCGCCGTCGGCGACCAGCCCCAGGTGCCGCTCGGGCAGGGCCCAGGCGGTGCCGCGCGGCAATGCGCCCCGCCATTCCTCGGGGGTGCGCAGGCCGTCCTGCAGCATCTGCGCATGGCGCTCGCTGGCCACCCGGTTGGCCAGCACGCCGGCCCAGGGCATGCCGTCGCGGTAGTGGCGCAGGCCGAAGGCCAAGGCGCCGAAGGTGCCGGCCATCGCGCCGGCATCGACCACCGCCAGCACCCGCAGACCGAAGCGCTGGGCGAGGTCGGCCGCGCTGGGCGTGCCGTCGAAGAGGCCCATCGCGCCTTCGACGATCAGCAGGTCGGCCTCTGCGGCGGCGGCATGCAGCCGGGCGGTGCAGTCGGCCTCGCCGTTCATCCACAGGTCGAGCGCGTGGACCGGCGCGCCGCTGGCCAGGGCCAGCCAGCACGGGTCGAGGAAATCCGGCCCGCACTTGAAGACGCGCACCCGCCGGCCGGCACGCGCGTGCAGCCGGGCCAGGGCCGCCGCGACGGTGGTCTTGCCCTGGCCCGAGGCCGGCGCCGCCACCAGGATGGCGGGGCAGGATGCGGCGGCGGTGCTCACCACGGGGCCTGCCGCGTCACTGCGGCGCCCACTTCACGCCCAGGTAGCCCGAGCGGCCGGGAGTGGCGTAGGTGCGGGCCAGCTGGTAGTCCTTGTCGGCCAGGTTGTCGATGCGGGCGATCAAGGTGAAATCGCGGGCGATGCGGGTGCTGGCGTACAGGTTGACCAGGGCGTAGCCGCCCAGGCGCTGGGTGTTGGCGGCGTTGTCGAAGCGGCTGGCCGAAAACTGCGTCTCGGCGCCCACCGTCCAGCCCGCGACGGTGGTGTCGGCGCCCAGGGTGCCGTGGCGGCGGGCGCGGCGGGCGAGCTGCCGGCCGGTGTCCGCATCCTTCGGGTCCTGGAAGTCGAGCGAGCCGCGCAGGGCCACCCCTGCCAGGGTGTGGCCGGCCGACAGCGTCACGCCGCTGTACTCGGCATGCGCCACGTTCTGGTAGCAGCCGTCGGTTTGGTTCGTCGCGCACTGGGAGGCATCCACGAAGGTGATCAGGTTCTCGACCTTGTTGCGGTAGGCGACGATGCCGGCGCTGGTCACGCCTTCGGCCCAGCGCAGGCCGGCCTCGACGTTGCGGCTGCTCTCGGGCTTGAGGGTGGCGGTGCCGTAATCGCTGAAGCGCTGGTAGAGCGTCGGTGCGCGGAAGGCGTTGCCGACCGAGGCGGTGGCCCGCAGCTGCGGCGTGATCGCATAGCCGTAGGCGGCGCTGCCGGTGGTCTTGCCGCCGAACTCGCTGTCCTTGTCGTGCCGCGCGTTCAGCTGCAGCGTGTGCGGGCCGGTGTGGAAGCCGTAGCCGAGCGCCAGCGCGTTCTGCGAGCGGGTGCGGTCGAGCGGCCCGTTCTGCTCCAGCGGATTCTCCAGCCGGTCTTCGCGCCGCTCCAGCGCGGCGGTGGCCAGGTGCGGGCCGCTGCGCCATTCGTTCTGGAACAGGTAGCCGCGCAGGGTGGTGGCGGTGATGTAGGCCGAAGGCGTGGTTTCGTAGCGGCTGCGCGACTCGGTGACCTGCAGCTTGGTGCTGTAGCTGTCGGTCCACTTGGCCTGCCAGGCCAGGCCGCCGGTGCGCAGGCGGTGCAGGTTGCGGTCGTCGACCGGCCGGGCCGGCACATAGGTGCCGTCGTACTTCGATTCGAGGTTGTTGGCGAGGAAAGTGCCTTCGATGCGGTGGCGCGGGTCGATCTGCAGGCCCAGGCGGGCGCTCAGGTTGGTGGTTTCGTAGCCGTCGCGGTCAGGGTTGCGCAGGCCGTCGGTGCGGCTGCGCAGGCGGTTGGGCTGCACGTTGAAGCCGTCGTTCTCCTCGCGGGCGATGCCCAATGCGTAGTCGATCGCACCGCGTTCGTCGGCCACGCCGCTGATGCCGGCCTCGGCCTTGCGCAGGCCGTAGCGGCCGACGCCGACGCCCACGTACGGCGCGGGCTTGCCCGGCTCGCCCTTCTTGGTGAACAGCTGGATCACGCCGCCGATGGCGTCCGATCCGTACACCGCGGCGGCGGGGCCGCGCAGCACTTCGATGCGGTCGATCTGCGACAGCGGAATCTGCTCCCACAGGGCGCCGCCGGTGGATTGCGAATCGACGCGCACGCCGTCGACGTAGACCGCGGTGAAGCGCGAATCGGCGCCGCGGATCGACACGCTGGTGCTGTTGCCCGGGCCGCCGTTGCGGATCATCTCGATGCCCGGCTGGCGGGCCAGCACGTCGGCCACGCCGACGGCGCCGCTCAGTTCGATCCGTTCGCGGTCGATGATGGAGACGTCGGCCAGCAGGTCGGACAGGGGCTGGGCCACGCGGGTGGCGGTGACCACGGTGTCCTGCAGCTTGGCACCGGGGGCGGTCTGGGCGAGAAGGGGGAAAGCGGCGGACAACGCCAGGGCGAGCGCGGACATGCGCGCAGCGGTAATGGATTTCATCGGGAACACGACAGGAGAGCAGGAACCCTGGCCGACTTCCCCGCCGGCGTATGGGCGTCACGGACGCACCGCCCGGAACGGTCCGGGCGCGCGCATCCACCTCGTTGGCCGGTATCCGGGCTGGCGGAACGGCACGCCTCGCCTTCCCAGGCACGCGTTCGGTGCGCCCAGTGGCGTGTGTGGAGGCATGCAGAGTCTTGCGACTCGTCCGCTGACCGTTGCGGGGGCAGCGCAGGTCAGGCGCCGTGCGGCACCCTCCTGCTTCCCGTTGAACTGCGCCCTGTTGAACCAGGCCGCGAGCACCAACGCCGGTGATTCTAAATGTGTCAGCCGGCACACCCGCCGCCCACGCCGATCGCAACGCGCCGGTGTCGCTTTTTCCCCTCTCGGCGCGGCGGACCAAACCCTACAATCGGGGCCTCCTATGGCCCCATCCGCCCCCCTCGACCAGATCGCCGAACGCGTCGAACGGCTGTTGCTGCGCCATGCCGAGATGCAGCGCACGCAGCAGGCCATGGCCCGGCAGATCGAAGCCCTGACCCTGGAGCGCGACGCGCTCAAGACCCGGCTGCACACCGCGCGTCACCGGCTCGACGCGCTGATCGACCGCCTTCCGCCCGACCCACCCGCCCTGCAGGATGTGGCCGAATCGCAGGGCTTCGAATGAAGCAGCTCGAAGTGCACATCATGGGCCAGAGCTACCTGCTCGGCTGCCCCGAAGGCGGCGAGGCCCGGCTGCGGGCCGCGGTGGAGCGGGTCGACGCGACGATGCAGCGCATCCGCGACGCGGGAAAGGTGCGGGCCCGGGACCGGATCGCGGTGCTGGCGGCGCTCAACCTGGCGTTCGACGTGGTCGACAAGGCACCCGGCCCCCCGGCCATCACGCCGGCCGCGGCCGCGCCGGGCGCCGACGAGGACGGCGCCCGCTGGACCCACCTGCTGGCGCGGCTGGACGACGCGCTGGCCGACCGCCCGCCAGCCTAGAACCGCCGCGGCTGCAGGCACCGGACGCGCGGCCCCATAGACATTCGTGTACAGGTTTTCCCTTGCCGCCGCAGACCGCGGGCCTACAATCGGCAGCGTCTGCGGTGCATGCCGGGCTTTATATTTCCTTGAACCAATGCTCATTGAGCCCGGGCTTGGTACATCGCCAGGCAAGCGTGATCATCTCGCGTCAGATGAACCCAATGCTTGGCTGCCCTCGCCCACCTGAACCCCCGGTTCAGGATGAGAGCTCGGTGGCATTCGCAGACACCTCCTTCCTTCTCGATGCACCGGCCCCGCGGCATCGCGCGTGCCCACCCCGACTGCATCGACGACATGCCTGACCTTCCCCTTCTCCTCGCGTTCTCGGCGCTCGGCATCGGCGCCGGCTTTCTGGCGGGCCTGCTGGGCATCGGCGGGGGCATGGTGATGGTGCCGTTCCTCACCGCGATCATGGCGGCGCAGGGCATCGACGCCAACCTGGCGATCAAGATGGCGATCGCGACCTCGATGGCGACGATCGTGTTCACCTCGCTCTCCAGCGTGCGGGCCCACCACGGCCGCGGCGCCGTGCGGTGGGACCTGGTGCGCTCGCTGGCGCCGGGCATCGTGCTGGGCAGCCTGGTCGCCAGTGCCGGCGTGTTCGCCTTGCTCAAGGGCAGGCCGCTGGCCATCGTCTTCGGCCTCTTCGTCGCCTATTCCGCGACGCGCATGCTGACCGCCTCCAGCACCGCCGCCGCGCAACCGATGCCGGGGCGCCCCGGCCAGTGGGCGGCGGGCGGCGCCATCGGTTTCTGCTCGGGTCTGGTCGGTGCGGGCGGCGGTTTCATCAGCGTGCCGTTCATGACCCGGCGCGGCGTGCCCATCCATGCGGCGGTGGGGACCAGCGCGGCGCTGGGATTTCCGATCGCGCTGGCCAACGTCGCGGGCTATGTGGTGAGCGGCATGCGGGTCGAGGGCCTGCCGCCCGCCTCCATCGGCTATGTGTGGCTGCCGGCGCTGGTCACCATCGCATTGCTCAGCGTGCTGATGGCGCCGCTGGGCGCGCGTGCGGCCCACCGGCTGCCGGTGCAGAAGCTCAAGCGTGTGTTCGCCGGCCTGCTCTATGCGCTGGCGGCGTACATGCTCTGGAAGGGCTTGTTGGCGCCCGCCTGAGCGGAGCCGGTTGCGCTCAGGCCCGGGGTGGCATGAACGGTCGGGTCTGCATCCGCACCGTCAGCTCTTCCGCCGGCATGCCCGGCGCGCAAAGGTAGCCCTGGAACAGGTTGCAGTTGAGACCGTGCAGGCAGTCGCGCTGGGCATGGGTCTCGACGCCCTCGGCCACCATCTCGAACCGCAGCGCATGGCCCATGCTGATCATCGCGGTGACGATGGCGCGGTCGCTCTCGTCGTCGGGCAGGCCCCGCACGAAGGACTGGTCGATCTTCAGCCGGTGGATCGGGAATTTCTTCAGGTAGGCCAGGCTGGAGTAGCCGGTGCCGAAGTCGTCGATCGCCAAACGCACGCCCAGGCCCGCCAGGGCGTCGAGCCGCAGCACCGCTTCGTCGGCGCCCTGCACCAGGATCGATTCGGTCAGTTCCAGCTCCAGCAACCGGGCGTCCAGGCCCGATACGCGGATCGCGGTCGCCACCCTTTCGACGAAGTCCGGCTGCCGGAACTGCAGCGCCGACACGTTGACCGACACCGGCACCGGCATGCCCGCCTGCTGCCACAGCGCGCCCTGGCGCACCGCTTCTTCCAGCACCCAGGCACCGATCGCGATGATGAAGCCCGACTCTTCGGCCAGCGGGATGAACACGCCCGGCGATACCGAACCCAGCTCGGGATCGGTCCAGCGGATCAGTGCCTCGACACCGACCAGTTCCCCGCTGCGCATGTCGATCTGCGGCTGGTAGTGCAGCCGGAACCGCTGGTGCTCCAGCGCCTGGCGCATCGCGTGGTCCATCTGCATCCGGGCCAGCAGGTTGGCGTTCATCTGCGGCTGGTAGAAGCGGTAGCTGCCGCGGCCGTGTTCCTTGACACGGAACATCGCGGTGTCGGCATGGCGCACCAGGTCGTCCAGCGTCAGGCCGTCCTGCGGATGCAGCGCCACGCCGATGCTGCAGCTGACCGAGAAGCGCATGTCGTCCAGCATGAACGGCTGGGCCAGCGCCTCGATGATCCGCTGGGCCACCACCTCGGCCGACGGCGCGTCGGCGTTGTGCAGATGGATCACGAACTCGTCGCCGCCCAGGCGCGCCAGCGTGTCGGCCAGGCGCAGGCAGCTCTTGATCCGGTCGGCCACCTTGACCAGCACCCGGTCGCCGAACTGGTGGCCGAGGGAATCGTTGATGTTCTTGAAACGGTCGAGGTCGACGAACAGGATCGCGAACGGCGCGGCCGCGTCGCCCCGCAGTTGCAGGACGCGATCGACCCGGCGCGACAGCAGCAGCCGGTTGGGCAGGCCGGTCAGCACGTCGCTGTAGGCCAGGTCTTCGATCCGCTGCTGCGCGGCGCGCTGGCCCGACAGGTCGCGGAAGAAGCCGATGGTCTGCACCACCTCGCCCGCCGGTCCGCGCAGCACCACCCACGACAGCCGCACCGGGCAGTTGGAGCCGTCGCCGCGGCGGTGCCAGACCTCGCCCTCCCAGAAGCCCGAGGCCTGCCAGGATTTCTGCACCTCGGTGAACAGCCGGCCGGCGTCGCGTTCCTCGAACAGGTCGATCGCGCTCAGGCCCACCAGCACCTCGCGCTCGTGGCGGGTGAGCTTGCAGCAGGCCGGGTTGACCGAGACGATCTTGTGGTGCGCATCGGTGATGAAGACCGCGTCCGGGCACGACTCGAACACCTTCGCCGCGAGCCGCAGGCCCTTCTCGGCGGCGGCGCGCTCGGTGATGTCGTGGAACGAGAAGACGCGGCCGATGATGCGGCCCCGGCTGAACTGGGGCATCACCGTGCGCTGCAGCAGCCGGCCCGAACGCAGCCGCAGCACGTCGGTGCCCTCCGACTCGATCGACGCGTAGATCTCGACCAGCCGCTGCAGATACTGCCCGTCGTCGTCGATCTGCGACGCCAGCAGCGCATGCAGGGCCGCGTCGTCGCGCTGCATCAGCATCGACTTCGGAATCTCCCACATCTGCGCGAAGCGGCGGTTGAACGCGCGCATCGCCCCGTCGAGGCTGCAGACCAGGATGCCGTCGGCGGTCGATTCGAGGGTGGCGCGCAGCTCGGCGATCAGCGTCTCCAGCTCGTCCTCGGCCTTGCGCTGCTGGGTGCGGTCGACCATGCCGACTACCCACACCGGGCCGTGCGGCACCCATTCGGCCGACTCGATGCAGCGCTCGACATGCAGCACCGTGCCGTCGGCCCGCACCAGGCGGCTCATCGAGCGGATCGGCTGGGCGGTGCCTTCGGTGGCGTCTTTCCAGAAAGCGGCATCCTCCAGCGTGGGGAACACCTCGGTCGCCGGCCGACCGACGAGCGCCGGACGTGCCAGGCCGAGCAGCACCGTCGCCGCCTGGTTGGCATACACCACCTCGAGGCTGGCCGCATCGACGATGCAGACCGCTTCGAGCAGCCCTTCGATCAGCGGCGCGGAACCGTGGGCGATCACGCAGCGACCCCGATAGCGTCGGGGTCTGCAGCGCGCTCGAAGAAGTAGCAAATGCGGCGGCGCGGCGACAGGTAGTCCAGCGCCGCCTTCGGCAACTGGTGCGGTTTGAGGCTGCGCCGGATGCCCAGCTCGGGTTGCGTTTCCAGGTCGAGGATCAGCGCTTCCTTGCGGGGCACCGCCGGGTCGTGCACGATCACCTTGGGCCGCAGCGGCCGCAGCGCGTTCACCGACACCACCATGCCGTAGCGATCGTTGCCCAGCTGCACGATGGAGCCGGGCGGGTAGACGCCCATCATCCGGATGAACGCCCCCAGCACGACCGCATCGAACCGCGGCTTCATCTGCGCGAAAATGGCCGACAGGGCCTCGTGCGGCGTGGTCACCATGCTGCCGCGCGCCGGATTGCACAAATTGTCGTAGCGGTTGACCAGGGCCACGATCTTGCCGGTCATCTGCATCTGCTCGCCGGTGGTACGGGCCGGGAAGCCGCTGCCGTCGGCCATCTCGTGGTGCTGGGCGATGCCCGCGACCACGCCCGGCGGAAGGCCCATGCCCTGCGCCATCGACACGCTGTGGACGACGTGGCTCTGGTAGAGACGGTGCTCCACCGAGGTGAATCCGTCTTCTGCGTTGCGGAACCGGTCGGGCAGCTCCAGCTTTCCGATGTCGTGCAGCAGCGCGGCCAGACCCAACTCCACCAGGGCCTCGCGCTGCAGCCCGAGCGAGCGCCCCAGCATCAGCGAGATGACCATCACGTTGACCGAATGCTGGCCGCTGCGCTCGCCCACGCTCTCCGACAACAGCCGGATCACCGATTCGCCCTGGCCGATCAGGTCGTCCACGCAACGGGCCACCACCGACTCGCTGTCCTGGCGGGCCAGCAGCGGGCTGGCATGGACCGTCTCCACCACGCGGCGGAATTGCCGGGTGGCGTCGGAAAACTGGCGCTCGCACAGGGCGAGACGGTGCTGTTCGTTCTCGAGCCTGCGGGCGCGGTTGCGGCGCGCGGCCGCGTGCGACGCTCCGCCGTCGGTGCGATCGCCCGCTGCGGCGGCGTCGGCGGAAGCTTCGGCAGAAGGCTCTCCAGCCTGCGCATCGGGCGGCACGGCGGCGTCGCTGCGCTCCGGAAAATGGCGCACGCTCTCCACACCGAGCGACAGGATCGTCTGGATCTGCTCGTCGGTGGATATCTTGAAGCTGTTGAGAGGAAAGGGATGGTCCATCCATCCCAGGTCGAGCTGAATGAACATGCCCTTGCGCAGCTCGCTGACATCGATCAGCTTCGACTGTCCTTCTTCCATGGATGCCTTCGGGCGCTCTTCCTCGAGGAACAGAATGTCGGGATCGCAGGCCACGGCTTGCGTACTATCACGCATGTTACACAACAAAGGTATGCGGACGACCGGCCGTCGGGTCGGGGCTTCGCGAGGCCCCGGCTGTTGCGCCGCTACAACCTAGTCAGGCACGCCGCACACCGCTGGCGACCACCGGCAAGGGTGCCGCCTGAGCCCGCAGGTACATCCACACGCCTGCCACCACCATCGGCACGCACAGCCACTGGCCCATGCTCATGCCGAGCGACAGGATGCCCAGGAAGTTGTCGGGCTCCCGGAAGAACTCGGCGATGAAGCGCAATAGCCCGTAGCCGACCAGGAATGCCGCCGCCACCTCGCCCTGCCGCCGCGGACGGCGGGCATACAGCCAGAGCAGCGCGAAGAGCAGCACGCCCTCCAGCAGGAACTGGTAGACCTGCGACGGGTGCCGCGGCTGCATCGAGCCGCTTTGCGGAAACACCATGGCCCACGGCAGGCTGGCGTCCGCGAAGCGGCCCCACAGCTCGCCGTTGATGAAGTTGCCGACCCGGCCGGCCGCCAGCCCGGTGGGCACGCAGGGCGCCACGAAGTCGGCCACCTGCAGCCAGGGCCGGTGCCGCGACCGGGCGAACCAGACCATCGACGCGATCACGCCCAGCAGCCCGCCATGGAAGCTCATGCCGCCCTGCCAGATATAGAAGATCTCCAGTGGATGGGTGGCGTAGTAGCCGGGCTTGTAGAACAGGCAGTAGCCCAGCCGACCACCGGCCACGACGCCCAGCACGCCCAGGAACAGGATGTCTTCCACGTCCTTGCGGGTCCAGGCGGCGGCGCCCTGCATCGACGCATAGGGTTCGTGCCGCAGCCGCAGGTTGCCCAGCAGCAGGAACAGGCCGAAGGCGGCGAGATAGGTCAGGCCGTACCAGTGCACGGCCAGCGGGCCGATCTGCAGGGCGACCGGGTCGATGTGGGGATACAGGAGCATGGCCGGTATTGTGCCGTGGCGACATGACGGCTCAGTCGCCCTGGGCGCGCCGCACGAAACCGACGAAACGCGCCAGCGCCGGATCGACCGGCCCGGCCGGCCAGACCAGGCTGGTCTCGCAGACCGGCACCACCGGCCCGCCGCGCCGCACCGGCAGGCCGCCCGCGCCCTGCGCGCGGTAGACGACGCCGTCGCGCCGGAACTGCACCACGCTCTGCGGCACCCAGGCGACGCCCAGGCCGGCCGCTACGAGGTTGACGATGGTCGGCATCTGGATCGCCTCCTGCGCCACCACCGGCAGCCGGCCTGCCGCGTGGTACAGGCCGAACACCGCGTCGTGCAGCGAAGGCGCGATGCGTCGGGGGAACACCACCAGCGGCGCGGCCAGCACCGCATCCCACCGCAGCGGCGCGGTCTGCGCCAGGGCGTGGTGGGCCGGCAGCGCCAGCACCAGCGGCTCGGTCGCCACCGGCAGGTGGTGCAGGCCGGCCGGCGCGAAGCCGGGCGAATACAGCATCATCCCCGCGTCGATCTCGCCGCGCGCGAGCAGTTGCAGTTGCACGTCGCCGGTGGCCTCGACCAGTTCCAGCGCCACCTGCGGGCTCTCCACCCGGAAGGCGCGCACCCAGGCCGGCAGTCGCTCGAAGCCGATGGTCGAGACGAAGGCGAGCCGCACCCGGCCGACCTCCCCCGCCGCCGCTGCCCGCGCCCGCGCCGGCAGCGCCTGGGCGCGGGCCAGCAGGTCGCGCACCTCGGGCACCAGGGCCTGGCCGGCCGGCGCCAGGGCCACCCGCCGCCGGCTGCGGTCGAACAGCTGCACGCCCAGCGTGCGCTCCAGCTGGGCGATGGCCTGGGTCAGCGGCGGTTGTGTCATGTGGAGCCGCTGGGCGGCCCGGGCGAAGTGCAATTCTTCGGCCACGGCCAGGAACTGGCGCCACAGCCGCAGGTCGATCGGCGCGTCGGGTTTCATATGTACAGCATATCAATCGGCCCTCCGAACCGGATTGGAACCGCAGAAGCGATCGGCGCATACTCCGCCTGCTCCGACAAAACCACCCACGAGAGAGAACCCGATGGACACCAAGGTCATCCAGATCAACCGCCGCAGCGCCAACATCACCGAAGGCAAGTCGCGCGCGCCCAACCGCTCCATGTACTACGCCATGGGCTACCAGGAAAGCGACTTCAAGAAGCCGATGGTGGGCGTCGCCAACGGCCACAGCACGATCACGCCCTGCAACTCGGGTCTGCAGAAGCTGGCCGATGCGGCCATCGAGGGCATCGAGGAAGCCGGCGGCAACGCGCAGGTGTTCGGCACGCCCACCATCTCCGACGGCATGGCGATGGGCACCGAAGGCATGAAGTACAGCCTGGTCAGCCGCGAGGTGATCAGCGACTGCGTCGAAACCAGCGTGCAGGGCCAGTGGATGGACGGCGTGCTGGTGGTCGGCGGCTGCGACAAGAACATGCCCGGCGGCCTGATGGGCATGCTGCGCGCCAACGTGCCGGCCATCTACGTGTATGGCGGCACCATCCTGCCGGGCCGCTACCAGGGCAAGGACCTGAACATCGTGAGCGTGTTCGAGGCCGTGGGCGAGAACGCCGCCGGCAAGCTGAGCGACCACGACCTGCTCGAGATCGAAAAACGCGCCATCCCCGGCACCGGCTCCTGCGGCGGCATGTACACCGCCAATACCATGAGCTCGTCGTTCGAGGCGCTGGGCATCAGCCTGCCCTACTCGTCGACCATGGCCAATCCGCACGACGAGAAAGCCAACTCGGCCAAGGAATCGGCCCGGGTGCTGATCGAGGCGATCAAGAAGGACATCAAGCCGCGCGACATCGTCACCAAGAAGGCGCTGGAGAACGCGGTGGCGGTGATCATGGCCACCGGCGGCTCGACCAACGCGGTGCTGCATTTCCTGGCGATCGCCCATGCGGCCGGCGTGGAGTGGTCGATCGACGACTTCGAACGCATCCGCAAGCGCACGCCGGTGCTGTGCGACCTGAAGCCCAGCGGCCAGTACCTGGCGGTCGACCTGCACCAGGCCGGCGGCATCCCGCAGGTGATGAAGATCCTGCTGAAGGCCGGACTGCTGCACGGCGACTGCATCACCATCACCGGCGAGACGATCGCCGAGGTGCTCAAGGACGTGCCCGACGTGCCCCGCGCCGACCAGGACGTGATCCGTCCCATCGACAACCCGATGTACGCCCAGGGCCACCTGGCGATCCTGAAGGGCAACCTGAGCCCCGAGGGCGCGGTCGCCAAGATCACCGGCCTGAAGAACCCGGTCATCACCGGCCCGGCCCGGGTGTTCGACGACGAGCAGTCGGCCTTGAAGGCCATCCTCGACGGCAAGATCGTCGCCGGCGACGTGATGGTGTTGCGCTACCTGGGCCCCAAGGGCGGGCCGGGCATGCCCGAGATGCTGGCCCCCACCGGCGCGCTGATCGGCGCCGGCCTGGGCGAAAGCGTCGGTCTGATCACCGACGGCCGCTTCTCCGGCGGCACCTGGGGCATGGTGGTCGGCCACGTGGCGCCCGAGGCGGCGGCCGGCGGCACCATCGCCTTCGTGCAGGAAGGCGACTCGATCACCATCGACGCGCTGCAGTTGGTGCTGGAACTGAACGTGCCCGAGGCCGAGCTGGCCCGCCGCCGCGAAGGCTGGACGCCGCCCGCTCCGCGCTACACCCGCGGCGTGCAGGCCAAGTTCGCGTTCAACGCGGCCAGCGCCAGCAAGGGCGCGGTGCTCGACAACTACTGAGCCCGATAGCGCCGTGGCGGCCACGCACGGCGGCCACGGCGCCCGACGCAAAAACGCCCGCGGCGCGCGCCGGCGGGCGTTTTGCATCGGGACGGCGGACGCTGCGGATGCGGCATCCGCCCCAGGGACCCGCGATCCCTCAGCGCCTTTTCTTGGTGCCCAGGCCCAGTGCCTCGCGCTGCTTGTCGATGCGGTCGGCCTTGCGCTTGTCCATCTTGTCCATCTCGCGGCGCTTGGTCAGGCCGCTGCTGTCAGCCCAGGCCCACCAGGCCACCGCCAGGGCGAAGGGCGCCAGCACGATCCACCAGCTCCAGCCGACGACCGGGCCCAGCTCGAGCCATTTCATCACCAGCAGCACCAGTCCGAGTCCGAGGAAGTACATAGGGGGCCTCACTACAATCCGGCCAGACTGTACCCCAGCCGAAAGCCGCCCACCATGCACCGCCTCCTGCCCCCTGCCGCCGCCCTGCTCCTGGTGCTGGCATGCCTGCCCGCGCGGGCCGACCTGGCGCTGGCCAAGGCCCGCAACTGCATGGCGTGCCACAACGTGGAGCGCAAGATCGTCGGGCCGTCGTTCAAGGCCATCGCGCAGAAATACGCCGGCCAGAACGTCAACGATCGGCTGGCGCAGAAGATCATGAAAGGCGGCTCCGGCGTCTGGGGGCCGGTGCCGATGCCGGCCAATTCGCAGGTCACCGAAGCCGATGCGAAAGCGCTGGCCGCCTGGATCACCGAGCTGAAATAAGCCCTGCGGTCCACGAAGGCGGCAGCGCGCAGGTTCAGATCACCAGCGGATCGTTCGGGCCGCGCAGCGTCTGGCCGCCCGAGAGGCGCTCGCCGCGGTCGAGCCGGTCCTGCAGCTGGCCCAGGTAGGCGGCGTTGCTGTTGTCCGACTGCTCGGCACGGGCGACCAGCGAGGTTTCCAGTGCCGCGATCCGGGCCAGCAGGGCGTCGCGGTCGTTGCGGCCATCGAGCTCGGTCTGCTGCAGCTTCACTTCCAGGTACTGGCGCAGCTCGGTGAAGCGCGAGGCCTCGGCCTTGTCGGCCAGATCGCGCTGGGTCTGCATTTCCTTGGTGTGGCGGCGGGTCTCGACCAGCACCGAGCCCTGCAAATAGACGACGTAGGCGACGAACAGGATCGCCAGCAGCACCGTCAGGCCCAGCATGATCAGCCCGAGCGGCGCCTGGATGACGGTGACGCCCAGCGACACCGCGGTCGGTGCGGCCAGCGTGGCCCAATTGAGCATCGCCAGCAGGGCGATCATGAAAGGCGGCTCCGGCGTCTGGGGGCCGGTGCCGATGCCGGCCAATTCGCAGGTCACCGAAGCCGATGCGAAAGCGCTGGCCGCCTGGATCACCGAGCTGAAATAAGCCCTGCGGTCCACGAAGGCGGCAGCGCGCAGGTTCAGATCACCAGCGGATCGTTCGGGCCGCGCAGCGTCTGGCCGCCCGAGAGGCGCTCGCCGCGGTCGAGCCGGTCCTGCAGCTGGCCCAGGTAGGCGGCGTTGCTGTTGTCCGACTGCTCGGCACGGGCGACCAGCGAGGTTTCCAGTGCCGCGATCCGGGCCAGCAGGGCGTCGCGGTCGTTGCGGCCATCGAGCTCGGTCTGCTGCAGCTTCACTTCCAGGTACTGGCGCAGCTCGGTGAAGCGCGAGGCCTCGGCCTTGTCGGCCAGATCGCGCTGGGTCTGCATTTCCTTGGTGTGGCGGCGGGTCTCGACCAGCACCGAGCCCTGCAAATAGACGACGTAGGCGACGAACAGGATCGCCAGCAGCACCGTCAGGCCCAGCATGATCAGCCCGAGCGGCGCCTGGATGACGGTGACGCCCAGCGACACCGCGGTCGGTGCGGCCAGCGTGGCCCAATTGAGCATCGCCAGCAGGGCGATGACGAGGGCGATGACGAGAAGGAGGACGGTGCGGATCATGGCGGGGCCTGAAGTCGGGAGTTGCGAGGTTGTACCGCAGGGCTCCCACGCCATGCGTTACCGCTCGCAAGTCCCGGTTACGTCCTACGGGTGGCCCTGTCCGCCGAGTGCCGACTTTCAGTGCCGAACGATGCGCCAGCCGGCGTCCGTGGCCGACCTCCAGCTACCAATTCGATAGCGGAACCGACGGTCAGTTGACTTCCGACAGCTGGTCCAGGATCGCCGGGTTCTCCAGCGTCGAGGTGTCCTGGGTGATCGCCTCGCCCTTGGCGATGCTGCGCAGCAGGCGGCGCATGATCTTGCCGCTGCGGGTCTTGGGCAGGTTGTCGCCGAAGCGGATGTCCTTGGGCTTGGCGATCGGGCCGATCTCCTTGGCCACCCAGTCGCGCAGTTCCTTGGCGATCGCCTTGGCCTCTTCGCCGGTGGGGCGGGCGCGCTTCAGCACCACGAAGGCGCAGATCGCCTCGCCGGTCATGTCGTCGGGCCGGCCGACCACCGCCGCCTCGGCGACCAGGTCGGATTTGGACACCAGCGCCGATTCGATCTCCATCGTGCCCATCCGGTGGCCCGAGATGTTGAGCACGTCGTCGATGCGGCCGGTGATGCGGAAGTAGCCCTTGTCGGCGCCGTGTGTGCCGCTGCCGTCGCTGCGCACCGCCCCGTCGCCGGCCAGGTACACGGTGCCGCCCATCTCCTCGGGGAAATACGATTTCTTGAACCGCTCCGGATCGTTCCAGATGGTGCGGATCATCGACGGCCAGGGCCGGCGGATCACCAGGATGCCGCCGACGCCGTCGGGCAGCGGCTTGCCGGTCTCGTCGACGATCTCGGCGGTGATGCCCGGCAGCGGCAGGGTGCAGGAGCCCGGCACCAGGGTGGTGGCGCCCGGCAGGGGGGTGATCACGTGGCCGCCGGTCTCGGTCTGCCAGAAGGTGTCGACGATCGGGCAGCGCTCGCCGCCGACGTTCCGGTGGTACCACATCCAGGCTTCGGGGTTGATCGGCTCGCCGACCGAGCCCAGGATGCGCAGCGACGTGAGGTCGGAGCGTTTGGGGTGCACCTTCTCGTCGGCCTCGGCTGCCTTGATCAGCGAGCGGATTGCGGTGGGCGCGGTGTAGAAGATGGTGACCTTGTGGCGCTCGATCATCTGCCAGAACCGGCCGGCATCGGGGAAGGTGGGCACGCCCTCGAACACCACCTGGGTGGCGCCGGCAGCCAGCGGGCCGTAGGCGACGTAGGTGTGGCCGGTGATCCAGCCGATGTCGGCGGTGCACCAGAAGACATCCGACGGCTGCAGGTCGAAGGTCCAGTCCATCGTCATCCTGGCCCAGAGCAGGTAGCCGCCGGTGGCGTGCTGCACGCCCTTGGGCTTGCCGGTCGAGCCCGAGGTATAGAGGATGAAGAGCGGATGCTCGGCGCCCACCGGCACCGGCGGGCAGTCGGCCGACTGGCCCTCGAGCGCCTCGGCGAAGGTCTTGTCGCGGCCCGCGGTGCGCGGCCAGGCGGTGACGGTGCGCTCGAAGACCAGCACCGTCTTCACCGCCTCGCAGCCGCCGAGGGCCAGGCCGTCGTCGACGATGGCTTTCAGCGGCAGCTCCTTGCCGCCGCGCATCTGGTAGTTGGCGGTGACGACCGCCACCGCGCCGACGTCGATGATCCGCTCCTGCAGCGCCTTGGCCGAGAAGCCGCCGAAGACGACGCTGTGCGTGGCGCCCAGCCGGGCGCAGGCCTGCATCGCGACCACGCCCTCGATGGTCATCGGCATGTAGATGACGACGCGGTCGCCCTTCCGGATGCCCTGGGCCTTGAGCGCGTTGGCGAAGCGGCAGACGCGTGCCAGCAGTTCCTGGTAGGTGACGGTGGTAACCGCGCCGTCGTCGGCCTCGAAGATGATCGCGGTCTTCTGCTCCACCGGTGTGCCGATGTGGCGGTCGAGGCAGTTGGCCGAGGCGTTCAGCTCGCCGTCGTCGAACCAGCGGTAGAACGGCGCGTTGCTCTCGTCCAGGGTGCGGGTGAAGGGCCGGGTCCAGTTCAGCTGGGCGCGTGCACGCTTCGCCCAGAAGCCCTCGAAGTCGTCCGCCGCCTCCTGGCACAGCGCGTCGTAGGCGGCGCGGCCGGCGACGTTGGCGGCTTGGGAAATGGCGGCCGGGGGCGGGAAGACCCGGTTCTCGACCAGCACGGATTCGATCGACGACGGCGACGCTGCGGCTGCGCTCATGTTTTGTCTCCTGGAATGACGCGGGAAAAGGTTGTGCGCGACTGTGGGGCCGGGCACTTACAAGCCACTGACAGGGCCGGGCGCGGGCGCCGGGACGGTCGTGCAATGCAAGACCGCAACTCTACAATGCCGGCTCCTCACGCACCTGCCAGGCTCCCATGTCCGACCCGACCCCGCCGAAACGCTCCCCGATGACGCCGCTGGCGAACCTGATCTTCGCGAGCCGCTGGCTCCAGTTGCCGCTCTACCTGGGCCTGATCGTGGCGCAGGCGGTCTACGTGGTCCATTTCCTGGTCGAGCTGCTGCACCTGGTCGAGGCCGCCTTCGGCAGCACCACCGCGCTGCAGGCCCTGGTCACCAGCATCGGCTACAAGACCGCCGCGCCGATCACCACCCTCAACGAGACGGTGATCATGCTGGTGGTGCTGGCCCTGATCGACGTGGTGATGATCTCCAACCTGCTGATCATGGTGATCGTGGGCGGCTACGAGACCTTCGTGAGCCGGCTGCACCTGGAAGGCCACCGCGACCAGCCCGAGTGGCTGAGCCATGTGAACGCCTCGGTGCTGAAGGTGAAGCTGGCGATGTCGATCATCGGCATCAGCTCCATCCACCTGCTCAAGACCTTCATCAACGCCGACAACTACACCGACCGGGTGCTGATCGCGCAGACGGCGATCCACATCGCCTTTCTGCTGTCGGCGATGGCGATCGCCTATACCGACAAGCTGATGTCGTCGGCCGCGGCCTCCTCCCGCCAGCCGCACTGAAGTCCCTGCGGCGTGGCGCCGGCGTCAGAGAACGCCGCCGTCTTTCAGCGCCGCCAGCCGCGCGTCCGACAGTCCCAGCAGGCCCTGCAGCACCGCGTGGGTGTCGTGCGACAGCGGCGGCGGTGCGTGGCGGATCGGCATGCGCTCGCCGTCGATCCGGAACGGCGGCATGAAGACCGGCATGGTTCCGCCATCGGGATGCGGCTGGCGGGTGACCAGGCCGGCGCTCTGCGCGCGGGGCGATGTCAGCGCCTCGTGCAGGCCCAGCACCTCGCCGCAGGGAATGCCGGCGGCGGCCATGCGCTCCAGCAGCAGCTTGCGCGGGCGGGCGCGCAGTTCTCGCTCCAGCTCGGCCTTCAGCACCGCCCGGTTCACCGCGCGCGCGCTGTTGGTGCGGAAGCGCTCGTCGTCGGCCAGGTCGGGCCGCTCGATCACCTCGCGGCAGAAGCGCTGGAACTGCGCGTTGTTGCCCACCGTCACCACCATCGATCCGTCGGCCGCGTCGAACACGCCGTAGGGAATGATCGACGGATGGGCGTTGCCGTAGCGCGGCGGGTCCTGGCCCATCATCAGCGCCTCCATGCCGTAGTAGACGGTCAGCATCAGGCCGCAGTCGAACAGCGCCATCTGGATGTGCTTGCCACGGCCGGTGCGCTGCCGGTCGAACAGCGCCGCCAGCACGCCCTGCGCGGCGTACATGCCGGTGAACAGGTCGACCGCCGCCACGCCGAACTTCAGCGGCGGCTGGGTCGGCTCGCCGTTGAGCGCCATCAGGCCGGTCTCGCCCTGCACCACCAGGTCGTAGCCCGGGCGGCGGGCCTCGGGGCCGGTGGGGTCGTAGCCCGAGACCGAGCAGTAGACCAGGTCGGGCCGCGCCGCGCGCAGCTGCTCGTAGCCCAGGCCCATCTTCTCGGCGCCGCCGAACTTGAAGTTCTGCACCACCACGTCGCACTCGGCCGCCAGCTCCCGGGCCAGCGCCTGGCCCTCAACGGTCTGCAGGTCGATGCCGACCGACTTCTTGTTGCGGTTGACGCTGTTGAAGTAGGCGGTGTTGGTCGAGGTGCCGACGCGCAGGCCCCAGTCGCGGGTGTCGTCGCCCCGCACAGGATGCTCGACCTTGATGACCTCGGCGCCCAGGTCGGCCAGGGTCATCGCGCACAGCGGGCCGGCCAACACGCGCGACAGGTCCAGGACCCGCACGCCCGCCAGCGGCAGGCCGGCGGACGAAGCATGGCCGGGCGCGGTGCCCGGATCGGTGGCCGACGGGTCGGCCGCAGGAGTGGGTTGCATGGTGTGTCTCCGAAAGAAGGGAATCGGCGCCGGCCCGCCGGTGCGGGTGGGCGCCCGGGTGTCGCGCCGTGATCGGCGTCCGGAGGGTTCTACCGCAACGCCGCGACGCCCGCATCGCAGGTCGCGCATGCCATTCCCTAGGAGGCGGATGGCGCGGGGCCGGCGAAGCGGCGCAGCGCATTGTCGTAGTGGTGCCGATTGGAGTGGTAACCCAGGAAAGTGCCGATCACCCTGGCGTCGGAAGGTTTTGGCGGCTGGGATCCGAGGCCGTCGTCGTCCCGCAGTCCCAGCGCGAGGCGGACCAGGCCCTCCGATCGATAGCCCAGGTAGTACAGGCTGTCCACCAGGCTTCTGCGGGGCTTCTTGTCGTAATCCAGCGTGATGATCAGTCCGTGGGCCGGCCGCCGGGGCGGAACCCGCAACGCCCCCTTGGCCGCATGCCGGGCCTGTGCCTTGCTGATCAGGGCAGGGTCCAGCAGGACGAGCGAAGGAGGCGTGTCGAGCGCGATGCGCCCCTGCAGGGCCGTGTTGAACATCTGGGCGGAACCGCCCCCGACGGACAGGCCGCACACATGCACGATCTCCACGTCCGGCCCCGCGGCCGATGCAGCCTTCGCCGCCAGGATATCCGCCACCAGTTGCCCGGCCTGGCAAGCACTCCGGTAGACGTCGCCGATCCCGCCCTGGACCACCCGCTTGACCTGGTTTTCGGCCCGCTCGGGAATGCCGTCGAAATAGATGCTCACCTCGACCTTGCTTCGCTGCGTGACCGGATCGACGGTCTCGTGCTCGCGCAGCCAGAGATGCGTTTTCACCGCCAGGTCCTGCAGCGCGCGGCGTTGCTCACTGGAGGCCCCCTGCACCAGCGCGGAATTCTTGATGCGCTGCCTTTCACGAACGCTGTCGTATTTCGTGAAGACGTCGCCAAGCTGCAGCCCCTGCAGCCGATGGGCCACCGCACGGGCGGTCGACGCGGCGGCCTGCGGGTCGGACAGTGCCTCGGCGGGCGGGCCGGGCAATCCCAGCGCCTGGGCCAGAGCCGACATCTGGGCCGGAGGCAGTTCGGACACATGGGTATCCGGCTGCCGGACCAGGTCGATTTTCTTGTCGATCTTGTCTTTGCTGCGGCGCGACGATGGCGGCGCCTGCGCCGGGGTATCGGGGGCATCCGGGACCGGCGGGCCGTCGGCCGCTACCGGCCCTGCGGTTGCTGCCCGCCCCGAACCCTCCGCCGGCACGTACCCGATCGCGTCCGTGCCGCCGGCCGGTGGAGCGGCGGCGCCATCGCCGGAACCGCGCACCGCGAGCGCCTGTGCCGCCTGGATCGCCTCGCTTCTTGCGTCGTGGTGCATCAGCGCGGCCAGGGTGCCCCGGGTGCCTGCAGGGAGTTCCTGCCCGGCGGGCGGCGACATCAGCTGCACGAGCGGCCCTTGCGTGCCCTTCGGCAGGTCGATCCGGTCAGACCGCACGGCGGCCGGGCCGCGATCCGGCACCACCGCGTTCTGGCGCCGCAGCGATGGCTGCGGCGACGGGCGCTCCGCGGGCTGGGCAGGGGGTTCGCCCCGGCGCGCGGCCAGCGCGGGAGGCACCGCGCCGGCTTGCCTGGGCCGGGAGGCCGCGGCCGCGGACTTCGCAGGGTCCGCCGCGGCCGCAGGACCCGCAGGCCGAGGGCCGTGCCCGGTGAACAGCGATCGAAGGCTTGACAGGTTCATGGGAAGTCCGCGCAGCCATGGAACCGATGGCCGACCGGGCCTGACCTTATCGAACCGGCAGGCCGGCCCTGCGCATGGATACGAAGCCGTTGGCGCGAATCCGAGGCGCTGCCTGCCGTTCGCGGCTGCAGCCGGCCCTCAGCGGCCGACCATGTCGACCGGCACGACCCACCGGTCGAACTGCTCGCCGGTGACATGGCCCGAGGCGACGGCCGCATCGCGCAGGCTGCTGCCTTCCTTGTGCGCCTTCTTGGCGATATAGGCGGCCTTGTCGTAGCCGATGTGGGTGTTGAGCGCCGTCACCAGCATCAGGGAACGGTCGACCAGTTCGGCGATCCGCTCGCGGTTGGGCTCGATGCCGACCGCGCAGTGGTCGTTGAAGCTCACCATGCCGTCGGCCAGCAGCCGCACGCTCTGCAGAAAGTTGTGGGCCACCATCGGGCGGAACACGTTCAGCTCGAAGTTGCCCGACGCTCCGCCGAAGTTGATCGCCACGTCGTTGCCGAAGACCTGGGCGGCGAGCATCGTCACCGCCTCGCTCTGCGTCGGGTTGACCTTGCCGGGCATGATCGACGAGCCGGGCTCGTTCTCGGGGATGCTCAGCTCGCCGATGCCGCTGCGCGGGCCGCTGGCCAGCCAGCGCACGTCGTTGGCGATCTTCATCATGCTGGCGGCCAGCGTCTTGAGCGCGCCGTGGGCGTGCACCAGGCCGTCGACCGAGGCCAGCGCCTCGAACTTGCTCGGCGCGGTGACGAAGGGCAGCCCGGTGATCTTCGCGATCTCGGCGGCCACCTGTTCGGCATAGCCTTTCGGCGCATTGAGGCCGGTGCCGACCGCGGTACCGCCCAGCGCCAGTTCGTACAGATGGGGCAGCGCGTCGCGCACATGCTTCTCCCCGTGGGCCAGCTGGGCCACCCAGCCGGAGAACTCCTGGCCGAGCGTCAGCGGCGTGGCGTCCTGCAGATGGGTGCGGCCGATCTTCACGATGCCGTCGAACTCGCGCGCCTTCTGCTCCAGCGTGCCGCGCAGCCGGGCGATGGCGGGCAGCAGGTGGTGCGTCAGGGCCGCGACCGCCGCCACGTGCATCGCGGTGGGGAACACGTCGTTGCTCGACTGGCTGCGGTTCACATCGTCGTTGGGGTGCACCAGCCGGCCCTCGCCGCGCTCGCCGCCCAGCAGTTCGCTGGCCCGGTTGGCCAGCACCTCGTTGACGTTCATGTTGGTCTGGGTACCCGAGCCGGTCTGCCAGACCACCAGCGGGAATTCGCCGGGGTGCTTGCCGTCGATCACCTCCTGCGCGGCGGCGACGATCGCCTGCGTCTTCTTCTCGTCCTGCAGGCCCAGCGCATGGTTGACCACGGCCGACGCCCGCTTGACCTGGGCCAACGCGGTGATCATCTCCCGGGGCTGGCGCTCGCCGGAGATGTCGAAGTTCTGCAGCGAGCGCTGGGTCTGCGCGCCCCACAGCTGGGCCGAAGGGACCTCGATCGGGCCGAAGGTGTCGCGTTCTGTGCGTGTGGTCATGGTGGTAGTGTCGAAGCGGATGAAAAGGGCACCGGCGGGCCCGTGGGTGCGCGCGCCGGCAGGGTCGTCACCGCCAGCATAGCGCCGAACAAAAACCGTTCTCATCCAGGGCCGGTGGCCGCCGGTGGGTATGTCGCCGCACTTACATCTGAATCGTGGGCAGTCGCTACACTGCGGCGCCCCCTCGGGGTACATCTCAACGCCCTGCTTCGGGCTTGTAACCGGCGTGAATCCACCCGGTTAGTTTCTTCGTATCGACCGCCGTGATTGCCAGTTCTGCCTTTATGCCCTCCCAGCACAACGTCTGGGGAGTGGCTGCGTCGATCGCGCTCGCGGTGCTGGCGTCCTATGTGGCGCTGGATCTGGCGCTGCGGGTCCGCGGTAGCTATGGCCGGCTGCGGCTGGGCTGGTGGGCTGCCGGATCGGTGGTGATGGGCACCGGCATCTGGGCCATGCACTTCATCGGCATGCTGGCCTTCGAGCTGCCGATCCGCCTGGGTTTTACCGGCGGCCTCACCCTGCTCTCCTGGGCGGCGGCGGTGGGCGCAGCGGGCATCGCGCTCGGCATCGCCAGCCGGCTGGCGGTCGGCCCGCGCTTGCTGCTGGCGGGGGCGATGGCGATGGGCTTGGGCATCTGCGGCATGCACTACATCGGCATGGCCGCGCTCGACATGTCGCCCCGCATCGTCTGGGACCCGGTGAAGGTGGTGCTGTCGGCCCTGATCGCAGTGGCGGCCTCGGCGGTCGCCCTGTTGATGGTGATGCTGCTGGCGCACCGGGAGGCGCGCCGCCGCACGCGGTCCCAGGTCCTCGCCGCCCTGGTCATGGGCGCCGCGATTTGCGGCATGCACTACACCGGCATGGCTGCCGCGCAGTTCCCGGCGGGCTCGGTGTGCCTCAGCGCCGACCAGCTGTCGGGCCCCAGCATGGTGGCGATCGTGCTGGTCACGACCGGCATCATGCTGCTGGGCACGCTGTTCGCCTCGATCCTCGATGCCCGGCTGCAAAGCACCGCGCGGCGCCTCGCGCATTCGCTGCAGCAGGCCAACACCCGGCTGGAGACGGCCAACGCCGAGCTGCAGAAGCAGGCCTTCGCCGACGCCCTCACCGGCCTGCCCAACCGGCTGCTGTTCGAGGACCGGCTCGACCAGGCGCTGGCGCGGCTCGACCGGGCCAACCACGACCAGACGAACGAGCGGCTGGCCGTCTTCTTCGTCGACCTCGACGGCTTCAAGCCGATCAACGATTCCTTCGGCCATGCCGCGGGCGATTTCATCCTGCGCAAGGCGGCACGGCGGCTGGAGCGGGCGGCGCGGCTCAGCGATACCGTCGCCCGCGTCGGTGGCGACGAGTTCCTGGTGCTGCTGGAGCATGTGCACGACATGGCCGACTGCACCCTGGTGGCCGACCGCATCCTGAAGGCCCTGACCCGGCCGTTCGTGGTGTTCGACAAGCAGCTGCAGATCGCCTGCTCGATCGGCATCGTGCTCTACCCCGACCAGGGCGAGCGCGACAAGCTGGTGGCCCATGCCGACGCGGCGATGTACGTCGCCAAGCGCGCCGGCGGCGGTGGCTATGCCCTGTTCGAATCCCACATGGGCGCCGACGTGTCGAACCAGCTGGCGCTGCAGAGCGACCTGCGCCAGGCGATCGACGCCGGCCAGTTCGAGCTGTACTACCAGCCGAAGATCGACGGCCGGCGCGACCAGATCAGCGGCGTCGAGGCCCTGATCCGCTGGAACCACCCCGAGCGCGGCGTGCTGAGCCCGGCGCTCTTCATCGGGCTGGCCGAGCGCTTCGGCCTGATCGGCCGGCTGGGCGCCTGGGTGATCGACGAGGCCTGCCGCCAGATCGCCGCCTGGAGCCGCGAGGGCCTGCGGATGCGGGTGGCCGTCAACCTGTCGGTGCACCAGTTGCGCGAGAACGGCCTGGCCGAGCGGGTCGAGGCGGCGCTGCGCCGGCACAACGTCGACGCGTCGCAGCTGCTCTGCGAGATCACCGAATCGGTGGCGATGGAAGACCTGAAGGCGACGCAGGTCGCGTTCTCGGGCCTGGCCCGGATCGGCGTGTACCTGGCGATCGACGATTTCGGCACCGGCTACTCCAGCCTGAGCTACCTGCGCCAGTTGCCGGCCCAGCAGCTCAAGATCGACCGCAGCTTCGTCAATGACCTGGAGGTGAAGGTCGATGCCCGGGCGGTGGTCGAGGCGGTGATCCGGCTGGCCCACGCGCTGGGCCTGCGGGTGGTGGCGGAAGGTGTGGAAACGGCCGGGCAGCGCGACATCCTGCTGGAGCTGGATTGCGACGAACTGCAGGGCTACTTCTATGCCCGGCCGATGCAGGCGCACGTGCTGCTCGAGTGGTCGCAGGGCGTCAAGCCCGACCACGCGGTGGACTTCGCGCCCTCTACCATCGAAGGCTGAGCGCCGGCGCGGGCGGCCGCGCGGCGCAGCGGGGATAATTGCGGGCTGGCTCCCACAACAACACGACCCCCACCATGACGACCCGTATCCAGTACCACGACCTCGTGGAATCCGTCGCTGCGGCGCTGCAGTACATCTCCTACTACCACCCGGCCGACTACATCGCCCACCTGGCCCGCGCCTATGCCCGCGAGCAGAGCCCTGCGGCCAAGGACGCGATCGCCCAGATCCTGACCAACAGCAAGATGAGCGCCACCGGCCAGCGCCCGATCTGCCAGGACACCGGCATCGTCAACGTGTTCCTGAAGGTGGGCATGGACGTGCGCTTCGAGGACTTCCCCGGCGGCCTGGAAGACGCGATCAACGAAGGCGTGCGCCGCGGCTACAACCACCACGACAACACGCTGCGCGCCAGCGTGGTGGCCGACCCGCAGTTCGACCGCAAGAACACCAAGGACAACACGCCGGCGGTCATCTTCACCCAGATCGTGCCCGGCGGCAGCCTCGACATCACCGTCGCGGCCAAGGGCGGCGGCAGCGAGAACAAGAGCAAGATGATCATGCTCAACCCGAGTGACAGTGTGGTCGACTGGGTGCTGAAGACGGTCCCCACCATGGGCGCCGGCTGGTGCCCGCCCGGCATGCTGGGCATCGGCATCGGCGGCACCGCCGAGAAGGCGGTTTTGCTGGCCAAGGAAAGCCTGATGGACGACCTGGACATGTACGAGTTGCAGGCCAAGTCGTCCCGCGGCGAGAAGCTCGACAGGCTCGAAGAGATGCGCCTGGAACTGTTCGAGAAGGTCAACGCCCTCGGCATCGGCGCCCAGGGCCTGGGCGGCCTGACCACGGTGCTCGACGTGAAGATCAAGACCTATCCGACGCATGCGGCCAGCAAACCGGTCGCGATGATCCCCAACTGCGCCGCCACCCGCCATGCGCACTTCGTGATGAACGGCGCCGGCCCGGTCTACCTGGAGGCCCCGTCGCTCGACCTGTGGCCGAAGATCGACTGGGCGCCCGACTACAACAAGAGCCGCCGCGTCGACCTGAACACGCTCACCAAGGACGAGGTCGCCAGCTGGAAGCCGGGCGACACCCTGTTGCTCAACGGCAAGATGCTCACCGGCCGCGACGCGGCCCATGCGCGCATCCAGACCATGCTGGCCAAGGGCGAGCCCCTGCCCGTCGATTTCACCAACCGGGTCATCTACTACGTCGGCCCGGTCGATCCGGTCCAGGGCGAGGCGGTCGGCCCGGCCGGCCCCACCACCGCGACCCGGATGGACAAGTTCACCGACATGATGCTGGAGAAGACCGGCCTGATCGCGATGATCGGCAAGGCCGAGCGCGGCCCGGCCACCGTCGGCTCGATCCAGAAGCACAAGAGCGCCTACCTGATGGCCGTCGGCGGCGCCGCCTACCTGGTCAGCAAGGCGATCAAGGATGCGAAGGTGGTGGGCTTCGCCGACCTGGGCATGGAGGCGATCTACGAGTTCGACGTGGTCGACATGCCGGTCACCGTGGCGGTCGATGCGGGCGGCACCAGCGTGCACGTCACCGGCCCGGCCGAGTGGCAGGCGCGGATCGCGACCGGCGAGTTCAAGGGCATCGAACTGGCCACGGCGTAAGGCGCGGGCGGCGGCGGGCCGGGCGGCCCGTGCGCCGCACCGCCTGCCAGCAGGCCGACCATCGCATTCCCCCGCCGCACCGATCTTCCACGATGCCCCTTCTTTCCCCCGACGCGCCGATCGGCGTCTTCGACAGCGGCATCGGCGGCCTGAGCGTGCTGCGGGCGCTGCAGCGCCTGCTGCCGCAGGAAGACTTCGTCTACCTGGCCGACAGCGGCTTCGCGCCCTACGGCGAGCGCGGCGACGACCATGTGGCGGCCCGCACCCTGCACGTCGCCGAGACATTGCGAAGCCGGCACCGCGTCAAGGCGCTGGTGGTGGCCTGCAATACCGCCACCGCCGCGGCGATCCACCTGCTGCGGACCGCCCATCCCGACCTGCACCTGGTGGGCGTGGAGCCCGCGGCGAAGCCCGCCCTGGCCGTCACCCGCACCGGCCACATCGCGGTGCTGGGCACCCGGGGCACCGTCGGCAGCGCCAAGTTCAAGGCGTTGATGGCGCCACTGCTGCACCAGGCCCGTTTCAGCGTGCAGCCCTGCGACGGGCTGGCCACGGCGATCGAAGACGAGTTGCGCCAGCCGGGCAGCGCAGACACGAACGCTACTAATACCATAGCACTGTGCCGGCGCTACACCTCGGCCGCAGGCACTTTCGGTACACAAGAGCGCCAGATCGACACCCTGGTGCTGGGCTGCACCCACTACGTCTTCGCCGCGCCCGCCTTGCGCGCACTGGTCGGCCCCCAGGTCCGGTTGATGGACACCGGCGAGCCGGTCGCCCGCCAGACGCAGCGCCTGCTGGCCCACCATCGGCTGCTGAAGCCGGATGCGACCGGGGCCGGCCGGCTGGAGCTGGTCAGTACCGGAGACCTGGGCCTGCTACAGGCCGCCGCCCGGCGCTGGCTGGGCATCGACGTCGGCAGGGGCACCGCCGCCACCGCTGCCTGACCACAGGCGCTCGCCGGTGGCGTCCAGGTGGGTCAGGTAGAGGCGCAGGTCGAGCTCCAGCTGGTGGTAGCGCGGCTCCATGCTCTCGCACAGCTGGTAGAAGGCGCGGTCGTGGTCGCGCTCTTTCAGGTGGGCCAGCTCGTGCACCACGATCATCTGCAGGAAATCGAGCGGCACGTCCTTGAACACCGCGGCGATGCGGATCTCTCGGCTGGCCTTGAGCCTCGCGCCCTGCTTGCGCGAGATGGCGGTGTGCAGGCCCAGCGCATGCTGCACCACCTGCAGCTTGCTGTCGTAGAGAACCTTGTCGATCGGCGGTGCGCGGCGCAGATGCTCGGTCTTCAGCTCGGTGACGAAGGCATGCAGCGCCCGGTCGGTGCGCATGCCGTGCGGCGCCGGATAGCGCGAGAGCAGCAGGCGACCGAGGCCCTGCCGCGCATGGATCGCCTGCACCTGGGCCTGCACCGCCTCCGAATAGCCGGCCAGGTAGCGCATGGCGGGCTGCGACTCAGTGCAGATGGCGCGGGCGGCGACCGCCGCCGTGGCCACCGGCCCCACCCGATCCGCCCGCACCGCCGGTGCCACGCGGCGGCTTGCCCAGTTCCAGCGAATTGACCAGCGCGTCGAAGCGTTCGCCGAAGAGCTTGTCGATCTCGGCCACCACGCCGCCGAGTTCGGCGCCGTCGAAATGGCGCTCCATCATGTTGATCACGTCCTGCACCAGCAGGTCGCGCTGCACCTGCATGATGGCCGCCGGCGTCGGGCCGACGAAGAGCATCACGAAATCGTCGCGCGCTTCGGCATCGGCGGACTCTTCCTCCTCGTCGAAGTCGGTGTCGTAGAAGGTGACTTCGATCGAAGCGCCCTGCTCCGCCAGCTCGTTGATGCTCATGCACATCTCGTCGAGGTTGTGGCGGAAGTCCTCGTCGCCGTTCACCGTCCAGCAGATCTGCAGCAGGTGGTCCTTAGGCTTGAACTCGATGCCCGGCTCGTCCTCGTAGGAGCTGGCCGCGCCATCGGCCAGCGACTTGGCACCGGCGTACTTCCACAGCGGCCGAAGCGCCTCCTGCAGTTGCTCGAACGTCACGTCGGCACGCAGCACCACATCACCGTGGACGTGGATTTCAAACGGGGTGTTGTAGTTGGACATTCGTACATCTCTTGGGCAACAGGGCCGATGAAGGCCGGGCGGCACGAGCCTTCACAGCATGGAATAGGTAGAAAGAAGGCGAGCGAAATGGACGTTATAACCCACGGCCGGCACGGTATTTTCTCACGTTGCCGGGTGCGTTTGCGCCGTGCGCCCGCTGCCGCACCGCATGTGCGGCCATGTTTGCGTACCCATTGGTGCCCGAGGCCGGAATCGAACCGGCACGACCGCGAAGTCGAGGGATTTTCTTACCACTTCGGCTTTCGCCGCCCGCTGCGGCAAACGCCGCGGTTCGTGGTCTGGAGCACGCCTTCACCCTAGCCTTGCGGCCGTAGGTGCCCGCCGTCTGCTCTCTACACCTTCCGCAAACCGTAGCGATCGGCGGCTTGGCTCGGCGTTGGCTCGGGCGCGCAACGCATGCGCATCCAGGGCGTTCACCGAATTTGACGGGCGTCACCTCCCGGGTTTCCCCGAGAGGGCTCAAATTCATCTCAAGTCCCTTGTGTCTACCGATTTCACCACTCGGGCATCGAATATCGCCGCATGCGCATCCACCGACGCGGTGCGCAACCGCCCAATAAAAACGGACCTCGCGGTCCGTCGAGTCTCGGGCAACCTCTGAACGACTCGTTTCCCATTCTACCGCAGCGGCACAGGCCCGCTGACCGGGGCTATCCGATCTAGGCCACGGGGCGCGTCCCGACCACGGCCCGGCTGGCGGAGGGCGACCGGCCGGCACGGGCCGCCGTGGCAACGGCCTGCGCACTGCCGGCGGACGGCGTCGACTCCAGCTTGAACACCGACATCGCGGCCACCAGCTCTTCGGCTTGCTGGCGCAGGCTCGCCGCGGCGGCGGCGCCCTCTTCCACCAACGCCGCGTTCTGCTGGGTGGCGTGGTCCATCTGGACCACGGCTTCGCCGACCTGCGCGACACCCGATGCCTGTTCCGAACTCGCTGCGCTGATCTCGCCCATGATGTCGGTCACGCGCTGGATCGCCGCGACCACGTCGGTCATCGTCGATCCCGCCTTGCCCACCAGCGCCGTGCCGTGTTCGACACGCTCCACGCTGGCGGTGATCAAGACCTTGATCTGCTTGGCCGCATCGGCGCTGCGTTGCGCCAGGCTTCGTACTTCGGAGGCTACCACCGCGAAGCCGCGTCCCTGGTCGCCCGCGCGGGCGGCTTCGACCGCCGCATTGAGGGCCAGGATATTGGTCTGGAAGGCGATGCCGTCGATCGTGCCGATGATGTCCGAGATGCGGTTGGAGCTTTCGTTGATGCCCTTCATCGTCTCCACCACCTCGCCGACCACCCGACCGCCCTGCACCGCCACGGTCGACGCGTTCATCGACAGCTGGTTGGCCTGGCGGGCGTTGTCGGCGTTCTGCCGCACGGTGCTCGACAGCTCTTCCATCGAGGCGGCGGTTTCCTCCAGCGCACTGGCCTGCTGCTCGGTGCGAGCGGATAGATCGTGGTTGCCCTGCGCGATCTGCGCGCTCGCGGTGGCGACGCTTTCCGCACTGGAGCGGACGCCTCCCACCACCCGCAGAAGGCTGGCACGCATGGTGGCCAGCGCATGCATCAGCAACGCGATCTCGTCATGGCCCCGCGGCTCGATGGTCGTCGTCAGATCGCCGGCGGCCACGCCTTCGGCCACCAGCACCGCTTCGCGGATCGGCCCGGTGATCATCCGGGTGATCCAGACGGCCAGCACCGTGGCCACCGCGATGGCGGCCAGGACCAGGGCGGTCAGCGTCACGACGGCACGGTCGTAGGTGGTACGGCCGGCGACGGCCGCACGATCGCCCGCCGCCCGGTTGAATTCCGACAGGGTTCCCAGCTCGCCGGCGAGTGCATCGAAACGTTGGGCGGATTCGCCGAAGAAACGCTTCGTGAGCTGCGCCCGCTCGGAAGCCGGTGCCGCCAGCATGCTGGCCTGGACGTCGGCGTATTTCTGGCGTTCGCTCTTGTAGACGTCGAAAAGGCGGGCCTCTTCGCCCGGCGTGACCAGCGGGGCGTAGTCGGCCTCGGTCTTCAGCAGCTGGGCCATCCGGTCTTTCAGCTCTGCACGACGGCCCGCGGCGGACTCGTCGGCCTCGGGCAGAAAGAGCTCGCTTTCGCTACGCCGCACGCGATTGGCCGCCACCCGCACGTTACCCACCGCCTGGACGCTCGGCAGCCAGTTGGTGCCCAGATCCTCCGCGCCGGCATGGATGCTGCGCATTTGCGACCAGCCGGCCAGGCCTATCGCGAGTGTCAATGCCGTGGTGCTGGCGAAAGCCAGCCCCAGTTTCATACCGAGGCTGCGTCGGGTAGCGGTCATGGGGATCTCCTGATTTGACCCCCAATTTAATGGCCGAGTTACTGACCGTATGCTGAACGCAAGAACGTTCCTGGCGCTGTTACGCAGAGTGCGGTCGATGCGGACAGGGGCTTGCGGGCTCTTCAGCGGCACCTACCCTGGCACCGAAGCGGTGGGTGCCCGGCCGCCGTGGCTGTGCGGATGGCAGACCTGTTCCGTCAGACGGCAATAGGGCTACCCCTACCGGTAGCAAGACCAGCACCAAGGACGCAGAAAAGCAAAACGGACCTTGCGGTCCGTTCTGTAAGTGCCTGATTTTGCTGAATATTTTTGGAGGCGCGACCCGGAGTCGAACCGGGCTACACGGATTTGCAATCCGTTGCATAACCGCTTTGCTATCGCGCCGTAGATCACCGACAAAAAAGGGAAGCCTAAGCTTCCCTTTTGAATGTGGAGCGGGAAAAGAGTCTCGAACTCTCGACCTCAACCTTGGCAAGGTTGCGCTCTACCAACTGAGCTATTCCCGCATTTGCAACAAACTCGTTTGCGTCGTTTGCTGCGATGAATGAAATTGTAGCGCACTTTTAGGCGCTTTTGACGACAGGCTCAAAAAAGCCAAAAAAAGCTGTCTTCAGTGTTTCACGGAACGCGGTGCAGGCGCGTCCGCGGCGGGGGCCGTGGGAGCGGCCACCACCGGCTCTTCGTCCGGCAGAGGTTCCGGGACCCGCACCAGTGCCAACTCGAGCACCTTGTCGATCCACTTCACCGGCACGATCTCCAGGCCGTCGCGGACATTCGCCGGGATTTCCTGCAGGTCCTTGGCGTTCTCCTCGGGGATCAGCACGGTCTTGATACCGCCACGCAGTGCGGCCAAAAGCTTTTCCTTCAGGCCCCCGATGGCGGTGACCTCGCCCCGCAAGGTGATCTCGCCGGTCATCGCCACATCCGCGCGCACCGGGATACCAGTGAGAGCGGACACGAGTGCCGTCGTCATCGCTGCGCCCGCGCTCGGGCCGTCCTTCGGGGTGGCACCGTCGGGCACGTGGATGTGGATGTCCTTCTTCTCGAAGACCTCGTCCTTGATGCCCAGCACGCGCGAGCGGCTGCGGACCACGGTGCGGGCCGCCTCGACAGATTCCTTCATCACGTCGCCGAGCGAGCCGGTCCGGGTGATGACGCCCTTGCCGGGCGTGATGGCCGCTTCGATCGTCAGCAGATCGCCGCCGACCTCGGTCCAGGCCAGGCCGACCACCTGGCCCACCTGCGCTTCTTGCTCGGCCCGACCGTAGCTGTACTTGCGCACGCCCAGGAATTCGTCGAGGTTGGCCGCATTCACGACCACCTGCGGCTCCATCTTCTTGAGCAGCAGCGCCTTGACCACCTTGCGGCAGATCTTCGACAGCTCGCGCTCCAGCGACCGCACGCCGGCTTCCCGGGTGTAGTAGCGGACGATGTCGCGCACCGCGTCTTCATCGACCCGCAGTTCGGAATCCTTGACGCCGTTGTTCTTCAGTTGCTTCGGCAGCAGGTACTTGATGGCAATGCTGGTCTTCTCGTCCTCGGTGTAGCCCGAGAGGCGTATGACCTCCATCCGGTCCAGCAGCGCCGGCGGAATGTTCATAGAGTTCGACGTCGCCACGAACATCACGTCGGACAGGTCGAAATCGACCTCGACGTAATGGTCGCCGAAGGTGTGGTTCTGCTCGGGGTCAAGCACTTCCAGCAGCGCGCTGGACGGATCGCCGCGGAAGTCGGTGCCCAGCTTGTCGATCTCGTCGAGCAGGAACAGCGGATTGCGGGTGCCGGCCTTGTTCAGGCTCTGCAGCACCTTGCCCGGCAGCGCGCCGATATAGGTGCGGCGATGGCCGCGGATCTCCGCCTCGTCGCGCATGCCGCCGAGCGCCATGCGAACGTACTTGCGGCCGGTCGCCTTCGCGATCGACTGCCCCAGCGAGGTCTTGCCGACGCCCGGCGGGCCGACCAGGCACAGGATCGGCGCCTTGACCTTGTCCACCCGCTGCTGGACCGCGAGATATTCCAGGATGCGGTCTTTGACCTTGTCGAGTCCGTAGTGGTCTTCGTTGAGCACGTCCTCGGCGAGGGTCAGGTCGTGCTTGATCTTGGTCTTCTTGCTCCAGGGCAGGCCGGTCAAGACGTCGATGTAATTGCGCACCACCGTGGCTTCTGCCGACATCGGCGACATCAGCTTCAGTTTCTTCAACTCGCCTTCGGCCTTTTTCAACGCCTCCTTCGGCATCTTGGCGAGCCTGATCTTCTTCTCGACCTCTTCGATGTCCGCGCCCTCTTCTCCCTCGCCGAGCTCCTTCTGGATGGCCTTGACCTGCTCGTTGAGGTAGAAGTCGCGCTGGTTCTTCTCCATCTGGCGCTTCACCCGGCCGCGGATCTTCTTGTCGACGTTCAGGATGTCGACCTCGCGCTCCAGCTGCTCGAAGAGGTTCTCCAGGCGCAGCTTGATGTCGGCCATGTCGAGCACCGTCTGCTTGTTGTCCACCTTGAGGGGCAGGTGCGCAGCGATGGTGTCGGCCAGGCGGCCCGGGTCGTCGATGCTCGAAATGGAGGTGAGGATCTCCGGCGGAATCTTCTTGTTCAGTTTGACGTACTGGTCGAACTGCTGCATCACCGCGCGGCGCAGGGCCTCGATCTCGCTGCTGGCCTTGGAAAGCTCGTCCTGCAGGGGCGCGACGGTCGCGACGAAGTGGGTTTCCGCATCGGAGATGGTCGTGACGGTGGCGCGCTGCTGGCCCTCGACCAACACCTTCACCGTGCCGTCCGGCAGCTTCAGCATCTGCAGGATGGTGGAGACGCAACCGACGGAGAACATGTCGTCGACCGAAGGCTCGTCCTTGGCAGCGGTCTTCTGCGCCACCAGCATGATGCGGCGCTCGGCCTCCATCGCCAGTTCCAGTGCCTTGATGCTTTTCGGCCGCCCGACGAACAGCGGGATGACCATGTGGGGGAACACGACCACGTCGCGCAGCGGCAGCAGCGGCAGTTCGATGGGGTCGGAGGGAAGGGGCGTATGACCGGACATGAGAATCCTTAGATAGGTGCCATGTCCACATGGGATGCGAACGGCGCTTTGCAAGCATCGTCGATCCGCCCGGACAGGCTGAAACAGGATGATCAATCCGTCGCCGCGCCCGGGTGGGCGCGGCTCGGTACGAAACCTAGGCTTTCTTCGCCGCTTCGCGGTAGACCAGCAGCGGTGGCTTGTTCTCGTCGATGGTCGATTCGTCGACCACCACCTTGTCGACATTGGTCGTGTGCGGCAGCTCGTACATCGTGTCGATCAGCGACTGCTCGAGGATCGAACGCAAACCACGGGCCCCGGTCTTGCGGGCCAGGGCCTTGCGGGCGATGGCTTTCAACGCAGCCGGGCGGATCTCCAGGTCTACGCCTTCCATCGCCAACAGCTTGCCGTACTGCTTGACCAGGGCGTTCTTCGGCTCGGTCAGGATCTGCACCAGCGCGTCTTCGCTCAACTCGGCCAGGGTGGCGATGACCGGCATCCGGCCCACCAGCTCGGGAATCAGGCCGAATTTGATCAGGTCTTCCGGCTCGATTTCCTTGAACACCTCGGTCAGGGTACGCTGCTGCTTGCTCTTGACCGATGCGCCGAAGCCGATGCCCGATGCCTCGGTGCGGTTGTCGATGACCTTCTCGAGCCCCGAGAACGCCCCGCCGCAGATGAACAGGATGTTGGTCGTGTCGATCTGCAGGAAATCCTGGTTCGGGTGCTTGCGCCCGCCCTGCGGCGGAATGCTGGCCATCGTGCCTTCGATCAGCTTCAGCAGCGCCTGCTGCACGCCCTCGCCCGACACGTCGCGGGTGATCGACGGGTTGTCCGACTTGCGGGAAATCTTGTCGATCTCGTCGATATAGACGATGCCGCGCTGGGCCCGCTCGACCTCGTAGTTGCAGCTCTGCAGCAGCTTCTGGACGATGTTCTCGACGTCTTCGCCGACATAGCCGGCTTCGGTCAGCGTGGTGGCATCCGCCATGACGAAGGGCACGTCGAGCATCCGGGCGAGCGTCTGGGCCAGCAGCGTCTTGCCGGAGCCGGTGGGGCCGATCAGCAGAATGTTGCTCTTGGCCAGCTCCACGTCGTCCTTCTTGGCCTTTTCCTTGTGCCGAAGACGCTTGTAGTGGTTGTAGACCGCCACCGCCAGGGTGCGCTTGGCGACCTCCTGGCCGATCACGTAGTTGTCGAGGTTGTGCTTGATCTCGGCAGGCGTGGGCAACTCGGCCTTCGGATCCTTGGAGGCGTCGCCGTCCGGGACCTCGTCGCGGATGATCTCGTTGCACAGGTCGATGCATTCGTCGCAAATGAAGACCGACGGTCCGGCGATCAACTTCTTGACCTCGTGCTGGCTCTTGCCGCAGAACGAGCAGTACAGCGTTTTTTCGCTGGAGGAGGAGCCCTTTTTATCGGCCATTGAACACTATGCCTAGAGACTGGATGAATACATGATAACGAAATAGGAAACGGCACTTTCCGCAGGGGAAAGCGCCGTTTCTGCGACGGACCGGGTTTCAGCCGCGCTTGGAGATCACCTGGTCGACGATGCCGTAATCCTTGGATTCGTCGGCGGTCAGGAAGTAGTCGCGCTCGGTATCGCGGGCGACCTTCTCGAGCGGCTGGCCGGTGCGCTCGGCCAGGATGCGGTTCATCTGCTCGCGGGTTTTCAGGATGTCGCGGGCATGGATCTCGATGTCCGTCGCCTGGCCGCGTGCGCCGCCCAGCACCTGGTGGATCATGACCTTGGAGTTGGGCAGGCAGAAACGCTTGCCCTTCTCGCCGGCCGCCAGCAGGAACGCGCCCATGCTGGCCGCGAAGCCGATGCACAGCGTGGAAACCGCCGGCTTGATGAACTGCATCGTGTCGTAGATCGCCATGCCGGCGCTGACGCTGCCGCCGGGCGAATTGATGTAGAACGAAATGTCCTTGTCGGGGTTTTCGCTCTCGAGGAACAGCAACTGCGCCACCACCAGGTTGGCGGTCTGGTCGTTGACCTCGCCCACCAGGAAGATCACGCGCTCCTTCAGCAGCCGCGAATAGATGTCGTACGACCGCTCGCCGCGGCCCGACTGCTCGACCACCATCGGCACCATGCCGAGACCTTGGGTTTCTAGTGCACTCATGATTTCTCCTGGGAAAGAACTACTGTAGCGAAAACGACATGGGGCCTGTGCCGCAAAGCACAAGCCCCATGGTCATGGAAGGCCGGGCGACGGGCGCCGGCGTGGTCAGCCCTGCTGGCCCATCAGCTCGTCGAAGGACACGGCTTTCTCGGTGACCTTGGCCTTGGACAGCACGAAATCGGTGACATTGTTCTCGATCACGACGGCTTCGACTTCGGCCAGGCGCTGGCGGTCGCTCTGGTACCAGCGCACCACGTCGGCCGGCTTCTCGTAGCTGGCGGCCAGCTCGTCGATGTGAGCCTTGATCTGCTCGGGCTTGGCCTGCAGGGCGTTGGCACGCACCAGCTCGGCCACCACCAGGCCCAGGCGCACGCGACGCTCGGCCTGCGGACGGAACACGTCGTCGGGGATCGGCGCCTTGTCGGCGTCCTTGATGCCGCGCTGCTTCAGGTCGGCACGGGCGCTTTCGACCATGCGCTCGACTTCGGCCTGCACGCTCGCCTTGGGCAGGTCGAGCTCGGCCTTCGAGATCAGCGCGTCCATGACGGCCTGCTTGTTGCGCGACAGGACGCGGAACTTGACTTCGCGCTCCAGGTTCTTCTTGATGTCGGCGCGCAGGCCGTCGACCGTGCCGTCGGCGATGCCGAGCGACTTGGCCAGCAGCTCGTTGACTTCGGGCAGGTTGGCCTGTTCGATCTTCTTGACGGTGACCATGAAGTCGGCCTGCTTGCCGGCGACGTCCTTGCCGTGGTAGTCCTCGGGGAAGGCCAGCGGGAAGGTCTTGCTTTCGCCGGCCTTCATGCCGCGCACGGCCTCTTCGAATTCCTTGAGCATCTGGCCTTCGCCGACCAGGAACTGGAACGCCTCGGCCTTGCCGCCCTGGAACACTTCGCCGTCGATCTTGCCTTCGAAGTCGACCGTGACACGGTCGCCGTCTTCGGCACCCGAATCCTGGGCGCGCTGGGCGAAGGTACGGCGCTGCTTGCGCAGGATGTCGAGGGTGCGGTTGATCGCGGTCTCGTCGACTTCGGCGTTCAGCTTCTCGACCTCGGCATCCGACAGGTCGGCGATCTTGACTTCGGGGAACACCTCGAAGACGGCGTCGAAGGCCAGTTCGCCCTCGGGCGCGCCGTCTTTCTCGGTGATGGTCGGCTGGCCGGCCACGCGCAGCTGCGCTTCGTTGGCGGCGACCGAGAAAGCCTCACCGACCTTGTCGTTCATGACTTCGTACTGCACCGAGTAGCCGTAGCGCTGGGCCACGACGTTCATCGGCACCTTGCCGGGACGGAAGCCGTCCATCTTGACGGTGCGGGCGAGGCGCTTGAGGCGCGCGTCGACTTCCGACTGGATCGTGGTGACAGGCAGCGTCAGCGTGATCTTGCGCTCCAGCTTGTCGAGGGTTTCCACATTGACGGCCATGTTCTGCTCCTATGAGATCGGTCGGCGGCGGTCAGAGATCTGCCTGCCGGAATGCTTGCGTGGTGCGCGGGGAGAGTCTCAAATGCTTAAGAATCAACCCCTTGCGCGGGTTCTGCGGAAATTGCGCGGGATGGCCAGGCGCCAGCCTGCAAAAATGCAACCTCGCATTCTAATGGACGCACCACGGGCGTCCCCCAGGTACCAGTGCCCCCGCCGGGTCGGCGCGGCTGGCGGGGCCGAGCGCTGCCTATTGCGGGCGTCGTGCCGAAGCCTTCCATGCCAGAAGACCGAGGATGGCGGACATCAACATCAGCGCCCATTCGGACAGGGTCGGGATGGAGGTGGGGGCCGCGACGGCAACCTGCGTCGTGACGGAGCTGCTGTTGTTGCCCGGAACCGTGTCACCGGGAGCATTGACCGTCGCGGTGTTGGCGACCGATGTTCCCACGAAGGCGTTGTCCAGCGTCGCGGTCACCACGAAGGTGCGGGTAGCGCCCACCGCCAAGGCACCCACGTCGCAGCTGACCGTGTTGCCGGCAGCAGCGCACGATGGCGCGGAGACGAACGTCAGTCCCGCAGGCAGCGTGTCGACCACCTGGGCGCTGCTCGTGGCCAGCGGTCCGTTATTCAAGACCGACAGGCTGTAGACGACCGGTCCGCCCCGCGTGACTGCCGCGGCACCCGCTTTCTTGGTGATCTGCAGATCGGTTGCGACGGAACCGCGATTGGTGGTGCTGTTTTCGACCGCGACATTGTTGGCGAGCAGGGTTTCGGTCTCGGTGACGCTCACGCTGGCCCGGCTGGGCAATGTTCCGGAATTCAGGCCCGCGCCGATGATCGACTCCGCCCGCATTTGGTAGCTCACCGTCGCGGTCTGGCTCGACGCCAAAACCGGGAACGTGCAGCGGATGGTTCCCCCCGTGGCGCCGGTGGCGGGCTCGGTGCAGGTACCGCCTGTGTCGACCGTGAGTGCACCCTGGTAGCTGAAGACTGCCGAGGGCGTGCTGCCGGGCGCAGGGAACACATCCGTCAGCACGACGTTCGTGCCGAAGGAGGGGCCGTTGTTGGTGATCGTGACCGTGTAGGTGGTGAGCGATCCCAGCGCGACCGGATCGGGCGAGTCCGACTTGTTGACCAGTACGTCCAGATTGGCAGCCGTCACCGCCGTGGTGGTGGTGGCACCGTTGTTGCCACTGTCGCTTTCGGGGGTCGACGTGCTGACGGTCACGCCATTGGTAACGGAGCTGCCCACCGCCGAGGCCAGCGGTCGGATGCGGTACGTCACCGTCCGCTGGGTACCCGTCGGGATGTTGGCCCAGTTGCAGACAAGCGTGCCTCCCTCGGCATTCGCTGCGGGGACGGTGCCGCAGGTGCCGCCACCGGTCACACCCACCACATTGATGAACGCGCCGTTCGCCGGCAAGGTGTCCGTCATCTGGACTGCCTGCGCGGTGGAGGGACCGTCGTTGATGACCGCGACCGTGTAGGTAGCGGCGCACCGGCAGGCACCGTGCCGGGCGTCGCGGTGCTCGGCGTGGCGGTCTTGGTCGCCCGCAGATCGACCAAAGCCGTGACGGCGATCGTCACGCTTGCGCTGTTGTTTCCGCGGTTGGTGTCGCCTTGATCGTTGCTGTTGACGCTCGCCGTGTTGGTGACGTTCCCGCCCACCGCAAGCACCGGCCGCACGACGAGCGTCACGGTCGCGGTGCCGCCCTGAACAAGGGATCCGATATTGCAGCTGACGTTCTGGGTCGGTCCGTTCCCTGCAGCGGGCGTGCAGTTACCGGCCGAGGGGGTTGCCGATACCAGACCGCCCGCCGGAAGGAGATTGGAGAGGTTGTCGGTGACGACGACATTGGTCGCAGTCGTCGGCGCGTTGTTGCGCACCGTGACGACATAGGTCAGCACACCACCGGAAGCGACAGACGGCTGCGACGCTGTTTTCGACACCAGTTCCAGGTCGACCGAGTCGCCGGCCTGGGTGGCGGAGGTGGATGCGCTCGCCGTGTTGTTGCCGGCGTTGCTGTCGGTCGGTCCGCCGCCCGCGAGCCCCACCGTCGCCGAATTGGTCTGGCTGCCTGCCACGGTCTGCCGGACGGGCACGGTGATCGTGTTCGTCGATGCGCCGCTGCCGAGCGCCGCACCCGTGCGCGTGCAACTGATCGTCTCGCCCACGCCGAAGCCGGTGTTGCCGCAGACCCAGCCAGCGCCGGTCGGGTTGCCGGTGAGTTGGATATTCGCGGGAAGCGTGTCGGAAACCGTGATCGTCTGCGAGCCGGTCACGGAAAGCGGTCCGAGGTTGGTGACGCTCAAGAAGTAGCTGAAGGCTTCGTTCACCACGACCGGGCTCAGCGAGGCCGATTTGTTCATGCGCAGATCGGCTTCGTTCGTGGAAACCACGTTGATCGCGCTGGTGTTGTTGGCCGGGACCGAGTCCGTCTCACCTGCAGGCAACGAAATCACCGCCTGGTTGGTCAGCGTGCCGACGCTGTTGGCCGTGGCCACCACGGTGATGACCGGCAGGTCGGTGAAATTGCCGCCGGTGTAGGGACCGGGGCGTGTGCAGGTGATGACCTGGCCCGCTGGAGGCGGGCACGTCCAGCCAGCACCGGTTGCCGAGACGTATCCGAGATTCGCATCCAACGTGTCGGTGACGGTGATCAGCTGGTTTCCCGAACCACCCGGGGGCTGGCCGCCATTGAGTCGTGGTGTCAACGTGAACGAAACGTTGCTGCCAAGCGCGACCGTGGCGGGCGTACGCGTCTGGGAGATCGAGACATCGGTGCCCCCGCTGGCATTGATGGTCGCGGTGGCCGTGTTGTTGCTCAGATCTCCGTCGGGCATGGCCGTGCTGCCGTCACCCCGGGTGGCGGATGCCGAAAAGTTCGCGGTGATTCCGCCGGCGGTGTTCGCCGTGGCGGTGACCACCAGCGCGGGCGCGTTGCCCTGGCCCAGGCCGCCCGAGAGAGTGTTGCTGCAATTCACCACGGTGCCCGCTGCGGCTGCGCTGCCGGGCGCGCATGTCCAGCCGCTGCCGCCGTAGCTGGTGTAGGAGCTGCCCGTGGGAACGGTGAAGCTGATCCGCAAGACCGCATTCGACTCCAGCCGGTCAGGACCCGCGTTGTTGACCGTCAGCGTGTAGGTGTAGGGCGCTCCGGCAGCGGGGGTCGCGCTCGACGTGACCACGGCCAGCGCCAGGTCCGCGGCCGTGGTCGCGGTCGTGGTTTGGGGAAAACTGTTGTTGGACGGATTCGGGTCGGTGGTGGTACTGCTGACCGCCGCGTTGTTGGTATACGTGCCGGCGGTGGGGAGTTCCACCACGACAGCCACGGTCGCGAACGCATTGGCGGCGATGGTGCCCAAGGCACAGTTCACCGCGCCGCCGGACCCGATCGCAGGGGTGGTGCAGGTGCCCTGCGACGTCGTAACGCTCTGGAACAGCGCGTTCGTCGGCAGCGTGTCGGCGAGCGTGACACCTGCCGCAGGGTTGCTGCTCAGGTTGTCGATGCGCATCGTGTAAGTGAAGGACCCACCGGCTGGGCCCGGATCCGGACTGTCCTGGTGGTTCAGGATCAGGTCAGCCGTCTGAGCCGATGCGGTGCCGGAAAAAAAAAGCGGAGCAAACAAAAAAAAGAGCGAACGCAGACCTGGCGGTGCGCGACATCGCGCGACCGCCTGCACGGATACAAAGCATGGAGAACCTAGTAGTTTTACGAGACACCTGCCGACCTGCACAGGAGCGCGCAAAATGTAACCCAACGTAGCCTCGTTACCTAAAATTAGTTTGCATACAAACCAATTTCCGGGCCTTTGACCGGGTTCTTGATCCGCATGCCGGGTACTCGTGTCACCTGGTTCCCACCACCAGCGCCGTGTCGCGCGGCCTTCCGCAACCCGACCTCGGCGATGGCGTCCGCCACCCCTGTGCCACGGCACCTACGAATCGAAGGGCGCCGGCGTCCAGCCCAGCGCGCGCTCGATCGCCGCGCGGTTATAGGTGGCGATCGCCGCCGGCACGCGGCGCACGTACTGCTCGGCATGCTCCCGCTTCTCGCCGATGAGCGCGTCGAGATACAACACCGCATCGTCCTCGGTCGGTACCTGTCCGTCGACACCGTTGCAGCGCGGCGGCAAGGCCGTCCAGACGACCGCGTCCAGGCCCTTGGCACGGGCCCATGCGCAGACCTTCTCGCCGATGGCACCGCGCGGACCGGTCTCGGTGTCGCCCACCCATTCGGGATGGTCGGGGTCGATCTCCTCGCGTTGGCGGAGCAGTTCCCGGGCCTGGCCCAGGTCGTTGGCCGAGAGCATGGCCCACCAAACGGTCTGCTCGGCCTCGCCGTCGCAGATGATGGTCGCCAGTTCGCCGTTGTCGCCTTCGCGGGCGAATTCGACGGGAAGCTGCGGGCCGTCGTCGTACCACTCGGATGCGACCGGCAGCACACCGGGTTTCCAGATCAGGGAGCCCCATGCAAGGCAGGCAATTTTCATGGTGGAGAGGTAGTGGGGCGTCGGGAGATTCCGACAACCACGAGGTTTGGTCGGGAAGCCACACGGGCATGTAGGCCCGCAGCCGACGCACCTGCCGGACGGTGCAGCCACACCCCGGGCGGGGCTGGGTTCCGACAGCCTGGGTCGTGCGGTCGCAGGCGCAGTTACGGGCGAATGCTGGATAAGAAAAAGCCGGTTCCTTGCAGGAGAAACCGGCTCTAGGACCGGGAACGTGACGATCGGCGCAAAACGCCGATGCATGCCCGTGGTGCGCGGGGGGAGAGTCTTAAACGCTTAAGAATCAACACCTTGCGCAAGGTATGCGGGAGTTGCGCGGGATGGGCCAGCGCCGCCTCTACTTCGGCAGTGCGAAAGACCCCTCGGCGGGGTAACCGCGTCAGGTCGCATAAATCAGGCCGGCGTTTTAAATGCAACACTTTGCGAGACAAGGAAATACATGAAGCGGCGTAGTTGACAAGTAACACTGGGTACCCGAGCATCAAAAGCGCCTGCATGTGGCAGGCTTTTTTGAAGGAGAAAGCATGATTAGCAAGAAAACGTCGCTCGCCATCACGACGCTGGTTCTGGCGGCATCAGGTGCTCAAGCCTCATTTCTTAATAAGGAACCCGCCTCTGGGAGCATCGCGACCGAAGCCCCCATGCTATAGGCGGTGTCAGCTTCGGACCAAACAGCGTCCGACAGCAACTTAATTACGTCGGCGAATGCGGAAACGATCACATGGCATCCCGTCGCTGAAATCATCTCCGCAAATATTGCGCAAGACGACATCGGCGCAGCCGGATGGATATTCTACGGAGCCAATTAATTGACGCCAGGGTAGGGCCAAGTCCCTATCCTTTTATATTTAGACCCATGATCAATAAATTCATGGACGATCAAAATCACGTTCGTGATGGAATCGTTTCGGTTGGAGGCAACATTATCGGCCTGTGTACGCCCTCTACTATAATTGGCAATGACGGCGAGAAAATTTACATCAATAGCCGAGATGGAATTGCATCCTTCAAGCCCGACGGGGCGGAGAGCTTTTGGAAAGCACTGATTAAAAGTGGATCGATATTATTCGGATCCGCAGAAGAAGTTGCTCAGTCCTTGGCTTACCTAAAAAATCCCCGCCTGAGTAGAACGACGTCCTATCTATGCACCGAATCGTCGAATTGTGCCGATTTGATCAAGAGAGTTTGTAACGTTGTTTCGGCGAACGTGGTGATCATCGGGTGTGGGGGCATTGGATCCCTCGCAGCAATGAATCTGGCTGGCGCTGGCGTCGCGAAATTAACGTTGATCGATCACGACACAATCGAAGAGAGCAACTTAAACAGGCAGTTCTTCTGGACCAAGCAGCATATTGGCTTACCTAAAGTAAATGTCCTGAGAAGTGAAATTTTTGCGCGCTATTCTGACATCGATGTTTCAACGGATTCATCGTTGTTAGAAATTAATAGTATTGTGTCGTTGGCGGATGCTCACGATGCATGTATCGTCACCGCGGACGAGCCACTCGGAATTAGCGCCAATATCGCAGCCCTCTCCCGGACTTTCGTCGTATCAGGTGCATATTTTCACGGCTACTCGAGCTACTTCGCAAGGTTTTCATCAGGCAAGATAGGCACTAGCAGTATAAATTGGTCAAGAGGCCCCAACTTCATTGCGCCTAGCTTTGGACCGGCCAACACTGAAATTGCAGGAGCAATTTCATCCCTATGTTTAAACTACCTCTCGGCTCGTCATTCGTTAGACAGTGTTGATGTTAAGCATGCATGGCGTAACAACAGATTAGCAAACCAACAATAGAGCTTCACTGATATGGAAGATTGTATTTTCTGTTCAATCGTCAGCGGTAAACTTCCAGCTCATAAAATCTGGGAGGATGAAAAGCATTTAGCCTTTCTTTCGATTTTTCCGAATACTCCAGGCTTCAGTGTGGTGATCACCAAAGAGCATCGTCCGAGCTATCTATTTGAGCTTCAAGATTCAGTACTGTCGGATCTGATGATCGCAGCAAAGACTGTCGCTTTGCGTCTGGACAAGGCTTTTGATGACGTGGGGCGCACGGGGTGCATGATGGAGGGGTTCGGCATCAACCATGCGCACGTCAAGCTCTTTCCGATGCACGGGACCGCAGGTGATTGGCGGCCCATCAAATCGAATGTCGACAAATACTTTCCGAGGTACGAAGGCTATATTTCTTCTCACGATCATCGACGTGCGGACGATGACGAATTGGCCCGGTTGGCATCGCGCATTCGCGGCTTGAGCTCGGTGGTGTAGCGCGACCGATCAACGCAGCAAGTTCGGCTCCAGATCGCGGATGAATCGCATCGGCTCTCATGGTGGCCGATTGCTTGGCTAAGGATGGGGAAAGAAGCCCGTTCCTCCGGGGAGAAACGGGCCCAGAACCGGGAACGTGACGATCGGCGCAAAGCGCCGATGCATGCCCGTGGTGCGCGGGGGGGGACTCGAACCCCCACACCATTGCTGGCGTCAGGACCTAAACCTGGTGCGTCTACCAATTTCGCCACCCGCGCAAACTAAGAACAGCCCCACGTGTCCCGGTCAGGCGACACGTGTGCGAATTGGTCAACCCAAGATTTTAGCGTGCCAAAAGACCGATTCCTCCGGCGCCTGGCTGATTCATGCGCTGGCGGCCGGTTCGCGCTTCACCCGGAACCACGCCGCGTACATCGCCGGCAGCGCCAGCAGGGTCAGCACGGTGGCCACCACCAGGCCGCCCATGATGGCCACCGCCATCGGCCCCCAGAACACGCTGCGCGACAGCGGGATCATCGCCAGTACCGCGGCCGCGGCGGTCAGGACGATCGGCCGCAGCCGCCGCACCGCAGACTCGACGATCGCGTCCCAGGCTGGCACGCCGCGGGCCCGCTCCTGCTCGATCTGGTCGATCAGGATGACCGAGTTGCGCTGGATCATGCCCATCAGCGCGATCACCCCCAGCAGCGCCACGAAGCCGAACGGCCGGCCCAGCAGGATCAGCGCCGCCGCCACGCCCGCGATGCCCAGCGGCCCGGTGATGAACACCAGCAGCGCGCGGCTGAAGCTGTGCAGCTGCAGCATCAGCAGGGTGAAGACGGCGAACAGCATGATCGGCACGCCCGCGGCGATCGAGGCCGAGCCCTTGCTGCTCTCCTCCACCTCGCCCGCCACCTCGATCCGGTAGCCGGCGCGGCCGTTCTGCTGCCAATCGGCCTCCAGCGTGCGCAGCGCGGGCAGCAGCTCCTGCGTCACCGTCGCGCCCTGCAGGCCCTCGGCGATGTCGGACTGCACCGTGACCGCGTATTCGCGGTTCTGCCGCCACAGCACCCCGTACTCCCAGGCCAGCGTGGGCTTGGCGATCTGGAGCAGCGGGATCGACTGCCCGGTGGCGGTGGTGACGTAGGCGTTGTCCAGGTCGGACACCGCGTCGCGCTCGGCCAGCGGCTGGCGCATCACGATCTCGATCAGGCGGTCGCCCTCGCGGAACTGGCCGACGGTGTTGCCGCTGTAGAGCGTGCGGGTGGCCAGCGCGATCGACTGGCTGGTGACGCCCAGCACCCGCGCCTTGTCCTGGTCGATCTCCAGCCGCACCGACTTGACCGATTCGTTCCAGTTGTCGTTGGTGCCGCGGGTGTTGGGGTTCTTGCGCATCTCGGCCTTGACCGTGTCGGCCAGGGTACGCAGCACCGCCGGGTCGGTCCCCACCACCCGGAATTGCACCGGATAGGCCACCGGCGGGCCGCTGGGCAGCAGCTTGACCCGGCCGCGCACCTCGGGGAACTCGCTCGCCAGGATCGCCGGCAGCCTGCGGCGCAGCACCTCGCGCGTGGCCAGGTCGTCGGGCAGCACGATCAGCTGCGACACGTTGGCCTGCGGGAACACCTGGTCCAGCGGCAGGTAGAAGCGCGGCACGCCCGAGCCCACCCAGGTGCTGATGCTGCGGATGCCCGCCTCCTGCTGCAGCCGTGCCTCGACCCGCTTGGCGATGTCCTCGCTGGCGCTGAAGGGGGTGCCCTCGGGCGACCACAGGTCGACCATGATCTCGGGCCGGGTCGAATCCGGGAAGAACTGCTGCTGCACCTGGCCCATGCCGACCAGCCCCAGGGCGAAGATGCCCACGGTGGCGCCGATGGTGATCCAGCGGTGGGCCACGCACCAGCCCACGGTGCGGCGGAAGCGGTTGTAGAAGGCGCTGTCAAACATCTCGTGCGGCTGACCGGGAGCGCCGTCCGGGCCACCCGCGTCGGCCGCATGGTGCGGATGCGGTTTCAGCAGCAGGGTGCCCAGGTAGGGCACGAAATACACCGACACCAGCCAGCTCAGCACCAGCGCCACCACCGTCACCGCGAAGATCGCGAAGGTGTATTCGCCGGTGACCGATTTGGCGATGCCGATCGGCAGGAAGCCCGCCGCGGTGATCAGCGTGCCGGTGAGCATCGGCATCGCGGTGATCTCGTAGGCGAAGGTGGCGGCGCGGGCCTTGTCGTAGCCCTCCTCCATCTTGCGAACCATCATCTCGACCGCGATGATCGCGTCGTCCACCAGCAGGCCCAGCGCGATGATCAGCGAGCCGAGCGAGATCTTGTGCAGCCCGATGCCCCAGTAGTGCATCGCCAGGAAGGTGACCGAGAGCACCAGCGGGATGGTGATGCCCACCACCAGCCCCGGCCGGACGTCGAGCGTGTAGCCCTGCCACCACCGCCGCGCACCGGCCTTGCGGTGCAGGCCCAGGCTGATGAAGCTGACCGCCAGCACGATCACCACCGCCTCGATCAGCACATGCACGAACTCGCTCACCGACGCGGTCACCGCCGCCGGCTGGTCCTGCACCTGCACCAGCCGGGCGCCGGCGGGCAGCGTCTTGTCCAGGTCGGCCACGGTGGTGCGCAGCGCCTTGCCCAGCGCCACGATGTCGCCGCCCTTGGCCATCGACACGCCGAGCGCGATCACCTCGCGGCCCTGGTGGCGCACCTTGACCGACGGCGGATCGACCGTGCCGCGGCGGATCTCGGCGATGTCGCCCAGCCGCAGCTGGTTGCCCGAGCTGCCGCGGACCGGCATCGCCCGCAGCTGCGCCACCGCCTCGAAGGCGCCCTCGACCCGCAGCTGCACGATGTCGCCCGGCGTCTGCACCAGGCCGGCGCTCTCGACCGCGTTCTGCTGGCCCAGCTGGTCGATCACCGACGACAGGTTCAGGCCCAGCTGGGCCAGCCGCTGACGCGGGATCTCGATGAAGATCTTCTCGTCCTGCACGCCGAAGAGTTCGACCTTGGCGGTGTCCTTGACCCGCAGCAGCCGCTGGCGCACGTCCTCGGCCAGCTGGCGGCGCTCGGCCTCGGAGAAGCCGTCGGTCTCCAGCGCGTAGATCACGCCGTACACGTCGCCGAAGTCGTCGTTGAAGAACGGGCCCTGGATGTTGCCGGGCAGCGTGTAGCGCATGTCGCCGATCTTCTTGCGCACCGTGTACCAGGCGTTGGGCACGTCGGCGGGGCGGGAGCTGTCCTTCAGCTCGAAGATGATCTGCGACTCGCCGGGCTTCGAGTAGCTGCGGATGCGGTCGGCGTTCGGCACCTCCTGCAGGGTGCGCTCCAGCCGGCTGGTGATCTGCTCGGCCACCTGCTCGGCGGTGGCGCCGGGCCAGTAGGTGCGGACCACCATCGCGCGGAAGGTGAAGGGCGGGTCTTCGTCCTGCCCCAGCTGGAAGTACGAGGCGAAGCCCAGCACCATGAACGCGACCAGCAGGTAGCGGGTGAGCGCCGCATGCTCCAGCGCCCAGCGCGAAAGGTTGAAGCCTTCCCTGGGCGGGGCGAGGCCGGGCGCGGGAACAGGTGCCGGTGCGGATGCGTCGTGGGCGGCGGGAGGCGCGTCGTGCGGTGTCATCGCGGCCTCACTTCGCCGGGGCCGCGGGCGCTGCCGCTGGAGCGGATGCGGGCGGCGCTGCCGGGTTTGCGGGTGCCGCCGTGCCGTTTGCTACGTTATCCATAGCAGGTTGCCGGCGTCCGGCGCCGGCCTCGGGGCTTTTTCCTTCGTAGATCGTCACTTTCTGGCCCGGCGCCAGCACATGCACCCCGGCGGCGACCACCCGCATGCCGGGTGCCAGGCCCTGGGTCACCACCGCGTCGTTGCCATCCACGCTGCCGACCGCGATCGGCTGGGAACGCACCGTCATCGAGGATGCGTCCAGCACCCACACCGCGGTGTTGCCGCCGTCCTGCCGCAGCGCGGAGCTGGGGATGCGGATCACCGGCGGCGCGTCGCCCGCCGCATGCTGCGGCAGCACCGACACGGTCGTGCCCAGCGGCGGCGCATCGCCCGGCCCGCCCTGCAGCGCCACCTTGACGGTGAAGGTGCGGGTGACCGGATCGGCGCTGGCCCCCACCTCGCGCACCGTGCCGGCCAGGGGCGCGGCACCGGCCCAGGTGCGCACCTGCATCGGCTGGCCCACGGCGAAACGCCGTACCTGGTTCTCGGGTACCGCGAAAACCGCGTCGCGCACGCCGTCGACCGCCACCCGCACGACCGGCGTGCCGGCGCTCACCACCTGGCCGGCCTCGGCCTCGATCGCGGTGACCACGCCGGGCGCGTCGGCCTTCAGGTCGGCATAGCCCGCCTGGTTGCCCTGGGACGAGAGCTGCGCCTGGGCCTGGTCGAGTGCCGCCTTGGCCGACCGCAGGGTCGATTCGCGGCGCTCCAGCTCGGCACCGCTGATGAAGTTCTGGCTCTTGAGTTGCGCATAGCGCTTGAAATCGGCCGCCGCCAGCTCGTAGCTGGTGCGCGCCGACGCCACCTGGGCCCGGCCCGCGTCGGCCGCCAGCCGCAGGTCCTGCGGATCGAGCTGTGCCAGCACCTGGCCCGGCCGCACCCGCTGGCCCACCTCGGCCTGGCGCTTCAGGATCTTGCCGCCCACCCGGAAGCCGATCCGGGACTCGACCCGGGCCCGCACCTCGCCGGCGAACACCTGGCCGGCCTGCGCGTCGGTGCGCTCCACCGTCACCAGCTTCACCGACCGGATCGGCTCCTCGGGCGGGGCGGTGCGCGAGCAGGCGGCGAGCGCGGCGGCCACCGCCACGGCGAGAGCCCCCGCGAAAAAGCGATGGCGGGCGTGCGAGAGGCGAGGGGGCATGGCGCGTGCGGGCCGGGGCCCGGGCAAGTTAATGACTGACGGGTTAGTAATCTATTGCATCGGCTTACACACTGTCAAGACACCGCTCGACCTGCGGCCCCTTCGCCAGCGCGGGGCCGGCGGGCGATTGCGGACAATCGCGCGGTGCCTACACCCCTGCCCTCCCCGCCCGCCACCGCCGCGCCGCCGGCGCATTACGAGAACTTTCCCGTCGCCTCGTGGCTGTGCCCGCCCGCCTTGCGCCCGCCGATCGCCGCGCTCTACGGCTTCGCCCGCACCGCCGACGACATCGCCGACGAGGGCGACGCCGGGCCCGATGACCGCATCGCCGATCTGCAGGCCTACCGGCAGGACCTGTACGCCGCGGCCGCCGGCCGTCCGGTGTCGGGCCGGTGGCCCGCCGTCTTCGGACCGCTGGCGGCCACCATCGCCCAGTGGCGGCTGCCGGTGCCGCTGCTGGCCGACCTGCTCGACGCCTTTGTGCAGGACGTCCGCAAGACCCGCGACCGCGAAGGCTATGCCGACCGGGCCGAGCTGCTCGACTACTGCCGCCGCTCGGCCAACCCGGTCGGCCGGCTGCTGCTGCACCTCTACCGCGTGCAGGGCGAGGCGGCACTGGCCGAGAGCGATGCGATCTGCAGCGCGCTGCAGCTCATCAATTTCTGGCAGGACCTGTCGGTCGACATCCCGCGCGGCCGCTACTACCTGAGCGCCGCCGACCGCCATGCGCACGGCGTGCCGGCGGCCGACCTGCGCGCCCTGCGCCAGACGCCCGCCGCCACCGCGCTGATCGCCGACTGCTGCGGCTGGGCCCGCACCGAGATGCTGCGCGGCGCGCCGCTGGTGCATCGCATCCCGGGCCGGGCCGGCTGGGAGCTGCGGCTGGTGGTGCAGGGCGGGCTGCGCATCCTCGACCGCATCGCCGCGCTCGACCATGCGACGCTGAACACCCGGCCGACGGTGGGCGCCCGCGACGTGCCGGCGATGCTCTGGCGCGCCCTGCGGATGTAGGCACCGGGCCGGCCCGCCGGACGGATGCGGCCCGGGTGGGACAATCGGCCACCACGACACCGCCCCCATGAACCCCGAAGACTACGTTCAGCAAAAAGCCGCCGCCTCGGGCAGCAGCTTCTATTACGCATTTCTGTTCCTGCCGCGGCCCCGCCGCGCCGCGATCACCGCCTTCTATGCCTTCTGCCGCGAGGTGGACGACGTGGTCGACGACATGCAGGACCCGGGCATCGCGGCGACCAAGCTCGCCTGGTGGCACACCGAAGTCGGCCGCGCCTTCGCCGGCCAGCCCAGCCATCCGGTGATGAAGGCCCTGATGCCGCACGTGCCCGACTACGGCATCGAAGAGCGCCACCTGCAGGCCGTCGTGCAGGGCTGCCAGATGGACCTGGAGCAGACCCGCTACCTCGACTACCCCGGCCTGGAGCGCTACTGCCACCTGGTGGCCGGCGTGGTGGGCGAGGTGGCGGCCCGTATCTTCGGCCAGACCGACCCGGCCACCACCGCCTACGCCCACCGGCTAGGCCTGGCGTTCCAGCTGACCAACATCATCCGCGACGTGGGCGAGGACGCGCTGCGCGGTCGCATCTACCTGCCGGTCAACGAGCTGCAGCAGTTCGACGTGAAGGCCCACGAGATCCTGAAGCGCGTCCACTCCGACCGCTTCGTCGCCCTGATGCGCTTCCAGACCGAGCGGGCGCAGGGCCTCTATGCCGAGGCGCTGGCCCTGCTGCCCCCGGCCGACCGGCGCACCCAGAAGCCCGGCCTGATGATGGCCAGCATCTACCGCACCCTGCTGGACGAGATCGCCAGCGACGACTTCCAGGTGCTGCACCAGCGGGTCAGCCTGACGCCGCTGCGCAAGTTCTGGCTCGCGTGGAAAGTCCAGGCGCTGGGTCGGGTATGAGGCTCGCGATCGTCGGCGCGGGCTGGGCGGGTCTCGCGGCGGCGGTGGAGGCGGTGCGCGCGGGGCACACGGTCACGGTGTTCGAGGCGGCGGGCATGGCCGGCGGCCGGGCGCGCACCGTGGCCGGGCACGGCCACGGACACGGCGACGGGCTGCCGCTGCTCGACAACGGGCAGCACATCCTCATCGGCGCGTACACCGAAACCCTGCGGCTGATGGCGCTGGTGGGCGTGGCCGAGCGCGACGCGCTGCTGCGGATGCCGCTGTCGCTGCGCTTTCCCGACGGCCGCGGGCTGGCTTTGCCGAAGGCGCCCTCGCCGCTCGACCTGCTGCTGGGCGTGGTCGCGGCGCGGGGCTGGAGCCTGGGCGACAAATGGTCCTTGCTGCGCATCGCGGGCCGCTGGCAGCAGCGGGGTTTCCACTGCGCGCCGCAGCAGACGGTGGCGGGCCTCTGCGCCAGCCTGGCGCCGCGGGTGATGCAGGAGCTGATCGAGCCGCTGTGCGTCTCCGCCCTCAACACCCCGGCCCGCGCCGCCAGCGGCCAGGTCTTCCTGCGGGTGCTGCAGGACTCTCTCTTCGGCGTGCCCGGCGGCTCGCACCTGCTGCTGCCGCGCACCGACCTGGGCGCGCTGTTTCCGGTGCCCGCCCAGCTGTGGCTGGCGGCGCACGGCATGCCGGTGCAGCTGCACTGGCGGGTGCAGGCGATCGCGCGCAGCGACGAAGGCTGGGCGGTCGATGGCGAACCCTTCGACCAGGTGCTGCTCGCCTGCCCCCCGGGCGAGGCGGCACGCCTGGCGGAAGCCGCCGCGCCCGGGGCATCGGCCACCTGGTGCGCGCAGGCGCGGGCGCTGCGCTTCGAGGCGATCACCACCGTCTACGCACGCGCCGCCACCGGCCTGGCCGAGCCGATGCTGCCCCTGCGCAGCGGCGACGCCGCGCCGGCGCAGTTCGTGTTCGACCGCGGCCAGCTCGGCGGGCCGGAAGGGCTGCTGGCCTTCGTGGTCAGCGCCAGCCACGGCGAGCGTGCGGCGCTGGAGCAGGCGGTGGTGCAGCAGGCCCGGGTGCAGCTGGGCCTGGCGGTGATCCCGCTGCAGACCATCGTCGAGAAGCGCGCCACCTTCGCCTGCACGCCCGGCCTGTCGCGCCCGCCGCAGCAGGTCGTGCCGGGCCTGCTGGCCTGCGGCGACTACCTGGACGGGCCCTATCCGGCGACGCTGGAGGGCGCGGTGCGCAGCGGCATCGCGGCGGTACCGATGCTATCGAATCTATAGCTATAGGCCAGCATCCGGCGCCGGCCGGAGACAGTTTTTGCTCAGGAAACGGCGGGGCATCCGAGCCGGTCGCACAGCGCGCCCAGCTCGGTCACTTCCAGCTGCGGACGGCGCGGGTGCTCCCAGGCCAGCCCGGCCCGGTTGACCCAGACCGCCTGCATGCCCGCATCCAGCGCGCCGAGCACGTCCATCGCCACGTCGTCGCCCACGTGCAGTACCGCATCGACCGGCACGCCGACCGATTCCGCCGCCGCCGCGAAGATGCGCGCGTCGGGCTTGGCGATGCCCAGGCCCTGCGCCGAGACCGACGCCGAGAAGTGCGCGCCGATGCCCACCGTGTGCACGTTGGCGTTGCCGTTGCTCAGCGCCACCAGCGGCCAGCGTGCGGCCAGGCGGGCCAGCGCATCCAGCGCATCGGCGTAGAAATCGACCTGCTGGCGCGCGGCGAAGAAGGCGTCGAACGCCGGCTCCGCCAGCGCCGCGTCGTCGCCCGCCTGCTGCAGGGCGCGGCGGATCGACTCGCGCCGCAGGCCGCTCAGGTCGTGGCGCATGTGGGGCAGCTCGTCGACCATCGCGACCCGGATCGCCCGCAGCGCCGCCGTGTCCGCGAACAGCGTGGCGGTGGCCGGCGCATACCGGGTCAGCCAAGCGTGCAGCACGCCCTCGGCGCGCTCGATGGCCGGCCAGACGGGCCAGAGCGTGTCGTCCAGGTCCAGGCTGATCGCGCGGATTCTGGATACATCTAAATCGGGTGTGTGGGGCATGGGTCGCCGAGAATATCGCATTGTCCCCGTGCCATTCCCCAGGATTGCCTTGCCTACATTCGCCCCCGAGCCCACCTTCCACCACGGCCAAGCGCCCAGGATAGCCGTCCTGTATTGCAACCTCGGCACGCCCGACGCGGCCACACCGGGCGCGGTGCGCCGCTACCTGGCCGAGTTTCTGGCCGACCCCCGCGTGGTCGAGATCCCGCGCCTGCTGTGGCTGCCGATCCTGCACGGCATCATCCTGCGCACCCGGCCCTCCAAGTCGGCCGCCAAATACCGCAGCATCTGGACCGACGAGGGCTCGCCCCTCAAGACCTGGACGGCCAAGCAGGCGACGATGCTGCGCGGCTGGCTGGGCGAGGCCGGACACCAGGTCGAGGTGCGCTACGCGATGCGCTACGGCAGCCCCTCGATCGCCTCGCAGCTCGACGCGTTGAAGGCCGACGGCGCCACCCGCATCCTGGTGCTGCCGGCCTATCCGCAGTACTCGGGCACCACCACCGCCAGCGTGGTCGACGCGGTCAACGCCTGGAGCGCCCGGCAGCGCCACCTGCCCGAGTTCCGCTTCGTCAACCGCTACCACGACGACCCCGGCTACATCGCTGCACTGGCCGCCCAGGTGGAGCGCTACTGGCGCACCGAAGGCCGCGGCGAGATGCTGGTGATGAGCTTCCACGGCGTGCCGGCGCGCACCCTGCAGCTGGGCGACCCGTACCACTGCGAAGCCTACAAGACCGCCCGCCTGCTGGCCGCCGAACTGGGCCTGCATGCGCACGAGGTCAAGGTCACTTTCCAGTCGCGCTTCGGCCGCGCCAAGTGGCTCGAGCCCTACACCGAGCCGACGCTGGTGGCGCTGGCCAAGGCCGGCACCAAGCGGGTCGACGTGATGTGCCCCGGCTTCACCAGCGACTGCCTGGAGACGCTGGAAGAAATCAACATGGAGGTGCGCCACGCCTTCCTGGAGGCGGGCGGCGAGTCGTTCCACTACATCCCCTGCCTGAACGACAGCCACCCGTGGATCGCCGCCCTCTCGGGCATCGCCCAGCACCACCTGGCCGGCTGGCCGACGCGGGCGGTGCCCGACGGCCGGGCGCTGGAAGCCTCGGCCCAGCGGGCGCGCGATCTCGGCGCACCGCGCTGACGGGGCTCCGCAGGGGGGTGGGGCCGGGCGCGGATCGATCGGCGCGAGAATGTCGCACTACAACGAAGGAGACACCGATGGATTCCCGACTTCCCTGCCGCCGCAACCTGCTGGCGCTGATCGCCGCGGCCGCCTGCACCGGCGGCCCGCTGCCGGCCCGGGCCGACACCGCCTACCCCACCCGCCCGGTGACGGTCGTCGTGCCGCAGGGCGCGGGCGGCGCCAACGACGCGATCGCCCGGATCGTGCTGCAGCGGGTGTCGGAGCTGCTGGGCCAGAGCTTCGTCGTCGACAACCGGGTGGGCGCCGGGGGCAACATCGGCACCGCCTATTCGGCCAAGGCCCGGCCCGACGGCTACACCCTGATGCTGACCAGCGACAGCGCGCAGGTGGTGGCACCGGCGCTGTACAAGGCGCCGGGCTTCGACCCGGTCAAGGACTTCGAGCCGGTGGCCGCGGTGGCGACGGCCGGCTACGTGCTGGTGGCCAACCCAGCCTTTCCGGCCAACAACGTGGCCGAGCTGATCGCCCGGGCCAAGGCCCAACCCGGTGCCATCTCTTACGCCTCGGCCGGCAACGGCACCCTCAACCACCTGATCGCCGAGGTGCTGCGCAAGCAGGCCGGCATCGACATGCAGCACGTGCCCTACAAGTCTTCGGCCGCCGCCGCGACCGACGTGGTCAGCGGCCAGGTGCCGGTCTCGGTGCAGAGCCTGCCGTCCTCCATCGGTTTCATCCAGGGCGGCAAGCTCAAGGTGCTGGGCGTGGTCAACCCGAAGCGGGTGGCCGCCCTGCCCGATGCGCCCACCATCGGCGAGACGCTGCCGGGCTTCGGCTTCACCCCGTGGTACGGCCTTTTCGCGCCGGCCGGCACCCCGCCCGACATCGTCGCCAAGCTGCACGGCGCGTTCGACAAGGCGCTGGCCGCCAAGGACATCCAGGACCGGCTGGCCCAGCAGGGCGCCGAGCCGTGGCGGCTGAGCTCGGCGCAGTTCGGCGCCACGGTGAAGACCGAGCTGGCGCGCTGGGCGACCATCGTCAAGGACTCTGGCGCACGGGTCGACTAGGACGAAGCCGGCGAGAGCCTGCTGCGAGACCCGGTAGCGCGCCGGATGTACCCACCGTGCAGGCTCGCGGAACGACACTGCGGATGCAAAAGCGCCACGCAGATGTTTTGCATGTTGTGTTCCTCTCGGGGTTCAGTGCAGGGCCTGCTCGACCGCGTCAGGTTTGTCGTGGATGCCGAAGCGGTCCACCAGCGTCGCGCTGGCTTCGTTGAGACCCAGGACCTCGACGTTGGAGCCCTCGCGACGGAACTTCATGACCACCTTGTCGAGCGCACTGATGGCGGTGATGTCCCAGAAGTGCGCCCGGCTCACGTCGATCACCACCTTGGCGACCGCATCCTTGAAATCGAATGCCGCCAGGAAGGCTTCGGACGAAGCGAAGAACACCTGTCCGTTGACCTGGTAGAGGGTCGCGCCGTTCTCCGGGTGTTCGCTGCGCTCGATGCGCAGGAAGCGACCCACCTTGTGCGCGAAGAAGATGCCGGACAGCAGCACGCCGGCAAAAACCCCCTTGGCGAGGTCGTGCGTGGCAACGGTGACGACGACGGTCGCCAGCATCACGATGGAAGAACTCGGCGGATGCTCGCGCAACTTGCGCAGGGAGCCCCAGCTGAATGTGCCGATGGAGACCATGATCATCACGGCGACCAAGGCAGGCATGGGTATCCGGCTGACCCACGGTCCCAGGAAAACCACCATCATCAGCAGGAACACGCCGGCAGCCAGCGCGGAGAGCCGGCCCCGCCCGCCCGACTTCACGTTGATCACCGACTGGCCGATCATGGCGCAACCGGCCATACCGCCGATGAAGCCCGTGGCGATGTTCGCCACGCCCTGGCCCATGCACTCGCGGTTCTTGTCGCTGGGCGTGTCCGTCAGTGCATCCACGATGGCCGCCGTCATCATCGACTCCAGCAGGCCAACGACAGTAAGGGTGGCCGAGTACGGAAGGATGATGCCGAGCGTCGGCAGGTTCAGGGGTACATCGGGCAGCAGGAAGACCGGCAGGCTGCTCGGCAACTGGCCCATGTCGCCGACGGTGCGCACATCGAGTCCAAGAAGCATCGACACCGCCGTCAGGACCACGATCGTGACGAGGGGCGAGGGGATGGCTTTGGTGATGTACGGGAAGCCGTAGATGATCGCCAGCCCCGCCGCCGTGATCGCATAGGTTTGCCAACCGACGTGGGTCAATTCCGGCAGCTGTGCGAGGAAGATCAGGATCGCCAGGGCATTCACGAAGCCGGTGACGACCGAGCGCGAGACGAAGCGCATCAACGAACCCAGCCGCAGAGCGCCGGCGACGATCTGCAGGAGGCCGGTGAGCACCGTGGCCGCCAGCAGGTACTGCAGGCCGTGCTCCTTGACCAGAGTGACCATGAGCAGCGCCATCGCGCCTGTGGCAGCCGAGATCATGCCGGGCCGGCCGCCGGTGAAGGCGATGACTACGGCGATGCTGAAGGATGCGTAGAGGCCGACTTGCGGATCGACACCTGCGATGACGGAGAAGGCGATGGCTTCAGGTATCAGCGCCAGGGCGACGACGATACCCGCTAGCAGGTCGCCGCGGATGTTGGACAGCCATTGCTGCCGAAGAGATGAAATGGACATACGTAGCCAAGCTGCGCTAGTGCTGCGCAGCGAACTGAAAAAGGGACACGCAGCCGGCATGCGCTGCCTGCTGGAGACGATCTAAGGGAGAGAAGTGCCGCTAGGAACTAGCGCGCGAGCTACGGGGGAGTGACAGAGCAGAAATGCCCGAGCGGAAGCTCCCGGCCACGGCATTGCACCGCTTGGGAGAAACGTGATGTCAAGAACCGCATCGGGCGATTGTGTCAGATCGACAGAAGCCAGGTGCGTGGGCAGCAATGGTCCCGCGAAAAAGGTAGAGCGCACGGCACGATCGAGCAAGGTGCTGCCGCGCTGAGTCGAATGGCTGCTTAGGGCCCGAAGCAGCTGTAAACATTCCTTTTAAGCGGGCTCTTGATGGAGTCTTTGCGCTACCAAGCCTGCAGACCGGGCCAGGCCCGCATCGTCCGCCATTGTTCAATCTGTGCGTTGGCTTGCAATTCAGAAATCGCGTCATCTTCCGGGTCAAAGTCACCCTTTAGCCAAAGATTCAACAAGTACCGCACGTCTTTATCTGATGCAGACCACGACCCATCCTGGGCACATTGCTACCAAAGGAATAGCTACCAGCCGTCTCCACACAACGGCTACAGCCTCTTTCTTTCAAGATTCTGCTCTTAGCAAGAAGCCATCGACCATCGCGTACTGCGCCGGCACGTTCAGCGCCGGGGCGTGGCCGCAGCCGGCCACTTCGATGACGTCCAGCAGCCCGGCGGCACCAGGCCCCCTGCCGCGCATCGCGTCGAGCGTCGGCGGCAGCACCAGGTCGGATTCGGCGCCCCGCAGGCACAGCACCGGGATGCGCAGCCGGTCGTAGTGGTCCCAGATGCGGTAGTCGTCGGCATGGTCGGTGAACTGGCGGACCATCTGCGGGTCGTAGTGCGGCGTCACCCGGCCGTCGGGCAGGCGGCGGGTGCTGGTCTCGGTCAGGTGGCGCCACTGGGCGTCGCCCAGCCAGCCGTAGGGGCGGTAGACCTGGCGGAAGAAGGCTTCCAGTTCGGTCACCGTGTCGAAGGCCGGCGGCGATCCGGCGTAGGCCTTGATGCGCTCCAGCGCCGGGGCGGCCAGCTCGGGCGCGTTGTCGTTGAGCAGCAGGCTGCGGATGCGGCCGGCCAGCGCCGGCTCGAAGAGCCCCGAGGCGCAGACGGTGCCGATCGCGGCGCCCATCGAGGTGCCGATCCAGTGGGCGCTGTCGATGCCCAGCGCATCGAACAGATCGGCGGCGATGCGGGCGTAGAAGCGCAGGCAGTATTCGTCCGACGGCGCCGGGCTCCACTGGCTCAGGCCGCGGCCGAGCGTGTCGGGGCAGACCACCCGGTAGCGGCCGGCCAGGTGCGCGGCCAGCGGGTCCATGTCGCGGCCGGTGCGGGCCAGGCCGTGCCAGGCGACGACCACCGGCGCGCCCTCCTCGCCCCAGGCGGTGACGTGGATCTCGCGGCCGGCGCAGCGCAGGTAGCGGGAGGTGGGCACGGGCACCGCGCTCATCGCGCCGCCCCCGCCCGCAGCCGGCCGACGATGCCGGTCGGGAAGTAGTAGACCGACAGCACGAACAGCACGCCCAGCCACAGCAGCCAGCGGTCGGGCGAGAGCAGCGCGGCCAGCCACGGCAGCCCGGAGGCCGCCTCGCTGCCGAGCCGCAGCAGGTCCTGCAGGTAGCTCTGCGCCACCACGAACAGCGCCGAGCCGATCACCGCGCCGTAGACCGTGCCCATCCCGCCGATCACCACGATCAGCAGCACGTCGAGCATGATCTCGAACGAGAGCGAGGTGTCGGGCCCGTTGTAGCGCAGCCAGAGCGCGAGCATCGCGCCGGCGATGCAGGCGACCAGCGCCGACAGCACGCTCGCGAGGGTGCGGTAGACCACGACGCGGTAGCCGATCGCCTCGGCCCGGAACTCGTTCTCGCGGATCGCCTGCAGCACCCGGCCGAAGGGCGAGTTGACGATGCGCAGCACCGCCAGCACCAGCACCACCGCGAGCACGAACAGCAGGTAGTAGCAGAGCAGCCGGCCGTCGAGCGATACGCCCAGGAAAGGCTCCTCGGCGAACTCGAACGCGGGCGACAGGATGGCCGGCACCTTGAAGGTCAGCCCGTCCTCGCCGCCGGTGAGGTCCGACAGCTGCGAGGCCAGCGTCTGGAACGCCGAGGCCACCGCCAGCGTGATCATCGCGAAGAAGATCGCCCGCACCCGCAGCGAGAACAGCCCCACCGCCAGCGACAGCATCAGCGACACCGCCAGCGCCCCGCCCAGGCCCACCGCCAGCGCGCCCCAGGTGGCACCCATGCGGGTGGTGGCGATCGCGATGCCGTAGGCGCCGATGCCGAAGAACATCGTGTGCGCGAAGCTCACGATGCCGGTATAGCCCAGCAGCAGGTCGAAGCCCGCCACCAGCACCACGAAGACCAGCACCTTGGCCGCCACGTTGAGCGCCTTGACGCCGGGAAACAGGAACGGCGCGAGTGCCAGCGCCAGGAATACAGCGACCAGCACCACCGCCAGCACGCGGCTGCGGGGGGTGTCGCCCGAGAGGATACGGTTCAGCATAGTGGCTCCCCGGCGCAGACAGCGGGCGCCCGGTGGGTTGGTTTCAGGAACACCGCAGAGCCGGCTCCGCCGGGCTGCCGGTGTCGCCGCCTGCAAGGGGGTGTGCGAAGACACGAAGTGCGCAGCATGGGGGTGTGCTATCTGCTGCCCGCGACGGGGTAGACGCCTTGCGGGCGCCACAGGAGGATCGCGACCATCAGCGCGATGTTCGAGAACAGCGCCACCTTCGGCACCAGGAAGCCGGTGTAGTTGGCCATCAGCCCGACCAGCAGCGCGCCGATCAGCGCGCCGCCGGTGGAGCCCAGGCCGCCGATGATGATCACGATGAAGATCAGCACGTTGACCTGCGCGCCCATCTGCGGCACCACGTTCTGCTGGTAGAGGCCCCACATCACGCCGCCGAGCCCCGCCAGCGCGCTGCCGACCACGAACACGCCGACGAAGAGGCGCCGGATGCGGTAGCCGAGCGACTCGACCATCTCCCGGTCCTGCACGCCGGCACGGATCAAGAGGCCGACCTTGGTGCGGCCCAGCGTCCAGGCGAGCAGCCCGAAGACGACCAGGCCCACCACCACCGCGATCAGCCGGTATTTCTCGACCGCCGCGTCGCCGATCAGCACCGCGCCGCGCATCGCCTCGGGCAGCGGCAGCGGGATCTGCTGCGGGCCCCAGATCACCTTGATCAGCTCCTCGCCGATGATCATGCCGCCCATGGTGATCAGGATCTGCTTGAGGTGCTGGCCGTACACCGGCCGCACGATGAAGCGCTCGAAGGCCAGGCCCACCGCGCCGGCCACCAGCATCGCGACGACCATGGCGGGCAGCACCGCCACCAGGTTGCGCCACAGGACGTCGGAGCCGGTCCAGTCGCCCATCGCGCCCAGCACGCTGGTCGCGACGAAAGCGCCCAGCGCGATGAACACCCCGTGCCCGAAATTCAGCACGTCCATCAGCCCGAAGACCAGCGTCAGGCCCGAGGCGATGATGAAGACGATCATGCCCATCGCCAGCCCCGCCACGGTGAGCGTGAGCCAGGTCGAGGGCGAGCCCACCAGCGGCAGCGCCAGCAGCGCGAGGGCCGGCACCAGAGCCAGCGGCTTCCAGTCGAAGTCGAGTGCCTTCATGGGCGGTTTGCTCCTTTTTTAATAGCTACCGGCCGGCATGTGGCGCCGGCTACAGGCACTTTTTGTGTGGAGTCGGTGCCGGCAGCGGCCGATGCGCGACGTGCCGCTACGCCCGGCATGCCGACCGCGGCCGCTGCGGCGGACCGGTCGTTCGGTGCGGTGCCGGGGCTCACAGCGCGAGCCCCAGCAGCGACTGCTGCAGCGCCGCGTCGTCGGCCAGCGCCTGCATCGCGCCGGCATGCACGATGCGGCCGTCGTCCATCACCGCGACCCGGTCGCCCAGGCGGGTGGCGAAGCTCAGGTTCTGCTCGACCAGCAGGATGGTCACGCCCTGGGTCTTCAACTGGGCGAAGGCGTCGATCATGTTGTTGATGATCGACGGCGCCAGGCCCTTGCTGGGCTCGTCGACGATCAGCATTTCGCGCGGCTCGACGATGGCGCGGGAGACGGCCAGCATCTGCTTCTGCCCGCCCGAGAGCTTGCCGGCCGGGTGGTTCCAGAACTTCTCGACCGCCGGGAACAGCGAGAAGATCCACTGCAGCCGGGTGCCGTCGATCTGCTGCGCGGTGCGCGCACCGCGGGCGGCCAGCACCATGTTCTCCTTCACGGTGAGGTCCGCGAAGATGCCCATGTTCTCCGGCACGTAGGCGATGCCCTGGCCCGCGATCTGCGGGGTGGCGAGGCGGGTGATGTCCTGGCCCGCGAAGTGGATCGTGCCCTGCGAGGCATGCCACAGGCCCATGATGGTCCGCAGGGTGGTCGTCTTGCCGGCACCGTTGCGGCCCAGGAGCATGGTGACCTGGCCGCGCGGGACGGTGAGGTCCACGCCGTGGAGGATGTGGTACGCGCCGATGTGGGTGTGGACGCCCTGGAGGGCGAGCAGCGGCGATGCGTGGCCCGCGGTGTTCGCGGTGTTCGCGGTGTTCGCGGTGTTCATGCTGCCTCCTTGGCCACGCCCAGGTAGGCTTCCTGCACCACCGCGGAGGCGATCACCTCGGCCGGCGCGCCGTCGGCCACCAGCGCGCCGTTGTGCAGCACGATGATCCGGTCGGCCAGTTCGCGCACCACGTCCATCTTGTGCTCCACCAGCAGGATGGTCTTCGTCTTGTCCTGCTTCAGCGCGCGGACCAGGTCCAGGATCACCGGCGCCTCCGCCGCGTTCATGCCCGCGGTCGGCTCGTCGAACAGGAACACCTTGGCCCCCAGCGCCATCAGCAGCGCCACCTCCAGCTTGCGCTGGTCGCCGTGCGGCAGGCTCGACACCGCGGCCCCCGCCTTCGGCAGCAGCGCCACCTCGGCCAGGATCGCCTCGGCCCGGGTGGTCAAGCCCCGGTGGTCGCTCCAGATGCTCCACAGGTTCAGGCCGCGCCGGTGCGGCCCGTCGTGGGTGGCCTGCACCGCCAGGCGCACGTTCTCCAGCACGCTCAGGCTGGGGAACAGGTTGGTGAGCTGGAAGGCCCGCCCCAGCCCGGCCCGGGTGCGGGCCGAGACCGGCAGGCGCGACACATCCTGCCCGTCGAGCAGCACCTCGCCCTCGGTCGCCGGCAGCTGGCCGGAGATCAGGTTGAAGTAGGTCGTCTTGCCCGCGCCGTTGGGGCCGACGATGGCGGTCAGCGTGCCGGGTGCGAAGCGGCAGCTCACCCGGTTGACGGCGACGTGGCCGCCGAAGCGGATCGTCAGGTTGCGGGTTTCCAGCAGTCCCATGGGTTCCTCGGTGGGCGCCTCAGCAGGTGCCGATGACGTAGTGGCCGGGCGCGGTGCGCTTCAGCGTCGTGGTGGTGTAGATGTTCCACAGGCCCAAGTACTGGTTGGAGCCGTAGGCGTAGGTGGCGCCGTAGAGCGCATAGGCGCGCGCGGCCATCGTGTGGTCGTAGTTGCTCGCGGTGAAGCAGGTGGCGGCGGTGGCGGCCGTCGTGGTGCCGGTGGCGGCGGCCGAGGCGGCGCCCTCCCCGCCGTTCGCATCGGTGGCGCGCACCGTCCAGCTGTAGCTGGTGGCGGGCGACAGGCCGGTGTCGGTGAACCCGGTGCCGTTCACCGGCAGCGCGTTGGCCTTGGTGGCGCCGCGGTAGACGTTGTAGCCGGCCGCGCCGCCCACCGCGCTCCAGCCGATCGCCATGCTGCCGGCGGTCGCGCCGCTGGTGGTGACGCCGGTGGGTGCGGGCAGCGCGGCGGGCGGCACGGTGGTGCCGCTGCCGACGATGCGGTCGACCATCGCCTTCACCGCCACCATCTGCGGGCCCGACTTCTTGGAGTAGTTGGCGCTGTCGTAGCCCCACCAGTCCCAGCAGCTGTTGGTGGCGGCGGTGCTGGTCTGCGGATAGAGCACCACGATGCGGTTGGTGTCGGCCCAGCGGTTGTAGCCGGTGTTGCGCACGTACTGCTGGCCGATGTCGGCGGTGTTCTGCTTGCAGCCGTGCAGCACCAGGTGCAGCCGGCAGCTTCCGCCGGCGCCCGCCGCGCAGGCCTGCGGCACATAGGCCCAGCCGGTGGTCGCCATGCCGTGCCCGCTGACGAAGGCGCCCTGGTCGTACTCTATGAAGCTGCCCGAGAGCGTGCCGTTGTTGCGCGGGCTCAGCGTGCCGTAGAGCTGCTGGAGCAGCGCGCCGGCCAGGTCGAAGTTGCAGTCGTTGATATAGGGCGATGCCTTGGTCGAGCAGGTGCTGCCGTAGTCGTCGGTGACCATCGCATGCTCGGACGCGATGTCCTTCTTGTAGACCACATTGGCGCTCGGCACATAGCTCTGGTAGTAGGTCTGCAGCGCGTCCATCACCCCGGTCTTGACGCTGCTGTCGAGCGTGCCCGAGAAAAGGTAGACCTTCGATGCCGCGAGGTTCGAGGTCGGGTCGATCAGCCCCTGGCCGGCCCAGTTGTTGGTGGTGCTCACCAGGCTGGCGGTGGGGATGCCCGAGGGGCTCGCCATGCAGCGGCCGGTGGCGTTGAGCACCGAGCCTTCGGCGCAGTAGAACGGCCCGCCCGCGACCACGCCGGCGCCGGTCTTGAAGGTGGCCGAGTACGCCACGTGCAGCTGCACCGCCATGAAGCCGCCGGCCGACAGCCCCGAGACGGTCGTCTGGCCGGCGTCGAGGCCCAGCTGCGGCAGCGGCACCGCCGCATGGGCGCCGGCCGCGGCGAGCGCGACCACCGCCGCGAGGGCGCTACGGCGCACCGCGCGCACACGGCGCGGGCGGTGCGAGGACACGAGCGGCGAAGGAACCGATGGATCGAATGGCATGGCATGTCTCCTGTGGTGTGAAAAGGCGAAAGCCCTCCCCGCCCCCGTGTGCCCAGGGGTTTGGAACTGCAAAGAATCGACAGAGGAAAAAAGGGGTGCGAAAACCGTAGCGAGCAAGCCCGAGTGCGCGGCGAGGACCGGAGCCGTACTTTCGTAAGGTGAGGACCGCAGCCGCGCAACCGGGCTGCGCAGTAGGTTCCCGCACCCCTTTTTCAGCGGGTGTTGCGGATCGGGATGGCCATCTCCGACGGCTTGATCTCGCGCACCAGCTCGGGCACGCCCCAGGCGAAGGCCGGGTCGTTCTTGATCCTGAAGTGGTACATGCTCTGCATCGCCTGGTGGTCTTCCTTGCGGAAGGTCATCGTGCCCTTGGGTGTCTCGAAGCTCATGCCTTCCATCGCGGCGATCAGCTTGTGGGTGCCGGTGTCGCCGTCGGTCTTCTTGAGCGCGGCGACGATGGCCATGGCCGAGGAGAAGCCGCCGGCGGTGAAGAAGTCGGGCGGTGTCTTGAACTGCTTGTAGTGGGCCGAGACCAGCGCCTCGTTCACCGGGTTCTTCGGGATGCCGAAGTAGTAGTAGGTGGCGCCCTCCATGCCCGGCAGGTTCTTGTACGCGGCCATGGCCGGCAGGATGTTGCCGCCGGTGGCGATCTCGATGTTGTAGCGCTTCAGATCGAGGTCGACGATCTTGAACGGATTGCCGGCGCCGGCCCAGACGATCCAGATCACCTTGCGGCCGGGCTGGTCCTTGAGCTTGTCGATCAGGCGCTGGGCGCCGGCGGTGAAGTCGGTGGTGGCGGCGGGCAGGTACTCCTCGTGCACCAGCTTGGCCGACTTGATCGCTTCCTTGAAGGCCTTCACCCCGTCGCGGCCGAAGGCGTTGTCCTGGCCCAGGGTGGCGATGGTGGTGCCGGCCTTGTCGATCGCCACCGCGTTGCTGATCGCGTCCTGGCTGCTGTTGCGGCCGGTGCGGAAGATGTACTTGTTCCACTTGTCGCCGGTGATCGAATCGGCGACCGCCGGCTCCACCAGCAGGATCTTCTTGTACTCCTCGGCTACCGGCAGCATCGCCAGCGCCACGCCCGACGCGGTGGGGCCCACGGCCAGGTCGGCCTTGTCGTCGGAGTAGGCGGTGGCCAGCAGCGACTTGCCCAGGTCGGGCTTGCCCTGGTCGTCCTTCTCGATCACCACGATCTTGCGGCCGTTGACCGCCATGGTGCCGCCGGTGGCGTACTCCAGGCCCATCATCAGCCCGGTCTGCGTCTGCTTGCCGTAGGCCTCCAGCGGGCCGGTCTTGCTGTAGACGTGGGCGATCTTGATCTCTTTGCCCTGCGCGAAGGCGGGTACGGCGATGACGGCGGCCCCTACGGCGGCTGCGACGGCGATCAGGCTACGGCGGTGCATGCGGTGTCTCCTCGTTGTGATGGCTGGATGTTGCACAGTCCGTGCCTGCGCGTATCCCGTTGATTTCACAGGGAAGACACCGCCGATCAGGCGCCCCATGCCTGAATTTCAGACACCCGCCGTGCCTGAAATCCGGTCAACTGTCTGCTGCGCCGTCAGGGTTTTCCAGACGTCCGTAGAGGGTCGCGCGGGAGATGCCCAGCAGGCGGGCCGCGGCCAGCTTGTTGCCGCCGGTGGAGCGCATCGCGGCGGCGATGGCGCGGCGCTCCAGCGCGGCGATCTGGTCGGGCAGCGCGCGGCACAGGTCCGCGTCGTCGGTCGCCGCGGCCAGTTCGGTAGCAGCGGGCGCCAGGGGCTCGACGCCGGCCTGGGCCAGCAAAGGCCGCAGCGCCGCAGCGTCGATCCGCTGCGAATCGCTGCGCATGGCGGCCTGCTCCAGCACGTTGCGCAGCTCGCGGATGTTGCCGCGCCAGTGCTGCCCGGCCAGCAGCGCCAGCGCGTCGGGCAGCACGTCGGGCGGCTCGGCGGCGCCGCGCAGGGCCATGTCTTCGCCCAAGGCCTCGACCAGCGCGGGGATGTCGGCCCGGCGCTCGCGCAGCGGCGGCACCCGCAGCGGCAGCACCGCCAGCCGGTAGTACAGGTCTTCGCGGAACCTGCCGTCGCGCACCAGGGCGTTCAGGTCGCGCGAGGTGGCGGCGATCACCCGGGCGTCGAACGGCTGCAGCTGGTTGCTGCCCAGCGGCTCGATCTCGCCCTCTTGCAAGGCGCGCAGCAGCTTGGCCTGCAGCGCCAGCGGCATGTCGCCGATCTCGTCGAGGAACAGGGTGCCGCCGTCGGCCAGCCGGAACTTGCCTTCGCGCGCCTTGCGGTCGGCGCCGGTGAAAGCACCGGGCGCGACGCCGAAGAACTCGGCCTCCAGCAGCGTGTCCGGCACCGCCGCGATGTTCACCCCGACGAAGGGGCCGGCCGCGCGGGCCGATGCGGTGTGGATCGCGTGGGCCAGCAGTTCCTTGCCGGTGCCGGTTTCGCCCAGCAGCAGCACCGGGCTGGAGGACTGCGCCGCACGCCGGGCTTGCCGTTTGATCTCGACGGCGGCCGGGCTGGTGCCGATGAAGCTGGCGAAGGTGTGCTTGGCACGCCGGTGGCCGTGCTGCGACTGCGCGGCGGCCGCCCGGCCACGCTGGCTGGCCAGCTCCCGCCGGGCGTCGTCCAGATCGCGCTGCAGCAGCGCGAACTTGCTGATCAGCGGCTGCAGCGTGGTTTCGGGATGGTCGAACAGCACGATGCCGATGGCGCCGATCACCGTCACGCCGTCGTCGTCGCGCAAGGGGATGCGGCTGACGACGAAGGTGCCGGCCTTGTTGGTGAGCAGGTCGACCAGGATCGGCTCGCCGGTGTCGAGCACCCGGCGCATCTGCGTGTTGGGGATGACCTCCTCCACCACATGGCCGAGGAACTGGTCGATGGACGAGAAGCCCAGCGCCGGCAGGAAGCGGCGGTAGCCTTCGTTCACCCAGACGATGCGCGCGTCGCGGTCCACCAGGAACATGCCCTGGCTGACGCTGGAGAACAGGTGGAACATGGACCGCGCGGCCAGTGCGAGGATGCCCTGGGCATCGACCGGCAGCGCGGTGGGGGAAGAGGCTGCAGCGGGCATGGGGCGATGGTAGCCCCGCCGTTGCAGCACGGGCCGTCAGGCGGCCGGGGCTTCGCCAAGCAAGGGTGCCACGACGTCGGGATCGCGGCGGACCGAGTCGCGGTCGCGGTGGTCGTTGCGGCGGTCGAGCGTGCTTTCGAGCAGGTGCTTCAGCTTGCGCAGCGCGCCGCGGAAGGCTTCGTCGACGGTGGGTGCATGGTGGGTCACGGCGGACGGTGGTTGCTGCGCCACGCGCGCCTCCATCACGCAGCGCTTGTCGTCCGCGCCGGCCTTGCCGCTGTTCTCGTCGCTGATGTGCACCTCCACCCGGGTGACATGGTCCTTGAACCGGGCCAGGCCCGCGTTCACCTCGTCGTTCGCCCACAGCTCCATCGCTTCGCGGCCTTCGACACCATTGTGGGTATTGACTTGTACTTGCATGAAGTTGCGCTCCTTTTCACTACTGATCGGCCACACCCGAGGCGGTGTGCCTGTCCGCAGTGTGGCGGCATCGCGCGGCCGAAGGTGTAGGACCGGGCCGTCTGCGGTTTCAGCCTGCCAGCGCGGGTGCCGGCCCGCAGCGGACCGCATCGCCGACATGCATCCGCCCGCCGACCAGCACCCGCGCGGTCACGCCGCCGTGGCCCCGCATCGCGTTGTAGGCACCGGGGCCCAGCAGGTCCTCCATGCGGGAGCACGGGTCGCACGGGCCGGAGATTTCCAGCTGCACCTCGTCGCCGATGCACAGCACCACCGGCGCGTCGCGGAACAGGCTGCGCGCGGCCAGCAGGTTCAGGCCGCGCACCACCAGGTTGCGGCGCAGCAGCGCCGCATCGAGCCCGTCGCGGGCCAGGAACGAGGCGATCACCGGCAGGTGCTCGGCCTGGATCAGCGTCACCTGCCGCTTGCCGCCGGTGGAGGCCGAGAGCGCACTGCGGTCGCCCTGCAGGCCCTTGCCGGCGATGGCGGTGGCGCGGTCGGGTGCCAGCACCGCCGCGCGGCGGGCCGGCCGCAGGTACACGGCTTCGAGCCGGCCGGCATGCGGAAACTGCGCGGTGAGCGCGCGCAGGTCGTGTGCGGAAGGGGCCGCCACCGTCACACCGTGCCCGTTGGTGGCGCACCGAGCGGCGGCACCTGCACCGGCGCGTCGGGCGCCAGCGGATCGTCGGCCGGCGGCGCGGCGCGCGCCGGGAACTGCCCGATCGCCCGCAGCCGTGCCAGCACGTCGAACAGCAGCGCGCTCTTGACGGCATACGCCTGCCGCGGCGACGACACCGCGCCGTTGGCGGCGAAGATCAGCCGTTCGGTCTCGACGCTTTCCAGGAACACCTTGGGCTCGGGCGTGTCCAGCACGCCTTCGTTGGCGGCGAAGGCGGCCAGGATGATCTCGCGCACCTGCACCACGTCGGCGTCGAGCGCCATCGGCAGCTTGAACGACACCTGGCCCAGCGGGTTGGCCAGCGTCACGTTACGCACGATCTTGGTGATGAATTCCGAGTTGGGCACGATGACGGTCGAGCGGTCGCCCATCTGGATCTCGGTGGCCCGCACGTTGATCCGGCGGATGTCGCCCTCCACCCCGCTCAGCGAAACCCAGTCGCCCACCTTCACCGGCCGCTCGGCCAGCAGGATCAGGCCCGAGACGAAGTTGGACACCACCGCCTGCAGGCCGAAACCGATCCCCACCGACAGGGCGCTCGCGACCCATGCGATGCGCTCCAGCCCCAGCCCGATCGCCGACAGCGCGAAGGCCAGCGCGGCGATGGTGCCCATCGTGCCCAACAGGGTGACGGCCGAATCGCGCATCGCCGCGTCGAGCCCGGTGGTGGGCAGCAGCCGGTCGCGCAGCCAGCGCTGCGCCAGCCGCACGGCGATGGTGCCGAAGACGAAGACGGCGATCGCCTGCAGCACCGTGCTGGGCTGCAGCCGCACCGCGCCGATGGCGACGCCGTCGCGGAGGGACCCGGCGCGCTCCACCAGTTCCACCGGGCCCTGGCCGAAGGGCGCGGCGATCAGCACCACCGCGAACAGCAGCACCGCCAGCCGGCCCACCGCCGACAGCAGCACCGCCCACTGGGCGCGCATCCGCACACCGGGCGCCTGAGCGGACGCATCGGCATCGCCGCGCGGGCTGCCGAGCCAGGCGACGAAGGCATCGTCGATCAGCGCGTTCAGCAGGTACACCGTGGCAGACACGATAGCGATCCACACCAGCTGCTTGACGATGAAACTGCCGACCGCCACATAGCCCACCAGCAGGCAGAGGAAGCTCGCCGCCATCGCCACCCACACCAGCTTGGCGAGCACCGTGGTCCAGGGCGTGGTGGCCGGCGCGGCGGAGCCGCACTCGTCCTGCGCCGCAGCGGCGCGTGCGGCGGCCAGCTCGTGGCGGTGCTGCTTCTCGAACCGGTGCAGGCCCCAGGCCAGCACCAGGCCCATCAGCAGCGCGGACATGCATTCCTGCGCCACGGCCGTCGCCAGGCCGGTGTTGAGCAGTACCGTCAGCCGGTCGAGCCCCCAGCTGCCGACCAGCACGATCGCCAGCAGCAACGGGTAGCCGTGCATCACCGCCGCCTCGCTGTCGGCGATCGGCGGCAGGCGCCACGACGGCCGGCGGCGCGACAGCAGCGCGTCGCCGAGCCCCGCCACGAAGGCGCCGAAGCACACCATGCCGACGCCCGCCAGCAGGAAGCGCTCCAGCGGGTCGGACAGCGCGGCGTAGCTGGTGAAGCCGAGTCGCAGCAGGTGCACCACCACCGCCGGCGCGGCCACGTTGAGCACGGTGAGCGCCAGCGCCAGCAGCGAGCGGCGCAAGCGGCCGGCCGGCACACGCTGCGAAGTGAAGCGCAGCAGCAGCCGCACCGCCCAGTAGCGCAGCGCGACCGCACCCGCCGCGCCCAGCAGCAGCGCCAGCCACACGCCCGGCGGGGTGGCGCCGGCGGCGGTCTTCAGTTCGGCGGCGGCCTGCTGCAGACGGGCCAGGTCGCGCGGCAGGCTGGCCCGCAGTTCGCGCCAGAACGGCGCGCCCAGGATCGAGGCGGTGCGCTCGCCGATCTGCGCGGTGAACTGCGCCCGCCGCCGCTCGGCGATCTGGTCGGCCGTCTGCGTGCCTTCCACCGACAGCAGCCGGGCCAGCTTGACCTGCGCGTCGATCTGCTTGCGGTCTTTCTCCAGCGTGGCACGCTGCTCGGCCACGTCGGGCGCCTCGGCGGCCTTGGCATCGGGCGCGGCGCCCAGCTCGGCCAGGCGGGCCTGCACCTTGGCCAGGGCCGGCTCCAAGTCGGCGGCCGTCTGCTCGGCCTGGGCCTGGGCCTGCAGCACCGCGCCGCGCATGGTGAGCAGGGTGGTGTCGGGCACCTCACCCTCCAGCTGTTTCTGCACGCCCTGCAGGGTCTTGCGGGCCGCGTCCAGCACCTCGTCGGTGGTGGGCGGCGGTGCGTCGGGCGGGGCGGCGTGTGCGCCCGCGCTGCCCAGCACCAGCAGCACGGTGCAGCACAGGGCCCACAGCCAGGCCTGCCAGTGCGCGGCACGGTGCGCCGGGCGGCGGGCCGTCGCCGGCGCCGCGTGCGGCCGCATGGCGGCAGGCGAGCCCGTGGGGGCCAGTCGAAAGGGTTCGGTCATCCAGGAGGGCGCGGCATGCGCAGAGAAGGCGGGGCCGCGATTGTCACGTGCAGGCCGGGCCGCACGTCACAGTTCGTTACGGGCGGTGCCGTCGCGAAAGCCTCCGGGTAGCATCCGGGCTTTCCCGACCGGTCCCCGACCCTGCGCGCCATGAAGTCCTCCCAACTCGAACAAAAAACCTTCCTGTGGCTGCTGGTGGCCGTTACGGTCGCTTTCTTCTGCATCCTGTTTCCGTTCTACGGCGCCGTCTTCTGGGCCTCGATCCTGGCGCTGCTGTTCGCGCCGATGCGCCGCTGGATCCTCAAGCGCATGCCCAAGCGCCGCAACCTGGCGACCTTCGCCACGCTCGGTATCTGCCTGGTGATCGTGATCCTGCCGGTGTCGCTGATCATGGTGTCGCTGGTGCAGGAGGTGACGCTGGTGGTGCAGCGGGTGCAGTCGGGCGAGCTGAATTTCGGCACCTACTTCCGCGACATCATGGGCTCGATGCCGCACTGGGTGACCGATCTGCTCAACCGCTTCGGCATTGGCGACATGAACGCGGTGCAGGCCAAGATCACCACCGCGCTGACCCAGGGCGCGCAGGTCATCACCTCGCGGGCCTTCAACATCGGGCAGAACACGTTCGAGTTCCTGGTGAGCTTCTTCATCATGCTCTACCTGCTGTACTTCCTGCTGCGCGACGGTGCCCAGCTCTCGGCCCGCATCAAGGACGCGATCCCGCTGAACATGGAGCACAAGCAGCAGCTGCTCGGCAAGTTCACCACGGTCATCAAGGCCACGGTAAAGGGCAACATCATCGTGGCGATGACGCAGGGCCTGCTGGGCGGCATCGCGCTGTGGTTCCTGGGCATCCACGGCGCGGTGCTGTGGGGCACGCTGATGGCCTTCCTGTCGCTGCTGCCGGCCATCGGCGCCGGGCTGGTCTGGGGCCCGATCGCCATCTACTTCCTGGCCATCGGCGCGACGGCCAAGGGTTTGGGCCTGATCTTCTGGGGCGTGGTGGTGATCGGCCTGGTCGACAACATCCTGCGGCCCCTGCTGGTGGGCAAGGACACCAAGATGCCCGACTACGTGGTGCTGATCTCGACCCTGGGCGGCATGGCGCTGTTCGGCCTGAACGGCTTCGTGATCGGCCCGGTGATCGCGGCGATGTTCATGGCGGTGTGGGGCCTGTTCGCCTCGTCCCGCCATGCGGCCGCCGAAGAGCCGGTGCGCCCGGTGCCGCTGCCCGCACCGGTGGCGGCCGACGGCCGCCAGGGCCTACCTCCGGCGCTCTGAACCCCGGCCCCGGATGAACGCCCGCCTGGCCGCCGATGCGGTGCTGGTGCTGCACGGTGCCTTCATCGCCTTCGCGGTGCTCGGCGGCCTGCTGGCGCTGTGGAAGCGCGGCTGGATGCTGCTGCACCTGCCGGCCCTCGCCTGGGCGGCCTTCGTGATGACGAGCGGGCGCATCTGCCCGCTTACCCCGCTGGAGATGCGGCTACGCCGCGCCGCGGGCGATGAGGGCTACGCCGTCGGCTTCATCGACCACTACCTGGCGGCCGCCATCTACCCCGAGGGCCTGACGCGCACGGTGCAGGTCGGCCTGGGCGTGGCGGTGGTGGTGTTCAACCTGGGCATCTACCTGCTGGTGCTGGGGCTGCGGAGCCGACGCACGGCGCCGTCCGAAGCTGCTGCGGCGACGCCGTCCACGCCGCGTTCCGACGTCTGATCCGTCCCCCTGGGGATGCCGCGCGGCACGGCGGGCGCGGCCGTTGCCGCCGCGGTCCCATAGCGGCGCTTACAACTGGTACGGCCCGGCGCGGTCGCCGCCCCTAGCATGGGCTGCACGTCCCGGGCCGCCGCGCGGCCCCGCCCGCCCACTTTTCCGCGTACCCGCCATGAAGCCTTCCGACACCGCCCGCACCGGCCGCCCTGCCCTCTTTTCGCTGCGCACCGCGGCCCTGGCCTGCCTGGCCGCCTGCGCGGTCGCCGCGGTGCCGGCCGCCCATGCCGCGGGCGATGCGGCATCCCTGCAGGCCCGGCATGCCGAGGTGGCGTCGGCCCTGAAGCAGAACGCTTTCGGCCGGCCCCTGCGGCTGGAATCGACCGAATCGGCCGGCCAGCTCCAGGGCACGATCGACGCGTCGATGGACCATGCCTTCGGCACCGTCGGCACCGCGCTGCAGTCGCCCGAGGGCTGGTGCGAGATCCTGATGCTGCACCTCAACACCAAGCGCTGCGCGGTGCAGAAAGGCCCGGCCGGCACGGTGCTGGCGGTGCATGTCGGCCGCAAGCACGACCAGCCGCTGCAGCAGGCGCAGCGGGTGGATTTCGTCTTCGAGAACGTCGCCGCCACCGCCGACTATCTGCAGATGCGGCTGCGCGCCGACAGCGGCCCGCTTTCCACCCGCGACTACCGCATCGTGCTGCAGGCGGTGCCGATCGCGGGCGACAAGACCTTCGTGCGGATGGACTACTCCTACGCCTACGGCACGGCGGCACGGCTCGCGATGCAGGGCTACCTGGCCACGGTGGGCAGCGACAAGGTCGGCTTCACCCCGGTGGCCGGCAAGCCCGACGAGCGCATCGGCGGCGTGCGCGGGGTGGTCGAGCGCAACACGGTGCGCTACTACCTGGCGATCGACGCGTACCTGGATTCGCTCTCGGCCCCCGCGGCCCAGCAGCGCGACCTGCGGGCCGCGGCCTGGTTCGACGCGACCGAGCAGTACCCGCAGCAACTGCACGAAATCGACCGGGCCGACTACCTGGCGATGAAGCGCAGCGAGTTCGCGCGGATGCAGAGCCCGTCGGCGCGCTGATCGCCGGCCGGGCCGGTCCGGCCGGCACCCGACCCGGACTCAGGTGGCGGGATCGTCGCTGTCCTGCTGCGCGCTGGGCGCATCGCCGCCGCCCTTCTCGCGCTGGATGAAGCTGATCTTGCCGTTGGTCTCCAGCACCGCCCAGGCCACGTCCCGCAGCGTGCCGATGCCGGCCAGCCGCATCTCGGCCTCGATCTCGGAGCGGGTCAGCCGGCTGCGGCGGGTGTTGTGCTGCAGCAGTTCGCCGTGCTGGACGATGACCCGCGGCTCACCGTCGAGCAGCCGCTCGGCCCGGGGCCAGAGGTAGGACGCCCAGCTCAGCACCACGCCCCAGAAGGCGAAGGTGGCGATGGCCAGCGTGGCGCCGGTCAGACTGAAATCGCTTTGCGTCACGCCCTGCTGGATCAGGTCGCCCATCACCACCAGCACCACGAATTCGAAGGGCGTCAGCTGGCCGAGCGTGCGCTTGCCCAGGAGCCGCAGCAGCAAATAGACCACGGCGAACATCGCCGAGGCGCGCAGCACGATGTCCATCAGGGCAGCACCCGGATCTGCACCGGCACCGTGGCCAGCCGGCGCTCGCCGTCGAACACGCCGATGTCGCCCGACCGGTGGCCGGCGGCGTCGGGGTTGATCTGCAGGTCGAACTTGGTCTCGAACCGGTCGCCGGCCTTCAGCCTGTCGAAGGTGAAGGCGTAGTGCCCGCCCTGGAAGCTCTCTTCCGCGGCGGCCGGCACCGCCGAGTTGACGGTGAAATCACGCCACAGGGCCGGCGGGACGCGCAGCACCAGTTTCTCGATGTCGCGCTGCGCGGTCACCTGCAGCGTGGTCTCGAAGAACTGGCCGTTGCGGATCACCTGGGGCGTCTGCACCGAAACCTCGACACCGTCGCCGGCAGCCTGCAGCAGCGCGTCGCGGCCGCCCAGCACGCCCGACAGGCCCAGCGCCATCACCGTGCCGAGCACCAGCAGCGACAGCCCGCGCAGGGCATAGCCGAAGCGGGACGGCCTGTCTTCGATCTGGGAAGGCGCGATGCCGTCGGGGCGGTCGGCCGCCGCGGAAGGCGGGGCGAGGGGGAGCGAAGCGTCGGCGGGCATGGGGCGCGATCGTAGCGGGGCCGGCGGCAGGACGGGCGGTATCGCACACGCTGTGACAACTGGGTGCGCAACATGCCGGGCGGGTGCGGCGGATCAGCCGGCCAGCGCCTGCCGGGCACGCCGGTGGCCCCAGGCCTTCATCAGGCGCGGCAGCACCAGCACGGCGATCACCACCGCCAGCAGGAAGATCGACATCGGCCGCTGCACGAAGACGATGGCGCTGCCCTCGCCGATCGACATGGCGTTGCGCAGTTGCGCCTCGGCCAGCGGTCCCAGGATCATGCCGACGACGACCGGCGCGGTCGGGAAGTCGAAGCGCCGCATCACCACGCCCAGCACGCCGATGGCGTAGAGCAGGAACAGGTCGAACGCGCTCTGGCGCATGCCGTAGGCGCCCACAGTGGCGAAGATCAGGATGCCGGCGTAGAGCTGCGGCTTCGGGATCTTCAGCAGCTTGACCCACAGGCCCACCATCGGCAGGTTGAGCACCAGCAGCATCACGTTGCCGATGTAGAGCGAGGCGATCAGCGCCCAGACCAGGGTGGCCGAGGTGGTGAACAGCTGCGGGCCGGGCTGGATGCCGTAGTTCTGGAAAGCGCCGAGCAGGATGGCGGTGGTGTTGGAGGTGGGGATGCCCAGCGTCAGCAGCGGGATCAGCGCGGCGGTCACGGTGGCGTTGTTCGCCGCCTCGGGGCCGGCCACGCCTTCGATCGCGCCCTTGCCGCCGAACTCGGCCTGGTCGGCGCCCTTGGCCAGCTTCTTCTCCATCGCGTAGCTGAGGAAGGTCGGGATCTCGGTGCCGCCGGCGGGGATGCAGCCGAAGGGCGTGCCGATCGCGGTGCCGCGCAGCCAGGCGGGGACCGAGCGCTTCCAGTCGCGCGCGGTCATGTGCACCTTGCTCATCTTGTTCTGCCCCTCGACCACCCGGCCCTCGTAGAGCGCCGCGTACAGCACCTCGGCCACCGCGAACAGGCCCACGGCCACCAGCACGATCTCGATGCCGTCGAGCATCTCGGGAACGCCGCCGGTGTAGCGTGCCTGGCCCGAGATCTGGTCCATGCCGACGCAGCCGGCGGCCAGGCCCACGAAGAGCGCCGTCAGGCCGCGCAGCGTGCTCTTGCCCAGCACCGCGCTCACCGTGGTGAAGGCCAGCAGCATCAGCAGGAAATATTCGGGCGGGCCGAGCTTGACCGCGAACTCGGCCACGAAGGGCGCGAACAGCGTCACCACCACCGTGGCGATCGTGCCCGCGACGAAGGAGCCGATGGCGGCCGTCGCCAGCGCCGCGCCGGCGCGGCCGCTCTTGGCCATCTTGTTGCCCTCCATCGCCGTCACCATGCTGGCCGTCTCGCCGGGCGTGTTCAGCAGGATCGAGGTGGTCGAGCCGCCGTACATCGCGCCGTAGTAGATGCCGGCGAAGAAGATCATCGAGGCGGTGACCTCGACCTTGGCGGTGATCGGCAGCAGCATCGCCACCGCCACGGCGGGGCCGATGCCCGGCAGCACGCCCACGGCGGTGCCGAGTGCGCAGCCCACCAGGGCCCAGAGCAGGTTGACGGGCGTGATCGCGGTGGCGAAGCCCTGCAGGAGTGCGTTGAGGATGTCCATGTCCAGCGTGCCCCGAATGACGGTGTCAGAACCAGCCGGTGGCCGTCAGGCCCGGCAGGTTGATGGCCAGGAACTGGGTGAAGGCCCAGAACACCGGTGCCGAAATCGCGAAGCCCGTCAGCGCGTCGACCGCCCAGGTCTTCGGCTGCGCGGCCGCCGGCTGCCCCGCCGCACGGCGCAGGCCCTGCACCGCCAGCAGGTAGCAGAGCGTGCAGCTCAAAATGAAGCCGATGTGGGTGATCAGCCCGGCGTTCAGCAGCAGCCCCGCCGACACCCAAACGAAAGCCGACCAGTGCGCCCGCTCCGCTCCCGAAGGCGCATCCATCGCCCGGAAACCGCCGCTGCGGGCTTCCCATACGATGAAGCCGCCGCACAGCGTCAACGCGATCGCCACCACCCACGGCAGGAAGTTGGGGCCCACGCCCCCGTAGCCCGCATCCGACGAAATGCCGGTCGCTCCGTACCCGAGCCCCAGCCCCGTCGCCAGCACCCCCACGCCCACCAGTGTCTGCGGCCAGGGCGAGGTCGGCGCCCCCGCCTCGGGCGGCGACGCGTCATAAGCAAACGATTCGGTGGGGGTCATGGCTGGGGCTTCGTGGAACGGAAAAAAGGCACGCCTTCTGGCATGCCGGTGGGGTGGATGCGCAGCGCTGGACATGGGCAGCGGCGTAGAAGGCGGGAGGAACCGTAGCGAGCGGCCCTAGCGTGCGCAGAGGACCGAAGACGTACTCCCGTACGTCGAGGACCGCAGGCGCGCGATCGGGCCGCGCAGTAGGTTCATCCCACCTTCTACGAGACCATGCCGGCTTTGGTCATGGTGTCCTTGAGGCTGGCGAACTCCTCCTCGACGAACTTCCCGAACGCGTCGCCCGACAGCACCGCCGGCGTCCAGTCGTTCTTCTTCAGCGAATCGGCCCACGACGGCGTCTTCAGCGCGGCCAGCACATGCTCGGTCAGCGCCTTGCGCTGGTCGGCGGTGATGCCGGGCGCGCCGTACACGCCGCGCCAGTTGCCGATCTCGACCGCGATGCCCTGCTCTTTCAGCGTCGGCACGTCCAGGCCCGGCAGCCGCTCGGCCGAGGTGACCGCGATCGCGCGCATCTTGCCCGCGGCGATGTACTCGGAGAACTCGCTGTACCCGCTGCCGCCCACCGTCACGTTGCCGCCCAGGATGGCGGCGGTGGCCTCGCCGCCGCCGCGGAAGGCCACGTAGTTGATCTTGGAAGGGTCGACACCGACAGCGCGGGCGATCATCGCTGCGGCGATGTGCTCGGTGGAGCCGCGCGAGCCGCCGCCCCACTTGACGCTGCCCGGGTCCTTCTTCAGCTGGGCGACCACGTCGGCCATCGTCTTGAATTGCGAGTTGGTGGGCAGCACGAACACGTTGTATTCGCTGGTGATGCGGGCGATGGGCGTCGCCTGCGTCAAGGACACCGGCGGCTTGCCGGTGATGATGCCGCCGAGCATCACCGCGCCCATCACCATCAGCGCGTTCGGGTCGCCCTTGCTGCCGTTGACGAACTGCGCCAGGCCGATCGCGCCGGCGGCGCCGCCCTTGTTGTCGTAGGTGACCGTGTCGGCCGCCTTGGCCTCCTGCAGTGCCTTGCCGAGGGCGCGGCCGGTGGTGTCCCAGCCGCCGCCGGGGTTGGCGGGCACCAGCACCTTGAAGTTGTTGCCGGCCGCGTGGGCTGCGAGCGGCAGGCTGCCGGCCGCGGCCAGGGCCGCCAGGGATTTGAGAAACGTATCGCGGCGCATGGAGTCTCCTGTTGTGGCGGGCATTGCGCATCGGGGAAAAAAAAGATGCGGACACCCGGGATGGCGGCAATGATGCGCCGGCTGGCTGTCATTCGGCTGTCCGCGGCACTAGGGAAAGCCCGCAGCGCCGGATCGGCATTCCCCGGCCCGCGCCGGCCGCCGGGCGGTGCTATGGTCGGCGCCCATGAAACTGCTGATCGTCGAGGACGACCCCGCGCTGCGCAGCACGCTGGAGCGCGCGCTGGTGCGCCGCGGCGTGGAGGTGGCGACGGCGGCGGACGGCCGCGGCGCGCTCGAGCGCTGGGCCGCCGCCCAGCCCGACGTGGTGGTGCTCGACCTCGGCCTGCCCGGCATGGACGGCCTGGAGGTGCTGGCCACCGCACGCAAACGGGGCTGGACCACGCCGGTGCTGCTCCTGACCGCCCGCGGCACGGTGGGCGACCGGGTGGTCGGCCTCAATGCCGGGGCCGACGACTACCTGCCCAAGCCCTACGACCTGGACGAGCTGGAGGCCCGGCTGCGCGCCCTGGACCGCCGCCGGGGACCGCCCGCGGGCGGCGACACCGCGGCCGACGCGGGCATCGCCACCGTCGGTGCGCTGCGCCACGACAAGGTCGGCGGCGCCATCTATTTCCGCGACGAACCGATGGAGCTGACCCCGCGCGAGCTGGCCCTGCTGCAGGCGCTGATGGCCCAGCCCGGCCACGCGGTGGCCAAGGAGCGGCTGTTCGAGCTGGTCTTTCCCGGCGCGACCGAGGTGCAGTACGAGGCGATCGAGGTGGTCGTCTACCGCCTGCGCAAGAAGCTGGCCCCGACCGGTGTGACGCTGATGACGCTGCGCGGCCTGGGCTACCTGCTGAAAGCGGCGGCGTGACCGGCCGGGCGGCGGCGGCAGGGGCCGCGACGGGGCCGCCGCCGGCCCGCCCCAGCTCGCTGCGGCGGCGCCTGCTGCTGGGCATCCTGCTGCCGGTGATCGTGCTGATCGCCTTCAATACCGCGGGGCTCTACCGACGCGCCCAGGATGCGGCCGACACCGCCTACGACCGCACGCTGCTCGCGTCGGCCAAGTCGATCAGCGAGCAGCTGGACGTGCGCGGCTACGACGACGCGGCCGAGCTGCGCGCCACCGTGCCCTACTCGGCACTGGAGGCATTCGAGGCCGACAACGAAAGCCGCCTGTACTACCGGGTGTCCGACCTGCGCGGCCGGGTGGTGTCGGGATTTCCCGAACTGCCCTTCTGGCGCGGCACCATCCCCGACCGGCCGCCCTACGCGGCCCTGGTCACCTTCTACGACGACCACTTCCTCGGCCAGGACGTGCGGGTCGCGGTGCTGCTGCAGCCGGTGGCCGGCGCCGAAGGCCGCACCATGGCGGTCATCCAGGTCGCCGAGACGCTGGAGCTGCGCCGTGCCCTGGCCCGCACCGTGCTGCAGGACACGCTGCAGGCCCAGGCCGGGCTGGTGGCGGTCATCGTGCTGGTCGTGCTGCTGGCGGTGCAGCATGCGACCCGGCCGGTACGGCAGCTGAGCGCGGCCCTGGAGGCCCGGCCCGAGGGCGAACTGACGCCGATCGCCGCACCCGACGCCCCGCGCGAGCTGATGCCGTTGGTCGACGCGACCAACGCGGTGATGGACCGGCTGCGCCCGCTGCTGGAGCAGCAGCGCCGCTTCATGCGGGACGCCGCCCACCAGCTGCGCACCCCGCTCGCGGTGCTGAAGGTGCAGACCCAGTCGGCGCTGCGGGGCGACCTGCCGGCGCTGCAGGCGCTGCGGGAGATCGAGCGCACCGTCGACCGGGCCACGGCGCTGGCCAACCAGATGCTGTCGCTGGCCAAGGTGGAGCAGTGGCGCGGCGAAGCGGCGGCGCCCACGACCGACCTGTCGGCCGTGGTGCGCGGCGTGGCGCTCGACCTGTCGCCGCTGGTGGCCGAGAAGGAACTCGATTTCTCGGTGGTGGCGCCGCCGGCACCGGTACCGGCGGAAGACTGGATGCTGCGGGAGCTGGTGCGCAACCTGCTCCACAACGCGATCCGCCACACTCCCGCCGGCGGTGCGGTGGCGGTGACGGTGGCGCAGGACGGCGACCGGGCCACGCTCACCATCGCCGACAGCGGCCCGGGCCTGGCACCGGCACTGCGCGGCCAGCCGTTCCAGCCGTTCGCCAGCGTCGGCGACCATGGCGGCTCCGGCCTGGGGCTGGCCATTTGCCAGGAAATCGTGCGGGTGCTGCAGGGCAGCATAGCGCTGGAAGACCGACCGGCGCGTCGTGGCGGCGCGGCCGACGCGGCGCAGGCGGTGGCGGGGCTGGACGCCACGGTGCGGCTGCCACTGGCACCGCGCGTCGGCATCGAATGACACGGAGCGGTCGCCGCCCGGTCACAATGCGGGCATGGTTGTTCTCGACACGATGCGGCTGGACAAGTGGCTCTGGTGCGCACGCTTCTACAAAACCCGTGGTCTCGCGGCCGAGGAGGTCGCCAAGGGCAGAGTGCTGGTCAACGGCAACGCGGCCAAGCCGGCCAAGGACCTGCGGCCCGGCGACCATGTCGTGCTGCGCCACGGCCCGCTGCTGCGGACCGTCACCGTCCGGGGGCTGAGCGGCATGCGCGGCCCGGCCCCCGTGGCCCAGGCGCTCTACGAGGAAACCTCTGAAAGCGTGGAGGCCCGCGAACGCGCGGTCGAGCAGCGGCGCCTGGCGCCGGAGCCGGCCGACGCGCTGTCCCACGGACGCCCCACCAAGCGCGACCGCCGGAGCATCGAGCAGGCCGGCCACGGCTGGAACGAGCGCTGGAGCGCCTCGATCGACGACTGACGGCGACCGGCTTTCGGCAGCAACCGCCTACGGCACATTCACAGGAATTCCAGGACGGATGGCATTGCGAATTTATTTGATCGAAGACGACGAGGCGATGCGCGCCACGTTGGCCGAACTGCTGCGCGGTCATCTCGATACCGAGGTGGTCGGCTACGGCGACAACGAGCTCAGCGTGACCCACTGGCTCTCCAGCCACGACAGCGGTTGGGATCTGGCGATCGTCGACCTGCACCTGCGCACCGGCAGCGGCATCGGTGCCTTGCAGTGGTGCGCCACCCGGATGCCGCACCAGAAGGTGGTGGTGCTCAGCAGCATGGTGACGGACGAAGCGCGCGCCCGTTGTCTGGCCCTCGGGGCCGACGGCGTGTTCGACAAGGCGACGGAAATGGACGACTTCGTGGCGTTTTGCCGCAGCCTGAAGGTGGAGAGTCCGGCGGCGCGTTGACCACAGGGGGCATCGGCGACCACCCGCGACGGCCGGGCGGCCCTGCTTCGCGTGCAGAATACGGCCCGCGCCGTACCGGCGTATCTCTTCTGCCCTCGACTCCCATGGACTACCCCGGAAACCTCTTCGTCGTCGCCGCGCCCAGCGGGGCTGGCAAATCGAGTCTCGTCAAGGCCCTGATGGAGCTGGACTCCCAGGTGCAGTTGTCGGTGTCGCACACCACCCGCCCGCCCCGCGGCCAGGAAAAGCACGGCCGCGAGTATTTCTTCACCTCGCTGCAGGAGTTCGACGCGATGGTGGCGGGCAACGCCTTCGTGGAATGGGCCCATGTGCACGGCCAGCGCTACGGCACCTCCAAGAAAGCGATCGAAGAGCGTGTCGCCCAGGGCGCCGACGTGATTTTGGAGATCGATTTCCAGGGCGCGGTGCAGATCAAGGAAACCTTCGCCAACGCGATCCTGATCTTCATCCTGCCGCCGAGCTGGGAAGAGCTGCGCTCCCGGCTGGAGCGGCGCGGCGAGGACACGCCCGAGGTCATCGAACTGCGGCTGAAGAACGCTGCGACCGAGATGGCGCAAGCCCGAAAATTCGACTTCGTTATAATCAACGAGTTATTCGACCGTGCGCTTTTCGATCTGAAAGCGGTGGTCCATGCCCAGCGCCTCAAATTCGCGGCCCAGCGCCGCGCCCGAGCCGACACCTTCCAGTCGCTCAACATCACCTGATTTCGGAGATTCTCATGGCCCGTATTACCGTTGAAGACTGCCTGGTGCAGATCCCCAACCGCTTCCAGCTGGTGCTGGCCGCCACCTACCGGGCCCGCATGCTGAGCCAGGGCCACACGCCGAAGATCGAAAGCAAGAACAAGCCGGGCGTCACCGCCCTGCGCGAAATCGCAGAAGGCAAGATCGGCATCGAGATGCTGAAAAAAGTCCCCTGATCGCGCAAGGTTCTCCGCGCCAGACAAGCACCGCTGCGGCGGTGCTTTTTTTTTGGCCGCTCCGGCACCGTACGCCGGCAGTGCACCGGTTTGCCTCAGGGCTTTCCCCTGGCGCTACATTAAAGCCATGACCGCGGCGCTGCAACCGTTCCCCCTCCCGCCCCCTGCGCCACCGATCGCCGGTAGCCCGGCCTCGCAAGCGGCCGCGGCCAACGCGGCGGCCGCCAGCTTCGCCACGCTGACAGCCAGCCTGGATTACCTGGGCCCCGCCGGCATCGAACAGGTGCGCCAGGCCTACCGTTTCGCCGACGAGGCGCACCTGGGCCAGCTGCGCAACAGCGGCGAGCCCTACATCACCCACCCGATCGCGGTCGCCGCGCAGTGCGCCGTCTGGAAGCTCGATGCCCAGGCGCTGATGGCCGCGCTGCTGCACGATGCGATCGAGGACTGCGGCGTCACCAAGCCCGACCTGATCGACCGCTTCGGCGCGCCGGTGGCCGAGCTGGTCGACGGCCTGACCAAGCTCGAGAAGCTGCAGTTCAACACCCGCGAGGAAAACCAGGCCGAGTCCTTCCGCAAGATGCTGCTGGCGATGGCGCGCGACGTGCGGGTGATCCTGATCAAGCTGGCCGACCGCACCCACAACATGCGCACCATGGGCGACATGCCGCGCGCCAAGTGGGGCCGCATCGCCTCGGAAACGCTGGAGATCTATTCGCCGATCGCGCACCGCCTGGGCCTGAACCAGACCTACCGCGAGCTGCAGGACCTGTCGTTCCGCTACCTGCATCCGTGGCGCCACGCGATCCTGTCGAAGGCGGTCACAAAGGCCCGCAACCGGCGGCGCGACCTGCTGCGCAAGGTGCAGGCCGACGTGGACGCCACCTTCACCACCGCCGGCATGCGCACCCGCATCGCCGGCCGCGAAAAGACGCTCTACTCCATCTACCGCAAGATGGACGACAAGCAACTGAGCTTCGCGCAGGTCACCGACATCTACGGCTTCCGCCTGATCGTGCCCGGCGTGACCGACTGCTACACCGCGCTCGGCCTGCTCCACCAGATGTACAAGCCGGTGCCGGGCAAGTTCAAGGACCACATCGCGATCGCCAAGCTCAACGGCTACCAGTCGCTGCACACCACCGTGGTCGGGCCGTCGGGCATCAACATCGAGTTCCAGATGCGGACCGAAGAGATGCACATCGTGGCCGAGGCGGGTGTCGCCGCCCACTGGCTCTACAAGGCGGACGATTCCACCGACAGTTCGGAGCGCCACGGCACCAAGTGGCTGCAGTCGCTGCTCGACATCCAGCAGGAAACCCGCGACGCGGCCGAGTTCTGGGACCACGTCAAGGTCGACCTGTTCCCCGACGCGGTCTACGTCTTCACCCCCAAGAGCCAGATCATGGCCCTGCCGCGCGGCGCGACGGTGGTCGATTTCGCCTACGCGATCCACACCAACGTGGGCGACCGCACCGTGGCCGCCAAGATCAACGGCGAGCAGGTGCCGCTGCGCACCGAACTGAAGAACGGCGACGTGATCGAGGTCACCACCGCCGCCGTCTCCACGCCCAACCCGGCCTGGCTCGGCTTCGTGCGCACCGGCCGGGCGCGCTCGAAGATCCGGCACTACCTGAAGACGCTGGAAGAAACCGAATCGCAGTCGCTCGGCGAGAAGCTGCTCACCCATGCGCTGCGCTCCGAAGGCATGGAGCGGCTGCCCAGCCTGTCGCCGGAGCACCAGGCGATCTGGGACCGGCTGCTGCGCTTCACCGGCAACCGCGACCGCGAAGAACTCTTGACCGACATCGGCCTGGGCAAGCGCATCGCCAGCATCGTCGCCAAGCGGCTCACCATCCTGATGACCGAGGACGGCGGCCGGCCCGACGCGATGCTGCTCACCCGCGAGCGCTACAGCTCCCACGAAAGCCTGTCGCAGGGCGGCGTGACGCTTGACGGCAGCGAGAACGCATCGGTCACCTACGCCAAGTGCTGCCGCCCGGTGCCGGGCGACGCCATCGTCGGCTACCTGGGCCGCGGCGAGGGCCTGACGGTGCACGTGGCCGATTGCGCGGTCGCCACCCGGCTGCTGCACAAGGACAGCGAGCGCTTCATCGCCGTCTCGTGGGCCGACGATCCGGTGCGCGCCTTCGAGACCGGCATCGTGGTGACGGTGACCAACCGCAAGAGCGTGCTGGCCCGGGTGTCGGCCGAGCTGGCGCGGGCCGAGGTCGACATCACCCATGTCGACATGGGCGAAGAAGCCGCGCTCGACACCACCGACCTGCGCTTCGTGATCGAGGTGCGCGACAGCGCCCACCTGGAGACGGCGATCCGCAACCTGACCCGCACCCCGTCGGTGCTGCGCGCACGCCGTATCCGGCCGGCCAGCGCCCCCTGACCGGGTGCGGCGCTAGGCGCCGCCGGTGCTCGGCGAGGGCGGCGGGTAGGTCACCGAGACGATCTCGATGTCCTGCGGGCCCGACGGGGTGAACAGCTGCACCACGTCGCCCTGGCGCGACTTGAGCAGCGCCTGCGCCACCGGCGAGACCCAGCTCACCTGCTGGCGTGCCGTGTCCGCCTCGTCGACGCCCATGATCGTGACGGTGCGCGCGTCGCCCGCCTCGTCCTCGTAGCCGACGGTGGCGCCGAAGAACACCTGGTCGTTGCCGTGGTGCACCGCCGGGTCGGTGATCTCGGCGATCTCCAGGCGCTTGGTGAGGAAGCGGATGCGGCGGTCGATCTCGCGCAGCCGCTTCTTGCCGTAGAGGTAGTCGCCGTTCTCCGACCGGTCGCCGTTGCTGGCGGCCCAGTGCACCACGTCGACCACCTTGGGCCGCTCGTTGTCGATCAGGTCGAGCAGCTCGTCGCGCAGCCGCGCATAGCCGGCGGGCGTGATGTAGTTCTTGCGGCCGGCCGGCAGCGCGGGCGCGCCGGCGGCGTCGTCCTCGTCGTCGAAGTCGCCCTCGGGCTCCTTGGTGAAGGCCTTGTTCATCCGGTACCTCTGCTGAAACGACAACGGGCCGACTGTAGAACAGCGGCCCGTGGGTGGAAGTGCCGGTTCCCCGGCACCAGGTCGTCCCGCCTGGCGGCGGGACGCTGGCTCAGCGTGCTGGCTTGGCCGTGCGGCGTGGGCCGTCGTGCGGCACATAGGCCTTGCCGGCCGGCGCCGGACGGCCACCGAAGCCGCCAGGGCCGGATGGACGTGCGCCGCCGCCGAAGGCCGGCTTGCGCGGGCCGCCGTCGCGGGCACCGAAGGCATCGCCACGGGCGCCTTCGTGGCGTGGAGCGCCGAAGCCCTCGCCGCCACGCGGTGCGAAACGCGGGCCGGCGTTGTCGCCGAAGCCCGGCTTGCGGCCGAAACCACCGCCGCCGCGGTCGTCACGACCGAAGCCGCCGGCATTGCTGCCGTAGCCGCCGCCAGGCGCCGCATCGCGGCCCGGGCCGGAACGGTCGCGGTCGCCGCCGAAGCCGCCACCCCCACCGCCGAAGCCGCGGTTGCCGCCGCCGGCGAACCGGCCTGCACCGCCGCCACGCGGGCCGGCGTCGCGGCCGCCACGGCCGCCGAAGTCGCTACGCGGTCCGCGCGCATCCGGGGCACGCTGCTGCGGCTCCAGGCCGACGATGACGTCGGGCTTGAACTGCTGGCGGCTGTAGCCTTCGATGTCGAAGATCTTGCGGCGGTCGCGCATCTCGGCGAAGGTCACGGCCAGGCCGTCGCGGCCCGCACGGCCGGTACGGCCGATGCGGTGGGTGTAGTCCTCAGCCTTCATCGGCAGGCCGAAGTTGAAGACGTGGGTGATCGTGGGCACGTCGATGCCGCGCGCCGCGACGTCGGTGGCCACCAGGATCTGCACTTGGCCCTGGCGCAGGGCCATCAGGCGGCGGTTGCGCAGGCCCTGCGACAGGGCGCCGTGCAGCGCGACCGCGCTGAAGCCTTCCTGCTGCAGGTCGTTGGCCAGGCCGTCGCACTCGACCTGGGTGCTGGCGAAGACGATGGCCTGGTTGATCGTGGTGTCGCGCAGCCAGTGGTCGAGCATCTTGCGCTTGTGCTGGGCGTTGTCGGCCCAGTAGAGCTTCTGCTGGATGTTGGCGTGCTTTTCCTGCGGGCTGTCGATCTGCAGCTTCTGCGGATCGCGCATCACGCGGTGGGCCAGCTGCTGGATGCGCGGCGCGAAGGTGGCGCTGAACATCATCGTCTGGTGGCGCTCGATGGTGAGCTGGTTGACTTCGGCCAGGTCGTCCGAGAAGCCCAGGTCGAGCATGCGGTCGGCTTCGTCGACGACCAGGAACTTGACCTGGTCGAGCTTGAGCTGCTGCGAGCGCTGCAGGTCCAGCAGACGGCCCGGCGTGGCGACGACCAGGTTGGCGTTCTGCAGCTTGGCGATCTGCAGCTGGTACGGCATGCCGCCCACCACGTTGGCGACGCGGATGCCGCGGCAATGCTGCACCAGGCCGATGGCGTCGTGCGCCACCTGCTGGGCCAGTTCGCGGGTCGGGCACAGGATCAGGGCGCCGGGGGTGGCGGCCTTGAAGTTGCGGGCGTTGGTCGGGTCCTTGCGCTTGGCGCGCTTGGGTGCCGGCTCGCCGGCGGCCAGGGCGTCCGCCGTGGCCTTGTCGAACGCGGCGCGCTCTTCGGCTTCTTCTTCTTCCTGCATGCGGATCAGCGTGTGCAGGACGGGCAGCAGGAAGGCGGCGGTCTTGCCGCTACCGGTCTGGCTGGACACCATCAAATCGATGTACTTGCGGTTGCCGGCTTCGCCCGAGCCCATGGCCAGGGGAATCGCCTTGTCCTGCACACCGGTGGGCTGGGTGAAGCCGAGGTCGGCCACGGCCTGCACCAGCTGCGGTGCCAGGCCCAGGCGCACGAAGCCGTTCGGCTTCTCGGTGGTGTCGTCGCTCACCGGCTTGACGATCGGCGGTGCGTCGTCGACCAGGGCCACCAGGGCGGCGGACTGGGCTGCGACAGCGGCGTGCTGGGCGGCTTGGGAATCGGACATGGAAAGGTTTTCGGCAGGCGCGGATGCATCCTGCACGATGGTCGTGTCGGTCATGAATTTTTCTTTCACACGAATAGCAACCGCTGGCGCTGCCGGCGGGCGCTTCGTGATGGTGAGTAAAACATCCACCATCAAACGAAGCCTGCAGGGCCTGTGGGCCGAGCGGGGGACTCTTTTTGCCGAAGTTGCTTCGGCCGGTCCGGTGCATGAGGGGAGATGCGCAAAAGCGTCGGTGTCTGGAAAGACCTGTTCCGGCGCAGCCCGCAATTATGGCACGGACTGGGGTTTTCCCGCAACACTTTTGTGCATGCGGGCCGAACGACCCGAAGCGCCCGTCTCTACGCCGTGGCCGCCCGCCTCAAGCGTCGGGCGATCCGCGCAGGAAGTGGGTGCGGTAGTGCGCCAGTTCGTCGATCGACTCGTGCACGTCGGCCATCGCGGTGTGCTTCTGCGCCTTCTTGAAGCTGGCGTACACGTCGGGCCGCCAGCGCTTGGCCAGCTCCTTCAGGGTGCTGACGTCGAGGTTGCGGTAGTGGAAGAAGGCCTCCAGCTTCGGCATGTAGCGCACCAGGAAGCGCCGGTCCTGGCTGATGCTGTTGCCGCACATCGGCGCGGTGCGCTTGCCGACGTAGGGCGCGAGGAAGGCCAGGATCTGCCGCTCGGCCTCTTCCTCGGTCACGGTCGAGGCCTTGACCTTGTCGATCAGGCCGCTCTTGCCGTGGGTGCCCTTGTTCCAGGCGTCCATCGCGTCGAGCTGCGCGTCGGACTGGTGGATCACGAGCACCGGGCCTTCGATGCGCGGCTCCAGGTTGGGGCCGGTGACGACGACCGCGATCTCGATCAGGCGGTCGGTATCGGGCTCGAGCCCGGTCATCTCGCAGTCGAGCCAGACCAGGTTCTGGTCGGATTTGGCGAGCGGGGGTACGGTGGGGGTGTTCGTGTCGGGCATGGGGCCGATTGTCACCGATGGCCTACACTGGCCGCCCCCATGCCCGCCGCCCCAGCCACCACCCTCCTCGGCCTGCCCACCCCCCTGGCGCTGACCGCCTTCTTCGCACTGGCCCTGGTGCTGAGCGTGGTCGCCAAACTCTGGCTGGCGTCGCGGCAGATGCGCCATGTGGCCCGCCATGCCGACGCGGTGCCCGCCGCTTTCGCCGGCAAGGTGTCGCCCACCGCCCACCGCAAGGCCGCGGCCTACACCATCGCGCGCGGCCGCTTCGGCCTGCTGGAACTCGCGGCCGCCACGGTGGTGCTGCTGGGCTGGACGCTGCTCGGCGGGCTCGACTGGCTCAACCGCCTGCTCTTCGAGGCGCTCGGCGGCGGCATGCTGCAGCAGCTGGTGCTGGTGGGCGCCTTCGTCGCGATCGGCAGCCTGATCGACCTGCCCTTCACCCTCTACCAGACCTTCGTGGTGGAGGAGCGCTTCGGCTTCAACAAGATGACGCTGGCGCTGTGGGCCGGCGACCTGCTGAAATCGGTGACGGTGGGTGTGGTGATCGGCCTGCCGATCCTGGCGCTGGTGCTCTGGCTGATGGGCGCCGCCGGTCGGTACTGGTGGCTCTGGGCCTGGGCGGTGTGGATGGGCTTCAACCTGCTGCTGCTGCTGGTCTACCCCACCTTCATCGCGCCGCTCTTCAACAAGTTCCAGCCGCTGGCCGACGAATCGCTCAAGGCCCGCGTCACCGCGCTGATGCAGCGCTGCGGCTTCTCGCCCAAGGGCCTGTACGTGATGGACGGCAGCCGGCGCAGCGCGCATGCCAACGCCTACTTCACCGGCTTCGGCGCGGCCAAGCGGGTGGTGTTCTACGACACGCTGCTGGCCAAGCTCTCGCCCGGCGAGGTGGACGCGGTGCTGGCGCACGAACTGGGCCATTTCCGCCACGGCCACATCCCGAAGCGGATCGGGGCGATGTTCGCGCTGAGCCTGGTCGGCTTCGCGCTGCTCGGCTGGCTCTCGACCCAGGGCTGGTTCTACCTGGGCCTGGGCGTGCGGCCCAACATGGCGGCGCCCAACGACGCGCTGGCACTGCTGCTGTACCTGCTGGTGCTGCCGGTCTTCGGCTTCTTCGCCGGGCCGCTGTCGGCGGGCCTGTCGCGCAGGCACGAGTTCGAGGCCGACGCCTACGCGGTCGCCCAGACCAGCGGCGCCGACCTGTCGCAGGCGTTGCTCAAGCTCTACGAGGACAACGCCTCGACCCTGACGCCCGACCCGGTCTACGCCCGCTTCTACTACTCCCATCCGCCCGCCGCCGAACGCCTGGCGCGCATGGCACCGGCCTGAACAGCCCCCCCGATCGCAAGGACCGCCGCCATGGCACAAGATTTGAAGCAAAAAGACTGGCGAGCCGTTGAACGGCGCCGGCTGAATGCTACCGAAATCGTAGCAAAACTTGCCCAGCTCGACGGCTGGCGCCTGACCGGCGACGGCGACGGCGTGGCGATCGAGAAGGAGTACCGCTTCGTCGATTACTACCAGACGCTGGCCTTCGTCAACGCGCTGGCGCTGGTCGCCCACCGGCAGGACCACCATCCCGACCTGTCGGTGCACTACGGCCGCTGCACCGTGCGCTGGAACACCCACGACGTCCACGGCATTTCCGAGACCGACATCGCCTGCGCCACCGCGTCCGACGCGCTGCTCGCCGGATGAGCAAGCCGCAGGAAGGCCGGGTCGTCGGCAGCCACGGCCGGCATTGCGTGGTCGAGACGCCCGAGGGAGTGCGCTGGCTCTGCCACCCGCGCGGCAAGAAGAGCCAGGCCGTCGTCGGCGACAAGGTGCTGTGGCAGCCGCCGCCCGAGAACCAGGGCGACGAGGGCATCGTCGAGAAAGTGCTGGAGCGGCGCAACCTGTTCTACCGCCAGGACGAGATCCGCACCAAGTCCTTCGCCGCCAACCTCGACCAGATCCTGATCCTGGTCGCGGCCGAGCCCGAGTTCAGCGCCCACCAGCTGGCCCGCGCGCTGGTGGCGGCAGAGGCCGAGCACATCGTGCCAATCATCGCGCTCAACAAGCGCGATCTGGCCGGCCCTTTCGCCCAGGCCTGGGAGCGCCTGCAGCCGCACCGCGGCATGGGCTACCGGGTGCTGCCCCTGTCCCTGAAGGCCTCGGGCGAGCCCGACCTGGGCGAGCTGACCGCCCTGCTGCAGGGCAAGACGACCCTGGTGCTGGGCCCCTCGGGCGCCGGCAAGAGCACCCTGATCAACCTGATGGTGCCCGGCGCCCTCGCCTCCACCGGCGAGATCTCGCAGGCGCTCAATTCGGGCAAGCACACCACCACCACCACGACCTGGTACTGGGTGGACGCGGCCCGCACCACCGCGCTGATCGATTCGCCGGGTTTTCAGGAATTCGGGCTGCACCACATCCCGGCGGCGCGGCTGGCGGCCTGCATGCCCGACCTGGCCCGGTACATGCAGGAATGCAGGTTCTACAACTGCAGCCACCTGCACGAACCCGGGTGTGCGGTGCGTGCCCACGTGGCGCCGGGCGGTGCCGAGGGCAGCATCGATCCGCACCGCTACAAGATCTACGGCGAGCTGCACGAAGAGCTCAGCCAGCCCCCCCGCTACTGAAGAAAAATGTGAGAGAACCTGCTGCGCAGCCCGATGGAGCGTCTCCGGTCCTCACCGTACCGCAGTACGGCTCCGGTCCCGGGCGCACACTCGGGCTTGCTCGCTACGGTTCTTTCACATTTTTGGCGGGCGCCTTTTTCGGTAGAGATCGGGCCTGCGGCATGTATTCCACCGTATAGCCGCGTGCCTGCAGCACTGCGGGCAGGCCTTGGGGGCCGATCATGTGCAGGGCGCCCACCGCCACCAGCCAGGGCTTGCCGTCGGCCTGCAAACGGTCGATGCCGTCCGCCAGGACCGGGTTGCGGTCGGCCAGCAGGGCCTGCACCTGGGCGCGGTCGCGCGGGGTGTCCATGCAGCCGCACCAGGCGGCATAGTCGTCCAGGCGGGGCAGGTCCGAGGTGGACCAGATGCCCGCCAGGGTCTGCGCGACGCCGGCCGAGCGGCCTTGCTCCAGAGCGGCCAGGCCGTCTTCCAGGGCCTGGCCGTCGACCTGGTCGGGCGGCCCCAGCAGCACCCGCATCTGCGCTTCGGGCGTCTCCAGCGACACCACCGGCACGCTCCGTGCCCGCGCCCAGCCCGACAGTACGTACTCCTGCGCGTACTCCGCGTACAGCTTCTGCGACCGCAGCGCGTACAGCTCGATGGTGGTGAGCACCATGGCCGGATGCAGCGCGGTCTGCACCGCCTCGGGCAGGCAGACCCGGGACGCCTGCGCCTGCATACGCGGCTGCAGGCCCGGCGGCCATTCGCCCGCATGGCGGGTCACCAGTGCGGCCAGGCGCTGCTGGATCGACGGATCCAGCGGGTCCAGCTCCAGTGCCAGCACCTGGCTCGCCAGCAGCGCCTGCGTGAGCAGAGGCCCCGGCATCGCCCACGCCTGCCGGCCCACGTGCACCGTGCCGTAGAGGTAGCCTTCTCGCCCGTCTTTGCGTACGCGCCAGAGAAAGCCCCGGTCTTGCGCCAGGGCCTGCATCTGCGCAAGGGTGGCCGGACCGGGGACGGCGGGCGCCGATGGGCAGGCCCCGGCAGCCGCTGTCGCCGGGGCTGCCGCAGCGATGAACACCGCGCCGAGCAAGAAGACCGCAGCGGCCGTGCGCCACCGGCCCGTCCGGCGGCTCTCTCGCAGAGCCGGCTTCACCTGGCATGCCCCGCACCGCACAGTCGGGCCGGCATTGCGATGGCGCTCATGCCGTGCCCTCCGCGTGCATCGCGTCGGCCAGTGCCAGTACCAGTTGCCCGCACTGCGCAGGCGTGCCGATGCTGATCCGCAGGTACTGCGCGATCCGCGGCTGGGCGAAATGCCGCACCAGCACGCCGCGCCGCCGCAGCGCCGCCGCCAGCGCGGCCGCGTCGTGCCGCGGATGCCGCACGAACACGAAGTTGGCCTGCGACGGCAGCACCTCGAAGCCCGCGTCTTCCAGCTGCAGCGCCAGGCCTTCGCGGGTGTCCATCACCGCGCGGCGCGTTTGGTCGAAGTGGGCCTCGTCCTGGAGCGCGGCGAGCGCGCCGGCCTGGGCCAGCCGGTCGAGCGGGTAGGAGTTGAAGCTGTTCTTGACCCGCTCCAACGCGTCGATCAGCGGGCGCTGGCCGCAGGCGAAGCCCACCCGCAGCCCGGCCAGGGAGCGCGACTTGGACAGCGTCTGCACCACCAGCAGGTTCGGGTAGCGGTCGATGAGCGGCATCGCGCTCTCGCCGCCGAAATCGACGTAGGCCTCGTCCACCAGCACCACCCGGTCGGGGTGCAGCCGCAGCAGCCGCTCGATCGCCGCCAGCGGCAGGCCGATGCCGGTCGGCGCGTTCGGGTGGGCCACCACGATGCCGGCGCACGGGCCGGCGGCGGCGAAGGCATCCACGTCGAGCTGCATCCGGTCGTCGAGCGGCACCAGCCGGGGTTCGATGCCGTAGAGGCCGCAGTAGACCTGGTAGAAGCTGTAGGTGACGTCGGCGAACAGCAGCGGCGCACCGTGCTGGAAGAACGCGAAGAAGGCATGCGCCAGCACCTCGTCCGAGCCATTGCCGACGAAGGTCTCGCCCAGCGCCAGGCCATGCCGGGCGGCGATCGCGCGGCGCAGCGCGGTGGCGTCGGGGTCAGGGTACAGCTCCAGCCCCTGCGCCGCCGCGTCGCGGATCGCCTGCACCGCGCGCGGCGACGGCGGGTACGGGTTCTCGTTGGTGTTGAGCTTGACCAGCCGGTCGATCTTCGGCTGTTCGCCGGGAACGTAGGGCACGAGCGTGGCCACCACGGGGCTCCACGCGGCCGGGGACGAGAGGGACACAGATGCTCCTATATTGATAGCAAAAGGCCAGCGCAGGTCGCCGGCCACAGGCGCTTTTCGTCTGAAAAACCGGGGCCGGCGGTCAGCCGAGCAGGCGGGCCAGGGTCAGCAGCGCCAGCAGGCCGAGCCACACCACCACCGACCGCCACACCAGCCCCACCACCTGGGCCAGGTGCGACAGCTCGGGCTCGCGCCCCGGGGTGCTGGCCGAATCGACGCCGGGCTCGCCGTCGGCGTCGATCAGCAGCACCGTCTCGGGCTCGGCCGAGCGCAGCGCGCCGCCGCCCAGGCGCACGTCGATCGCGCCCGAGGTGGCGGCCAGGATCACGCCATCGTTGTCGTTGGGAAACCGCTGCGCGTGGTAGCGCCAGCCTTCGATCGCTTCCTCGAAATTGCCGACCACCGCGAAGCTGAGCGCGGTGATGCGGGCCGGCAGCCAGTCGACCACCGTCCAGGTGACGGCCGCCGCCCGCTGCAGCGACGGGCTGGCCGGCTGCACCTGCAGCCGGCTCTTGTGCTTCCAGTAGCGCGAGACGAACTCCGAGAGGCGGTAGAACACAGCGCCCGCCGGTCCGAAGCCGAAGGCCGCCAGCACCGTGTACCAGACCAGCACCCCGAACACGTGGCGGTGCGCGGCCAGCACCGAATACTCGATCACGTGGCGCACGATCTCGCTGCGCGGCAGCTCGCTCGCATCGACCTGCTGCCAGTGGGCCAGCAGTTCGCGGGCCCGCATCTCGTCGCCCTCCAGCAGGGCGTCGCGGATCGCGGTGAAGTGGTGGCTGAACTGGCGAAAGCCCAGCGTGACGTAGAGCACCGCCACGCTCCACAGCACCGCGAAGGGCCAGCCCAGGCCCCAGAGCAGCAGCCAGTGCATGCCGAGGGTCAGCAGCGACGGCACCAGCACCGCCAGGCCCCAGGCCACCCATCCGTGGTGCGACTTGCCGGCGTCGAAGTTGCGGCTGACCGACAGCGCCCAGGCCCGCAACCCGCCGTGGATCGGGTTGGTCCGGGCCAGCGGCCGCGCCTGCTCGAGCAGCAGGGCGAACAGGATGGCGAAGAAACTCATGGGGCAGGATGATATGCGAGCACCGGCGCGGTGCATCCACCGGCGGCGGCCCGGTCAGGCCGCCAGGAACCGGTAGAAATTGCGCAGCATGCCGGCGGTGGCGCCCCAGACGAAATGCTCCTTGCCGGTGGCCGGGTCGGTCCAGGGCATCGAGAACCACTCGCGCCGGCCGTCGCCGCCGTCGACCACATGGCGGCGGTGGTGCGCCGGGTTCATCAGAAAAGCGAGCGGCACCTCGAACACGTCGGCCACCTCGTCGGGGTTGGCCCGCAGCACGCAGCCCGGCGCGATCAGCGCCACCACCGGGGTCACGACGAAGGCGGTGATGGTGGCGTATGTCGGCAACTGGCCCAGCACCTGCACCCAGCGGCGCTCCAGGCCCACCTCTTCGTGCGCCTCGCGCAGCGCGGTGGCGGCAGCGTCCGCATCGCCCGGATCGGCCCGGCCGCCGGGAAACGCCACCTGGCCCGAATGGGTGCTGAGGTGCATCGTGCGCTCGGTGAGCAGCACCGTCGGCTCGGGCCGCTGCACGATGCCGAGCAGTACCGACGCGGCCGCCGGTGCCCGGGTGCCGGCCGAAGGCTCGCGCCGCACGTCGGGCCGCCAGGCCGGCGGCGTGTGGAAGCGCGCCCGCAGCGCCTCGGGCGTCCAGCGCTCGGGCGGCACGGCGGGCAGGTGGGCGTCGGTGCCGCTCACCGGCACCCGGCGCGGGTCGAAGCCGGCCGCCGGCACGGGCGGCACGGCCGGAGGTGGAACGGCTGCTGAAGACGACTGGCTCACGAACGGGGCTCCCGGGAATGAAAAAAGCCGCTGGCGCGGTGCGGCAGCGGCTTTCGGCAGAAGCGCGAGGCTTCCGGCAGCTTACGCGGCGGTGACCGGCGCGATCTGCTTGTTGACGCGGGCCGGCAGCTTTTCCTTGATGCGTGCCGACTTGCCGCTGCGCTGGCGCAGGTAGTACAGCTTGGCACGGCGGACGTCGCCACGGCGCTTGACTTCGATGCTGGCGATCAGCGGGCTGTAGGTCTGGAACGTACGCTCCACGCCTTCGCCGCTGGAGATCTTGCGCACGGTGAAGCCGCTGTTGAGGCCGCGGTTGCGCTTGGCGATCACGACGCCTTCGAAAGCCTGGGTACGCTTGCGGGTACCTTCGACCACGTTCACGCCGACGATGACGGTGTCGCCGGGCGAGAACTGGGGAATCGTCTTGGCAAGACGGTCGATTTCTTCCTGCTCGAGGATCTGGATGAGATTGGCCATGGTTTCCTGTATGTCGATCGTGCCTGCGCTGCACTAAGGGCGGCTGGTCGGGCTTTTGAAGCCCTGCCGCGGCCAGGTAGAGGATCGGGAACCCGGCATTATAGCTTTTTCGGCGGCAGCAGATCCGGGCGGTGCCGGGTGGTGAGCGCGATGCGCTGCGCACGCCGCCAGGCCTCGATCTTCGCGTGGTCGCCCGAGGTGAGCACCGGCGGCACGCCCGCGCCCTGCCACTGCTCGGGCCGGGTGTAGTGCGGGCAGTCCAGCAGGCCGTCGAGCGCCGGGTTGAAGCTGTCGAGCTGGTGGCTGCCGGCGTCGTTCAGCACGCCGGGCTGCAGCCGCGCGACCGCGTCGAGCAGCGCCATCGCCGCGATCTCGCCCCCCGACAAAACGAAGTCGCCCAGGCTCAGCTGCACATCGACGAAGAAATCGATGAAGCGCTGGTCGATGCCTTCGTAGCGGCCGCAGACGAGCACCGCGCCGGCGCTGGCCGACCAGCGCTCGACGCCCGCATGGTCGATCCGCGCGCCGATCGGCGAGAAAAGCACCACCGGCGCCGCGGCGTCCGCCGGTTCGGCGCGGTCGGCCCGCACCGCTTCCAGGCAGCGCGCCAGGGGCTCGGCCATCATGACCATGCCCGGGCCGCCGCCGAACGGCCGGTCGTCCACCCGGCGGTAGTTGCCGTCGGCATGGTCGCGCGGGTTCCAGAGCCGCACGTCGACCAGGCCGGCCTCGTACGCGCGCCGGGTCACGCCCACCTGCAGGAAGGGGGCGAACAGTTCGGGGAACAGGGTCAGGATGTCGAAACGCATGGGTGCGGCGCAAGAAGATGCAGCCGGCTTGCGCCGACGCGGTCAGTAGTCGGGCTGCCAGTCGACCGTGATGCGGCGGCCGGGCAGGTCGACGCCGTCGACGAAGGCGGCGACGAACGGAATCATCCGCTCCTGCGCCTGGCCCTCGGCCTCGAAGGCCAGCACCATGACCGTCTGCGGGCCGGTGGAGAGCAACTCCTTGACCTGGCCCATCGCGAGGCCTTCGCGGTTGACCACGTCCAGGCCGATCAGGTCGACCCAGTAGAACTCGTCGTCGGTGGTCGACGGAAAGCTGGAGCGGGCGACGAAGACGCGCGCGCCCTTCAGTGCCTCGGCCGTGTTGCGGTCGGGGATGTCGTGCGCCGTGGCGACGACGGAATCGGAGTGTTCCTTGGCTTCCTTGATCGCGAGCTTGAGCGTGCCGGTGAAGGTCTTGGCGCCGCGCTCGGTCGGCTGGATGAACCAGCGCTTGGAAGAAAAAAGCGCCTCGGGTGTGGCGCTGTAGGGCAGGATGCGGAACCAGCCCTTGATGCCCCAGGCATCGGCGATGCGCCCCACTTCGACCGCATCCGCGGGAAGCTCTGCCGGCTCCAGGCCGGTCAGCAGGGCGGGCGATGCCGCGGGGGTGTCCGCACGCGGCGGCGCGGACGAAGCCATGCGCTTAGGCAGCTGCGGTTTCGGCCGCTGCGGCAGCGGCCGGCACGGCCTTGGCGCCCTGGCGGATCAGGCGTTCGACGGTCGGGGATGCTTGCGCGCCCACGCCTTGCCAGTAGCTCAGGCGGTCTTGCGCGATACGCAGGCCTTCTTCGCCGCCGCGTGCGGTCGGGTTGTAGAAGCCCAGGCGCTCGATGAAGCGGCCGTCGCGGCGGGTGCGCTTGTCGGCGACCACGATGTTGAAGAAAGGACGACCTTTGGAGCCGCCGCGGGAGAGTCGAATGACGACCATGATTTATCCTTCGGGTGGGAAACGGAGCAGGATCGCCCGTTTCGGTTCTTGCGGCGTTGAGACACGCGACATGGCCACCCGGCCAGCGACACGCAGCAAAGCCCGCGATTATATCTTTTCCAGCCCCCATGCCCACCATCCGACCCAGCCAAGACGCCGATCTTCCCGCGATTACCGCGATTTATGCACACCACGTGCTCCACGGCACCGGCACTTTCGAGATCGACCCGCCCAGCCTCGCCGACATGACCACCCGCCGCGCCGACGTGCTGGCCAAGGGCCTGCCCTACCTGGTGGCCCAGGACGAGGACGGCACGGTGCTGGGCTTCGCCTACGGCAACTGGTTCAAGCCGCGGCCGGCCTACCGCTTCTCGGCCGAGGATTCGATCTACCTGGCCGACGCGGCGCGCGGGCGCGGCATCGGCAAGCGCCTGCTGGCCGCTTTCGTGGCGCAGGCCGAGGCCGCCGGCGTGCGCAAGCTGATCGCAGTGATCGGCGATTCGGCCAATGCCGGCTCGATCGGCGTGCACCGGGCGGCGGGCTTCACCGAGGTGGGCGTGTTGAAGTCGGTGGGCTGGAAATTCGGCGCCTGGCGCGACATCGTGCTGATGGAAAAGCCCCTGGGCGCGGCCGACACGACCGACCCGGCCTAGCAGGCCTCGGGGCGCCATCAATAATGGCGCCACCATGAAGAACAAAACCGTCGCCGCCTGGCTGGCCTTCCTCGGCGGGCCGCTCGGCCTGCACCGCTTCTACCTGCGGGGCTTCGGCGACATGCCGGGTTGGCTGCTGCCGCTGCCCACCGCGCTGGGAATCTACGGGATCGAGCGGGTCAAGCAGTACGGCATCGACGATGCCTGGAGCTGGATGCTGATCCCGCTGCTGGGCTTCACCGCCGCGGGATGCGCCCTGACCGCCATCGTCTACGGCCTGATGGCGCCCGAGAAGTGGAATGCCCGCTACAACCCCCAGGCCGCCGCCGACGCCCCGCCCGGCCGCACCCACTGGGGCACGGTATTCGCAGTGGCCGGCGCGCTGCTGATCGGCACGGGCATCCTGATGGCGACGCTGGCCTACAGCTTCGAGCACTTCTTCCAGTACCAGATCGAGGAAGCGCGCAAGATCTCGCAGTGATGAATAGCAAACCATAGAACAGCCGGTCGGGCCGCCGGCGCTAGAACAGCTGCAGGCTGACCCAGTAGCCGATCGCTGCGACGAAGGCCGAGGCCGGGATCGTCAGGATCCAGGCCCAGACGATGTTGCCCGCCACGCCCCAGCGCACCGCACTGGCCCGCTGCACCGACCCCACCCCGACGATCGCGCCGGTGATGGTGTGGGTGGTGGAGACGGGAATGCCCATCACCGTCGCCAGGAATAGCGTCAGCGCGCCGCCGGTCTCGGCGCAGAAGCCGCCGACCGGTTTCAGCTTGGTGATCTTCTGGCCCATGGTGCGCACGATGCGCCAGCCGCCAAACATCGTGCCCAGCGCGATCGCCACATAGCAGCTGACGATGGTCCAGGTGGGCGGCGCGCTGGCGGTGGCCGAGGTGTAGCCGGTGGCGATCAGCAGCATCCAGATCAGGCCGATGGTCTTCTGCGCGTCGTTGCCGCCGTGGCCCAGGCTGTACGCACCGGCAGAGACCAGTTGCAGCCGGCGGAACCAGCGGTCGACCCGCGACGGCGTGGCGCGCCGGCAGATCCAGGCCACCGCCACCATCATCAGGGAGCCCAGCACGAAGCCCAGGAACGGCGACACGAAGATGAAGATCACCGTGCGCCAGATGCCCGCGGCGACCAGCGCGCCCGCGCCGGCCTTGGCGATCACCGCCCCCACGATGCCGCCCACCAGCGCATGCGACGAGCTGCTGGGGATGCCGTAGTACCAGGTGATGAAGTTCCAGGTGATCGCGCCGGTGAGCGCCCCGAAGACCACGTGGACGTCGATCACCTCCGGATCGGCGATGCCCTTGCCCACCGTCGCCGCCACGCCCAGGTGGAAGACGAAGTACGCCAGCAGGTTGAAGAAGGCGGCGAACACCACCGCCTGGCCCGGCTTCAACACGCCGGTCGAGACGACGGTGGCGATCGAATTCGCCGCGTCGTGGAAGCCGTTCATGAAGTCGAACACCAGCGCCAGCGCGACCAGCAACACGATGACCCAGAGGGCCGACTGCACCGTCGTCATAGGGTGAGCCCCTGCGCTTTCTTCAGGAGTTCTCGAGGACGATGCCCTCGATCAGGTTGGCGACGTCCTCGCACCGGTCGGTGATCGTCTCCAGCAGCTCGTAGATCGCCTTGAGCTTGATCAGCTCGCGCACGTCGGGCTCTTCGCGGAACAGCTTGCTCATGGCCGAGCGCATGACGCGGTCGGCATCGGATTCGAGCCGGTCGATCTCTTCGCAGGTCTTGAGCGCGGCCTCCGCGGTGCCGGCGTCGGCGATGCGGTCGAGCAGGTGCACCGCATGGTTCACCCGCTCGCAGCATTTCAGGCTCAGCTCGGTCAGGCGGCCCATCTCTTCGGTCATGTGTCGCACGTCGTAGAGCGCCATCGTCTCGGCCGAGTCCTGGATCAGGTCGGCCACGTCGTCCATCGTGTTGATCAGCGAATGGATCTGCTCACGGTCGATCGGGGTGATGAAGGTCTTGTGGATCGCGCGGTTGACTTCCTGCGTGATCCGGTCGGCCGCATGCTCGGCGTCGTCGACCTCCTGCGCGTACTTCTGGCGCAGGCCGAGGTCGTTGTAGTTCGCCACCAGCAGGGAGAACGCCCGCGCAGCCTGGACGATGCGGTCGCCGTGCTGGTTGAACATCTCGAAAAAATTGCCTTCGCGCGGCAGCAGCTTGCCAAACAGCATGGCGTCTCCAGGGGAAATATGACAGTCGTGTGACGTTTTTATGAACGCGGGAGTGTACCCGCCGCTTTTTTTCGAAGCGGCGGGCGTCCTGCGTCGTCGGTCGACCGAGCCCCTGGAATGCATGCGCCGCACGGGCGCGGGCCGGGCACCCTGCCCTATTCGCCCAGGTAGGCGGCGCGCACCTTCGGGTCGCTCAGCAGGTCGCGGCCGGCACCCTGCATCGCGATCAGGCCCGACTCCATCACGTAGCCGCGGTCGGCGATCTGCAGCGCGCGGCTGGCGTTCTGCTCGACCAGCAGCACCGTCATACCCTGGCGGGACACGTCGGAGATCACCTCGAAGATCTTGTCGACCATGATCGGCGACAGGCCCATCGACGGCTCGTCGAGCAGCAGCACCCGTGGCCGGCTCATCAGCGCGCGGCCCATCGCCAGCATCTGCTGCTCGCCGCCGCTCATCGTGCCGGCGAGCTGGTCGCGGCGCTCCTTCAAGCGCGGGAAGGTGACGAACACCTTGTCGATGTCGGCCGCGATGCCCGCCTTGTCGCTGCGGATGTAGGCGCCCATCTGCAGGTTCTCCAGGATGGTCATGCGGGCGAAGACGCCGCGGCCCTCCGGCACCATGGCCAGGCCCAGCTTCACCAGGTCCCAGGCGCCGCGGCCGCGGATGCTGGCGCCCAGGTATTCCACGTCGCCGCTCACGAACGGCAGCGTGCCGGTGACCGCCTTCATCGTGGTCGTCTTGCCGGCGCCGTTGGAGCCGATCAACGATACCAGCTCGCCCTCGCGCACCTCGAAGTCGATACCCTTGACCGCCTGGATGCCGCCGTAGCCGACCTTCAGGCCCTTGACCTGGAGCAGCACCTTGCGGGTGTCGGGGGATGCAGCCGCCACTGCGGGCGCCGTTGTAGTTTCGACCATGTCAATTCTCCGTGGCGCTGCGCAGGAAACTGCGCGACCGAACATCAGGGATACCGCGGAACCGGCTCTGCCGGGCCGCCGGTATCGCCCCCTGCAAGGGGGTTGGCGAAGCGACACGCAGTGCGCGCAGCCTGGGGGTGTGCGTCATCTAGTGCGCTCCCGTGCCGAGGTAGGCCTCGACCACTTTTTCGTTCTTCTGGACTTCGGCCGGCGTGCCCTGGGCGATCTGCTTGCCGTAGTCGAGCACCGTCACCCGGTCGCACAGGCCCATGACCAGCTTCACATCGTGCTCGATCAGCAGGATGGTGCGGTTGTCGGCGCGGATGCGGTCGATCAGCTCGCGCAGCTGCACTTTCTCGGTCGCGTTCATGCCGGCGGCCGGCTCATCGAGGGCGATCAGCTGCGGATCGGTCGCCAGCGCGCGGGCGATCTCCAGACGGCGCTGGTCGCCGTAGGAGAGCGTGCGGGCCTTGTAGTCGGCATAGCGGTAGATGCCGACGTACTCCAGCAGCTCGCGCGCCCGGGCTCGGATCGCGGCCTCTTCGGCCTTGAAGCCGGGCGTGCGGAAGATCGCGCCCAGCAGGCCCGACTTGCTGCGCACATGCCGGCCGACCATGACGTTCTCTTCGGCGGTCATGTCGGCGAAGAGCCGGATGTTCTGGAAGGTGCGGGCGATGCCGGCACGCGCCACTTCGTGCACCGCCGTCGGCTGGTAGGGCCGGCCGGCCAGCTGGAAGGTGCCGCTGTCGGGCGTGTAGAGGCCGGTGATCACGTTGAAAAAGGTGGTCTTGCCGGCGCCGTTGGGGCCGATGAGGCCATAGACCTGGCCGCGTTCGATCGTCATGCCCACGTCCGACAGGGCCTGCAGCCCGCCGAAGCGCTTCGAGATCCCGCGGACGTCGAGGATGGTGTTGTCCATGGTGTTGTGAAACCTTCGGCGCTCAGGAATTGATCGACATCGGGCGCGATGCGTCGCCCGGCAGCGCATCGGCCGGCGAATGCACGCCGGGATGCACATGGCCCGGGCCTTCGGCCGCGGGAGCGTCGCGCAGCACCTTGCCACGGTCGGGCGCGGGCCAGAGGCCGCGCGGGCGCAGCAGCATGACGACGATCATGGCGAGCGCGATCAGCAGCTGGCGCAGGATAGAGGCATCGAGCCGGCCGTCGGTCATCTGCTGCAGCGGGCCGGCGACGTAGCGCAGCACTTCGGGCAGGGCCGACAGCAGCACCGCGCCCAGGATCACGCCCGGCAGGTGGCCGATGCCGCCCAGCACCACCATCGCGACGATCATCACCGACTCCATCAGGCTGAAGGATTCGGGCGACACGAAGCCCTGGAACGCGCCGAACATCGCGCCCGACACGCCGCCGAAGCTGGCGCCCATGCCGAAGGCCAGCAGCTTCAGGTTGCGGGTGTTGATGCCCATCGCCTTGGCGGCGATCTCGTCCTCGCGGATCGCCATCCAGGCGCGGCCGATGCGCGAATCCGCCAGGCGCGAGCAGATGACCACGCTGATCACCACCAGCGCCAGGAACAGGTAGTAGTAGAGGGTGACCGACGAGATGTCGTAGTCGCCGATCGTCAGCCGCTTGCCCAGGTCGAGCCCGAAGAACTTCACCGAGTCGATCTGGCCGATGCCCTTGGGGCCGTTGGTCAGGTTGATCGGGTGGTCGAGGTTGTTCAGGAAGATGCGCACGATCTCGCCGAAGCCGAGGGTGACGATCGCCAGGTAGTCGCCGCGCAGCTTGAGGGTGGGCGCGCCCAGCAGCGCACCCGCCACCGCCGCCACCACCGCCGCGAGCGGGATGATGAACCACAGCGACACGTGTAGCCCTTCGGGGAACATCGCCTGGAAGGCCGGGAAGGCCTCGGACAGATGCGGCGAGGCCATCAGGCCGAACAGGTAGGCGCCGACGGCGTAGAAGGCGACATAGCCCAGGTCGAGCAGGCCGGCGTAGCCGACCACGATGTTCAGGCCCAGGGCCAGCAGCACGTAGAGCAGGGCCAGGTCGGCGATGCGGACCCAGGCGTTGCCGAAATACTGCAGGATGTGCGGCAGGATCAGCAGGGCCACGGCGGCCAGCAGGTAGCCGATCACCGGGAATTTCTTGTCGCCGCGTGCGGTGGTGGTGGTGGTCATGGTGGGGCTCCGGTCAGGCACGGTCTGCCACACGCTCGCCCAGCAGGCCGGAGGGCCGCAGGGTCAGCACGATGATCAGGACGACGAAGGCGAAGATGTCGCTGTACTGGCTGCCCAGCAGGCCGCCGGTCAGCGGGCCGATGTAGCCCGAGCCGATCGATTCGATCAGGCCCAGCAGGATGCCGCCGAGCACGGCGCCGCCCAGGTTGCCGATGCCGCCGAACACCGCCGCGGTGAAGGCCTTCAGGCCGGGCAGGAAGCCCATGGTGTGCTGCGCGGTGCCGTAGTTGGCGGCATACATCACGCCGGCGATCGCGGCCAGCACCGCGCCGATGATGAAGGTGGCGGAGATCACCATGTCGGGCTTCACGCCCATCAGGGCGGCGACGCGCGGGTTCTCGGCGGTGGCGCGCATCGCGCGGCCCAGGCGGGTGAAGTTGACCAGCCAGGTCAGCACAGCCAGCGAAATGGCGGTCAGGCCGAGGATCAGCACCTGCGTCGGCGTGATCACCGCGCCGCCGATGTCGATCGGCGTGGTGGGCAGCAGCGTCGGGTAGACCTTGTAGTTGGGCTTCCAGATGATCATCGCCAGCGTCTGCAGCAGGATCGACATGCCGATGGCGGTGATCAGCGGTGCCAGCTTGGGCGCGTTGCGCAGCGGCCGGTAGGCCACCTTCTCGATCGTGAAATTGAGTGCCGCAGCGACGATGCACGCGATGACGAGGGCGATCAGCAGCACCAGCCAGCCGGGCGCCAAGGGCATCGACTCCTGCATGAGACCGATGATGGTCCAACTGGTCAGGGCCCCCACCATGAGCACTTCGCCGTGCGCGAAGTTGATGAGGTTGATGATGCCGTACACCATGGTGTAGCCCAGGGCCACCAAAGCGTACATGCTGCCGAGGACCAGACCGTTGATGATCTGCTGCAGCAAAATTTCCATAAAGAGCGTCTTTCGTTTGTGGCGTGTCCCGCGGTAGCAGGGCGTCGAGCCATTCCGGTGTGTGGCCTGTGGAAGGGCTAGCAAAAAACCCGCCAGGCAGATGCGTCACGGCGGGTTTGGGGACGGATTCTAGACAGGCCGGGTGCCCGCCACCGGACGGTTACGCCTGGGGTTTTCCCTCTACGTCGGGCTGCGCCGCTGACGCCTGCCCGCCACCGGCATTGCGCCGCTGCAGTTCGCGCATCTTCTCGCCGATGCGGATCTCCAGGCCCCGCTCCACCGGCTGGTAGAAGCCGGGCGGCTCCATGCCGTCGGGCAGGTAGCGCTCGCCCGCCGCGAAACCGTCGGCCTCGTCGTGGGCGTAGCGGTAGTTCTTGCCGTAGTCGAGCTCCTTCATGAGCTTGGTGGGGGCGTTGCGCAGGTGCATCGGCACGGGCCGGGTGCTGTCCTTCTTCACGAAGGCGCGGGCCGCGTTGTAGGCCTTGTAGACCGCGTTGGATTTGGGCGCGATGGCCAGGTACACCACGCACTGGGCCAGGGCCAGCTCGCCTTCGGGCGTGCCCAGCCGCTCGTAGACCTCGGCCGCGTCGAGCGCCAGCCGCAGGGCCCGCGGGTCGGCCAGGCCGATGTCCTCGCTGGCCATGCGCACCAGCCGGCGGGCCATGTAGCGCGGGTCGGCACCGCCGTCGAGCATCCGCACGAACCAATAGAGCGAGGCATCCGGGTCGCTGCCGCGCACCGACTTGTGCAGCGCGCTGATGGTGTCGTAGAACTGCTCGCCGCCCTTGTCGTAGCGGCGCATCCGCTCGCCCAGCACCCGCAGCAGCCACGCATCGTCGATCGTCTCGCGCTTTTCGCTGGCGGCGGCCACCGCCAGCGTCTCCAGCGTGTTGAGCAACCGGCGCGCGTCGCCGTCGGCATAGGCGATCAACCGGTCTTCTGCTTCTTTTTCGATAGCAGGAACCGCTTGTATCGCCTGGGCTTTGGCGACGATCTGCTGCAGATCGGCTTCGGTCAGCGGCTGCAGCACGTACACCGCCGCCCGCGACAGCAGGGCCGAGTTGACCTCGAACGACGGGTTCTCGGTGGTCGCGCCGATGAAGGTGAACAGGCCCGATTCGACATGCGGCAGGAACGCGTCCTGCTGGCTCTTGTTGAAGCGGTGCACCTCGTCGACGAAGACGATGGTGCTCTGCGCCATCAGCCCTTCGCGGGCGACGAGCGCCTTGTCGACCGCCTCGCGGATATCTTTCACGCCGCCCAGCACCGCGCTGATGCTGATGAACTGCGCATCGAAAGCGTCGGCCATCAACCGTGCGATGGTGGTCTTGCCCACGCCCGGCGGGCCCCACAGAATGCAGGAATGCGGCCGGCCCGACTCGAAGGCGATGCGCAGCGACATGCCCTCGCCCAGCAGGTGCTGCTGGCCGATGACCTCGCCCAGCGTGCGGGGCCGCAGCCGTTCGGCCAGGGGTTGGTGCAGGGTGGCCGGAGCGGCGGGCGTCTTGGCCATCGGATACCTCGAAATGCGCTGCAGGCACGGGCACCGGCCCGGCGGCCCTGCAGCAGGCGCAAGCCTTATTGGCGAATCACGTCCGCGCCTGCGGGCGGCTTGAAGTCGAAGGTGTCGGCCGGCAGGGCCGCATTGGTCTGCACGTCGGAGAACTTCAGCACCGACCGCTGGCCGAAGCTGTCGACGATGTCGAGCGCCGCCAGTTGCGCGTCCTTGAGGCCGACGCGCACGCTCTGCAGCTGCCCGTCGCGGCTCTTCGGCGTGGCCAGCACCCACTGCAGGCCGTCGCGTTCCGGTTCCGCGGCCAGGGTGAAATCCCTTTGCAGCGCCTGCAGGTTGGGCGCCGAGGCGATCAGCGCCGCGGGCGTGGCATCGAGCACCTTCGATTGCTCGCGGGCGGTGACCTGGTTCAGGTCCACGTCGTACATCCACAGCGTCTTGCCATCGGCCACCAGGGTCTGGGCGAAGGGCTTGGCGTAGACGAACTTGAAGCGGCTCGGCCGCTGGAACTCGAAGGTACCCGAAGACGTCTTGGTGCGCGCCGCCTGGCCTTCCTTGGCCGGCGCGGTGACGGTCTGGGTGAAGGCCGCCCGGCCGCTGCGCGCGTCGCGCATGAAACTTTCCAGGCCCGAGAGGCCGTCGGCCCAGGCGGCACCCTGGCTGGCTGCTATCGAAAGTGCAGCAAGCATGGTGCGGCCGAGGGACTTGCGGCGGAAGAAGGAAATACGCATCGGAGAAAACCCAGCTGGCCCTGCGGCCTCATTCGTCCCGCGAGGGGACCAGGATGTCGCGCTGGCCCGCACCGTTCATGCTGCTGACCAGACCCGCCTTTTCCATATCTTCGACCAGCCGCGCGGCGCGGTTGTAACCGATCTTCAGGTGGCGCTGCACCAGCGAAATGCTGGCCTTGCGGTTCTTGAGCACCACTTCCACCGCCTGGTCGTACATCGGGTCCTTCTCGCCGCCGGCATCGCCTTCGCCGCCGGGGAAATCGGTGCTGTCGCCGTCGGCCACGCCGCCTTCCAGCACGCCCTCGATGTAGTTGGGCTCGCCGCCCTGCTCTTTCAGGTAATTCACAACGCGATGCACTTCTTCATCGCTCACGAACGCGCCGTGCACCCGGATCGGCAGGCCGGTACCGCTGGCCATGTAGAGCATGTCGCCCATGCCCAGCAGCGCCTCGGCACCCATCTGGTCGAGGATGGTCCGGCTGTCGATCTTGCTGCTGACCTGGAACGCGATGCGGGTCGGGATGTTGGCCTTGATCAGGCCGGTGATCACGTCGACGCTGGGCCGCTGCGTCGCCAGGATCAGGTGGATGCCGGCGGCGCGCGCCTTCTGGGCCAGCCGGGCGATCAGCTCCTCGATCTTCTTGCCGACGACCATCATCAGGTCGGCCAGCTCGTCGATCACCACCACGATGTGCGGCAGCCGGTCGAGCGGCTCCGGGCTGTCGGGCGTCAGGCTGAACGGGTTGTAGATGAACTCTTCCTTGGCCCGGGCCTCGTCGATCTTGACGTTGTAGCCGGCCAGGTTGCGCACGCCCAGCTTGCTCATCAGCTTGTAGCGGCGCTCCATCTCGGCCACGCACCAGTTCAGGCCGTTGGCCGCGTGCTTCATGTCGGTGACCACCGGCGCCAGCAGGTGCGGGATGCCTTCGTAGACCGACATTTCCAGCATCTTCGGGTCGATCATCAGCAGCCGCACGTCGCGCGCCTCGGCCTTGTAGAGCAGCGACAGGATCATGGCGTTGATCCCCACCGACTTGCCCGAGCCGGTGGTGCCGGCCACCAGCACGTGCGGCATCTTGGCCAGGTCGGCCACGATCGGGTTGCCGACGATGTCCTTGCCGAGGCCCATCGTCAGCATCGACTTGGCTTCGTGGTAGACCTGCGAGCCCAGGATCTCGCTGAGCTTGATCGTCTGGCGCTTGGCGTTGGGCAGTTCCAGCGCCATGAAGTTCTTGCCGGGAATCGTCTCGACCACCCGGATCGACACCAGCGACAGCGACCGTGCCAGGTCCTTGGCGAGGCCCACGATCTGCGAGCCCTTCACGCCGGTGGCGGGCTCGATCTCGTAGCGGGTGATCACCGGGCCGGGCAGCGCGGCCAGCACGTGCACCTGCACGCCGAAGTCCTTCAACTTCTTCTCGATCAGCCGGCTGGTCATCTCCAGCGTTTCGGGCGAGACGGTTTCCTGCCGGGCCTGTGCGCCATCGAGCAGGTCGACCTGCGGCAGCTTGCTGTCGGGCATCTCATTGAAGAGCGGCTTCTGGCGTTCCTTGACCACCCGCTCGCTGCGCGGCACGTCGGTCATCACCGGTTCCACCACCATGAACGGCGGCGGAGGCGGCGCGGCCGGCCGCAGGGGATGGTGGTCGATCTCGGCACGCTCTTCGATCACCACCTCTTCGCGCTCGCGGGCGGCACGCTTGCCGACGGCCTTGTCCTCGGCGATCTCGCGCTGTTCGCGCCGGGTCTCGAAGAACACGTACAGCCAGCCGCCCAGGCGCTCGGCCAGATGTCCCCACGAGAACCGGAAGACCAGCGCCGCGCCGAACACCGCCAGCAGGATGCAGAGCAGGCCCGAGCCGGTGAAGCCCAGCCACTTGACGCTGGCAGGCCCGGTGATGAAACCGAGCACGCCGCCGCTGTGGCCGCCGGGCAGGCGGCCCTCGAAACGGTAGAGCCGCGACCACTCCAGCGCGGTACTGCTGCACAGCAGAATGACCAGGCCCACCCAGAACGCGATGCGGGTGAAGTTCCAGCTCTTGGGCTCGACCGCGTCGCCGCCGCGCATCCACCGCGCGAGCGATGCCAGCCAGGCCCGCACCGCCGCCGCCAGGCACCACCACACCGAGAATCCGAGCAGGAAATAGCTGGTGTCGGCCAGGATCGCGCCCAGCCGGCCGCCCCAGTTGGTGACCGGTGCGCCGAGCGCGCCGGTGGTCGACCATGCCGGGTCCTGCGGCGCGTAGGTGAGCATCGCGATCAACCAGAACACCATCGCGATCAGGCCGACCACCAGGGCGAGTTCGTGGGCGAATCCGCTGGCCAGGCTCTTGGGCTCGCCCTTGCGCGTGGAGGAGTTGTTCAGGGTATTGAGGGAGTACGTCATAAGGGGCCTCCAGAGCTTACCTGATGGCCTGTCGCCGGCAGGGCAACGGCCGGATGGTCCGGCGGGGCCGCCGATGGCTTCTTACAATCGGCCCGATTGAAAAAGCGCCCCTGGCAATCTGGAGGTGCACGCCATACTTGCAGGCCATGCCCGAGGCGCCGACCGACGCCCCGCATCCGGCCCCTCCCCGACACATGACCATGACCACCACCCAGCACGCCAAAGTCCTCATTCTCGGCTCCGGCCCGGCCGGCTACACCGCCGCCGTCTATGCCGCCCGCGCCAACCTCGATCCCCTGCTGATCACCGGCATGGCCCAGGGCGGCCAGCTGATGACGACCACCGAGGTCGACAACTGGCCGGCCGACGTGCACGGCGTGCAGGGCCCGGCGCTGATGCAGCGTTTCCAGGAACACGCCGAGCGCTTCAAGACCAAGATCGTCTTCGACCACATCGGCAAGGTCGATTTCAGCCAGCGGCCGTTCACCCTCACCGGCGACAGCGGCACCTACACCTGCGACACGCTGATCATCGCCACCGGCGCATCGGCCAAGTACCTGGGCCTGCCGTCGGAGCAGGCCTTCATGGGCCGCGGCGTGTCGGGTTGCGCCACCTGCGACGGTTTCTTCTACCGCGACCAGGAAGTCTGCGTGGTGGGCGGCGGCAACACGGCGGTCGAAGAGGCGCTGTACCTGTCCAACATCGCCAGCAAGGTCTACCTGGTCCACCGCCGCGACAAGTTCCGCGCCGAGCCGATCCTGCTCGACAAGGTGGCCGAGAAGGTCAACGCCGGCAAGATGGAGCTGAAGATCCACCGCGAACTCGACGAAGTGCTGGGCGACCAGAGCGGCGTGTCCGGCGTGCGGCTGCGCGCCACCGACGGCAGCGGCACCGAGGACCTCGCGTTGCAGGGCTGCTTCATCGCGATCGGCCACCATCCCAACACCGATATCTTCCAGAACCAGCTGGACATGAAGGACGGCTACATCGTCACGAAGTCGGGCCTGCAGGGCTTCGCCACCATGACCAGCGTGCCCGGCGTCTTCGCCGCCGGCGACGTGCAGGACCACATCTACCGCCAGGCGATCACCAGCGCCGGCACCGGCTGCATGGCAGCACTCGACGCCCAACGCTTCCTGGAACAGGAAGGCGCGATCTGATAGGGATATAATCCGAGGCTTTGCTGAATTCGGCCAGTCTTCCAGTCGGGCTCTTTTCCGGTAAATTTTCGGGTTACCGCCACCCATTCCTGGCGAGGTCAGGCTCCCACACCCCCTGTGGCAGCCGTTTGAAGTATCGGAGTGTCCACATGGCACGCGTATGCGAAGTAACGGGCAAAGGCCCGATGTCGGGGAACAATGTTTCCCACGCCAACAACAAAACCAAGCGCCGGTTCCTGCCGAACCTGCAATACCGTCGTTTCTGGGTCGAGACCGAAAACCGCTGGGTGCGCCTGCGCGTTTCCAGCGCTGCCCTCCGCCTGATCGACAAGAACGGCATTGACTCCGTGCTCGCAGACCTGCGCGCCCGTGGCCAGGCCTAACAGGAGCACACACCATGGCTACCAAAGGCGGACGCGAAAAGATCAAGCTGGAATCCACTGCGGGTACCGGCCACTTCTACACCACCACCAAGAACAAGAAGACAATGCCTGAAAAGATGTTGATCACCAAGTTCGACCCCAAGGCACGCAAGCACGTGGAATACAAGGAAATCAAGCTGAAGTAATTCGGCCTGTTCCTTGCAGAAAAGCCGCCCGCACTTCGATGTGCCGGCGGCTTTTCTCATGGTGCCGCCAATACCGGCTGCTTGGCGGCGAACAGGCAGCCCCACGGCCCGCCACCTCCAACGTCACTCCCTCTGCTGCTGCAGAAGCCGCCCCAGGTCCCGGTACCCGGCTTCGACGTCAGGGGTGAACGGCATGCCGCAGCTCAGACGGACGAAGCGGTCGTACCGGTCGGTGTTCGAGAACATCGGCCCCGGCGCGGTGCGGATGCCCAGGGCCAGCGCATCGTCGAACAGGCGCAGCGACGAATAGCCCTCCGGCAACTCCAGCCACAGGCTCAATCCTCCGGGCGGCAGGCTCAGCCGGGTCCCGACCGGGAAATAGCGCGCGATGGCCTGGGCCGCACTTTCGCGCTGGTGCCGCAGCCGCGACCGCATCCGGCGCAATTGCCGCTCGTAGGCGGGCGTGTCCACGCTGCGCGCGGCCAGCAGCTGCGACCAGTTCTGCATGTTGCGGGTGCGGGCGAACTTCAGCATCTGCACCCGGGCATGCCAGCGGCCGGCGCTCATCCAGCCCTGCCGCAAACCGGGCGCCGAACTCTTGCTGAGCGATGCGCAGTAGATGACCTGGCCGGTCGTGTCCCAGGCCTTGGCGGGGTGCAGCGGCTGCGGCGATTCGACGAACTCGCGGTAGATGTCGTCTTCGATCAGCGCGAGGCCATGCTCCACGCAGAAGGCCACCAGCCGGCGCTTGTGGTCGTCGGGCATCACCGAGCCCTGCGGCATCTGCAGATGCGGGACCACCACCACCGCCTTCAATCGCGGCTGGCTGCGCACCGCCAGTTCCAGCGCCTCCAGCGATATGCCGGTGCGCGGGCTGCTGGGGATTTCCAGCGCCTGCAAGCCCTGCACTTCGAGTGCCTGGAGGATGCCGAAGAAGGTCGGCGATTCGACCGCGACGACGTCGCCGGGGGACGCCACCGCGTCCAGCGCCAGGTTCACAGCCTCGGAATTGCCGTGCGTCGCCAGCACGTCGCCCGGCGCCAGGCTGAGGCCGAAGGTCAGCGCGTAACGCGCCATGGCGGCCTGGAAGTCGGGATGGGTGCCGGGCGCCGAGTTGCCCAGCACCAAAACGTTGGGCTGCTCGCGCAGCAACGCGACCGCCAGCCGGTTGAGCGCCGCCGCGTCGAACAGCTCGGGCGCCGGCATGGCGCTGCCCAGGTCCAGCCGCAGGGGCGAGGCCCGCCGGCCCTTGTCGAGGATCACCGAGATCCGCTCGTTGACGCCGGCGAACATCCCCGCGTCGGGCGAGCCCTCCACCAGCGCCTGCAGATCGGGCTCGCGCGCGGATGGCATCGCAGCCCACATTCGGTCGCGCACGAAGTAGCCGACCCGCGGCCGCGCATCCAGCCAGCCGCCGTCTTCCAGGGTGCGCAGCACATGCAGGGCGGTCGACAGGCTGATGCCGTGCCGCTGGACCAGCTCGCGCACCGACGGCATCCGGCTGCCCGGTGCCAGGGTGCCCTGCGCGATCGCCTGCTGGTAATGCGCGGCGAGGCGGCGGTAGATCGGCTCGTCGGCGACGACGACGGGGTTCTGCAGAGCACGGAGCGACATGCGCCGAATGGTGCACCAGACCGCCCCACCAGAACAGATACAGGAAGCTCCGCGGTGGACCATAACAGCGCAGAAAAACCGCGACTGCTGCGTACGCGCTTCGGCACTGCTGTGGCTATGGAGGCCGGGCGCGAAAACCTACGCTGGAGTCTTTCCAACGGCAGGCCGCACCATGACCTCTCATCCCGCTCTCCACTCGCTGCCCCTGCGGCACGAAACGCTGTTGTCGCTCGAAGAAGGCGACGAACTCCGCTGCATCGGCGGTCGCATGCAGGTGCGCACCGCCGGCATGGCGGGCGCAGCCTGGGGACTTTTTTCGGGTGCCGATGCGCTGGAACCACGACAGGCATGGCGCATGCCCTGCAAGGGCATCGTCACCGTCGAGGCGCTACAACCCGGAACCCGCTTCGCCCTGCAGCCGTGCGCGACGGCCCGCGCACAAACGCAAGAAAACCGCACGTACCCTCGGGCACGGCGGCTCTTGCTGGGCGGGATGTCCGCCCTGCGCCTGTTCGGCGGCAGCGCCCGTTAACGGCGCGGCGAGATCGGCGGACGACCGGCGATGTGGCGGAAGGTGATTCGGCCCTTGGTCAGGTCGTAGGGAGACAGCTCCAGCGACACGGCATCGCCCGCGATCACGCGGATGTTGTGGCGGCGCATCTTGCCGCCCGTATAGGCCACGAGCTGGTGGCCGTTTTCGAGCGTGACGCGATAGCGCGAATCCGGCAGCACTTCATCGACCTTGCCGCGCATTTCGATCAGTTCTTCTTTCGACATTGCTTCCTTTGCGTTGAATACAGAATCAGGCTGCTCAGGCCACGAGCGGCGCCGAGCGGCGCCGAGCCGGCGACACCGTGGCTCTGGACCCAACCGAGCCCCTGGTTCAGGGCGTAGCAGGCCGCCGCGGCGCTGGAAATGAAGGGCATGGAAAACCGCATGATGCGGTCGTGGGTGCTCTGGCCCTGGCCGGAGCGGATGGAGACGGACGCGGCGAAGGAGCCATCGTCCAGCTCGCGGGTCAGGGGCGATATCAGGTATCGGCCAGAAGAGATATTCGTATGCATAAACAGATTTGGAACTCGGCAACCGGGTTGCAAGAGCGGATTCGGAATATACGGCGCCCGGCGCCGTATGACGTGCCCGCTGCATCTGAACGACGCTGTGGTGCAGGAGGGGACAGCACGAACAGCGGGTCTTGCCTACACGCCCCCTAACGAGAAGGACGCGGCATTGCAGCAGGCAGTAGAGGAAAATGCGAGCCAGAAACGAAAGGCTTCGCAAATTCCAGAAACAGGGGTGACGTCACCGGAACGTCGCGTACAGCAGCCGGCCACCAGGACCACGGACTCTGTGGGCAATCATTGTACTGTTTTGTAGCATTTCCTGCAGGACAGGCCGTGGCGGCAAACGGACGGTGTGGCAGTCCAGCAAGCAAAACCGCCGCCGGTTGCTCGAAAGCAACGGGCGGCGGCTCATGGGAAGGACCGAGGATCAGGCGTGTGCAGCGCGCAACCGGATCGAGAACTCGCGCAGTGCGGCGATGCCGCTTTCCTCGGCCCGGCGGCACCAGGCTTGCAAGTCGGCCGTCAGTTGCTCCCGCGAATGGGTGGTGTTGAGCCACAGCTGGCGCAGCTCTTCGCGCATCACCAGCATCTTGTCGAGCGCTGGATGGGCGGCACGGGCCTGCTGGATCTGCGGCAGCGCCGACGCCGGCACCTTCTCGGCGTCGCGGTGCAGCCAGCGCTTGGCTATCTTCAGGCTCGACGCATCGGCCTTGCGGCCTTGCAGCTGCTCGATTTCCTGGCGGCAGGCGTCGCGTACACCGCGCGCATAACCGGCCATGACTTCATAGCGGTTGGCGATCAGCGCCTCCAGCGTCTTTTCGTCGGCGACCGGCTTCACTTCACCCATCTGGAGCTTCGGCGCGGTTTTCTTGACCTTGGCCCAGCCCACCGCCTGCAGCATGCTGATGTAGACCCAGCCGATGTCGAACTCGTACTTCTTGACAGAGAACTTGGCCGACGTCGGGTAGGTGTGGTGGTTGTTGTGCAACTCTTCACCGCCGATGATGATGCCCCACGGCACCAGGTTGGTGCTGGCGTCCTGCGCCTCGAAGTTGCGGTAGCCCCAGAAATGGCCGATGCCGTTGACCACGCCCGCGGCCCAGAACGGAATCCATGCCATCTGCACCGCCCACACGGCCGCGCCGAAGCCGCCGAAAAGCGCCACGTCGATGATCAGCATCAGGCCCACGCCCTGCCAGCTGAAGCGGCTGTAGAGATTGCGCTCGAGCCAGTCGTCGGGGGTGCCGTGGCCGAAGCGGGAGATGGTGTCCAGGTTCTTCGACTCGGCGCGGTACAGCTCGGAGCCGCGCCACATGACTTCGTCGATGCCCTTGACCTGCGGGCTGTGCGGATCTTCCTCGGTTTCGCACTTGGCGTGGTGCTTGCGGTGGATCGCCACCCATTCCTTGGTGACCATGCCGGTGGTCATCCACAGCCAGAAGCGGAAGAAGTGCGACGGCACGGCACCCAGTTCCATAGCGCGGTGCGTCTGCGTGCGGTGCAGGAAGACGGTGACCGAGACGATGGTGATGTGGGTCGTCACCAGGGCGTACAGCACGATCTCCCACCACGACCAGTTCAGCAATCCATTGCCGACCCAGTCGATGGCTGCGTTGAAAAAAGCCGATTCGGGAAGAAACATAGTCTGGAAACCTTGTGACGAGGAGAGCCGGGAGGTGCAAGCACGCAGCCCGAGGTTGCCGAAAAATTCAGCACCTTGATTTTAGTGTGGGCTTGCCGCCTGAAAGTTCGGTCGGCCCGCTGTTTTTTACGGCTTTATGACCGTTCGACCCCCTTGACAGGGCGGCGACTACCCTTTTCGGGTCCAGACGGCCGCGAAAAACCCATCGGTCGCGTGGACGTGCGGCCACATCCGCAGGTATTCGCCGCCCGTCACCGGGCCCTGGCACAGGGATGCCGCCTTCTCCACCTTGAGCTGGGTGAGCAGTTCGGCCGCGTCCACCGGTTCGAAGTCGTCGGCGTGCTGGGCGGAGAACGCTGCCGCGATCGCCTCGTTTTCCTCCGGCAGGATGCTGCAGGTGGCGTACACCAGCCGGCCGCCCGGCTTCAGCAGGCGGGAGGCGCTCTCCAGGATCGCGGTCTGCTTGGCGGTGAGTTCCTGCACCGACTGGAGCGACTGGCGCCATTTCAGGTCGGGGTTGCGGCGCAGGGTGCCCAGGCCGGAGCACGGCGCGTCGACCAGCACCCGGTCGATCTTGCCTGCCAGGCGCTTGACCCGGTCGTCCCGCTCGTGGGCGATGGCCGCCGGGTGCACGTTCGACAGGCCGCTGCGGGCCAGCCGAGGCTTCAGCGCGTCCAGCCGGTGGGCCGAGGTGTCGAAGGCGTAGAGCCGCCCGGTGCTGCGCATGGTGGCGCCGACCGCCAGGGTCTTGCCGCCGGCACCGGCGCAGAAATCGACCACCATCTCGCCGCGCTTGGCGTCCAGCAGCAGGGCCAGCAGTTGCGAGCCTTCGTCCTGCACCTCGATCGCACCGCGCTCGAAGACATCCATCTTGGTGAGCGCGGGCTTGCCTTCGATGCGCAGGCCCCAGGGCGAGTACGGCGTGGCGACCGACTTGACGCCGGCCTTCTTCAGCTCGGCCGCCACCTCGGAGCGCTTGGCGTTGAGCGCGTTCACCCGCAGGTCGAGCGGCGCGTTCTGCTGCAGGCTGTCGGCCAGCGCCCAGAAACCGTCGCCCACCTGCGCCTTGAGCGGGGTGGCCAGCCACTCGGGCAGGTTGTGGCGGTGCGGCTCCATCAGGTCGGCGTCGGTCACCGTGTCGCACTGGTCGAGCCAGGTCTTCTCCTGGTCGGTCAGGGCGCTCTTCAAGAAATCGCGCGGGCCGTGGAAGCCCAGGATCGCCAGCCGGCGCTCCTTGGGGCCGCTGCCGGAGCGGGCCAGGTGTTCGAAGCGCAGCTTCTGCCGCAGCACCGCATAGGCGGTTTCGGCCAGGGTGGCGCGCTCGCGCGGGCCCAGGCCGCGGTTGTCGCGAAAGAAACGGGACACGACGGCGTCGGCCGGGTGTTCGAAGGTCAGCGTGCGCTTGACGAGTTCAGCGCAGGCATCGAGCAATACTTTTGGGTGCATGCCGCGATTGTCCCATCCGCACACCCGGCCCCGCAGCGCACGGCCCCGCCTCAGCGCGCCGCGCGGATGAAGACCGGCGCGAAGGCATGGCGCTCGATCTCCTGCAGCGTCGGCGATTCGCCGGCCCACAGCACCAGGGTCGGGCCGGGCAGGCCCAGCGACCGGTCCATGGCGCGGCACAGCCCGTAGCGGTCTTCGTCGTGCATGCCGGGCAGCTCGACGAACAGCAGATAGGTGCGGCGGTACGGAAATTCGCGCGGGTTCTTGCGCACCAGCCAGGCCCGCGCCAGGGGCGCATGGCGCTGCAGCCGGTCGCGCAGTTCGCCGAACTCGAAATCGTCCAGGTCGTGGCGGGCGATGTCGACGAAGTACGGCGGCACGGACAGTTCTTCCCAGGCGCGCTCTTCCGCCTCGACCGCCGCCTTGCGCCGATCGCGCCAGCGCTTGAGCGCCGCGTCGTCGTACAGCGCATGGGCGTCGCGCGCCTCCAGGTGTTCGACGGCCCGGTCGGCGGACCACCACCGGTGCGCGGCGCTGGCCTCGTGGAGCCGCTCCAGCAGCGCGAGGCTTTCGGCGCGCTGCGCCGCCGGCAGGCAGCAGGCCAGGCCCTGCAGCGCCCGCGGATGCTCGGGGCTCAGCTCCAGCGCGCGGCGGTAGTGGCGCTGGACATCGGCACGCGGGTTCAGGCGACAGCGCAGGTCGCCCAGCTCGGTCATCTCCTCGGCATTGTTGCGGCCGATGGCGGCTTCCAGCGCCTCGGCCCGCTGGCGCAGGCGGTTCAGGTAGGCGTGGTGCACCTTCCAGTCTTCTGCATGTTCCCTGCACCAGTCACGGTCGAAATGGGCGATCCACTGCGCGGCGCGGGGCCCCAGCAGTTCCAGCGCCGAGCGATCCGACCATGCGGGCAAACCGGCCGGCTGGTCCAGCGCCTCCAGCCGGTCGCGCAGGCCGGGGTGGGTGTCGTCGATGCCGCTCAGCGAGCGCAACGCGTCCTGCAGGGCCTGGCGGGCGAAGCCCTCTTCCGGCGGCAGGGCGAGCAGGCGCTGCAGCGCGGTGAACGGCCCTTGCGGCAGCGGATGCAGCACCGCCGAATGCCAGTGCATCGGCCAGAACTCCTGCGACAGCCAGGCGGCCTTGACCTGGATCTCGGTCAAGGCGGCGGCCGCCACCGGCGCGCCCAGCAGCCGGCCTGCCACCCGGTCGGCCTCGTACTCGTCCTGGCGCGCCAGGGCGAAGGTGCGGGCGGTGAAGCGGGGAAAGTACCAGCCCAGGAAGGCCCGGGTGGCGAAGGCGGCGGCGCTCTCGCTGCGGCGCATCGAATCGTGCAGCCGGCCCCAGCTCATCCGGGTGCGGTAGATCCAGGCGCTGACCCGGCCGTGGTCGCCGCGCAGGTGACCGTACTCGTGGGCCAGCACCGCCATCAGCCGGCCCTTGTCGAGCGCCATCATCAGCGGCAGGCCCACGACCAGTTCGTTGACCGAGCCGCCGAAGAGGCCGTAGCGCGGGCGCTGGCTCACGCAGGCGTTGAACGCGCCGTCGAGGTAGACCCGGTCGATCGGCGGGCCCTTGATCTTCGTGCGGATCCGCTCCAGCGCCGCGAACAGTGCGGGCGCCTCTTCTGCGGTGATGGGCAGGCCCTCCGGCGCCTCCAGCCGCTGCCACAGCGCCCGCAGCCCCGACCAGAGCAGCCCCGCCGCGAACGCCACCAGCCACAGCCAGCCGATGCGGAACCGCCCGCCGGCGATCCACATCGACGCCACTGCCCACAGCACGCCGGCGCCGACCAGCACGCAGCCCACCACCCAGGCATAGCCCAGCGCGGCGAATGCCACCACCTGGCGGCGGTAGGCGGCGCTGTTGTCGGCGCTGGCGTGCTCGCTCATGCGCGCCAGGTGGATAAAGTCGGCCCTGTCCATTTTCCCCACTCCCTGTTTTATCCGGGGATCGTAGCCATGACCGACGACCTTCCGAAGCCCGCCGGGCCGGCACCGGGTACCTACCGTCACTACAAGGGCGGCCTGTACGAAGTGGTCGGCTGCGCCCGCCACAGCGAGACGCTGGAGCCGATGACCGTCTACCGCGCGCTCTACGGCGAAGGCGGGCTGTGGGTACGGCCCGCGGCGATGTTCGCCGAGCAGGTGACGATCGACGGCGTGCTGCAGCCGCGCTTCGCCCCGCTGGAGCCGGGCTAGCGTCAGACGAAAAGTGCGTGCAGCCGGCGCACCGCGCCGGCATCCAGCTATGTATTCGATAGCAAACCGGCCAGGACCCGCGGATAGAGCAGATGCTCCTGGCTGACCACCCGCGCCGCCAGCAGCTCGGCCGTGTCGCCCGGCAGCACCGGCACCACCGCCTGGCCCAGGATCGGGCCCAGGTCCAGCTCGGCCGTCACCCGGTGCACCGTGGCGCCGGCGAAGGCGCAGCCGGCGGCGATCGCCCGGGCGTGGGTCTGCAGACCGGGGAACGCCGGCAGCAAGGAGGGGTGGATGTTGACCATCCGGCCCTCGTAGCGGGCGACGAAGCCGGGCGTCAGGATGCGCATGAAGCCGGCCAGCACGACCAGCCCGGGCGCGTGCAGGTCGATCGCGGCGGCCAGCGCGGCGTCGAAATCCTCGCGGCTCGCATAGGCCCTGTGATCGAACGCCGCGGTGGCGATGCCCTGCTCCGCCGCCCACGCCAGGCCCGGTGCGTCGGCCTTGTTGCTGACCACCGCCGCCACCCGGGCCCCTAAGCGGCCCTGCCAGTCCTCGCGTTCCGCCGCCTGCACGATGGCCCGCATGTTGGAGCCGGCGCCGGAGATCAGAATGACGAGGTTTTGGTTTTTCATGTGGGCCGGCATTATGGCAATCAGACCTCTCTCTCTTCTCGAACAGCGCGTGCTCGGCACGCTGATGGAAAAGGCACGCACCGTGCCCGACAGCTATCCGCTGACGCTCAACGCGGTCGTCTCGGGCTGCAACCAGAAATCCAGCCGCGAGCCGGCGATGCAGGTGGCCGACGGCGAGGCGCAGGAGGCCCTAGACGAGCTGAAGCGCCTGAGCCTGGTCTTCGAGACCAGTGGCGGACGCGCGACGCGGTACGAGCACAACTTCGAGCGTGCCTATGCGGTGCCCGGCGCGGCGGCCGCCCTGCTCGGCCTGCTGATGCTGCGCGGCCCGCAGACCGCCGGCGAGCTGCGCATCCACAGCGAGCGCTGGCACCGGTTCGCCGACATCGGCTCGGTCGAGGCCTTTCTCGACGAACTGGCGGAGCGTTCGGACGAAAAAGGCGGCCCGCTGGTGCTGCGCCTGCCCCGCGCACCCGGGGCCCGCGAGGCGCGCTGGGTGCAGCTGGTCGGCGGCCCGGTCGATGTGCAGAACTATGCGCAGGCCGGCCCCGCCGACAGCCCCGCGCCCGCCACCGGCATGGCCGCGCGGGTCGAGGCGTTGGAGGCGGCCGTCGCCGCGCTGCAGGCCGAACTGGCCGCCCTGCGCGGCGACTGAGCGCCGGCCCTACCGCCCTTGTCGCAGCCCGGACACGGCTAAGCGAACGACCGTGCTAAAACCCGTCGATTGACTGGAGACATCCGATGGATTTGGCATTCACCCCTGAAGAACAGGCGTTCCGCGAGAAGATCCGCACCTGGGTGCGCGACAACCTGCCCGCCGACATCGCACACAAGGTGCACCACGCGGTCGACCTCAGCCGCGACGACATGCAGCGCTGGGCCAAGATCCTGGGCAAGGAGGGCTGGCTGGGGTACGGCTGGCCCAAGGAGTTCGGCGGCCCGGGCTGGACGGCGATCCAGAAGCACCTGTTCGAGGAAGAGACCGCCCTGGCCGGCGCGCCGCGCATCGTGCCCTTCGGCCCGGTGATGGTGGCGCCGGTGATCATGGCCTTCGGCACGCCCGAGCAGCACAAGCGCTTTCTGCCCGGGATCGCCAGCGGCGAGGTCTGGTGGAGCCAGGGCTACAGCGAGCCGGGCTCGGGCTCCGACCTGGCATCGCTGAAAACCCGCGCGGAGCGCCGGGGCGACAAGTACATCGTCAACGGCCAGAAGACCTGGACCACCCTCGGCCAGTACGGCGACTGGATGTTCAACCTGGTGCGCACCGGCACCGAGGGCAAGCCCCAGGCCGGCATCAGCTTCCTGCTGATCGACATGAAATCGCCCGGCGTGACGGTGCGGCCGATCAAGCTGCTCGACGGCAGCGTCGAGGTCAACGAGGTCTTCTTCGACAACGTCGAGGTGCCCGCCGACCAGCTGATCGGCGAGGAGAACAAGGGCTGGACCTACGCCAAGCACCTGCTGAGCCACGAGCGCACCAACATTGCCGACGTGAACCGCGCCAAGCGCGAGCTGGAGCGGCTGAAGCGCATCGCCCAGGCCGAAGGCGTCTGGGACGACATCCGCTTCCGCGACCAGATCGCGCTGCTGGAGGTGGACGTGGTGGCGCTCGAGATGCTGGTGCTGCGGGTGCTGTCGGCCGAGAAATCGGGCCGCAACGCGCTCGACATCGCCGGCCTGCTCAAGATCAAGGGCAGCGAGATCCAGCAACGCTACACCGAGCTGATGATGCTGGCCGCCGGCCCGCTGAGCCTGCCCTTCGTCCGCGAGGCGATGGAAGCCGGCTGGCAGGGCGACTTCCCCGGCGGCGACGTGTCGCACGCACCGCTGGCCGCCAACTACTTCAACATGCGCAAGACCACGATCTACGGCGGCAGCAACGAAGTGCAACGCAACATCGTGGCCCAAACGGTTCTTGGTTAAGGAGACAGAGATGGATTTCGATTTTTCCGACGACCAGGAACAGCTGCGCGACGCGGTGCGGCGCTGGGTGGACAAGGGCTACGGCTTCGAACGCCGGCGCGGCATCGTGGCCGAGGGCGGCTTCTCGCACGCGGCCTACGGCGAGCTGGCCGATCTCGGCCTGGCCGGCCTCTACATCGCCGAAGAGCATGGCGGCCTGGGCTTCGGCCCGGTCGACGGCATGGTGGTGCTGGAGGAACTGGGCCGGGGCATCGTGCTGGAGCCGCTGGCCCAGACGCTGATCGTCTCGGGCGTGCTGGGCGCCTACGGCACCGACGCGGCCAAGGCCGCCTGGCTGCCGAAAATCGCCACCGGCGAAGCGCTGGTCGTGCTGGCCCACCAGGAGCGCAAGGCGCGCTACCGGCTCGACGTTTGCGAGGCTAAAGCGGTCGCAGCCGGCGACGGATATCGGCTGACCGCTATCAAAAGCATAGTGCCGGCCGGCGACGCCGCAGACGCCTGGCTGGTGCCCGCGCAGCTCGACGGCAAGATCGCCCTCTTCATGGTCGAGCGCGGCGCGGCCGGCGCCACCGCCACCGGCTACCTGACGCAGGACGGCAGCCGCGCCGCGGAAGTCACCCTCGCCGACACGCCCGCCCAGCTGGCGGTGCAGGACGGCCTGCCCGCACTGCGGCATGCGGCCGACATCGGCGTCGCCTCGGCCTGCGCCGAAGCGGTCGGCACGATGGACAAGGCGGTGGCGCTGACGGTCGAGTACCTCAACACCCGCAAGCAGTTCGGCGTGGCGATCGGCAGCTTCCAGGCGCTCCGCCACCGCCTCGCCGACATGAAGATGCAGCTGGAGCTGGCCCGGTCGATGGGCTACTACGCCACGCTGAAGCTGGAGGCGCCGGCCGAGGAGCGCGGCCGCGCCATCTCGCGTGCCAAGGTGCAGCTGGGCCAGTCGATGCGCTTCGTGGGCCAGCAGTCGGTGCAGCTGCACGGCGGCATCGGCATGACCGACGAGTACATCGCCAGCCACTACTTCAAGCGGCTGACCCAGCTGGAGATGGGCTTCGGCGACACCCTGCACCACCTGGGCGAGGTGTCGGCCCGGATGCAGGACACCGCGGGCGTCTTCGCCTGAGGGGGCGCCCCCCGGCGCCGCCCGTCGTTCCCGCTCCCAGGCCTGCGTCACGCGCAGGCCTTTTTCGTGGCCCACGCGCTCGACCTTTCCCGCAACAGGACCGCCCATGACGACCTCTCGCCGCACCCTACTCACCGCCCTGGGCCTGGCCGCCGCCGCCCTGGCCGGCTGCTCGTCCAACCCTTCGGCCGTGGACTATCCACCGGTCGTCTTCGTGCACGGCAACGGCGACAGCGCCGCGCTGTGGCAGACGACGATGTGGCGTTTCGAATCCAACGGCTGGCCGCGCGACCGGCTCTACGCGATCAACGTGCCCTACCCGAGCTCCCGCGACGACGACACCGTGCCCCAGGCCGGCCGCACCTCCACCGCCGAGCACATGGCCTTCCTGCGCAGCGAGGTCGACGCGGTACTGGCCCGCACCGGCGCCCGGCAGGTGGTGCTGATGGGCAACTCGCGCGGCGGCTATGCGATCCGCAACTACATCGCCCGCGGCGGCGGTGCGGCCAAGGTGCGCGAGGTGGTGCTGGGCGGCACACCCAACCACGGCGTGTGGGCGATCCCGGGCTACCGCGAAGGCAGCGAGTTCTCGGGCACCGGCCCGTTCCTGAAGGCGCTCAACGCGCCCCGCAACGCCGCCGGCGACGAGATCGACGGCCCGGCCCGCTGGCTCACGGTGCGCTCCGACTCCAACGACAAGTTCGCCCAGCCCGACGGCCTGTGGATCGGCCGCCCCGGCCTGCCCACCTTCGTCACCGCCGCCGGCCCCGAGCTGCGCGGCGCGACCAGCGTGGTGATCCCGAAGATCGACCACCGCGAAACCTCGTTCTCGCCCGCCGCCTTCGATGCCAGCTGGCGCTTCCTGACCGGTGCCGCGCCGCTGGCGACCACGGTGCAGGCCGAGGCCGCGCCGGTGCTCGACGGCATCGTCAGCGGGCTGGGCGTGCCCGGCAATGCCGCCGCCGGCAACGCGAGCAACAACCTGCCGGTGGCCGGCGCCACGGTCGAGATCTATGCGACCGACGCGGATACCGGCGCCCGCCGCGGCGGCCCGGCGCACCGCCGGACGGTCGGCGCCGACGGACGTTGGGGCCCGTTCACGGCCACGCCCGGCACGCCGTACGAGTTCGTCGTCACCGCGCAGGGCTATGCCATCACCCACATCTACCGCAGCGGTTTCCCGCGGTCGAGCGACATCGTGCACCTGCGCGCCGAGCGCATCGTGGACGCCGAGCGCAGCGCCCAGGCCGTCGTGAGCTTCACCCGCCCGCGCGGCTACTTCGACCTGCAGCGCGACACCGTCAGCTTCGACGGCAGCAGCACCCTGCCCGACGTGCCGCCCACCAGCGGCGCGGGCGTCGCGGCATCCAAGCGCCTGCTGGCCGACGGAAGCGACCGGGCGATCGTGGGCACCTTCAATGGCGAGAAGGTGGTGGGACGGACCTGGCCGCTGGCCGGGGGGCACCTGGCGTTTCTCGAGTTGACGTACTGAGCCTGCGCAGACGCTGGGCGGGATGGGGGTCCGGAGCCCGAGGCGGTGTCCTTGGGCCGGGCTCGCGCCGACGGCGTACTCTGCTCCGCGAATGTCCCCCGCGACGGGCTGCGCCCGCCGCTCCTCCTTTATTTCGCTGCGCAGAGCACGCCATCGTCACGATCCCTCTCGGGTGCTTGATCGAAGGAGATAAGCGGTCGCTTGCGATGGGCATGGCTTCCTTCGCGAGGCATTGATGCAGACAAGCACAAGCGACCAGCGCCAGCCGCCGATCCGACCCGCACGACGCGACGCGTCCAGGGCCGGGAGTGTCGGGTGCCCCCCGCAGCGAAATAAAGGAGGAGGCCGCAGGCCGGGGGACATTCGCGGAGGGGGGCACCCGGCGATCCCGGCCCCCGCACCCGCCCCGCCCCCCTCACCAACCAACCACTACAGATTAGGTAGCACCCAGTCCGCACCGTCTGCCGGCCCCACCCCGATTCGACTACCGAAACGCCGACTAATCCACCAGCCGGGAAGACCGCGGCACATGCGCCATCAGAAACTCCATCTGGTCCGCCAGGATGCGGCGGTTGCGCAAGATGAAGTCTTCCCACAGGCTGGGCACGTAAGGCGTGTAGAGCAGCGGCATGTTGGCCTGCTCGGGGGTGCGGTGGCTCTTCCTGTGGTTGCAGGGCTTGCAGGCCGTCACCACGTTCATCCAGGTGTCGACGCCCTTCTGCGCGAACGGCTTGATGTGCTCGCGGGTCAGCTCGGTCTCGTGGAAGTGCTGGCCGCAGTAGGCGCATATGTTGCGGTCGCGGGCGAACAGCTTGGCGTTGGTGAGGCCTGGGCGCATCTCGAACGGGTTGATCCGCGGGACGCCCCGGGTGCCGATGATGCTGTTGATCGCGATCTTGGACTGCAGCCCGGTGACCGCGTTGGTGCCCCCGCGGAACACCGCGATCTGGGCGCCGGATTCCCAACGGACCTCGTCGGACGCGTAGTGGATGACCGCCTGCTCGAGGCTGATCCAGGACTGGGGGAGCCCCTGGGCCGACAACTTCAATACCTTCACGACACAGCTCCTCAAGAGGCCGGCTGCACTCTCTCGACAGATGAAGGTCGCCGGCACGCATTTCAGATGTTTCGGACGGGGCGCGCGGTTTGCCAGGACGCGTGCACGCTGGGTCACAATATACCCCGTTCATGACAAATCGGCGTCTGCCGCGCGCCCTGCCTGCGGCCCTTGCTATCAAAAACATAACAGCGCGATGAATGTTTTCCGAGGCTTCCACCATCCAGGCGTGGCCCAGGCCTGTGCGCTGACCATCGGCAACTTCGACGGCGTGCACCGGGGCCACCAGGCGATGCTGGCGCTGCTGCGCAACGAGGCCGAGCACCGCGGCGTGCCGAGCTGCGTGCTGACCTTCGAGCCGCATCCGCGCGACTACTTCGCTGCCAGGGCCGGCAAGGCCAGCCTGGCGCCGGCCCGCATCGCCACCCTGCGCGACAAGCTGACCGAGCTGGCGCGCTGCGGCATAGACCAGGCGGTCGTGCTGCGCTTCGACGCCGCGCTGGCGATGCAGACGCCGCACCAGTTCATCGACCGGGTGCTGCTGGAGGGGCTGGGCGCCCGCTACGTGCTGGTGGGCGACGATTTCCGCTTCGGCGCCCAGCGGATGGGCGACTACGCGATGCTGGACGCCGCCGGCGCGCATGCCGGATTCGACGTGGCCCGGATGAACAGCTACGAGGTCGGCGGCCTGCGCGTCTCCAGCTCGGCGGTGCGCGACGCGCTGGCCACCGGCCGGATGGACGACGCCGCCCGCCTGCTGGGCCGGCCCTACAGCCTGAGCGGCCACGTGGTGCACGGCCGCAAGCTGGGGCGCGAACTGGGCGCCACCGCCGCCGGCCAGGGCGACGGCTTCCGCACCCTCAACCTGCGCTTCTCGCACTGGAAGCCGGCCGCCGCCGGCATCTTCGCGGTGCAGGTACACGGCCTGGGTCCGGTGCCGCTGCCGGGCGTGGCCAACATGGGCGTGCGGCCCTCGCTCGACCCGTCGGACGTCAACGGCGGCCGGGTGCTGCTGGAAACCCATTGCCTCGACTGGCCCGCCGCGCTGGGCGCCGAGGGGGCCTACGGTAAAATCATCCGCGTGGACCTGCTGCACAAACTGCACGACGAATTGCGCTACCCCAGCCTCGATGCCCTGACCGCCGGCATCGCCCGGGATTGCGACGACGCGCGCGCCTTCTTCGCCCGGCGCCAGGCAGAGGCGCACGGCCGCAACCACGGCCAGACCCACCGCCAGACCTCGCGCGACCGAATTTGACCCGAGCCCGCCGTGCCGCACCGGCACCGCTGCCGCCCTTTGACAGGCTCAGGGCGAACGGCTTGAACCTCCCCGCTCCGACGATCCCCCTCCCCGTTCGGGCCGAGCCTGTCGAAACCCCCTTCGACGAAGTTTCCCCATGTCCGACGCCCACGATGCTTCCGCCGCCGCTGCCGCCCCGGCCGCGACCGACTACCGCGCCACCCTGAACCTGCCCGACACGCCGTTCCCGATGCGCGGCGACCTGCCCAAGCGCGAGCCCGGCTGGGTGCAGGACTGGGAAGACCAGGGCATCTACAAGCGCCTGCGCGAGGCCCGCTGCGGCGCGCCCAAGTTCGTGCTGCACGACGGCCCGCCCTATGCCAACGGCCAGATCCACATGGGCCACGCGGTCAACAAGATCCTGAAGGACATGATCGTCAAGGCGCGGCAGCTCGAAGGCATGGACGCGCTCTACGTGCCCGGCTGGGACTGCCACGGCCTGCCGATCGAGAACCAGATCGAGAAGCTCCACGGCCGCAACCTGAGCCGCGACGAGGTGCAGGCCAAGAGCCGCGCCTACGCCACCGAGCAGATCGGCCTGCAGAAGAAAGACTTCAAGCGCCTGGGCGTGCTGGGCGACTGGGAAGACCCGTACCTGACGATGAACCCCGGCAACGAGGCCGACGAAATCCGGGCACTCAAACGCATCATGGAGCGCGGCTTCGTCTACCGCGGCCTGAAGCCGGTGTACTGGTGCTTCGACTGCCGCTCGTCGCTCGCCGAGTTCGAGATCGAATACGCCGACAAGAAGTCGCAGACGATCGACGTGGCCTTCGAATCGGCCGAGCCCGAGAAGCTGGCCGCCGCCTTCGGCCTGGCCGCGTTGGGCAAGCCCGCCTTCGCCGTCATCTGGACCACCACCGCCTGGACCATCCCGGCCAACCAGGCGCTCAACCTCAACCCGGCGCTGGACTACGCGCTGGTCGACACGACGCGCGGCCTGCTGGTGCTGGCCGCGGCCCTGGTCGAGAAGGCGCTGGCGCGCTACCAGCTCGCAGGCACGGTGCTGGCCACCGTGCCGGGCGAGAAGCTGGCGCTGTTGAAGTTCAAGCACCCGCTGCACGACGTGGCCGACCCCGGCACCGGTGCCTACAGCTACCGCCGCCTGTCGCCGGTCTTCCTGGCCGACTACGCCACCGCCGACGACGGCACCGGCATCGTGCACTCGTCGCCCGCCTACGGCGTGGACGACTTCAACTCCTGCGTCGCCAACGGCTTCACCACCGACGACATCCTGAACCCGGTGCAGGCCCACGGCGTCTACGTGGACGAGCTGCCGCTCTTCGGCGGCCAGTTCATCTGGAAGGCCGCGCCGGCGATCGTCGAGGCGCTGCGCGACGCGGGCCGCCTCTTCGCCACCACCGAGATCGTCCACAGCTACCCGCACTGCTGGCGCCACAAGACGCCGGTGATCTACCGCGCCGCGGCCCAGTGGTTCGTGCGGATGGACGAGGGCGAAGGCGTCTTCACCAAGGACAAGGCCGGCAAGACGCTGCGCCAGCTGGCGCTCGACGCGATCGAGCAGACCGGCTTCTTCCCCGAGAACGGCCAGGCACGGCTGCGCGACATGATCGCCGGCCGCCCCGACTGGTGCATCTCGCGCCAGCGCAACTGGGGCGTGCCGCTGCCCTTCTTCTTGCACAACGCCACCGGCGAACTGCATCCGCGCACGATGGAACTGATGGACCGTGCGGCCGAGATGGTCGAGGCCGGCGGCGTCGAAGCCTGGAGCAAGGCCACCGCCGAAGACATCCTGGGCGCCGAGGACGCGGCCCACTACACCAAGGGCAACGACATCCTCGACGTGTGGTTCGACTCGGGCACCACCCACTTCCACGTGCTGCGCGGCTCCCACTTCGACGACAGCATCGCCCAGGGCGGCGGGCGCGACGAGGGCCACCACACCCACGGCACCGAGGCCGACCTGTACCTGGAAGGCCACGACCAGCACCGCGGCTGGTTCCACAGCTCGCTGCTCACCGCCTGCGCGATGTACGACCGGGCGCCGTACAAGGGCCTGCTGACCCACGGCTTCACCGTCGACAGCCAGGGCCGCAAGATGAGCAAGTCGCTCAAGAATGGCGTCGATCCGCAGGTCACCGCCGACAAGCTGGGCGCCGAGATCATCCGCCTGTGGGTGGCCGCCAGCGACTACTCCGGCGACATCGCCGGCGACGACAAGATCCTGGCGCGGGTGGTCGATGCCTACCGCCGCATCCGCAACACGCTGCGCTTCCTGCTGGCCAACACCAGCGACTTCGACATCGCGGCCGACGGCGTGGCCGATGCCGACCTGCTGGAGATCGACCGCTACGCCCTGGCCCGCGCCGCGCAGTTCCAGGCCGAAATCCTGGCGCACTACCAGGTCTACGAGTTCCACCCGGTGGTCGCCAAGCTGCAGCTCTACTGCTCGGAAGACCTGGGCGGCTTCTACCTCGACATCCTGAAGGACCGGCTCTACACCACCGCGCCGAAGTCGCCGGCCCGCCGCAGCGCCCAGACCGCGCTGTGGAGGATCACCCAGGCGATGCTGCGCTGGATGGCGCCGTTCCTGAGCTTCACCGCCGAGGAAGCCTGGAAGATCGTCGGCAGCTCCGACACCATCTTCCTGGAAACCTTCGCCCGCTTCGACGGCACCGACGACGCGCTGCTGGCGCCATGGACCCGGCTGCGCGAGATCCGCGACCTGGCCAACAAGGAGATCGAGGCCCTGCGCGCCGCGGGCCGGCTGGGCTCTTCGCTGCAGGCCAACCTGCGGATCGCGGCCGAGCCGGCAGACCTGGCGCTGCTGCAGGGGCTGGGCGACGACCTGAAGTTCGTCTTCATCGCTTCTGCTATCGAATTGGTAGCTGGCGGCCCGCTCGCTATCACGGCCAGCGCCACATCCGATGCCAAGTGCGAACGCTGCTGGCACTACCGCGCCGACGTGGGCCACGACCCGGCCCACCCGACGATCTGCGGCCGCTGCACCAGCAACCTCTTCGGTGCCGGCGAAGTCCGGAGCCATGCATGAGCCCCCGCCCGGCCGCTCCGAAGGGGGCTCGCACCGCAATGCGCAGCATGAAGGTTTTTCCATGAACGCGACCACCGCACTCGACACCAACCGCTCCCGCATCGCCAGCATGCTGCCCTGGCTGGGCTACGCCGCCCTGCTCTTCGTGGCCGACCAGGTCACCAAGTCGATGATCCTGGCGCGCTACCAGCTCGGCGACAGCACCACCATCGCCGGCTTCTTCAACATCGTGCGGGCCCACAACACCGGCGCGGCGTTCTCGCTGCTGGCCGATTCGTCGGGCTGGCAAAGGTGGCTGTTCACCGGCATCGGCGTGGCGGCGGCCGGCTTCATCCTGTGGCTGCTGCGCGCGCATGCGGGCCAGCGGCTGTTCTCGTTCGCGCTGGCCTCGATCCTGGGCGGCGCGGTGGGCAACGTGGTCGACCGGATGATGCACGGCTACGTGGTGGACTTCCTGGATTTCCACCTGGGCGGCCGGCATTTCCCGGCGTTCAACATCGCCGACATGGCGATCTCGCTGGGCGCGGCCTGCCTGATCCTGGACGAGCTGCTGCGGATGCGGCGCAACAAGACCTCCTGATCCCGATCCTGGCGCCTGCATAGCCGCAGGCGTCATCACCGTGTCACCGGCGGACGCTCCAATGAAAACGTTTACATCGTTTTCACATGAGCATCCAGCACGTCGCCCAGCACGCCCGCGTCTCCGTCGCCACGGTGTCGCGGGTCTTCAATTTCCCGGACAAGGTCGCTGCGGCCACCCGCGACCGGGTGCTCGCCGCCGCACAGTCGCTCGGCTACCTGCCCAACGCCAGCGCCCGCACCCTGCGTACCCAGCGCAGCCGGGTGCTGGGCGTGGTGCTGCCGACGCTGCACAACCCGGTCTTCGCCGAATGCCTCGACGGCATCGCCCAGGCGGCGCGTGCGGCGGGCTACGCGATCCTGCCGGTCACGACCGACTACGAACTCGCCCACGAGCAGCAGGCCGCCAATGAGCTGCTGGCCGGAGACGCCGCCGGCATGCTGCTGGTGGTGGCCGATCCGGCGCGCTCCGCGGTGCTGGAGCGGCTGCAGGGCGCCGGCGTGCCCTACGTGCTGCTCTACAACCGGCATGCGGCGCACCCCTGCGTGTCGGTCGACAGCGAGGCGGCCGTCGCCGCGGTGGTGGAGCGCCTGGCGCGCCAGGGCCACCGCGACATCGCGATGGTGAGCGGCCCGCTGGGCGCCTCCGACCGTGCGCAGCAGCGCTACGACGGCTTCCGACACGGCATGGCCGCGGTGCCCGGCAGCCGGGCGCGCTTGGTCGAGGTGCCCTTCGTCGCCAGCGCGGCCGGCCCGGTGGCGGCGCTGCTGGGCCCGGCCGACCGGCCGACCGCGCTGTTCTGCTCCAACGACCTGCTCGCGATCCGCTGCCTGCGCGCCGCCCACCTGCTGGGCCTGCGGGTGCCGGAGCAGCTGAGCGTGGTCGGCTTCGACGGCATCGCCCTGGGCGAAGAACTCACCCCGGTCCTCTCGACCGTGGTGCAGCCGCACCGCGAGATCGGCCGCCGCGGCGTCGAGATCCTGGTGGCGGCACTGGCGCGCGACGCACGTCCCGCCGCCGCCGACAGCGCCTTGCTGACCCACCGGTTCCGCGACGGCGAATCGACCGCGTCGCCCGCCGTCGCGCCGGCGCTGGCCGCGGCCTGACGCGCCGCCCCCTCATTCGTCGCATCTCCCCCTCGCTCTCCGTTCTCCAACCCCAACGCACAAGGTTTCCTCCATGCGCCACGCTCTCACCCACTGGGCCCGTCTCGGCCTGCTCGCCCTCGGCCTCGCCGGCGGCTCCGCCATGGCCCAGACGGCCATCTGCTACAACTGCCCGACCGAATGGGCCGACTGGGGCACCCAGATCAAGGCGATCAAGGCCAAGACCGGCGTGACCGTGCCGCCCGACAACAAGAACTCGGGCCAGTCGCTCGCCCAGCTCACGGCCGAGAAGGCCAGCCCGGTGGCCGACATGACCTACCTCGGGGTGACCTTCGCGATCCAGGCGCAGAAGGACGGCCTGATCGCCCCCTACAAGCCGGCCGGTTTCGACGCGATCCCCGACGGCCTGAAGGACCCGCAGGGCCATTGGTTCTCGATCCACTCGGGCACCCTCGGCTTCATGGTCAACGTCGATGCGCTCAAGGGCAAGCCGGTGCCGAAGTCGTGGGCCGACCTGCTCAAGCCCGAGTACAAGGGCCTGGTCGGTTACCTCGACCCGTCGTCGGCCTTCGTCGGCTACGTGGGCGCGGTGGCGGTGAACCAGGCCCGCGGCGGCACGCTGGAGAACTTCGGCCCGGGGCTGGAGTACTTCAAGGCGCTGCAGCGGAACGAGCCTATCGTGCCGAAGCAGACCGCCTACGGCCGGGTGCTGTCGGGCGAGATCGCGATCCTGCTCGACTACGACTTCAACGCCTACCGCGCCAAGTACAAGGACAAGGCCAACGTCGCCTTCGTGATCCCCGCCGAAGGCACGCTGGTGGTGCCCTACGTGATGGGCATGGTCGCCAAGGCACCGCATGCGGCCGACGCCAGGAAGGCGCTCGACTTCGTGCTGTCGGAAGAAGGCCAGGCCATCTGGGCCCGCGCCTACCTGCGCCCGGTGCGCGCCGACGCGATGCCGGCCGACGTGGCCGCGCAGTTCCTGCCCGCCGCCGACTACGCCCGTGCCAAGACGGTCGACTACGGCCAGATGGCCACGGTGCAGAAGGCGTTCTCGGAGCAGTACCTCCAGGCAGTCCGCTGACCTCCCGCCGCCTGCACCGCCCGCCATGACCTCTTCCAGCGCCACCGCATCGCGCCCGCTGCTGCTCGCCTGCCTGGCCCCGGCGGCGATCTTCTTCGCCGCCTTCTGGCTGCTGCCGGTGGCGCTGCTGGTGGGCCTGCCCGCACGGCAGGGCTGGCAGGGCTACTTCGCGGTGCTGACCCATCCGCGCTACCTCGCCAGCCTGCTCGACACGGTGGTGCTGTCGATCGCGGTGACGCTCGCCACGCTGCTGCTGGGCGGCGCGGTGGGCGTGTACCTGGCGCGCCGGCGCTTCCCCGGCCGGCAGGTGCTGCTGGCCCTGATGACGCTGCCGCTGTCGTTCCCGGGCGTGATCGTCGGCTTCTTCGTGATCCTGCTGGGCGGCCGCCAGGGGGTGGTCGCCAGCCTGGCCGATGCGGCGGGCTGGGGCCGGATCACCTTCGCATACGGGCTGCTGGGGCTGTTCCTGGCCTACCTGTATTTCTCGCTGCCGCGCGCCATCGCCACCTACACCGCCGCCGCCGAGGCGATGGACCTGGCGCTGGAGGAAGCCGCCCGCTCGCTCGGCGCCTCGCGGCTGCGGGTGCTGCGCGACGTGTGGATCCCCGAGCTGGCGCCCACCACGCTGGCCTGCGGCGCGATCCTTTTCGCCACCGCCATGGGCGCCTTCGGTACCGCCTTCACCCTGGCCAGCAAGTTCGAGGTGCTGCCGATCACCATCTACGACGAGTTCACCAACTACGCCAACTTCGCGCTGGCCGCGTCGCTGTCGATCGCGCTCGGCCTGGTGACCTGGCTGGTGCTGTTCGTGGCCCGGCGGCTGGGTGCGGCGCCGCTGTGACCCGCGCACCGTCCCCTTCGTTTCCACAGGCCCGATGACCATGCGCGTCTCCCGCACCGCCTCCCCTTTCCTGCTCGCCACCACCCTCGCGGTGGCCGTCTTCATGCTGGCGCCGATGGCCCTGTCGGTCGTCGCGGGGCTGGTGAACAACTACAGCCGGGGCATCGCCAGCGGCTTCACCCTGCGCTGGCTGGCCGAGGTGCTCGACGGCTACGGCGGCACCATCGGCTGGTCTTTGGCGATCGCCGTCGGCACCGTGGCGGCGACGCTGCTGCTGGGCGTGCCCTGCGCCTATGCGCTGGCCCGCAGCCGCTCGCGCTGGGCCGGTGTGTTCGAGGAACTGCTGACGCTGCCGGTCGCGGTGCCCGGCCTGGCCACCGCGCTGGCGCTGATCCTGGCCTACGGGCAGATCGCGGTGTTCCGGCAGAGCTTCGCCTTCATCCTGGTGGGCCACATCGTGTTCACCCTGCCCTTCATGGTGCGGGTGGTGGGCTCGGCCTTCCAGCGGCGCGAGCTGCGGGCGCTGGAAGAGGCCTCGCGCTCCCTGGGCGCCGGCTTCTGGCAGTGCTTGGCGGGCGTGCTGGTGCCGGCGGTGCTGCCCGCGATCGCGGCCGGCTGCCTGATGGTCTTCACCCTGTCGGTCGGCGAATTCAACCTGACCTGGATGCTGCACACGCCGCTCACCCGCACCCTGCCGGTGGGCCTGGCCGACAGCTACGCCTCGGCCCGGATCGAGATCGGCTCGGCCTACACCCTGGTCTTCTTCATCGTGATCCTGCCGGTGCTCTGGGCGCTCCAGCACCTGGCCAACCTGCTGCAACGCCGCCATGGAAACTGATACCGCCACGCCCTCCGCCGCCGCCTCGGCCTTCGCCCGTGCCCGCACCGGCGTGCAGGTGACCGACTGCGCCAAGACCTACCCCGACGGCACCCGCGGCCTGCAGCCCACCACCCTGCGGGTGGAGCCCGGCGAGGTGCTGGCGCTGCTCGGCCCCTCGGGCTGCGGCAAGACGACGCTGCTGCGCATGGTCGCCGGGCTGGAGCGGCCCGATGCCGGCGGCCGGATCGCCTTCGGCACCCAGGACGTCACCCGGCTGCCGATCGAGCAGCGCGGCGTGGGCATGGTGTTCCAGCACTACGCGCTGTTCCCGCAGATGACGGTCGAGGCCAACATCGGCTACGGCCTGAAGATCCGCGGCGTGGCCGAGGCCGAGCGCCGCCGGGCGGTGGGCGAGCTGGTCGACCTGGTGCGGCTCGGCGGGCTGGAGAAGAAGCGCCCGGCCGAACTCTCGGGCGGCCAGCGCCAGCGGGTGGCCCTGGCCCGCGCGGTGGCGGTGCGGCCCCGGGTGCTGCTGCTCGACGAGCCGCTGACCGCGCTCGACGCCAAGCTGAAGGAATCGCTGCGCGACGAGCTGGCCGACCTGCTGCGCCGCCTGGGCATCACCGCGATCCACGTGACCCACGACCAGCAGGAGGCGCTGGCCATCGCCGACCGGCTGGCGGTGATGCAGGCCGGCCGCATCGTGCAGATCGGCAACGGCGAGGCGCTCTACCGTGCGCCGCTGCATTCCTTCGTCGCCGAATTCCTGGGCCGGGTGAACCGGCTCGCACGGGGCCCGGCCCAGCGGGCGCAGAACACGGTGCTGCTGGGCGGCACCACGCTGGCCTGCCCCGAGGGCCTGGCCGGCCACGCCACGCTGCTGGTGCGGCCGGAGGACGTGCGCATCGTCGCGCCGCAGGGCAGCGCCGCCCAGGCCACCGTGGCGCGCCGCACTTTCCTGGGAGAGCGGGTACAACTGCGGCTGGCCCTGGCCGACCAGCCCGCCCTGCTGCTCGCCGACGTCGACCGCGACAGCCCCTGGCAGCCGGGCGACGCGGTCGGCATCCAGATCGCGCCCGGCCGGCTGATGCCGGGCCCGGCCGATGCACCCTCCTCCGTACACGCCGCCGCAACCGCATGACGACCACCACCCCACGCCCCACCACCTTCCTGGTGCAGCTCACCGACCTGCACATCCGCGAGCCCGGCCGGCTGGCCTACCGCCGGATCGACACCGCCGCCTACCTGCGCGCCACCCTCGCCGCCGTCGGCCGGCTGGTGCAGCCGCCCGACGCGGTCGTCGTCACCGGCGACCTGACCGACTTCGGCCGGCCGGCCGAATACGCCTACCTGCGGGAGCTGCTGGCCCCGCTGCCGATGCCGGTCTACCTGATGCCCGGCAACCACGACGACCGGGCGAACCTGCGCGCCGGCTTCCCCGACCACGCCTACCTGGGCACCGGCCGGTTCATCCAGTACACGGCCGACATCGGCGATCTGCGGCTGGTCGCACTCGATTCGGTCACGCCGGGCCATGGCCACGGCACGCTGTGCGAGGCCCGGCTCGACTGGCTGGAGGCCACGCTGGAGGCGAGCCGCGGCCGGCCGGTGGTCGTCGCCCTGCACCATCCGCCCTTCGCCACCCTGATCGGCCACATGGACCGGCAGGGCCTGCTGGAGGGCGCCGCCCGCTTCGAGGCGATCGTGGCGCGGCATCCGAACGTCGAGCGGATCATCGCCGGCCATGTGCACCGGGCGGTGGATGCGCGCTTCGGCGGCACCATCGCCTGCACCTCCCCGGCGCCGGCGCACGCGGTGTTCCTGGACCTGGCGGAGGACGCCGCCTCGCAGTGGGTGCTGGAGCCGGCGCAGTTCCGCATCCTGGCGCAGCCGGCGGCCGGGCCGCTGGTGACGCACCTGGTTTCCAGCGCCGAGACCGAGGGGCCCTATCCCTTCTACGACAATGGCACACTGATCGATTGACGTCCGCAGACCGCAAGCAGAGATTTTTCGTGTCCCACGGGTCCGGCGTCGCAAGGAGACATGCGCGTCCGGGCGCTCGTACATGAAGCATCTGTTGAATCTGCTCGCGGCCGTGGCGCTGCTGGTCTGGGGAACCCACCTGGTACGCACCGGCGTGCTGCGGGTGTTCGGCGCCAACCTGCGCAAGATTTTGGCGCGCAGCGTGGGCAACCGCTTCACCGCCGCCCTCTCGGGCATCGGCGTGACGGCGTTGGTGCAGTCGAGCACCGCCACCTCGCTGATGACCTCGTCCTTCGTCGGCCAGGGGCTGATCGCCCTGCCCTCGGCCCTGGCGGTGATGCGCGGGGCCGACGTGGGCACCGCGCTGATGTCGGTGTTCTTCTCGTTCGACCTGTCGTGGCTGTCGCCGCTGATGATCTTCGTCGGCGTGGTGCTGTTCGTCTCGCGGCAGGCGGGCACCGCCGGCCGGGTGGGCCGGGTGCTGATCGGCCTGGGGCTGATGCTGCTGGCGCTGCGCCTGGTGGTCGAGGCGACCGAGCCGCTGCTGGCCTCGCCCGCGATCCGGGCGCTGCTGGTCTCGGTGACCAGCGACGTGCTGATGGAGATCGCGCTCGGCGCGGTGCTGGCGGTGGTGGCGTACTCCAGCCTGGCCATCGTGCTGCTGATCGCGGCCATGGCCAGCTCGACCGTGGTGCCGCTCGACGTGGCGCTCGGCCTGGTGCTGGGCGCCAACCTGGGCAGCGGCATCCTGGCGGTGCTGACCACCGCCAAGTCCCCGGCCGAAGTGCGGCAGGTGACCGTCGGCAATCTGGTCTTCAAGCTGATGGGCGTGGCGCTGGTGGCGCCCTTCATCGGCCTGTGGCTGCACCATGTGCAGCCGCGCCTGCCCGACGCCACCTACGGCGTGGTGATGTTCCACCTGGCCTTCAACATCGTGGTGAGCATCGGCTTCATCGGCCTGACCAACCGGGTGGCGCGGCTGGTGCAGTGGATGCTGCCCGCGCCCAAGGCCGGCGATGGTCACCAGCGGCTGCACCACCTGGACCCTTCCGCCCTCTCCACCCCCAGCCTGGCGATGTCCTGCGCCGCGCGCGAGGCGCTGCACCAGGCCGACCTGGTCGAGACGATGCTGATCGGCGTGCTCGACGTGATCCGCAAGAACGACCTGCAGCGTGCCGAGCAGCTGCGCAAGATGGACGACACGGTCGACGAGCTGTATTCGTCGATCAAGTACTACCTGACCAAGATCTCCCGCGAGGCGCTGGGCGAGGAGGAAGGCCGCCGCTGGACCGACATCATCAGCTTCACCATCAACATGGAGCAGATCGGCGACATCATCGAGCGGGTGCTGCAGGACATCGAGGACAAGAAGATCAAGAAGGGCCGCAACTTCTCGGCCGCCGGCATGGCCGAGATCGCCGAGCTGCACCAGCGGCTGATCGACAACCTGCGGCTCGGCATGAGCGTGTTCCTGAACGGCAACGTGCGCGACGCGCAGAAGCTGCTGGAGCAGAAGGCCCTGTTCCGCGACCTGGAGCGGGCCTACGCCACCACCCACCTGGGCCGGCTCTCGGACAACACGGTGCAGAGCATCGAGACCAGCTCCCTGCACATCGACCTGATCAGCGACCTGAAGCGGATCAACTCCCACATCTGCTCGATCGCCTACCCGATCCTGGACTCGGCCGGGGTGCTGGCACCGAACCGGCTGCGCGACCCGGTGCCGCCGGCGTGACGTCGGGGCCGGCCGGGCCCCGCCACCCGCTGCTATCGTATCTATAGCTAGAGGCCGGCGCGCGGCGCCGGCTACCGGCCTCTTTTGTCGATATGTTTGGCTGCGGCGCCTTCGGTCGCCTGCACCACGGGGCCGGCAGTTATGGGCGGCACGGCGACCGGCACCGGCCCGGTGCCCGGCGTCGCCAGCGCGGCAGGGGGCGGGGCGTCGGGGCGGCGTGCATAGCGCTGCGCCAGCACCGCGCAGACCATCAGCTGCATCTGGTGGAACAGCATCAAGGGCAGCACGATCGCACCGACCGCCGGTGCGGCGAACAGCACCTTGGCCATCGGCACGCCGCTGGCCAGGCTCTTCTTGGAGCCGCAGAAAACGATGGTGATCTCGTCCTCTTTCGAGAAGCCCAGGCGGCGCGCGGTGAAGGTGGTGAAGGTCAGGACGATCGCCAGCAGCACCGCGCAGACCACCACCAGCCCGGCCAGGCTGCGCAGCGGCACCTGGCGCCACAGGCCCTCGATCACCGCGGCGCTGAAGGCGGTGTAGACCACCAGCAGGATCGAGCTCTGGTCGACCATCCGCAGCACCGGCGCCCAGCGCTTCATCGTGCTGGCCAGCAGCGGGCGCATCAGGTGGCCGATGACGAAGGGCACCAGCAGCTGCAGCACGATGCGGCCGACCGCGTCGAACGACTGGTGCGCATCGCCGCCGGGCTGCACGATCAGGTTGACCAGCAGCGGCGTGATCAGCACGCCCAGCATCGTCGAGGCCGAGGCGCTGCAGATGGCGGCCGGCATGTTCCCCCGGGCCAGCGCGGTGAGCGCGATCGCCGACTGCACCGTGGCCGGCAGCACGCAGATATACAGCACGCCGGTGTAGAGCGCCGGCGTCACCAGCGGCAGCAGCAGCGGCTTGAGCAGCAGGCCCAGCACCGGGAACAGGACGAAGGTGGTGCCCACCACCACCAGGTGCAGCCGCCAGTGCATCAGCCCCGCCACCACCGCCTCGCGCGAGAGCTTGGCCCCGTGCAGGAAGAACAGCAGCGCGATCGCGCCGGTGGTGATCCATTCGAACGCCCGCGCCACCGAGCCCGAGGCGGGCAGCAGGCTGGCCAGCGCGACGGTCGCCAGCAGGGACAGGGTGAAGTTGTCGGGAAGGAAGCGGGATCGGCTCATGGCGCAGACGGAAACGAGAGAAGAGAAGCCGCGATTGCACACGCCCGCGATTCAAAACACAAATGGATTTATCTGATGAATATATGATTCCACGTGATGAATACCAGTCTGCGCCAGTTCAAGGTGTTCCTGGCCGTGGCCGAGTCCGGTAACTTCAGCAAGGCCGGCGAGCGCATCGGCATCACCCAGCCTGCGGTGAGCCGCGCCATCGGCGAGCTGGAGCAGTCGCTCGGCCTGCGGCTTTTCGACCGCACCACCCGCGAGGTGGCCCTGACCGATGCCGGCCGGCGCCTGGCCGGCCACCTGGAGCGGGTGCTGGAAGACCTGGAGGCGGCCCTGCTCGACGTGCGCGGCATGGCCCAGCTGCGGCGCGGCCGGGTGCGGGTGGGCAGCAGCCCGACACTGTCGGCCAGCCTGATGCCGGCCTGCATCGCCGCCTGCGCCCGCGACACGCCCGCGCTGGAGATCGTCCTGCTCGACCGGGTCCAGCAGCAGGTGCTCGACAGCGTGCTCGCCGGCGAGGTCGATTTCGGCGTGGTGATCGACCCGGCCGCGCAGGACGCGCTGCACTGCGAGCCGATCCTCCAGGAGCCGTTCTGCCTGGTGCTGCCCGCCGCCCATGCGCTGGCCTCTGCCCGCGGCCCGGTGCCGTGGACCGCGCTGGCCGGCCGCGACCTGGTGCTGCTCGACCACGCCTCGGGCAGCCGGCGGCTGATCGACGAGGCGCTGCTGCGCTTCGGCGTGCAGGCCCGTGTGGTGCAGCAGCTGGGCCATCCGACGACCATCTTCCGAATGGTCGAGGCGGGCATCGGCATCAGCGTATTGCCGGGCCTGGCCTTGCCGCCCCGCATGCCGCAGGGCCTCACCGCCCGCCTGCTGGCGCCGCAGGTCGACCGGCAGATCATGCTGGTGCACCGGCGGGGCCGCAGCCTGCCGCCGCTGGTGCAGGGCGTGTGGGAGCGGGTACGCACCACCGCGCAAAGCCTGCCGTCGCCGCTGGCGGGCGACCGGCCGTAGCCGGGGCGCAATCAACGCCACCGGCCGATACCGTCAGAGCGTCAGGATCGAGCAGCCGGTCGTCTGGCGCGCTTCCAGGTCGCGGTGCGCCTGCTGCACGTCCCCCAGCCGGTAGCGCTGGGCGATGTGGATCTTCACCTGACCCGCCGCCACCACCGCGAACAGCTCGTCGGCCATCGCCTGTGTCGATTCGCGGGTGGCGATGTGGGTGAACAGCGTCTGGCGGGTGACGTAGAGCGAGCCCTTGGCGCCCAGCACGCCCGGCGAGAAGGCCGGTGCCGGGCCCGACGCGTTGCCGAAGCTGGCCATCAGGCCGAAGGGCCGCAGGCAGTCGAGCGACTTCTCCCAGGTGTCCTTGCCGACCGAGTCGTAGACCACCTTCACCCCGCGGCCGTCGGTGATCTCCCGGACCCGCGCGGCGAAATCCTCGGTGCGGTAGTTGATCGCGTGGGCCGCACCGTTCTCCAGCGCCAGGGCGCACTTCTCGTCGGAGCCGGCGGTGGCGATCAGCTGCAGGCCCAGCACCCGCGCCCACTGGCAGGCGATCAGGCCAACGCCGCCGGCCGCGGCATGGAACAGCACGGGGTCGCCGGGCTGCAGGCCCTCGACCGGCAGCGTCTTCTTCAGCAGGTACTGCGCGGTGAGGCCCTTGAGCATCATCGCGGCGCCGGTGTCGAAATCGATCGCGTCGGGCAGCTTGCAGACGTTGCGGGCGGGCATCACCCGCTCCTCGCTGTAGCTGCCGGGCGGTGCGCTGGCATAGGCGGCACGGTCGCCCGGGGCCAGGTGGGTCACGCCCTCTCCCACCGCCTCGACGATGCCGGCGGCCTCCATGCCCAGCTGCAGCGGCATCGCGAACGGGTAGAGCCCGGTGCGCTGGTAGACGTCGATGAAGTTGAGGCCCACCGCCTTGTGGCGGATGCGGATCTCGCCCGGCCCGGGCGCGCCGACCTGGACGTCGACGATCTTCATTTCTTCCGGACCGCCGTGGCGGTCGATGCGAACGGCTTTGCTCATGGTGTGTCTCCTGCAAGGGTTGGCGCGGGGTGCGGCGCGGGGCATCGTGCCACGCTTCCCCACTGGCCGCTCGGCGCGCCCGCAGCGCCCCCCCGCGCGCTGCGGGGTGGCGGCGGCCCGGCACGCACTTGGTACATTCGTCCGGATGAATGCCCGCATGACCCCGTCGACCCTCCTGCTGCTGCTGGTTCCGCCCGTCCTGTGGGCCGGCAATGCGGTGACCGGCCGGCTGGTGCATGCGCTGGTGCCGCCGATGACCTTCAACTTCCTGCGCTGGGCCATCGCCCTGGTGCTGCTGCTGCCGCTGGCCGGCCACGTGCTGCGGCCGGGCTCCGAGATCTGGCCGCTGTGGCGGCGCTTCGCGGTGATGGGGCTGCTGGGCATCGGCTGCTACAACGCGCTGCAGTACCTGGCGCTGCAGACCTCGGAGCCGATCAACACCACCCTGGTGGGCTCCAGCATGCCGGTCTGGATGATGGTGGTGGGCACGCTGTTCTTCGGCGCGAAGGTGCAGCGCGCGCAGGTGCTCGGCGCGCTGCTGTCGATCTGCGGGGTGCTGGTGGTGCTGTGCCGGGGCGAATGGCAGCAGCTGCTGGCGCTGCGGCTGCGGCCGGGCGATGGGTTCATGCTGCTGGCCACGGTGCTCTGGGCCTTCTACAGCTGGATGCTGGTGCGGCCCCGCGAGAGCGCCGCGCTGCGGGCCGACTGGTCGGCCTTCCTGCTGGCGCAGGTGGCTTTCGGCACCGCATGGGCGGGGCTGTTCACCGCGGCGGAATGGACCTTCACCGCGCCGCGGATCCACTGGGGCTGGCCGCTGGCGGCGGCCCTGCTCTTCGTGGCGGTGGGCCCGTCGATCGTCGCCTACCGCTGTTTCGGCGCGGCCATCGGCCGGGTGGGGCCGAGCGTAGCCTCGTTCTTCGTCAACCTGACGCCGCTGTTCGCGGCGCTGCTGTCGGCCGCCTTCCTGGGCGAGCCGCCGCACCTCTACCACGCGCTGGCCTTCGCGCTGCTGGTGGGCGGCATCGTGCTGGCCTCTTCCCGGCGCACCGCCGTGGCGGTGCCGGAAGCCTGATCAGAAGGTGCCGGGGTAGGCGCCGCCGTCGGCCAGCACGTTCTGGCCGGTGATGTAGCCGGCGTGGGTGCTGCACAGGAAGGCGCAGATCGCGCCGAACTCGGCCGGCGTGCCGAAGCGCTGCGCCGGGATCGTCTTGCGGCGCTTGTCGGCCACCGTGTCCGGGTCCACGCCGGCCTTCTTGGCACCGGCGGCCATGGTGACCCGCAGCCGGTCGGTGTCGAAGGCGCCCGGCAGCAGGTTGTTGACGGTGACGCCCCGGCCCGCGATGCCGCTGCGCGCCACGCCGGCCACGAAGCCGGTCAGGCCGCTGCGGGCGCCGTTGGACAGGCCCAGCACGTCGATCGGCGCCTTCACCGCGCCGGAGGTGATGTTGACGATGCGGCCGAAACCGCGCCCGGCCATGCCGTCGACCGTCGCCTTGATCAGCTCGATCGGGGTGAGCATGTTGGCGTCGATCGCCTTCAGCCAGACCTCGCGGTCCCATTCGCGGAAGTCGCCCGGTGGCGGGCCGCCGGCATTGGTGACGACGATGTCGAAATCGCGCCGTGCGGCGAAGACCGCCGCGCGGCCTTCGGGCGTGGTGATGTCGGCGGCCAGGGCCTCGACGGTGCTGCCGTGCCGCTGCGCGGCGCCCTGGCGCAGTTCTGCGGCGGTCGCCTCCAGTGCTTCCGCGCCACGGGCGACGATCAGCACATGCACACCTTCGGCCGCCAGCGCCTCGGCGCAGCCACGGCCGAGGCCCTTGCTCGCGCCGCAGACCAGCGCCCATTTGCCCTTGAGTCCCAGATCCATGTGTATTCCTTGTGATTGCGTTGGCGCCCGCGCAGGCGGAGATCGCGCTGCAGGGCCTGCGCCGGCGGCCTGCGCTGCAGGACCGGTGCGATGACGAAAGGGGTACCGGCGGCAGGAGGCTACCGACCGGTCGGTCTTCGATTCTCGCCCAAAGCGGCTGCGGCCGCCGGGCTGCGCCCGCGTGGCGCGTCGGTCCGCCGGTCCGCCGGTCCGTCGGTCAGTCGACCAGCTCGCGCCAGGCGCTGCGGCGGGGCGTGCCGATGCCGGTGGACAGGCCGTCGAGGTTGTAGGTCCGGCGGTTGCCCTGGCTGTCGGTGACGATCACGCCGACCGAGCCGTTGCTGCGCCGGACCGCCGCCAGGCCCACCGCCAGGGTGGTGGTGCTGAGCTGCTGGCCGACGACGGTGGTGGAGGAGCCGGTGGTGAAGTTGAACTGGTAGAGCCAGGACGAACCGCCCGAGGTGCACGAATCGCCGCTCGGGACCGCCGACGCGGCCACCAGCGTGCCCGACTGCAGCAGCATGTCGGTCACGATGCGCTCGCCCGACAGGGGCAGGTCGGTCCACCAGCCGTTGTTGGAAGCCCAGTTCACCGCGGTGCCGGTGACGGTGCTGCTGGTGCCGGACACGGTGATCGTCTGCCGCACCATGCTCGTGTTGTTGCGCACCACGCCCCAGCCGGTGGCGGTCAGCGGGTCCTTGACGGCGTAGATCGACTGCGGCGTGGTGTCGGCGATGTCGCTGGTGCCCAGGTAGCGGCCGGTGCCGACCGCCACCACCGGATAGAGCGAGGACACCTGCGCCGTCAGCGGCTGGGTGGTGACCGGCTGGGGCTGGCCGGAGGCGGTCTGGAACTGCGCCAGCAGCAGCGCGGCCTGGTGGGGCTGCACCCGGTTGTCGATGTCGAAGCGCCACAGGTTGCCGAGCAGGTCGCCCCCGTAGAAGCGCAGGGAGGTGTTGTCGGCCACGTCGTCCACCCAGGCATTGATCCGGGCCAGGCCGCTGGGGCTGCCGCTGGAGCCGGCGGTGGTGGCGATGTCGAGCAGCCGGGCGCCGCTGCCGGCATCGACCACGAACAGGTGGCCGCGCCCGTCGCCGCCGGTATTGTTGTAGCCCGAGGCGAACACCACCACCCAGGAGCCGTCGGCCCGCTTGGTGATGACCGGGTTGCCGTAGCTCAGGCCCAGGTTGGCATCGGTGAACTCCCACAGCGAGCGCGGGTTGGCCGGGTCGGTGATGTCCAGCGCGTAGTAGGCGCGGCCGCCGGCGTTGAGGCCGCCGACCAGGATGGTCTTCCAGCTGCCGCCCACGAACACGTCGCCGATCACCGGCGCGCCGTCCACCGAGTACTGGTGGCTGGTGGGATAGGACGTGTCGGCCAGGCGGTAGAGCCGCGGCATGACGGCGGTGGGCACGTAGGCCCACAGCTCCGCGCCGGTGCCGGCGTTGAACGCATGCAGCATGCCGTCGTTGGCGGCCGCGTAGACCACCGGGGCGCGCGACGCGGTGCCGGCCTTGAAGGCGGCGTAGCCCGCGTCGGCATAGGCGAAGGGCGAGGCGGCCATGTAGACCGGGGCGCCGCCGATGATGTCGCCGAGCACCGCCGCCCGCGTGCGGTAGAGCGGGCTGGCCGCGTTGCTGGCCTCGTAGGTGCGCACGCCGCGCAGGTAGTCGACCAGATTGGCGCCGGTGTTGGCCAGTGTCCGGTTGTCGGCCGACAGGCCGCTGCACTGGGCGGGCACCGTGGCCTGCGCGCAGAAGCCGGAGAAATAGCCGCCGTAGCCGTCGGTCGCGAGGTTGGCCGCGGTGAAGCTGCGCAGGGCCGCCGCGCCCGAAGGCTGCCGGTAGTAGATCGCACGGCCGGCCGGCGTGCGGCCGGCCAGCATCGCCTGCGCCGACCACTGGGCGGTGCTGCCGATGGTGCCGGTGGCGCCGTCGATCGAATAGGCCTGCACGTCACCGGTCCACGAGACGGTGCGGTAGCTGCTCTGGAACAGCTGGTTGCCGCTGCCGCTGACGAGCTGCGGGCTGGTGGCGGCGGCCGAGGAACCGGCGCCGGTGACCTCCTGCACCGAGGTCACCACGCCGCTGATCGCCGAGCCCAGGGCGCTGGCGCTGCGCGCCGAGTAGTACTGGCCCCGGCCGTTCACCGCCGCATGCCAGAGGTCGTCGACGTTGCGGGCGTCGCCCGAGCTGCCCGAGGTGGTCTGGGTGTTGGCCGGGATCGGCCAGTCCTTGCTGCCGCGCACGATGGCGGCGTAGTCGCCGGTGGTCTGGGCCAGGTAGTTGGGGTCGTAGGCCAGCGTGCCGCCCACGCCCAGCCCGATGGTGAAGGTGGCCATGTGCTGGGTGGTGGCCGGGTCGCGGGTGGAGGTGGGCACGTTATTGGTACAGACGTCCCGGCTGGTGCCCGAGGAGTTGGAGCTGCAGTTGCCCAGCACGGCGTTGCGCAGGTCGGTGTTGTAGTAGTACTGCGCCACGTCGGCCAGGGTGTCGGCGCTGGCCACCGCGCCTTCGTACACCGGCCGCGCCTCGGTGGCGTCCTGGTTGCCGACCTTGGTGCTGCCGTCGAGCCGGTAGCCGAAGCCGCTGTTCCAGTAGCCGTCGGTCGAGAGCATCGCGAAGTTGCGCTGGCAGGAGTACTGCATCGGGTCGTAGGTCTGGCCGGAGACCTGCTTGGCGAAGTAGCGCCCGATCTTGGACAGGGCCACCCGCAGCGGCGTGCCGCCGCTCGGCGGCGCGCTGTAGAGGCTGCTGTAGAAGTTGGCGCGCTGGGTGGCGTCGAAATCGCGCGCGTCGCGGAAGTAGTTGGTGCCGTCGGTCACGCCGGTGTCGCCGATGGTGCTGAAGCCCACCCGGTAGCCCGCGTCAAGCGTGCCGAAAGCCTTGCCGACGGCGGTGCGCATCAGCAGGTAGCGCTTGCGGTGGTAGGAGTACCAGTTGGCGTAGTTCTGCTTCTGCGAGTCGGTCAGGTCGGTGGTCCGCACGCGGGTGAACACCGCGCTGCCGGGACTGCTGGCGATGTCGCTCATGCATTCCCGGTAGAAGGTGGTGCTGTCGTCGGCGTCGCCGTCGGAGGGGGTGTAGGTCCAGTTCATCGCGGTCTGGCTGCCGCCGTAGACGTAGTAGAAGTTGCTGGACGTGCTCTGGGCGATGGTCCAGTTGCTGGCGCTCTGCAGGTTGCCGCTGGCCGAGGCGATGGTCACCGTCAGGGTCCAGTTGCTGCCGCCCGCGCGCACCCAGCCGGTCACCGTGCCGACGAGGCGGGCGGTGAAGAGACCGAGGAAGCTGCTCGTGATCGTCACCGCGTCGCCGGTGCCGAAGGTGGTGCCGCTGTAGCCGCTGCCGGAGAGCACGAAAGTCTTGCTGCCGGTGCTGGTGGTGTTGGCGGTGGTGCTGCTGTAGCTGGCGGTGCTGGTGGCGCCCAGGTTCACCGTGGTGCCGGCCGCGTAGCCGTCGTCCCAAGCCGCCGCGAAGCTGGCGTTGGGGTAGGCGCTGCCGTCGGCCCGGATCGGCGGCGTGTAGCTGTAGGCCGGGTCGTAGGCCACGCCGTTGCACTGGGCCGACCAGTAGCCGTAGCTGCCGGTCAGGCCGGTGCCGTTGGCGCCCATGTCGTCGGGCATGAAGTCCCAGGCCATGCTGCCCGAGTTGTCCAGGATGAACATCAGGTTGGGCTTGGCCGAGACGGTCTGTATCGTGATCACCGGCTCGGAGGCGATGTCCGTCGGCGCGGCCCCGGCGGTGGCCAGGGCCCAGCAGACGCCGCAAGCGGCCGCACGCACCAGGGTCCGCAGGACGGGCAGGGAGAGCAATCGCATGGCGGCCTCGCGCTTTCGGTGGGGTGGATCAGAAATGCACGATGGTTTCGGTGAAGCTCACCGTGTTGCGCGCGCCGGCCACCCGGACCACGATGCGGTAGTAGGGCGAGGCCGACGCGTCGGGCGTGCGCAGGCTGCTGCCGGCGCCGACGCCCACCGCACCGCGGTACATGCCGCTCGACGAGCCCGCCGTCAGCGGCGCGGCGCACTGGATCGTGCTGTCGCTGCCCGGGTCGCCGGCCGCGCTGCAGAGCCGGAACACCACGTACTGGCCGGTGTTGCCGTTGAGCGTGCCCGCCACCGTGGCCGGCGTGTAGCTGCAGTTGCCCGCCGCGCCGTCGCAGCGGTTCTGCCAGTTCACTAGCTGCCGGTTGGAGCCGCTCAGCTGGCCGCCGGTGACATCCACCAGGTCGTTGCTGCTGGCGTAGTAACCGGTGCTGGCGCTGTCGGCATCCAGGCTGTTGCTGCCGGCGCTCAGCCGGGCGTAGAGCGCGGCGATCGCCTGGCGCGTGACCTGCTCGGCGGCGGCGGTGGCCTCCTGCTTGAAGCCGAGGTTGCCGATCACCGCGGCACCGCTGCCGATCGACTGCACCAGCGCCACCGCCGCCAGCGACAGCGCGGCCAGGGCCAGCAGCGCATACAGCAGCGCCAGTCCGCGCTGCGGTCGGGGTCGCATCACGAGTTCCATAGGACGTTGCGCAGCGGCACCACGGTTTCGTAGACCTTGTAGCGGTAGTGCTGCCAGTCGGCCAGCTGGCTCAGCTTGAACGGCAGGCGGGTGGGCGCCGCGTCGGTCGGCAGCAGGCGCACGCTCCAGGTGGGGCTGTCCGGCGTGACCGTTTCCTTCTCGTACTGGGCGCTGCGGGCCACCACCGCGATGCGCAGGCTCAGCACCCGCAGCCAGCCGGCGGCGGTGGTGGGCGCGGTGGCGGTGTAGGTGTCGACCACGCCGTCGGCATCCGCGTCGAGGCCGTAGAGCGCCTGCAGGTTGACGATCTGCGCATAGGCCGCCAGGGTGGTGGTGGCGCCGGTGGTGGCCGAGAGCTGCTGCGTCTGCAGCGCGGCGCCGTCGGCCTGCACCGCATAGCGACGGTAGACCATGCTGCCCAGGTTGACCAAATAACTCTGCGCCGGGTAACCCGTCACCGGCAACAGCGCGGCCAGCGTGGTGTTCCAAGGCGCCGACGCCGCATGCCCGACCGCGGTGGCGGCCACCGAGGTGGCGGCGAACAGGGTGCAGCGGTTGACGGTGGAATCCCAGGCCGCGGGCACCGCCAGCAGCAGGTCGCCCACCGCCACCGAGAAAGCCGAGCGCACCACGAAGCCGGTGGCCGTCAGCGGATGGTTCTCGGTGACCAGCAACGGAACCGATGCGCCGCTCCGACTGCCCGACAGGACGGCGACCGTGTCGGGCGCGCCGTCCGCACCCCCGTCGACGATGAAAGCCGGCACCAGCGGGAACTGCTGCAGCGCGCCGCCCGAGAACTGGGCGCGCACCGGACAGCCCAGCGCGGCCGGGTTGTGGACCAGGCCGTAGCCCGCCATCTGCAGGTCGCGCTGCAGCGCGTAGATCGCCACCGCGCCGTCGACCTGCGCCGCCGAGCCGGTCACCGCCGAGCGCCGCTGCCCCTCGGCCAGCGCCAGCACCTGGGTGATGGCCAGGGTGGTCAGCAGCCCGACCGACAGCCCCACCATCAGCTCGACCAGGGTGACGCCATGCTGCCTCAGCGCGCGCATGCTCAGGCCTTGTCCTTGGCCACGATGGTGGTCGCCAGGGTGTACTGGTGCGACTCGCCGGGCGTGGTCCAGCCGACGGTGATGCTGACGTCGCCGCTGGTGCCGTCGACCGTGACCGCCACCGTGCCGCCGGGCAGCCGCGCCGCGGCCTTCGCGGTCCAGTCGCTGCAGGGCCGGTAGCTGCCGCAGTTGGCGCTGGCGTACTGCGACAGGTTGGCCATGTCGGCCCACATCGCGCCGGCCACCCCGCCGGCGAGCGACACCGCGTCGGCCCGCAGGTTCGCGGTGCCCTGGGCCCGGGTCATCGCCGTCTGCAGGCCCAGCAGCCCCAGGATGCCGACCGCCAGGATCAGCATCGCGATCAGCGCCTCGAGCAGCGAGAAGCCCCCCTGCCACCGCGGCCGGCCGGTGCGCATGCGGATCCGCGGGCCCATGTCAGCCGGCCCCGCAGTAGCGCGGATCGGTGGCCGCCACCGTCGACGCGGGGTCGCACATGCGGATCGCGCCGCTGCCCGATACCACGATGCGCAGGCTGCGGTAGTTGCCGGGGTCGGCGGCATTGCGGACGTCGATCCGCGCGATCGGCGCACCGGCCACCGTCTGGCCGAATCCGTTGAAGCGCACCGCGCTGGCGGCGGTACTGCCGTCGGCCTGCACCGCGGCGACCGCGACGGAGCCGGCACTGCCATCGCCCACCGCATGGGCGGCGACCAGCATCGGCGCCGCGGTGGTGGACGGCGCCGCGGCGCAGGCACCGGTCGGGTCGCTGCCGCTGACCACCCAGGACGCGCTCGCCGCCGACAGCACGCAGGCGTTGTCGAGCACCGCGGGATTCGCGGCCGACACCAGCCAGAAGCCCATCGGCCGGTTGCGCCGGATGGCTTCGTTGCGGGCGGTCTGCAAGCCGTTCTGCAGGGCGTCGGCGGCGTTGCGGATCCGCAGGTTGACCAGCCAGGCACTGACGCTGGGGGCGACCGCCAGCAGCATCAGCACCAGGATCGCCATGACCACCATCAGCTCGACCAGGGTGAAGCCGCGGGCACGCATGGCACAATCTCAGCAGCTGGTGGACTGGGACAGCCAGCAGGAGGCCGCCACGGTCGCGTTCTTGAACTGGGTCGTGGCCTTGTTGCCGGCCTGGTCGATGGTGTAGGTGTAGCCGGTCGTCAGGCCACCGATGCCGCGGGCGGTGACGGTGAAGGCCTGGTTGCCGGTGCCCGAGGTGGCGCAGGCGTAGCTGAAGTATTTGGCATCGGCCGGTGCGAAGCCGTTCCAGGTCCGGGCCGAGTCGTCGGTGGCGCAGGCGGTGCCGCCGGCGGCGCCGTAGTTCTTGGCGTCCTGGTAGTACTGCTCCATCCGCACCCGGTAGGCCGACAGCTGGGTGAAGGCCTCCTGCAACTGGCCCCGCCGCACGTAGTTCTGGTAGGACGGCAGGGCGATGGCCGCCAGGATGCCGACGATGGCCACCACGATCATCAGCTCGATCAGGGTGAACCCGCCGGACCCGGCCCGCACGCAACGGCCGCGCCGCTGGGCAGGGAAGGCGAGAGACGGCGGCGACAGCATGGATTTATTCTAGGGTCATTTAAACCCGTACGAAATAAAACACTGAAACCGTCCGGGGCTTGTGGCGCCCCGCCCACGAAAAAGGGCACCCGAAGGTGCCCTTGTGCATGGCGGCCGGGGCCGCCTATTCCTCGACGAAGGCCTCTTCGCGCTTGGCCTTCACCGCCGGCAGCAGCACGATCACCAGCAGCAGCACGGCGGCGGCCAGCAGACCGGCAGAGATCGGACGGGTGACGAACACGCTCCAGTCGCCGCGGGAGAGCAGCAGCGCACGGCGCAGGTTCTCTTCCATCATCGGGCCCAGGATGAAGCCCAGCAGCAGCGGTGCCGGTTCGCAGCCCAGCTTGTGGAAGATGTAGCCCACCACACCGAACGCGCCCACCATCCACACGTCGAAGGTGTTGTTGTTGGTGGTGTAGACACCCACCGCGCAGAACAGCACGATCGACGGGAACAGGTACTTGTACGGCACCGACAGCAGCTTGATCCAGAGGCCGATCAGCGGCAGGTTCAGGATGATCAGCATCGCGTTGCCGATCCACATCGAGGCGATCAGGCCCCAGAACAGCTCGGGGTTGCTGGTCATCACCTGCGGGCCGGGCTGGATGTTGTGGATGGTCATCGCGCCCACCATCAGCGCCATCACCGCGTTGGGCGGAATGCCCAGCGTCAGCAGCGGGATGAAAGAGGTCTGCGAGCCGGCGTTGTTGGCCGACTCCGGCGACGCCACGCCGCGGATGTTGCCCTGGCCGAACGGCACTTCGCCGGGCTGGAGCTTGGTCTTCTTCTCGATGGTGTAGGCCGCGAAGGCCGCCAGCAGCGCGCCGCCACCGGGCAGGATGCCCAGCGCCGAGCCGATCGCCGTACCGCGCAGCACCGCGGGCACCATGCGCTTGAAGTCTTCCTTGGTGGGCATCAGGCCGTGCACCTTGGCGGTGAACACCTCGCGCTCGTCCTCGGGGTGGGCCAGGTTGGCGATGATTTCGCCGTAGCCGAACACGCCCATGGCGATCGCCACGAAGCCGATGCCGTCGGTCAGCTCGGGGATGTCGAAGCTGTAGCGGGCGACGCCGGAGTTGACGTCGGTACCGACCAGGCCCAGCAGCAGGCCCAGCACGATCATCGAGACCGCCTTCAGCAGCGAACCCGATGCCAGCACCACGGCGCCGATCAGGCCCAGGGTCATCAGCGAGAAGTACTCGGCCGGGCCGAACTTGAAGGCCAGCTCGGTCAGCGGAGGCGCGAAGGCCGCCAGGATCAGCGTGCCGACGCAACCGGCGAAGAACGAACCCAGGCCGGCCGCCGCCAGCGCGGGACCCGCCCGGCCGCGCCGTGCCATCTGGTAGCCGTCGATCACCGTCACCACCGAGGACGACTCGCCCGGCAGGTTCACCAGGATGGCGGTGGTGGAGCCGCCGTACTGGGCGCCGTAGTAGATGCCGGCCAGCATGATCAGGGCCGACACCGGAGGCAGCGCGTAGGTCGCGGGCAGCAGCATCGCGATGGTCGCGACCGGGCCGATGCCCGGCAGCACGCCGATCAGCGTGCCCAGCAGGCAGCCGATGAAGGCGTAGAGCAGGTTGATCGGCGTGAAGGCCACGCCGAAACCCAGTGAGAGATGTTCGAAGAGTTCCATATTCCCGTTTTCCTCAACCGGTGATGAAGGTCGGCCAGACCGCCATCTGCAGCTTCAGGGCCCAGATGAAGGCGATGTAGCTGCCGATGGCCAGCGCGGTCGCCAGGAAGAAGGTGGGCACCACCTTGAAGTTCTCGCCGGCCAGGCTGGCGATGAAGGCCAGCGCGTAGATGCCGACGATCAGCCCCATCGGCGGCAGGCCGATGCTCGGCAGGCCGCCCAGCAGCACGCCGAAGGCCAGGTTGGCCGCGATGATGAAGAAGAGGGGCTTCCAGGCCCACTTTCCGATCGGGTCGCCGCCTTCGGTGGCGACGATGGTGGCCTTGAGCGTCATGATCGCACCCAGGATGCACATCACGATGCCCAGCACCAGCGGGAAGTAGCCCGGTCCCATGCGCGCGCCTTCGCCTACGTTGTAGGTGGTCGCACCCCAGGAAAAGGCGATGCCGATCCCCAGGAACATGAGGCCGGAAAAGAAGTCTTTTTGACTTTTTATCTTCACAGCATTCTCCAAGACTGAAATTAGGACTCGCGGATTGTGGGGTCGCCCTCCTGGCGGACGGATGTGGATTCCACCTACCGCTGTCTCGGGGAAATCCCGGGGGCACCTCAGTCGAGCGGCGGGGTGGCGCTCAGCACTTCTTCCAGGGTGGTCAGCCCCTCGGCCACCCGCAGCGCGCCGGCCAGGCGCAGCGGCCGCATGCCGTCGGCCACCGCCTGGCGGCGCAGCGCGGCGATGCTCGGCTCGCGAGTGACCAGGTCCTTGAAGCCCTCGGTCACCGTCAGCAGCTCGTAGATGCCCATGCGGCCGCGGTAGCCGGTCATGCGGCAGTCGACGCAGCCCACCGGCCGGTAGGGCTTGTACGGGCCGTTGAGCTTCCACGGCTTGATCACGTCGGCCATCGCCTCGGGCTGGGCGTCGGGGTCGGGCTGGCGGCAGTTGGGGCACAGGGTGCGGACCAGGCGCTGGGCCAGCACCCCGAGCAGTGTGGCGTTGACCAGGTACGAGGGCACGCCCAGCTCCATCAGCCGGGTGACGGCCGACGGCGCGTCGTTGGTGTGCAGCGTGGAGAAGACCAGGTGGCCGGTGAGCGCCGCCTGCACCGCCATCTCGGCGGTGGCCAGGTCGCGGATCTCGCCCACCATGATGATGTCCGGGTCCTGCCGCATCAGCGCCCGCAGCCCTTCGGTGAAACCGAAATCGAGCGCCGTCTGGACCTGGGTCTGGTTGAAGGTGGGCTCGATCATCTCGATCGGGTCTTCCACCGTGCTGACGTTCACCGCCTCGGTGGCCACGCGCTTGAGGGTCGAGTAGAGCGTGGTGGTCTTGCCCGAGCCGGTGGGGCCGGTCACCAGCACGATGCCGTGCGGCCGGCGTACCAGCAGCTCCCAGCGGCCGGCGTCGTGCGGGGTGAAGCCCAGCGCGTCCAGGTCCTTGACCGCGGTGTCGGGGTCGAAGATCCGCATCACCATCTTCTCGCCGAAGGCGGTGGGCAGGGTCGAGAGCCGCATTTCCACCTCGTCGCCGCGCGGATTGCGGGTCTTGATCCGGCCGTCCTGGGGGCGGCGCTTCTCGACCACGTCCATCCGGCCGAGCAGCTTGATGCGCGCGGTCATCGCGGTCAGCACGCCGATCGGCATCTGGTAGACCGGGTGCAGCACGCCGTCGATCCGGAACCGGATCACGCCCTGCTCCCGGCGCGGCTCCAGGTGGATGTCGCTGGCGCGCTGGTCGAACGCGTACTGCCAGAGCCAGTCGACCACCTTGACCACGCCCTGGTCGTTGGCGTCGAGCTGGCGGTTCGTCTTGCCCAGCTCCACCAGCTGCTCGAAGCTGGCGCCGCCGGCATTGCCCCCCGCCTTCTGCGCCACCCGCACCGATTTGGCGAGCGAGAAGAACTCGGCGGTGAAGCGCTGGATGTCCTGCGGATTGGCCAGCACCCGGCGCACCTTGCGCCGCGCCTGGCGCTCCACCTCGGGCACCCAGTCGGCCACGAAGGGCTCGCTGGTGGCCACCACCACCTCGGCGGCGGTCACCTGCACCGGCAGCACCCGGTGGCGCTCGGCATAGGCGGCGCTCATCGTGTCGGCCACCTTGCCCACGTCGACCCGCAGCGGGTCGATCCGCAGGTAGGCGATGCCGGCCTTGGCCGCGACGTACTGGGTCAGCGCCTCGACGTCGAGCGGCTTGCCGTCGGACTGCCGCACCATCGCGACATGGCCGAGCCGCACCAGCGGATGCTGCACGCTCTCGGCACGGGCGCAGCGGGCGATGGTGCGCTGCGCCTCTTCCTCGGAGACCACGCCGTCGTCGCGCAGCCAGCCGACCACGCTGCGCCAGTCGATCAGGCCGGTGTGGGGGACGGGGGAGAAAACCGGCGGTGCAGTGGCGCTCATGGGGTGTCGATCGAAGGCGGCGGATCGGTGGGCGGGCGAGAAGGCCGGGCGGGCATCACGGCGCCACCGGCTTGAACACCTTGGCCCATTTGGCGGCCGGCAGGTCCCAGCGCTGCTGGATCGCCTCGCCGCGGGCCAGGAGCGTGGCCCGGTCCAGCGGCTGCGGGGTGCGCTGGGCCAGCACCACCGTGTTGCCCTCGCGGGTGGGCTTGAAGGCCCAGACCGCCTCCTGGCCGAAGGCGGCCACGATCTTGGCCAGGCTGGCGGTGTAGCTGGAGGCGCGGCCGAAGAGGTTGACCGTCATGCAGCCCTCCTCGGTCAGCAGGGCACGGCAGTCGCGGTAGAAATCGGCGCTGTCGAGTACCGGCGCGGCGGCGTCCTCGTCGTAGAGGTCGACCTGCAGCGCATCGACGCTGCCGTGCCAGCGCGGGTCGCGGATCTCCTCGGCCGCATCGGCCACCACCACCCGCAGCCGCTCGTCGTCCGCCGGCAGCTTGAACCAGCCGCGGCAGGCGTGCACCACATGCGGGTTCAGCTCGATGGCGGTCGTGCGCATCCGCAGCTTGCGACGGCAGAACTTGGTGAGCGCGCCAGCGCCCAGCCCCAGCTGCATCGCATGCCGCTTGGCGACCGACGGCGGCGGCACGAACAGCAGCCAGGCCATCATCCGCTGCACGTACTCCAGCTCGATCGCGAACGGGTCGTCGATCCGCATCGAGCCCTGGATCCAGATGCTGCCCAGGTGCAGGCTGCGCACGTCGCCGTAATCGGAGAAATTGACTTCGGGCAGCTCGGCGGCGGGGCCAGGAGCGGAGACAGCGGGCGTGCGGGGCATGGAAGTAGGCAGCGGTAGAACGCGGAAGGTGTGAAAGAACCGTTCTCCCACACCTTCTCAGAGCAGGCCGTGGCGGCGGAACACCGTCCTCCATACCTCGCACTTCTGGGCGAAGGTCCACGATGCATGGGCCGGACTGGTCGAGGGGAGTTTGTACACCGGAAACCGGTCGGCCTCGTCCGCCGGCGCCAGCGCCGCCACCACCTGCGGCGCGTGGCGAAAGCTCTCCGCGCCGTTGTGGGCCACCGCCTCCAGCCGCGGGCAGGCTTCGGCCAGGGCCGCGAAATCGTTCAGCTGCGGGTTGCGGATCGCCGCGTCCAGGCTGCCTTCGCGCTCGCAGCTGCCGTACACATCCCACAGCGCCAGGCCCCGGTCGCGCAGGACCTGCAGCCGGGCGTCGTAGCCGAGCGGCACCAGCTCGGTCCGCCACAGCTCCGACAAAATCTTCCAGAACTGGTTCTGCGGATGCCCGTAGTAGCGCTGCTCGGCCAACGAACGCGCGCCCGGGAAGCTGCCCAGCAGCAGCAGCCGCGCATCCGGCGACAGCACCGGTGCCAATCCCGCGAGCCTCATGCCGTGGCGTGGACCAGCGCGGCCAGGCGCGGCATCGCGTCCACCGCGTTGCGGCTGGTGGCCTCGGCCACCGCATCGGGCGTGGTGCCGCGCAGGGCGGCCAGCGCTGCGCCGATGCGCGGCAGCTCGACCGGCGAATTGCGGGCCTGGGCGCCGCCGTCGCCCCGCTCCTCCGCCGTGCGGTAGAGCCAGTGCGGCGGGATGTCGGGTGCGTCGGTCTCCAGCACCAGCGCCGACAGCGGCACCTGCGCCGCCACCCGGCGCACCTGCAGGGCGCGGTCGAAGGTCACCGTGCCGCCGATGCCCAGCTTGAAGCCCAGGCCGATGAAAGCCTCGGCCTGCTGCAGGCTGCCGTTGAACGCATGGGCGATGCCGCGCCAGGCGTGCCGGCCGGCACCGCTGCCGCCGGCGGCCCGCAGGTGGCGCAGCACCCGGTCGGCCGAGCGGCGCACATGCAGCAGCACCGGCAGATCGAAGCGCCGTGCCAGGCGCAGCTGCTCCCGGAAGAAATGCTGCTGCACCGCGTCGTCGAGTTCGGGCACGAAGTAGTCGAGGCCGATCTCGCCGACCGCCACCAGCCGCTCGTCCTGCAGCCCGTCTTCCAGCGCAGCTTCCAGTTCGGCCAGGGCCGATTCCGCCACCGCGCCGGTGCACAGCGGATGGATGCCCAGCGCATAGCTGTCGCCGTGCCGGTGCGCCCAGGTGCGCACCGCATCGAAGTTGTGCGGCGCCACCGCCGGCACCACGCAGTGGCCGACGCCCCGCGCGGCCGCCCGGGCCCGCATCGCGTCGCCGTCGGCAGCGAACTCGGCGGCGTCCAGGTGGCAGTGGGTGTCGATCCAGAGGGGCATCGATCGATCATGCCGCAGCGCGGCGTATCGCCATGTGTCCGACTGCTGCGGAACGCTTCGAATCGTGCTACGGTGAGGTTCCAAACTCCGCCGGGCGCGCCGCGCCGGGCCCACCTCGCCGAGGTACATCCGGATGCGCAGGCCCGCCGTTTACAGCCGATCCCGCAGTTCGTCCGCAACCAAACCGGCGGCGGATGCGGGATCGTCCCCGCCCGGTGCGCCGAACGCGACCGCCGTGCCGACTGCCGCGGACCGGGCCGGCCCTCCGCCGGCAGCCATGCCCGCCTCGCCACCTCCCCGCCCCAGCCGCACTGCCGCGGTGGCCGCCGGGGCGCGCCGCATCGCCCTCCCCCTGCTGACCGCCGGCGCCCTGGCGGTGGCGGCCCTTGCCCTCTGGCGCCCGGTGCCGCCCCGGCTGACGCAGGACGACATCGACGCCGCCGTGCGCCACACGCTGGAAAAGTCGGTGCTGCCGTCGGCCTTCACCCGCGCCGCCCAGAAGGTCGGCCCGTCGGTGGTCCGGGTGGCCGGCTACGGCAAGGCCGACAGGAAGAAGCAGGGCAAGGGCTACAAGGAGAAGGAAGAGGGCGAGATCGAGCGCGGCATCGGCACCGGCGTGGTGATCGTCGACAAGGGGGTGATCCTCACCAACCTGCACGTGGTGGCCGGCGCCGACCATATCCGCGTCACCTTCGCCGACGGGCTGGAGACCACCGCCACCGTCACCGGCATGCAACCCGAGCACGACCTGGCGGTGCTGCAGGCCCACAAGATCCCCGACGACCTGGAGGCCGCCACGCTGCGCAGCACCGACGGCCTGCGGCCCGGCGACGAGGTGCTCGCGATCGGCTTTCCGTTCGGCATCGGGCCGTCGGTGTCGGCGGGTATCGTCTCGGGCCTGAAGCGCGAGTTCCAGTCGCCCGAGGGCAAACGCCAGCTCTCCAACCTGATCCAGTTCGACGCCGCGGCCAACCCGGGCAATTCGGGCGGGCCGCTGGTCACGATGGAAGGCGAGGTGGTCGGCATCGTCACCGCCATCCTCAACCCGACCCAGGCCCGCACCTTCCTGGGCATCGGCTTCGCCGTGCCGATCGAGAACGCCGCCGCGGCGGCCGGGATGCCGCCCTTCTGACGCCCCCACCCGCCCCCTCCACGACCGACCGCAGGACACCCATGAGCAGCAGCCCCACCCGCGACACCGCCACCGCCACGCTGATGGAGCAGGTGCTGTTCGAGGTCAAGCGCATCGTCGTCGGCCAGGACCGTTTCCTCGAGCGCGTCATGGTCGCGATGCTGGCCCAGGGCCATCTGCTGGTGGAAGGCGTGCCGGGCCTGGCCAAGACGCTGACGATCAAGACCCTGGCCCAGGCGCTGCAGGGCAGCTTCAAGCGGATCCAGTTCACCCCCGACCTGGTGCCGGCCGACCTGGTGGGCACCCGGCTCTACAACCAGAAGACCGGCGACTTCAGCACCGCGCTGGGCCCGGTTTTCGCCAACCTGCTGCTGGCCGACGAAATCAACCGCGCGCCGGCCAAGGTGCAGAGCGCCCTGCTGGAGGTGATGCAGGAGCGGCAGGTCACCATCGCCGGCGAGACGCACCGGGTGCCCGAGCCCTTCCTGGTGATGGCCACCCAGAACCCGGTCGAGACCGAAGGCACCTACCCGCTGCCCGAGGCGCAGGTCGACCGCTTCATGATGAAGGTGCTGGTCGATTACCCGAGCGACGAGGACGAGTTCGTCATCGTGCAGCGGGCGATGCAGCCGCCCTCCCCCGTGGTGCCGGTCGCCACCACGGTGCAGCTGGCCGAGCTGCAGGCCCAGTGCCGCCGCGTCTACATCGATCCGTCTTTGCTGCAGTACGCGGTGCGCCTGGTGGCCGCCACCCGCCGGCCGGAAGCGGTGGGCCTGAAGAACTTCGCCCACCTGATCGCCTACGGCGCCAGCCCGCGCGCGACCATCGGCCTGGCCGAAGGCGCCCGGGCGCTGGCGATGCTGCGCGGCCGCGACTACGCCCTGCCCGAGGACATGGCCGACCTGGTGCCCGACGTGCTGCGCCACCGCATGGCGCTCTCCTACGAGGCGCTGGCCGAAGGCACCACCGCCGATGCCCTGATCGCCCGCCTGATGGCCCATGTGCCGGCCCCGGCCAAGCCGCTGCACCACGAGTATGAAAAACGCGCCGCCTGAGACCCGGGCCGCGCCACCGGCCGCCGGCAGCGCCGACGCCTTGCTGCGCCGGCTGGAGTGGACCGCGCTGCGCCGGCTCGACGGCCTGCTGCAAGGCAACTTCCGCACCACCAGGCGCGGCGCCGGCCTGGACCTGGCCGACCTGCGCGAGTACCAGCCGCAGGACGACGTGCGCCACATCGACTGGAACGTGACCGCCCGCACCCAGGTGCCGCATGTGCGCATGTTCAACGAAGACCGCGAGATGGCCGCCTGGTTCGTGATCGACCGCAGTGCCTCGATCGACTTCGGCTCCGGCGCCCGCACCAAGCACACGGTGCAGGTCGAGTTCGTCGGCACGATCGCCCGGCTGCTGACGCGCCACGGCAACCGGGTCGGCGCGCTGCTGGGCGGCGGGCCGATGCCCGAGCGCTGGATACCGGCACGCGGCGGCCGGGCCCAGGTGCTGCATCTGCTGCACCACCTGCAGTCGGCCGGCGCGGCGGCGTCCGCATGGACGAATCCGGTCCGCCGATCGCAGCAACCGGCGCCGGCTCCCGCCGCCAGCTCCCTCGGCCAGTGGCTCGAAACCGCCGCCCGCGCCCTGCGCCAGCGCGGTACCGTCTTCGTGGTGTCCGACTTCATCGCCGAGCCGGGCTGGGAGCGGCCGCTGGCGCGGCTGGCCGAGCGGCACGACGTGGTGGCGGTGCGCCTCTTCGATCCGCTGGAGCGCGAGCTGCCCGACATCGGCCTGGTGGCGATGCGCGACGCCGAAACCGGCGAACAGCTGCTGGTCGACACCCACGACCGGGTGTTCCGCCAGCGCTTCGCCCGCGCCACCGCCGCCCGCGAGGACGCGCTGCATGCCAGCCTGGCCGCGGCCGGCGTCGACACGCTGGAGCTCTCGACCGCCGATGCGCTGGTCGATTCCGTACTGCATTTTTCCGAACTGCGGCGCCGCCGCTCCCGCCAGCGCGGCGCACCGTCGCGCGCGGGCGCGGCCCCCTGAGCCCGCGCCGCCCGACCTTCCTCCGGCCCGCCCATGCCTACCGACACCTCCCCTCTTCCCTGGATGGACCGCCTCTATGGCTGGTGGGCCGCCGTGCCGCGCCCGGATTTCCTGTGGGCCGAGATGCTCTGGCTGCTGCTGGCGGTGCCGCTGCTGGTGCTGGCGTACCTCTGGCTGCAGGGCCGCCGCCGCACGCTGGCGGTGCGCTACGCCAGCCTGGCGCTGGTGCGCGAGGCCGCCGGCAAGGGCCCCGGCTGGCGCCGGCACCTGCCGCCGCTGCTGATGCTGCTGGCCTTCACCGCGATGCTGCTGGCCGCCGCCCGGCCAGTGGCGGTGATCGCGCTGCCCTCGCAGCAGCAGACCGTCATGCTGGCGATCGACGTGTCGGCCAGCATGCGCGCCACCGACGTCAAGCCCAACCGCATGGTCGCCGCGCAGGAGGCGGCCAAGTCCTTCATCGCCGAGCTGCCGCGCCATGTGCGGGTCGGCATCGTCGCCTTCGCCGGCAGCGCGCAGGTGGCCCAGTTGCCGACGCAGTCGCGCGATGAACTGGTCCGCGCGATCGACGGTTTCCAGATGCAGCGCGGCACCGCCACCGGCAACGGCATCGTCGTGTCGCTGACCACCCTGTTTCCCAACAGCGGCATCGACATGTCGGCGATGGGCGCCCGCGACCGTGCCGGCCCGCGCGCTGCGCCGCTGGAGCGGGCCGGCGAGCCGCCACCCGCCGCGCCACCAGCGCCGGTGGCACCCGGCTCCTACAGCTCGGCCGCCATCGTCATGCTGACCGACGGCCAGCGCACCACCGGCGTCGATCCGCTGGAGGCGGCCCAGCTGGCGGCCGACCGGGGCGTGCGTGTCTTCACCGTCGGCGTCGGCACCCGCGAGGGCGACACCATCGGCTTCGAAGGCTGGTCGATGCGGGTGCGGCTGGACGAAGACACCCTGAAGGCCGTGGCCGCCAAGACGCAGGCCGAGTACTTCTACGCCGGCACCGCGGCCGACCTGAAGAAGGTCTACGACATGCTCAGCTCGCGGTTGGCGGTGGAGAAGCGGGAGACGGAGATTTCCGCCCTGTTCGCGCTGGCGGCGGCGGCGCTGGCGCTGCTGGCGGCCACCCTGTCGATGTGGTGGTTCCACCGGGTGGCGTGAACGCGCTGCTGGCTTTTTTAAAGGGAAAGGCCTGTAGTCGGACTGAAGGACGGTTGTTTGGCGGCTCAATTGCGCCGCCGGCTTCCGACCCGAAAGGCCCCCCAGAACCCGGATAATGGATTCCTTCTGGAAGGAATCCATGGATCAGTCCCAATTGCTGCTCGACCAACCCGGCCTGCCAGGCATATGCTTGGTGACGGATGCAGTGCGGGAGCTCGCCCACGGGTCGGAGGCCGATGAGCGAGGGGCGATCTTCACCCGCCCGGAGGTCGTCGAGTTCATCTTGGACCTGGTGGGCTACTCCCCCTCGGACGCCATCTACAAAAAGTCTCTCCTCGAGCCGTCGTTCGGCAGCGGGGAATTCCTGTTGGCCGCCATCTCGCGACTGCTGTCCTCCACTGCCGCCGCCCACAAGCGCGGTGTCGAGGTTCCGACCCTCGACGGTTGCATCCGGGCGGTCGAGCTTCATGCCAGCTTGTTCGAGCAGACGCGCGCGCAAGTGCTGCGGCTGCTGGACTCGCATGGATTCAGGGTTTCCGAGGCGGAGCGGCTCGCGAGCCGCTGGCTGGCGCATGGCGATTTCCTCTTGGCGCCACTCCCCGAGTCGTTTGATTTCGTAGTCGGTAATCCGCCCTACGTCCGGCAGGAGCTGATTCCCGCCGCACTGTTGCGCGAATACCGCCGCCGCTACGCCACCCTCTACGACCGCGCCGACCTCTACATTCCCTTCATCGAGCGCGGCCTGCGACTGTTGAAGCCCGGCGGCAAGCTGTCGTTCATCTGTGCGGACCGATGGATGAAAAACCGCTACGGCGGCCCGCTGCGTGCGATGGTCGCCAGCAACTTCCATCTGCAGGCCTATGTCGACATGTTCGACACGCCGGCCTTCCACTCCGAAGTCGTCGCCTACCCCGCCATCACCATGATCGAGCGGGCAAGCCCTGGCCCCACGCTCGTCGCGGCGCGCCCAAAGATCGACGGCACCTACCTGCGCGAACTGGCGAAGGCCCTGCGCGGTCAAACCAAGACTCTCCCGGCGTCGGTGCATCGCCTGGACGATGTCGCCAAGGGCAACGAGCCTTGGGTCTTGCAATTCGCGGATGCGACTAGCCTCGTGCGCCGCATCGAGCGGGCTTTTCCGGCTGTCGAAGAGGCGGGCTGCAAAGTCGGCATTGGCGTCGCCACTGGCGCCGACAAGGTCTACGTGGCCAAGTTCGACAAGCTCGACGTTGAGCCCAGCCGCAAGCTGCCGCTGGCCATGACCCGCGACATCGTGACAGGGCACGTCGAATGGCGCGGCTACGGCGTGGTCAACCCCTTCACCGACGAAGGCCCCCTCGTGTCCCTGCGGGACTATCCGAAGCTCGCCGCCCACCTCGAGGCCCACCGCAACGCCATCGCCGGAAGGCATGTCGCCAAGAAGGACAAGAAGCGCTGGTATCGGACCATCGACCGCATTACCCCATCGCTCGCGCGCCGCCCCAAGCTGCTCATCCCCGACATCAAGGGCGACGCCCAAGTCGTTTACGAGGAAGGGCTGCTCTACCCGCACCACAACCTCTACTACGTGGTGTCGGACGACTGGGACTTGCGCGCCCTGCAGGCCGTGCTGCTTTCGAGCCTCACGCGCCTGTTCATCGCTACCTACTCGACCAAGATGCGCGGGGGCTTCCTGCGCTTCCAGGCCCAGTATCTGCGCCGCATCAGGCTACCGCTCTGGGCGGATGTGCCTCGCGGCCTGCGAGAGCGCCTCGTGAAGGCGGCCAAGGCGCTTGACCTAGCCGCGTGCGACGCTGCGACGTTTGAGCTTTACGGCCTGACGGAAGAAGAACAGCTCATCGCAAAAAGAAGGACAGCGAATGGCTCTTGAACTGGCGAACTACAAAGAACAAGCGCGCGACGCGATCAAGGCGTTTTGGGGTAACCGGGATGCGGCGGCGCGCAAGCAGGCCGAGACAGGCAACATCGACGCGGGGACGCGCGGCGCCGTGACCGCCGGCAACAACCTCAACGGCTTTCTTGCCCTGATGCAAAGTCTGGTGCGAGCCAACGACCTGCACGACGCGGAAATCCACGTCGATAAGGGCTTGGTGGTCTTGCCAGGCTACTTCCGGCCCAACAAACAATGGGACGTCATCGTCATGCGCGGCCATCGCCTCGTGGCGGCCCTTGAGTTCAAGTCGCAGGTCGGCAGCTACGGGAACAACTACAACAACCGTACAGAGGAGGCCATCGGCACGGCCCACTGCCTGTGGACGGCATTCCGCGAGGGCGCCCTTGGCGACGAGCCCCGGCCGTTCCTGGGCTGGCTCATGGTGGTCGGCGACGAGAAAGGATCGCGCAGTCCCGTCCGCACGTCCGAGCCACACTTCAAAGTGTTCCCGGAGTGGCGCGACGCCTCATACATCCAGCGCTACGACCAGCTTTGCCAGCGGCTCGTGAAGGAAGGCCTCTACGGCGCAGCCGCGCTCCTGGCCACGCCACTGAACTCCGCCGAAACCGGCGCATACGAGGAGTTCTCAGCGCTCTCCGGCCTGGAATACTTCGTGACCACTTTCGCCGCACACATCGCTGCGGAGGCTTCCCGGCGCAGCCCACGCCGCGCAGCTTCTTCTGATCCGAACGCCTTGAAGACGACACACCCGCGATAGGCAAAAACCACGGCTTGCATCGGCCGACAACACAGGGGGAGCGCCAATGAAGAATGATCCAGCCGGCTCGACTTGGAAAAAGTGGGACTTGCACGTCCACACGCCGTCGTCGCTCGTCCACAACTACCCCGGCGCGAGCCAAGATGAAGCCTGGAATGCCTTCCTGACGGACCTTGAAGCCCTACCGCCCGAGTTCAAGGCCATTGGCATCAACGACTACATCTTCATTGATGGCTATGAGCGGGCGCGCAAGGCCAAGCTCGAGCAAGGCCGGCTCCAAAACATCGACCTGCTACTGCCCGTCATTGAGCTGCGCTTGGACAAGTTCGCGGGGGTGGTCAAGAAGGAAAAGGACGGCACCTACTCTCAGTCCGGCTGGAACCGCATCAACCTGCACGTCATCTTCGACGCGATGGACCCGGCGGTTATCCAACAGCAGTTCCTCAACGCGCTGACCCCGAGCTACCAACTGATTCCGGACTCCAGCAACTTGAAGGGCAAGTGGAACGCTGTGATCACCCGAGGAAGCTTGGCCGAACTCGGGAAGATGATCGTCGATTCGGCGCCCGACGATAAAAAAGGCGACTACGCGCCACACCTGCGGGAGGGCTTCAACAACCTCTGCGTGAGCTTGGAGAAGGTCGTCGCTGCCCTGGAAAAGCCCTACTTCGCCGGCAAGTTCCTGATCGCCGTCGGCAAGACCGAATGGGCCAATCTCAAGTGGGACGACCAGTCCATTGCAGAGAAACGCAACATCATCAACCAGGCCGATTTGGTGTTCACGGCCGCCGCCAATCCTGCTGAATACCAAGCGGCGCGCAAGAAGCTCTTAGAGTCAAACGTCAAAGCCGCACTGCTCGACTGCTCCGACGCACACGCGCCGAGAGCGTCCGAGGACAAGGACCGCGTCGGCAACTGCTTCACTTGGATCAAAGCCGACGCGACCTTCGACGGCCTCGTCCAGGCGATCACCGAATTTGAGGACCGCGTCTTCATCGGAGACACGCCGCCCAAGCGCCTGCTGGTCGAAGCCAACCGCACCAAATACGCAGCGAAAATCCGCATCAATCGCAAGGCTGGCTCAACGCTGGCCGACACTTGGTTCAACGTGGATATGCCCCTTAGCCACGACTTGGTCGCCATCATCGGCAACAAGGGAAGCGGCAAGAGCGCCATGGCCGACATCGCCGCGCTAGCCGGCGACACGAAAAATTTCAAGAGCTTCTCGTTCCTCAAGGACACGCGGTTTCGAAACCCCAGGAACAAACTCGCGCAGCACTTCCTCGGCGCGCTCGGCTGGCACGACGGCACCGAGTCCGAGCGCCAGCTCGATCAAGACCCTTCGGAGACCAGCGTCGAGCGGGTGAAGTATCTGCCGCAGAGCTACCTCGAGACGCTGTGCAACGAGCTGGGCGACGGCGGCTCGGCCACGTTCGACACCGAGCTGCGCAAGATCATCTACACGCACGTCCCGGAAGACGCGCGGCTGAGCTACGCGTCCATGGACGAGCTGCTCGACTTCAAGGTCGCGGAGATCGACAGCGCGCGCGCGCAGGTCGTTAAGGAAATCTCTAAGGCCAATGCGGAGATTTTGCAAACCGAGCGCAGGCTGACGCCGGAATTCAAGCAGTCGCTGCAAGAGCAACTCGACGCCAAGGTCGCTGAGTTCAACGCGCTGGTGGCATCGGAACCCGCGCAGGTGGAAGACCCCACGGCGTCGGAAGCTACCCAGGAAGAGTCGAAGGCGGCCACCGAGAAGATTCAAGCCCTAGAACACGAGCTCAAAAAGTTGGGCGACGAAGAGAAGCTTCTCCGCGACAAGAAGGCTGCCGAGGCGAAGCGCCAAGCCGTCCTGAGCCGCATCGTCCAATCCATCGCGAACCACAAGAAGGCCCACGACCGGTTCGTTGCGGAATTGGCCCCCATGCTCGCTGAAGCTGGCGCGGACGTGAAGGCGTCCGACGTGGTCGAGCTGAGGATCGACACGTCGCATATTGACGCGCTCGGCAAGACCGTCAAGGAATCCATCGCGTCCATCGACGCGGCCCTCGCCAATCAAGAAACCACGGGGCTCATCAAAAGGCGCGAGGCGGCCGAGGCCGCCATGGCCGAGATCAAGAGTCAACTCGGTGAGAAGCAGCGCCTGTTCATCATCTTCAAGGACCAGATCGCAAAGTGGGAACGCGCCCAAGCGGAGCTCACCGGCAGCAAAGACAAGGCTCAGTCCATCGAATGGTTCAAGGCTGAGATCCAGTCGCTGGCCGCCCTGCCCGACAAACTGGCTGAGCTGCGGGCGCGCCGCGTGGAGCTGGCTAAGACCGTCCACGAACACCTGGGCAAGACGGTCGAGGAATACCGCCGCCTCTACGGGCCGGTGCAGGAGTTCGTCAAGTCTGCCGCGCAGATGGATATGCACCTGCCGCTGGACTTCGCGGTGCGCATCGAAGAGTCGGACTTCCAAGACCAGTTTTTCCCGCGAATCAACCGGCAGTCGCGCGGCAGCTTTGCAGGCGTGGACGAAAGCAACCAGCTCATGCGCGGCTTGCTCAAAGAAGTCAATTTCGGAGACGTGGACTCCACGCTGAAATTCCTCGAGACCATCGACGACATGCTGCACTTTGACCGACGGGAGGGCGGCGGCGGACGCGAGACCAGGATCGCCGACCAGCTTCGCAAAGGTGGCGAACCGCAGGAAATCCTTGACTACCTCTATGGCATGAGCTATCTCGAGCCAAGGTATTCGCTCACGTTCGACGACCAAGAGATCAGCCAGCTTTCGCCCGGCGAGCGCGGCCTGCTCTTGCTGGTCTTCTACCTGCTGGTGGACAAGGATGACATCCCGATCATCATCGACCAGCCCGAAGAGAACCTGGACAACCAGACCATCTTCAAGGTGCTGGTCAAGTGCATCAAGGCGGCTAAGCAGCGGCGCCAAGTCATCATGGTGACGCACAACCCCAACCTAGCGGTGGTCTGCGACGCGGAGCAAATCATCTGTGCGACCTGCGACAAGACGACCAACACGTTCAACTACGTCGCCGGCGGCATCGAGTCGCCGGTGATTAAGGCGACGGTCGTGGAGATTCTCGAAGGCACCGAGCCCGCATTCAAAAATCGCAAGCAAAAATATGGACTTTGAGTTAGACCTTCTGGGAGCAGCGCAGCGCGCGGAACGGATTCATTAGGACGAACCGCCTGTATCTTGGCATCGACACGAACTCGGGCGAGGAGTTGCAATGGCATTTGACTGGGCACGGATGCGCTCCATGATGAGCGCGGTTCACGGCATCCGCCGGGCCGGCGACAAGTTCATCTTCGTCTACGACGAGACCAACAACATCCGCAAGTTTTCGCTGACCGACGCGGGTGCGGCTGGACGAAGACACCCTGAAGGCCGTGGCCGCCAAGACGCAGGCCGAGTACTTCTACGCCGGCACCGCGGCCGACCTGAAGAAGGTCTACGACATGCTCAGCTCGCGGTTGGCGGTGGAGAAGCGGGAGACGGAGATTTCCGCCCTGTTCGCGCTGGCGGCGGCGGCGCTGGCGCTGCTGGCGGCCACCCTGTCGATGTGGTGGTTCCACCGGGTGGCCTGAGAAGCTGCAAGCCCTTTTTCAAAAGAAAAGTGCCTGTAGCCTGCTTGGGACGCCGGCCACCAGCTATCAATTCTGTAGCATTGGCTTGCGGCAGGTGGCCCGATGCCTCAGCTTCCGATCGAAATCTCTCCGTCGTCGGTGTCGTGCCCGCCGCCTTCACGGCGCTCCGGCCGGTCGGCTTGGTCGCCCTCCTTGCCGCCGTCGGCAGCACCGGGCCGCAGGCTCGGCTTCAGGTCCTTGTCGTCGACGTTCTTGGCTTCGCGGACCTGGTCGTCAGTCGGGAAAATCTGCGGTTCGGATGCGGGCATGGTGGCTCCTCGTTTGCGGTTCGGACAGAGCCGTTCAGCCTAGGACCATCGCCCGGTCGCCGCTTGTCGAGTTGTAAGTGCGCCGCCTCAGTCCTGGACGAACCGCCCGGACACCAGCCGCATCCGCCGGTCGCAGCGCTGGGCCAGGGTGTCGTCGTGCGTCACCATGACGAAGGCGGTGCCCTGGTCGCGGGCCAGCTGCAGCATCAGGGCGAAGACGCCGTCGGCGGTGCTGCGGTCGAGGTTGCCGGTGGGCTCGTCGGCCAGCACGCAGGCCGGCTGGGTGACCAGGGCGCGGGCGATGGCCACCCGCTGGCGCTCGCCGCCGGAGAGCTCGGCCGGCCGGTGCTGCACCCGGCCTTCGAGGCCGACCGCGGCCAGCATCTTGTCGGCGGCGGCGGCGCAGGCCTCGGGCGTCTCGCGGCGGATGCGCAGGGGCATGCCGACGTTGTCGCGCGCGCTGAACTCGGGCAGCAGGTGGTGGAACTGGTAGACGAAGCCCAGGTGCCGGTTGCGCATCCGGCCCTGTTCGGCGGCGTCGAGCTTGGCCAGCGCCTGGCCCTGCAGCACCACCGTGCCGGCGCTCGGCGCGTCCAGCCCGCCCAGCAGGTGCAGCAGCGTGCTCTTGCCCGAGCCCGAGGCACCGACGATCGCCAGCGTCTCGCCGGCGTGCACGTCCAGGTCCACGCCGTGCAGCACGGTCAAATCGATGCGTCCTTCGTGGAAGCGCTTGGTCAGGCCGCGGGCCTGGATCACGGGTGTCGGCATGGCGGGCGTGGTGGATGCGGTTGCGGCACGGCGGGGCTCATTCATAGCGCAGCGCCTCGGCCGGGTTGACGCGGCTGGCGCGCCAGCTCGGGTACAGCGTGGCCAGGAAGGCCAGCACCAGCGAGATCACCGCGATCGGCACGATGTCCGACCGCTGCGGATCGCTCGGCATGCGGCTGATCAGGTAGACGTCCTTGGGCAGGAAGCTGGCGTGGAACAGCTGCTCGAGCGCCGGCACGATCACGTCGATGTTGAACGCGATCGCCAGGCCCAGGGCCAGGCCGCCGAAGGTGCCGATCACGCCCACCATCGCGCCCTGCACCACGAAGATGCCCATGATGCTGCGCGGGCTGGCGCCCAGGGTGCGCAGGATCGCGATGTCGGCGCGCTTGTCGGTCACCGTCATCACCAGGGTCGAGACCAGGTTGAACGCCGCCACCGCCACGATCAGGGTGAGGATGATGAACATCATGCGTTTCTCCAGCTGCACCGCCGAGAACCAGGTCTTGTTCTGCTGCGTCCAGTCGCGGATCAGCAGGTTGCCCGACAGGCTGTCGGCCAGCTCCTGCGCCACGGTGCGGGCCTCGTGCAGGTCCTTCAGGCGCAGCCGGATGCCGCTCGGGCCCTCCAGCCGGAAGATGCGGGCCGCGTCGTCCTGGTGGATCATCACCAGCGCCGAGTCGTACTCGTAGTGGCCCGAGTTGAAAGTGCCCACCACCGTCATCTGCTTGAGCCGCGGCACCACGCCGGCGGGCGTCACCTGGCCGTTGGGCGCCACCAGCGTCACCGAGTCGCCCTCGCGCACGCCCAGCGTGCGGGCCAACTCGATGCCCAGCACGATGCCGAACTGCCCCGGCACCAGCTTCTGCAGCGTCGCGCCCTGGTCGGGGCCCAGGTCGGTCACTTCGCCCTCGTGCGCCGGGTCGATGCCGCGCACGATGGTGCCGCGCATGTCCTCGCCCCGCGCCAGCAGCGCCTGGGTGGCGATGAAGGTGGTGGCCCCGACCACCGCCGGGTTGCGGCGCGCCTCGGCCATCGTGCGGGCCGGGTCCTCCAGCGCCACGCCGCCGGGCGCGACGATCTCGATGTGCGACACCACCGACAGCATCCGGTCGCGCACGTCCTTCTGGAAGCCGTTCATCACCGACAGCACGATGATCAGCGCCGCCACCCCCAGCGCGATGCCCAGCATCGACACGCCCGAGATGAAGGAGATGAACCCGTTGCGCCGCGTGGCGCGCCCGGCCCGGGTGTAGCGCCAGCCCAGGGCCAGCTCGTAGGGGATTTGCATGGAAGTGCGGAATGCCTCGGTGGAAAAGAGATGTCTCAGGAAGCGTGCGGCGGCCGCGCGGTGTCGCGCAGCAGCAGGTCGGCGACGGCAGCACCACCGGGAAGGCGAAGGGGCGGCGAGACGGACGGCGGGCTGCATGGCGGGACGGCCGATTGTCTGCGAATCGGCGGCCGGTTCCGGTGACCGGCTGCAAGCGGCGGTGCCGGCCTTGTGCCCGCCGGGCCATTGCGTCGGGCCGGGCCCGGCCGCCGCCCCGGGCGCGACAATCGGCGGATGCATCTACTGATCCCGTTCGCGGCCGCCGACGCAGAGGGCTGCGCAGCCCAGCGGCGCGGCCTGCGGCTGCCCTATCTGGAGCGGCTCCTGGCCCGCCTCGCCCCCGACAGCCCCGACACCGGCGACGAATTCAGCCTGTCGCCCCCGCACGAGCGCGCGCTGGCCGCGCTGCTCGGCATCGCCGGCGGCGGCGACGGCCGCATCCCCTGGGCCGCGCAGGCGGTGGCGGCCGAGGGCGGCGACCCGGGCACCGACGCCTGGGCGGTGATCACCCCCTGCCACTGGCGGGTGGCGCCCGACCACATCGCGATGCTCGACCCGCAGCAGCTGGAACTGGGCGAGGAGGAATCCCGCGCGCTGCTGGCGCTGATGGCGCCCTACTTTTTGGAAGACGGCATCGCACTCGACTACGTCTCGCCGACCGCCTGGCGCGCCCGCGGCGAACCGCTGCGCGGCCTGGCGACCGCGTCGCTCGACCGGGTGCAGGGCCGCAGCCTCGACCTGTGGATGCCCGACGCACCCGCGGCGCGGCTGGTGCGCCGGCTGCAGGGCGAGATGCAGATGCTGCTCTACACCCATCCCATGACCGACGCGCGGGCCGCGCAGGGCCGGCTGGCGGTCAACGCCTTCTGGGTGAGCGGCACCGGCGAGCGGCCCGCCACCGCGCGTACCGAGGTGCCCGGGCTGCGGATGCCGCAGGGCCTGCGCCGGGCCGCGCTGCAGGAGGACTGGGCCGGCTGGGCCGCCGCCTGGCAGGCGATCGACGCGGCCGAGGTGCGCCAGGCGCTGGAGACGGCCGAGGCCGGCAGTCCGGTCGCCCTGACGCTCTGCGGCGAGCGCAACGCGCAACGCTTCGCGGCGCGGCCCCGGGGGGCCTGGCAGCGTCTTTCTCAAGGAATTTCGGGTGTTTTGGGCCGCAAGCCGGCGCTGTTCGCCGGCCTCCAGCTATGAAAATAATAGCAAGGGACATTCCGCCCCGCAGCGCCTGGGCGCTGGAGCAGGCGGGCCTGCATCCGCTGCTGGCCCGGCTGTATGCCGCCCGCGGCGTGCTGCACAAGGACGAAATCGACGACGGCCTGGCGCGGCTGCTGCCGCCAGCCGGCCTGCTGGGCATCGACGCCGCCGCCCGGCTGCTGGCCGACGCGATCGCGGCCGACCTGCGCATCTGCATCGTCGCCGACTACGACTGCGACGGCGCCACCGCCTGCGCCGTCGGCGTGCGCGGCCTGCGGATGCTGGGCGCACGCCATGTGGACTACCTGGTGCCCGACCGGGTGGTCGACGGCTACGGCCTCACCGCCAGCATCGCCGAGCGGGTGCATGCCCGCGGCTGCGACCTGCTGCTGACGGTCGACAACGGCATCGCCAGCGTCGAGGGCGTCGCCGCCGCGCAGGGCCTGGGCATGCGGGTGCTGGTGACCGACCACCACCTGCCCGGCCCGGTGCTGCCGGCCGCCGACGTGCTGGTCAACCCCAACCAGCCCGCCTGCAGCTTCGAGAGCAAATGCATCGCCGGCTGCGGCGTGATGTTCTACGTGCTGCTGGCGCTGCGCGCCGAGATGCGGCAGCGCGGCGTGTTCGACGCGCCCGGTGCCGCAGTTGTGACGGCGAACGGCACGGACGCGACCGCCCGCACTGGCCTGCCGCAGCCCAAGCTCGACACCCTGCTGCCCCTGGTGGCGCTGGGCACCGTGGCCGACGTGGTGCGGCTCGATGCGAACAACCGCCGCCTGGTCGCCCAGGGCCTGAAGCGCATCCGCAAGGGCGCGATGCCGCCCGGCATCGCCGCGCTGTTCGTCGCCGCCGGCCGCAAGTCGGCCACCGCCACCACCTTCGACTTCGGCTTCGCCCTCGGCCCGCGGATCAACGCCGCCGGCCGGCTGGCCGACATGACGCTCGGCATCGAGCTGCTGCTGACCGAAGACCCGGCCCGCGCCACCCAGCTGGCCCAGACGCTCGATGCGATCAACCGCGAGCGCCGCGAGATCGAGGGCGGCATGCGCGAGCAGGCGATGGCCGCCGCCGAGGCCCTGTTCGACGCCGACGCCGCCGGCGCCGAAAGCCTGCCGCCCGCCTTCTGCGTGTTCGACGAGAGCTTCCACGAAGGCGTGGTCGGCATCGTCGCCTCGCGCCTCAAGGACAAACTGCACCGGCCGACCTTCGTTTTCGCCGCCAGCGCCGCGCCGGGCAAGGGCCACGAGATCAAGGGATCGGGCCGGTCGATCCCCGGTTTCCATCTGCGCGACGCGCTCGACCTGGTAGCCAAGCGCCATCCGGGCGTGCTGCTGAAGTTCGGCGGACATGCGATGGCGGCGGGCTGCACCATCGCGCGGGAGCATTTCGAGACCTTCCGCGACGCCCTGGCGCAGGTGGCGGGCGAATGGCTCGATGCCGCCACCCTCACCCGCCGGCTCGACACCGACGGCCCCCTGGCCGCCGAGTACCGGCGCGCCGAGATGGTGGATACGCTGCACCGGGAGGTCTGGGGCCAGGGCTTCGCCGCGCCCACCTTCAGCGAGGAGCTGCAGGTGGTGAGCCAGCGCCTGGTCGGCGAGAAGCACCTGGCGCTGAAGCTGCTGCACCAGGGCCAGCCGGTCGACGGCATCTGGTTCGGCCACACCGAGGCGTTGCCGCCCCGGGTGACGCTGGCCTTCCGGCTGGATGCCGACGAATGGCAGGGCGTGCGGCGGGTGCGGTTCCTGGTCGAAGGCGCCGACGCTTGACCGCCCCTTTTCAACCCAGGTGCACCGGCACGAAGATCTTGCTGTCGCCGCGCTGCACCAGCAGCGCGACCGACTTGTCGGAGGTGCCGACCACCGCCCGCACCTGCTCCACGCTGCGCACCGGCGTGCCGTTGACCGCCAGCAGCACGTCGCCCGCCTGCACGCCGGCCAGTTCGGCCGCACCGCTCGCGTCCTGCACCAGCAGGCCGCCGGCCACGCCGGCCTCGGCCCGCTCGTCGGGCTGCAGCGGCCGCAGCGCCAGGCCCAGGCGGCCCTGTCCGGCCTCGGCGCCGGCACCGGCCACCTCGGTGCCCTTGGCTTTCATCGGGGCCAGGGTGGCGGTGACCTGGCGGCTGTCGCCCTTGCGCCAGACCTCCATCGTCACCTTGTCGCCGGGCACCGCCAGGGCGATGTTGGCCGGCAGGTCGGCCGACGAGACCACCGGTTGGCCGTTGATCTTGCGGATCACGTCGCCGCTCTCGAGCCCCGCGGCCTCGCCCGGTCCGCCCTTCTCGACGTTGGCGACCAGCGCGCCCTCGGGCGTCGGCAGCTTGAACGAATCGGCCAGCGTCTGGTTCACCTCCTGGACCGCCACGCCGAGCCGCGCATGCTCGACCGTGCCGTGCGCCACGATCTGCTGCTGGATCTTGCTGGCCAGGTCGATCGGGATCGCGAACGACACGCCCTGGTAGCCGCCGGTGCGGCTGTAGATCTGCGAGTTGATGCCCACCACCTCGCCGCGCGCGTTGAAGAGCGGCCCGCCGGAATTGCCGGGGTTGACCGCCACGTCGGTCTGGATGAAGGGCACCGCGCTGTCGTCCGGCAGGGCGCGGCCCTTGGCGCTGACGACGCCGGCGGTGACGGTGTTCTCGAAGCCGAAGGGCGAGCCGATCGCCAGCACCCATTCGCCGACGTTCAGGTCGGCCACCTTGCCGAGCGCCACCACCGGAAGGTTTCGCGCCTCGACCTTCAGCACCGCGATGTCGGTCTTGGCGTCGGCGCCCAGCACCTTGGCGCGCAGCTCGCGCCGGTCGGTCAGCTTCACGGTGACCTCCTTCGCGTCCTTCACCACGTGGGCGTTGGTGAGGATCAGGCCGTCGGAGCTAACGATGAATCCCGAGCCCTCGCCGCGCATCGGCGCCGCATGCGGACGGGCGCGGCGGCCGGGCGCGCCGCCCTGTTGTTGTTGCTGCTGTTGCTGCTGGAAGCGGCGGAAGAAGTCGAAGAACGGATCGTCGGGCAGGCCGTCGGCCTCGGCACCGGCCTCGTCGCGGTCGGCCACCTTGGTGGCGCCGACCACGCTGATGTTGACCACCGCCGGGCCGTAGCGCTTGGTGATGCTGGAGAAGTCGGGCAGCGCGATGGCCGCGCCGGGCGCGGCCGCCAGCACCGCCGGCGCCGGCTCGGCCCGCGCATGGCTGTGGGCGAATTCCACCGCGGACACGCCCGCGCCGCCGATGGCGCCCGCCGCCAGCAGCGCGACGACGAGGCGGGTGGGTGTCTGGGTCAGGGAATCGAGTCGCATGGTCACTCCTGAGGGTCTGATGGGATGCCGGAATGATGCGATCCGGGTCTTAGACCAGGCTTAGCTTTGCGGTCGCCAGCGGCCCGGGCGGGCGCGGGGCTGCACCGCCAGCCGGCCGATGGCGGGGGCCAGGCATTCGGTGAGCAGCAACGGCGCGCCACGCCGCACGAAAACGGACATGCGGGCCACCACCGACCGGCTGCCCCACGCTTCGCCCGTGGCGTGCTGCCAGCGCCGACGCACGCCCGCCGCGACCCGCGAACCCGGTGCGAAGCGCACGAAGGCGAAACCCGACCGCCGCGCCGCGGGCCGCCCGAACAGCAGATCGGCCAGCGGGCGGCCGCCCAGGCCCCGCACCGCCTTCCAGCTGCCGCGGACATGCGGCTGCCGCAGCACCGACCGGGCGAACACCACCGGTACGCCGCCCGCCGACAGCAGCACTTCGCGGCCATGGCCGTACCGGCGGGGCGGGCTGCCCAGCCAGGCGGCTTCCGCCGGCAGCAGACGCAGACGGCCCTGGCGCACCACCTGCACCGAGACGCTGCCGCCGGCAGCCGCCAAGCGCGCGCTGAGCGAGCCGTCGGTCCGCAGCCACGCGGCCCGGCGGCCCGATGCCGGCCCCGGGCGGACTGCCTGCCGAACGGCGTGGGTGAGTGCGCCCGGCGTTCGTCCCGGCGGCGGTAGCGCTGGCAGCGGCATGCGGCTACGCATTCGGTCGGCCCTGCCGCGCGGAACACGACGGCCACAGCACCTCGATCCGCAGGCCGCCCAGCTGCGCCGAACGGTCCAGCCGCAACTGCGCCCCGTGCCGATCGGCGATCGCCTTGACGATCGCCAGGCCCAGGCCGCTGCCGCCGGCGGTGGCGTCGGGGCTGCGGAAGAAGCGGTCGAACACCCGGGCGCGGTCGGCCTCGGCGATGCCGGGGCCGCTGTCGTCCACCGCCAGCAGCAGGCCGGCGCCGGGCTCGGCGCGCAATTCCACATCGACGCGGCCGCCCTCGGGCGTGAACTTGACCGCGTTGTCGAGCAGGTTGCGCAGCAGAATCGCCAGCGCCTCGGCCTGCCCGTGCACCGTGGCCGCATCGGCGCGGGGCACGCCCAGGTCGATGCGCCGGGCGCGGGCCTGCGGCAGCCACTCGGCCACCGTCTGGCGCACCAGGGCCTGCAGGTCGAGATCGACCGGGGCGGCCGCCTGCGCGCTGCCCGCGTCCTGCCGCGCCAGCACCAGCAGCTGGCCGACCAGCGCGATGGCGCGGTCGATGCCCTGCCCCAGGCGCTGCGCCGCGCGGTCGCGCGCGGCATCGTCGGTGGCCCGCTGCAGGCCCCGCACCTGCAGCTTGAGCGCGGTGAGCGGCGAGCGCAGCTCGTGCGCCGCATCGGCGACGAAGTTGCGCTGCGCGTCGAAGGCATCGCGGGTGCGGTGGAACAGCAGGTTCAGCTCTTCGACCAGCGGCTTCACCTCGTCGGGCAGGCCGTCTTCGGGCAGCGGGTCGAGATCGTCCGCCGCGCGGCCGGCCACCTGGCGCCGCACCCGCTCCACCGGCGCCAGGGTGCGGGCGATGATCCAGGCCACGGCCAGCATCAGCAGCGGCGCGGTGAGCAGCGCCGGCAGGGTGGCGCGCAGCGCCTGGGCGCGGGCCCGGTCCTGGCGGGCGTCCATGTCCTGCGCGATCTGCACCGTCTGCAACGGCGTCTGGATCGAGTAGACCCGGTAGCGGACACCCTCGACGTCGATGTCGGAAAAACCCAGCACCGCATGCTGCGGCAGCGCGGCGCGGGCCGAGCGGTAGAGCTGCACCCCGTCGGGGCCCCAGATCTGCACCAGCAGGTCGAGGTCGCCGCGCTCGTCCAGGCCCTCCAGCGCGCCCAGCGGCACGTTGCTGCGCAGCGACTGGGCCACCTGCTGCAGGTGCAGGTCGTTGCTGGCATCGGCCTCGCGCAGCGCACCGCGGTAGGCGCCCGCCGCCAGCCCCGCGCTCGCGACCAAAATGCTGGCCAGCACCAGGCCGAGCAGCCGGGTGCGCAGCGAGCGGGGGGCCAGGCGGCGCAGCAGCGGGGACATCGCGCGCCTCAGTCCTTCGGCACCAGGTAGCCCAGGCCGCGCACCGTCTGGATCAGGTCGGCGCCCAGCTTCTTGCGCACGCCGTGGATGTAGACCTCGACCGCGTTGCTGCTGACGTCGTCCTTCCAGCCGAAGAGCTTGGCCTCCAGCTGGGTGCGCGAAAACACCACGCCGGGCCGCGCCAGCATCGGCTCCAGCACCGCCCATTCGCGGGCCGACAGGCCCACCGGCTGGCCGTGCAGCGTGGCCTGGTGGGTGGCGGGGTCGAGCGTCACCCCGCGCTGCGAGAAGCTGGGGCCGGCCTGGCCCTCGCCGCGGCGGATCAGGGCGCGGATGCGGGCCAGCAGCTCGTCGGTGTCGTAGGGCTTGACCACGTAGTCGTCGGCGCCGGCGTCCAGGCCGGCGACCCGGTCGGCCACCGCATCGCGGGCGGTGGCCACCAGCACCGGCACCTTGTCCTGGCGGGCGCGCAGGCCGCGCAGCACCTCCAGGCCGTCGCGCCGGGGCAGGCCCAGGTCGAGCAGCACCAGGTCGTAGCGCTCGCTGCGCAGTGCCGTGTCGGCCATGTCGCCGTCGCGCACCCAGTCGACCGCGTAGCGCGCGGCGCGCAGCAGGTCGAGCAGCGCCTCGCCGATCATGGTGTCGTCTTCGACCAGCAACAGCCGCATGCCACTCCCCTGGATTGCCGAAAAGCCCGGATTCTGCGCGGCGCACCTGAAGCCAGGCTGAGACCGCCGCGCAGGGCCGTCAGCCCAGGCGGGCGCGGTGGCGCGCCACCTGCTGGCGCACCAGCGCCGGCGCGGTGCCGCCCAGCGTGCTGCGGGCGTTGAGCGAGCCGCGCAGGCTCAGCACCTCGTACACGTCGGCCTCGATCCTCGGGTTGAAGGCCTGCAGGGCTTCCAGCGGCAGCTCCGACAGATCCACGCCCTGGGCGATGGCGGTCTTGACCGCATGGGCGACCGCCTCGTGCGCATCGCGGAACGGCAGGCCCTTCTTGACCATGTAGTCGGCCAGGTCGGTCGCGGTGGCGTAGCCGCGCTTGGCCGCGCGCTCCATCGCCTCGGGCTTGACGGTGATGCCGCCGACCATCTCGGCGAAGATGCGCAGCGTGTCCTTGAGCGTGTCGACGGTGTCGAACAGCGGCTCCTTGTCTTCCTGGTTGTCCTTGTTGTAGGCCAGGGGCTGGCCCTTCATCAGGGTGATCAGGCCCACCAGGTGGCCGACCACCCGGCCGGTCTTGCCGCGGGCCAGTTCGGGCACGTCGGGGTTCTTCTTCTGCGGCATGATCGACGAGCCGGTGCAGAAGCGGTCCGCGATGTCGATGAAGCCGAAGCTCTGGCTCATCCACAGGATCAGCTCTTCCGACAGGCGGCTGATGTGCACCATCGCCAGCGATGCGGCGGCGGTGAATTCGATCGCGAAATCGCGGTCGCTCACCGCGTCCAGGCTGTTCTGGCAGACGCCTTCCATCTCCAGCGTGCGGGCCACCCGCTCGCGGTCGAGCGGATAGCTGGTGCCGGCCAGGGCGGCGGCACCCAGCGGCAGCCGGTTGACCCGCCGGCGGACGTCGGCCATGCGCTCGGCGTCGCGGGCGAACATCTCGACATAGGCCAGCATGTGGTGTCCGAACGACACCGGCTGGGCCACCTGCAGGTGGGTGAAGCCCGGCAGGATCACCTCGGTGTTGCGCTCGGCGATGTCGACCAGGGCCCGCTGCAGGTCGGTCAACAGGCCGTCGATCAGGTCGATTTCGCCCCGCAGCCAGAGCCGCACGTCGGTGGCCACCTGGTCGTTGCGGCTGCGGCCGGTATGCAGCCGTTTGCCGGCATCGCCGACCAGCTGCGTCAGGCGCGCTTCGATGTTCAGGTGGACGTCTTCCAGGTCGAGTTTCCACTCGAAGACGCCGCTTTCGATCTCGCTGGAAATCTGCGCCATCCCGCGCTGGATCTGCGCGTGGTCCTCGGTGCCGATGACGGCCTGCGCGCACAGCATTTCGGCGTGCGCTAGGCTGCCGCGGATGTCGGCCTGCCACAGCCGTTTGTCGAAGAAAACGCTGGAGGTGTAGCGCTTCACCAGATCGCTCATCGGCTCGGAAAACAGGGCTGACCACGCCTGCGATTTCTTGTCAAGCTGGTTGCTGGGGGAAAGCGGGGTGGAGCTGGAGGCCATGAAAGTGGTAATAATATGTTACGCGAACAATCGGGCGAACCGACTGCCTGCTCATGAAAGAACCGTCAAGTTTATCGATGCCACCCAGCGCCGCTGCCGCCGCAGCGGCGCAGCCGTCGCCGCCCGGGCCATTCGACGCCTGCCGGCTGGGCGTGGTGCTGCGCGCGGTGCTGCTGGTGGAGACGGTGGTGGGCACGGGCGTGATGTTCGGCGCGGCCGATGCGCTGGACTGGGTCTACCGCCTGGCGGCCCTCACCGGCGCGGTGCTTCCCGCCACCCTGGCCTGGCTGCTGGCCGCCTGCAGCCTGCGCCGCCTGCTGGCGCGCCTGAACGCCGCCGGCCAGTACGCCACCAGCGCGGCCCTGGGTGCGGCGGCCGGCGTCGCCGCCTGCGGCTTGCACGCCCTCACCCGCCTGGATGGCGCGGCGCCCCCGCCCTGGATCGCATCGGGCTGCACCGGAGCGCTGGTGGCGGTGGTGCTGGTCGTGGGTCTGGCGCTGCGGGCGCAGGGCCGTACGCCCGCCGCGGTAACGGCCCAGCTGGCGGTGCTGCAGGCCCGCATCCGGCCGCATTTCCTGTTCAACACCCTCAACAGCGCCATCGCGCTGGTGCGGGCCGAGCCCTCGCGGGCGGAGGCGCTGCTCGAAGACCTGAGCGACCTGTTCCGCCACGCGCTGGTCGAGCACGGCGACTCCACCACCCTCGGCGAAGAGATCGCCCTGGCCCAGCGCTACCTGGCGATCGAGCAGGTGCGCTTCGGCGACCGGCTGCGGGTCGAGTGGATGCTCGACCCCGCCGCCGACGGCGCGCGCGTGCCGCCGCTGCTGCTGCAGCCGCTGGTGGAGAACGCGGTGGTCCACGGCGTGGAGGCCACCGGCCACAGCACCCGGGTGCGGGTCTCCACCGAGCGGCGCGGCCATACCGTGGTCATCAAGATCCTGAACAGCCTGCCCGCCGCATCGCCGGAGCACCCGGCCCCCGCCCGCGACGGCCACGGCATCGCCCAGGCCAACGTCCGCGCCCGGCTGGCACTGCTCCACGACGTGGAAAGCGATTTCCGCGCCGAGCGCCGCGGCGATGCCTACCTGGTCCGTATCCGCCTGCCGGCGTGAGCCCGGCGCCCCCTCTTCCATTCCTCGACCGCACTGCCACCATCATGAATCTCGACATCCTCATCGTCGACGACGAACCCCTGGCGCGCCAGCGCCTGCGCACCCTGTTGGGCAACTGCAGCGCGCCCGCGGCGGCGCATGTGGAAGAAGCCGGGGACGCCGAGCGGGCGCTGGCCCTGCTGCAGGCCCGGCGCTTCGACGTGGTGCTGCTCGACATCAACATGCCGGGCACCGACGGCCTGGCGCTGGCGGGCACCGTGCGCGCGCTGCCGCAGCCGCCGGCGATCGTCTTCGTCACCGCCCATTCCGAGCACGCGCTGAACGCCTTCGAGCTGGATGCGGCCGACTACCTGACCAAGCCGGTGCGATTGCCGCGCTTGCAGCAGGCCCTGCAGAAGGCGCAGCGCAGCACCTCCGCACCCGGGACCGACCTGTCGCCGCCCGAGCCCCCGTCGCTGCTGATCCAGGACCGCGGCCGTACCGAGCGGGTGCCGCTCGACGAAGTGCTGTACCTGAAGGCCGAGCTGAAATACGTCACCGTGCGCACCGCCCTGCGCAGCTACATCCTCGACGGATCGCTGCAGGACCTGGAAGAACGCTTCGCCCCCCGCTTCATCCGCATCCACCGCAACGCCCTGGTCGCCCGGCGTGCGGTGCGGGCGCTGGAGCGGCACTACGACGCGGTGGAGGGCGAAGGCTGGGCGGTGCGGGTGCACGGCGCGCCCGAGGCGCTGGCCGTGTCGCGGCGGCAGATGTCGGCGGTGCGGGAGGCCCTGTCGAACTGATGGACCGGCGAACTGCCGAACGGAGACACCGGCGGTGGCCGGGCATGGCGCGGCCCCGGCCGGCCATTCGACCGGGCGATCCGGATGTCGAAGCCTGATCGGCCTCCAGCCGGCGCAGCGAGACGGCCACCCGCTATCGATTCAGGAGCAGAACCGAAACCCTAGCGCCCCGCCGACGCCGGCGCAGCGGTGCCCGGCGTCGCACCCGGTGCGCCCTGCCCGGCGCCATGGTCGTGGTCGGCATGGCTTTCGTGCGCGTGGCCTTCGTGCCCGTGGCCTTCGTGGCCATGGTCGTGGCCGCCGTGGGCCAGCATGCTCGCCGCCGTCACCAGCACGATGCCGGCCAGCAGCCACGCCACCTGGGTGACGGTCTGGCGGGCGGTCAGGCGCTTTTGCAGCTGGGGAATCAGGTCGGCCAGGGCCACGTACAGGAAGCTGCTCGAGGCGACGACCAGCAGATAGGGCAGCAACCCGTGCAGCTGGTCGACCAGCAGGTGGCCGACCAGGCCGCCCAGCACCGTCAGGCCGCCGGCCAGCGACACCTTGACCAGCGCGGCGCGGCGGTTGGAGCTGGTCTGGCGCACCACGATCAGGTCGCCCATGTGGTGCGGCACCTCGTGCGCCAGCACCGCCAGCGCGGCGACGAAGCCCAGGCGGAGATCGGCCGCGAAAGCCGAGGCGATCAGCACGCCGTCGCCGAAGCAGTGGACGCTGTCGCCGGTGAGGACCGCCCAGGCGCCGGCGCGCTTGCCGTCGGCGGGCGGGTGGTGGTGGTGTCCGTGCGCAGGACCTGCGTGGTCGTGGTCGTGGCCGTGGTGGTGCGCACCGTCCGTCTCCGGCCCCGCGCCGTGTTCGTGGCCGTGGTGCCACAGCTCGGCCTTGTCGAGCAGGAAGAAGAACACCAGCCCCACCAGCAGCGTCGCGAACAGCACCTGCGGCGAGACGGCGCTTTCGAAAGCCTCGGGCAGCAGGTGCATGAAGGCGGTCGCCAGCAAGGCGCCGGCCGCCAGACTCAGCAGGTGCTGCGGCCCGACGCCCGCATGCTCGCGCCCGCCGACGCCCAGCCGCAGCAAGGCGGCCGCCACCCAGACGCTGCCGATGCCGGCGGCCAGCGTCCCCACCAGGATTGCTATCAAAGTCATAGCTATAAGCCGTTTTCAGACAAGGGCAGGCGCCCTGTTTCTTTCAAAAATAACCGTGGCAGAAAAAAACCGCCCGAGGCAGCGGGCGGTTTCACGTGCGGCCTTCTGCGGCTGCAGCCGGCGCAGGTCCCGGGCGTCAGACGACGCCGTGGGTCTTGAACCACTCCAGCGCCCGCTTCCAGCCGTCTTCCGCCGCGTCCTTGCGGTAGCTGGGGCGGTAGTCGGCATGGAAGGCGTGGCCGGCTTCCGGGTACACCACGAACTGCGACGCCTTGGCGGCGGCCGAGCCGGCCGCCAAAGATGATTTCATTTTATCAACAGTATCGAGCGGGATGCCGGCGTCGGCGCCGCCGTAGAGGCCCAGCACCGGCGCCTTGAGGCTGGCGGCCACGTCCACCGGATGGCGCGGCGTCAGCTCGCTGGCCTGGCCCACCAGGCGGCCGTACCAGGCGACGCCCGCCTTCACCGGACCCTGCGCGGCGTAGAGCCAGGTGATCCGGCCGCCCCAGCAGAAGCCGGTGATGCCGGCGCGCGACACGTCGCCGCCGTTGGCCGCCGCCCACTTCAGCGCGCCGTCGAGGTCGGCCATCACCTGCGCGTCGGGCACCTTGGAGACGATCTCGGCCTGCAGCTTCGCCATTTCGGTGACCTTCTGCGGATCGCCCTGGCGGGCGAACATCTCGGGCGCGATGGCCAGGTAGCCCTGCTTGGCCAGCCGGCGGCAGGTGTCGCGGATGTACTCGTGCACCCCGAAGATCTCCTGGATGACCAGGATCACCGGCACGCCGGTCTTGCCGGCCGGCGCGGCGTAGTAACCCGGCACCCGGAAGCCGGCCACCTCGTAGTCGAGGGCGCCGACGCGCAGGCCGTCGGCGGGCGTGGAGACCACCGTCTGCGCCATGATCGGCAGCGTGGCCGCCGCATAGCCCACGCCCAGCGCCGTCTTCAGCGCGGTGCGCCGGCTGGCGCCCTGCTCGGTGCTGCGGCCGGGCAGCAGGGAATCGAAGTCGGATTTCATGTCGTCGTCGCGCAGCATCGGTTTCTCCAGGGGGTGAAATGAGCCGCCAGTGTAGGCAGATAGCGTTGCTACCGCGTGTTGCCGCGTGTATGCGGCAGGGGTCTACATTCCGCATGACCCTGCCGCGGCCGACCGGGAACCCCTCCTGTGCGCCGGCGCCCGACCAAAATCGAAAGGCACCACCCCCATGTCGAACATCTTTCTCACCGGCGCGACCGGTTTCGTCGGCCGGCACGTGGCCGCGCGGCTGCGCGCCGATGGCCACAGAGTGGTCGAGGGCATCTCGCCGCGCCGCAAGCCCTCCGGCCCCGACCAGTGCACGGTCGATTTCACCCGCGACCTGTCGGCGGCCGCCTGGCTGCCACGGTTGGCCGGGATCGACGCGGTGGTCAACGCGGTGGGGGTGCTGCGCGACAGCCCACGCCAGCCGATCGCCGCCCTGCACCGCGATGCGCCGCGGGCCCTGTTCGACGCCTGTGTCCAGGCCGGGGTGCGGCGGGTGGTGCAGGTGTCGGCGCTGGGCGTGGACGGCGGCGACACCCAATACGCCACTACCAAGCGCGCGGCCGACACGCATCTGCTGGGCCTCGCCGCCCGCACGCCCACCGACGGCGGCCCGGCCCTGTCGGCCTGCGTGGTACGGCCCAGCGTGGTGTTCGGCCAGGGCGGCGCCAGCAGCGCGCTGTTCATGAACCTGGCGAAGCTGCCGGTGGTGGTACTGCCGCGGCCGGTGCTGAATGCGCGGGTGCAGCCGGTCGCGGTGCAGGACCTGGCCGACGCCATCGCCGCGCTGCTCGGCCGTGCCGCCGACCGGCAGGGGGTTGTCGCATGCGCCGGCCCCGAGGCGCTTCCGATGGGCGATCTGATCGCCAGCCTGCGCGCCCAGTGCGGCCACGGCAAGGCGGGTGTGCTGCCGCTGCCCGAGCCGCTCACCCGGCTCAGCGCGCGGCTGGGCGACCTGGTGCCGGCATCGCCCTGGTGCAGCGAAAGCCTGGCGATGCTGGGCACCGACAACGTCGCCGATGCGGCGATCCTGCAGGGGTTGCTGGAACGGCCTGCCGTGCACTACCGCGATCTGGTAGCCAAGGCCTGGAACGGGCGGTAGAGCAAGGCGGGCGCGTCAGCGTCCAATGCGCGCCAGCGGGAAGCTGGCGAAAGCGACGCGGCCGCCATCGGCCGGCCCCGCCGCTCAGTGCGCCTTGTCCCAGTCCGGCCCGAAGCCGATCTCGGCCAGCAGCGGCACCTTCAGGTCGGCCACCTCGGCCATGATGCGCGGCACCGCGGTGCGCACCCATTCGACCTCGGCCTCGGGCACCTCGAAGACCAGTTCGTCGTGCACCTGCATGACCATCTTCGTGCCGCGCCGTTCGGCGTCGAACACCCGCTGCACCTCGACCATGCTTTTCTTGATCAGGTCGGCCGCGGTGCCCTGCATCGGCGCGTTGATCGCGGCACGCTCGGCGCCGCCCCGGCGTGGGCCGTTGGGCGAGTTGATCTCGGGCAGGTAGAGCCGGCGGCCGAAGACGGTCTCGACATAGCCCTGCTCCTTGGCCGACTGGCGGGTTTCGTCCATGTAGATCTTCACGCCCGAGAAGCGCTGGAAGTAGCGGTCGATGTAGGCGGCCGCGGCCTTGGTCTCGATGGCCAGCGCCTTCGACAAACCGAAGCTGCTCATGCCGTAGATCAGGCCGAAGTTGATCACCTTGGCATAGCGGCGCTGCTCGCTGCTCACCTGGTCGACCGCCACGCCGAACACCTCGGCCGCGGTCGCGCGGTGCACGTCGATGCCTTCGGTGAAGGCGCGCAGCAAGGCCGCGTCGCCGCTGATGTGGGCCATGATCCGCAGCTCGATCTGGCTGTAGTCGGCGCTGGCGATCACGCTGCCCGCGGGCGCGACGAAGGCCTCGCGCACCCGGCGGCCTTCGGCGGTGCGGATCGGGATGTTCTGCAGGTTGGGGTCGTTGCTGGAGAGCCGCCCGGTGACCGCCACCGCCTGCGCGTAGTGGGTGTGGACCCGGCCGGTGCGCGGCAGGGCCAGCAGCGCCAGCTTGTCGGTGTAGGTGCCCTTGAGCTTCGACAGGCTGCGGTGCTCCAGCAGCTTGGCGGGCAGCGGGTAGTCCTCGGCCAGTTTTTCCAGCACCTCTTCGTCGGTGCTGCGGGCGCCGGTGGCGGTTTTCTTGACCACCGGCATGCCGAGCTTGTCGAAGAAGATCTCGCCCAGCTGCTTGGGGCTGCCCAGGTTGAACGGCTGGCCGGCGATCTCGTAGGCCTCGGTTTCCAGTTGCACGATGCGCTGGCCCAGATCGTGGCTCTGGGCCTGCAGCACCGCGGCGTCGATCAGCACGCCGTGGCGCTCGATGCGGTAGAGCGCCTCGCTGCTGGCCATCTCCAGATCGTAGATGCCGCGCAGCGCATCGTTTCGCTCCAGCTGCGGCCACAGGGTGCGGTGCACGTCGAGGGTTTGGTCGGAGTCCTCGCACGAATATTCGGCGGCCTTGTCGATCGCCACCTGGCCGAAGGGAATCTGCTTGGCGCCCTTGCCGCACAGGTCTTCGTAGGCGATGCCGCTGCGGCCCAGGTGCCGCTCGGCCAGGCTGGCCAGGCCGTGGGGCTTGTGCACTTCCAGCACGTAGCTCTGCAGCATGGTGTCGTGGGCGTAGCCCTGCACCTCGACGCCGTGGTTGGCGAACACGTGCCGGTCGTACTTCACATGCTGGCCCAGCTTGGCGCGGCTGCCGTCCTCCAGCCAGGGCTTGAGCCGGGCCAGCACCTCGTCGCGCGGCAGCTGGACAGGTGCGTCGGGGTAGTCGTGCATCAGCGGGATGTAGGCGGCCTCGCCGGGCTCGACGCTCCAGCTGATGCCGACGATCTCGGCGCGCATCTCGTCGAGCGAGGTGGTCTCGGTGTCGATCGCGACCAGGTCGGCCGCCTGCACCCGGGCGAACCAGGCGTCGAATGCGGGCCAGTCCAGCAGCACGTCGTAGCGCAGGTTGCTGGCGGCCGACGCGGCCGCATCGGCTTCACCGGCAGGTTCGTCGAACAGGCCGGGGCCCTGGTCGGCGTCGCGGCCGGGGCGCCGCTTCTTCTGCGTTTCCTCGATCAGCTCGGGCGGCGTGTCCTGCACGTCCAGCGCGCGGGCCAGGCTCTTGAAGCCGTAGCGTTCGTAGAAGGCCTTGAGCGCATCGGTCTGCTGCGGCGCCGGCTCCAGCGCGGCCAGGTCGGGCAGGCCCTGCACGTGGCCCTCCAGGCTGCAGTCGGTGAGGATGGTGAGCAGCTCGCGGCCCTTGGGCAGCCAGTCGCGGGCGGCGCGCAGGTTCTCGCCGGCCACGCCCTTGATCTCGTCGGCGCGGGCCATCAGGGCTTCTAGCGATCCGTATTCCATCAGCCACTTGGCGGCGGTCTTGGGGCCGACCTTGGGCACGCCCGGCACGTTGTCGACCGTGTCGCCCACCAGGGTCTGGTAGTCGAGCATCAGCGAGGGCGGCACGCCGAACTCGGCCGTCACCCCGGCCACGTCGCGCCGCTTGCCGTTCATCGTGTCGATGATGGTGATGTGCTCGTCGACCAGCTGGCTCAGGTCCTTGTCGCCGCTGGAGACGATCACCTCGACCGCCTGGCGCGAGCCGCAGGCGGCCAGGGTGCCGATCACGTCGTCGGCTTCCACGTCGGGCACCACCAGCACCGGCCAGCCGAGCAGCTTGACCACCTCGTGGATCGCCGGGATCTGGCTGCGCAGGTCGTCGGGCATCGGCGCGCGCTGGGCCTTGTAGTCGGGATAGAGCGTGTCGCGGAAGGTGGGGCCGCTGGCGTCGAAGATGCAGGCGACGTAGTCGGCCCGCACCTCGCGCCGCAGCGCGGCCAGCATGTTGACCATGCCGCGGATCGCGCCGGTGGCGGGGCTGGACGGGTCGCCCGGCACCGCCCGCAGGTCGGGCATGGCGTGGAAGGCGCGGTAGAGGTAGCTGGAGCCGTCGACCAGCAGCAGGGTCTTGCGTGCCGCAGAAGCAGCGGCCGGTGCGGCGGCGGGTGCGGATGCGTCGGGCGTGTCGGCTGCGTCCGGCAGCGGGGCGGAGGGGGTGTCGCTCATGGACCGATTGTGCCTGCCCACCCCGGCCGCCGCCGGTGTGCGGCTACCCGCAGCGGGCCTGCGGCGCACACGGGAATCGGGGGCACGGCCGCGCAGCCACCGCCTACAATCCGCCGATGCGCGCCGCCCCCACCCCCTCCCTTCTCTCGGCCGGCTTCCGGCGCTCGCTGGCGCTGGCCGGCCTGGTATGCCTGCCAGCCTTCGCCCAGGCCCCGGCCGCCGTCCCCGCCACCCTGGCCGACGTGCCGCCGCCCGCGGGTGCCAAGGTCGAGCAGCGGGTCGAGCGCATCCGGGTGGAAGACGGCGGCAGCCGGGTCGACGAGGTGCGCTACGGCGGCCAGACCCAGAGCATCACGGTGCAGCCCAAGGCCGAGGTACCGCAGTACGAGATCACGCCCACCGACGGCACCCGCCGCCGGCCCGCCGCGCGCGACGGCGCCGAATCCGATACCGGCCAGCGCGTCTGGCGCGTCATGGGCTTCTAGGGCCCGGCCTTCCCGGCCCGCCGTTCTTCTTCGTCCCCGCCGGACACCCGCTCCGGCCCCCCTCCCCGATCCCATGGCCGTATTCACCGAAGTCTCCGCGGAGGAGGCACGCAAACTGATGCGCCAGCTGCGGCTGGGCGAACTGCTGGAGCTGCGCGGCATCGCCGGCGGCATCGAGAACACCAACTACTTCGCCACCACCTGGCAGGAGGGCGATGCCGACACCCCCGGCCGCCAGGCCGAGTTCGTGCTGACCCTGTTCGAGCGGCTGACGGCCGAGCAGCTGCCCTTCTACCTCTACCTGATGCAGCACCTGGCCGCGCGCGGCATTCCGGTGCCCGACCCGGCGCCCGACCGCACCGGCAACGTGCTGCACCAGCTCTGCGGCAAGCCCGCCGCGGTGGTCAACCGGCTGCGCGGGGCGAGCGAGCTGGCACCCGGCGTGTCGCACTGCCGCGCCCTGGGCGGGATGCTGGCCCGGATGCACCTGGCCGGCCGCGACTTCTCCCGCAGCCAGCCCAACCTGCGCGGCCTGGCCTGGTGGAACGAGGTGGTGCCCGGCGTGCTGCCCCACCTGGAGCCCGCCCAGGCGACGCTGCTGCAGTCCGAGCTGGCCTACCAGAACCATGTGGCCGCATCGTCCGCCTACACCGCGCTGCCGCGCGGCCCGGTGCATGCCGACCTGTTCCGCGACAACGCGATGTTCGACGGCGAAACGCTCACCGGCTTCTTCGACTTCTACTTCGCCGGCTGGGACAGCTTCGCCTTCGACCTGGCGGTGTGCCTGAACGACTGGTGCATCGACTGGGCCACCGGCCTGCAGGACGATGCCCGGGCCGACGCGCTGCTGCAGGCCTATGCCGCGGTGCGCCCGCTGGAGCCGGCCGAGCGCGCGCTGATGCCCGCGATGCTGCGCGCCGCGGCGCTGCGCTTCTGGATCTCGCGGCTGTGGGATTTCCACCTGCCACGCCAGGCCGCGCTGCTGACCCCGCACGACCCGACCCACTTCGAGCGGGTGCTGCGCGGCCGCGTCGATGCCCTCTGCACCGCCTGAGCGGCGCGTTTTCCATTCCGCCATGCAACTCAACATCGTCCCCGCACGCACCGGCCTGCAATGGGTCCGCTCCGGCATGCGTCTCTTCGCGCGGCAGCCGCTGTCGCTGGCGGTGATGTTCCTGTTCATGCAGCTGCTCAGCTCGGTGCTCGCAGTGGTGCCCATCGTGGGCGTGGCGGTGGCCCTGGTGCTGACGCCGGTGTTTTTGGCCGGCATGGTGGCCGGTGCGCACGAGGCCGCGCAGGGCAGACCCGCCCGCGCCGGGCTGCTCTTCGCCGGGCTGCGCCAGGGCAAGCCGCGCACCGTCGCGATGCTGCTGCTGGGCGTCTTCTTCGCCGTGGCCTGCGTGCTGGTGATGGGCGCCGCCTCGCTGTTCGACGACGGCGCGGCCGCCGGCGCCGATGCGGCCGACGCCAAAATCACCCAGGAGACCCTGATGCGCGACGGCGTGCCCGGCTGGCTCTGGTTCACCCTGGCGCTCACCGTGCCGCTGCTGTTGGTCTTCTCCAACGCCGGGGCGCTGGTCTACTGGTACGGGGTGACGCCGGCCAAGAGCCTCTTCTTCAGCCTGGTGGCCGGGCTGCGCAATGCCGGCGCCTTCGTCGTCTTCCTGCTGGGCTGGTGCGTGGTGTTCGTCGCCACCGGCATGGCGGTGGGCGTGGTGGCCACCTTGCTGGCGCTGCTGCTGGGCGGAGGCTCGTCCGCATCGGCGCTGCTCACCGTCGGCCTGGTGGCCGGCGCGATGCTGGTGATCGCCAGCATGTTCTTCGCGTCCATTTACCCGGCTTATATCGCTTGCTTTGGGCCGCCACCCGACGATACTGCGAGGGTTCCCCACCAACACGGTTAAGCCGATGCGCACTGCCTTCCCGGAAACCCGACCCGATGCGGACGTGTTCTGGTTCCGCCGCCGCGATTTCCTGCGCAGTGCCGCCGCCTGGACGGCCGCGGGCACCACCATGGCCCATGCCCAGCGCCGCGGCAACATCGTCGCGCTGCAGGGCGACGTGCTGTGCAATGGCCGGCGGCTCTCGCCCGGCGCCACCATCGTCACTGGCGATACGCTGCAGACCGGCCCGGGCTCCAGCCTGGTCTTCGCCATCGGCGGCGATGCGTTCCGGATGCGGCCCGAATCGCACCTGGTGGTCGAGCGCGGCGCCACGCTGCACACCGTCAGCCTGCTGCGGCTGGCGACCGGCGCGGTCACCAGCGTCTGGGGACGCGGCCCGCAGCGCACCATCCTCACCCCCACGCTGACCGCCGGCATCCGCGGCACCGGGGTCTACACCCAGGTCTACGGCGGCGAGAACCCCCGCACCTATTTCTGCAACTGCTACGGCACGGTCGACCTGGTGGCGGGCGGCGACAGGGTCACCAGCCGCGCCGACTACCACCAGCCGTTCTGGGGCCTGCGCGACCCGGTCGGCGGCACCGCCCAGCAACTGCTGCCGGCGCTGCCGATGAACCATTCCGACGAAGAACTGGAGGTGCTGGCCCGGCTGGTGCGCCAGCAGACCGCCTGGCAGGCAGCGGGCCGCACCGGCGCGAAGGACGGCCTGGGCCAGCTGGACCCGGTGCCGGGCATGCGGCACCCGGCGCTGCAGGCGCGCCCGCAACTCGCCGCACGCTGAGCGGCGCCGGGCGGCAGCAGCGGCAGGGCCCGGCGCGCTGCCGGCCCTGCCCCCCGCCTCACACCGGCGTGAGCTTGGCCACCGACAGCGCCAGCCACTTCACCCCGTGCCGCGGGAAGTTGACCTGGGCCCGCGCATCGGCGCCGGTGCCTTCGATCGCCAGCACCGTGCCTTCGCCGAACTTGGTGTGGAACACCTGCATCCCCGACCGCAGGCCGTGCGAAGGCGCCGCCTTCTGCACCGGCACCGGCGGGCTGGAAAACGACGAAGCATCGGAGCCGAACCGGCCGTAGGCCGGCGCACCGCCACGGCTTCCAGCTACGGAATTCATAGCAAAACCACCGCCACTGCCGCCGCCGCTGTGGCCGAAGCCCTGCTGGCGCGGGGTGATCCACTTCAGCGCCGCCTCGGGCAGCTCCTCGAAGAAGCGGCTCTTGACGTTGTAGCGGGTCTGGCCGTGCAGCATCCGGGTCTGCGAATGGCTGAGGTAGAGCCGCTTGCGGGCGCGGGTGATGGCGACGTACATCAGCCGGCGCTCTTCCTCCAGGCCGTCGCGGTCGCTCATCGAGTTCTCGTGCGGGAACAGGCCCTCCTCCATGCCGCCGATGAAGACGCCGTCGAACTCCAGGCCCTTCGAGGCATGCACCGTCATCAGCTGCACCGCGTCCTGGCCGGCCTGGGCCTGGTTGTCGCCCGATTCCAGCGCGGCGTGGGTCAGGAACGCGGCCAGCGGGCTCAGCGTCTCGCCGGTATCGGCATCGGGCGGCAGGGGCATCGGCTCGTCGAGCAGCGGGATCGCCGGGTCCAGGCCCTGGCTGGCGGGCGACTGGCGCAGCTCGTCGACCGGCAGCGCCACCGTGTCGCGGCCGAAGCCTTCCTGGGTGACGAAGCTCTCGGCCGCGTTCACCAGTTCTTCCAGGTTCTCGATCCGGTCGGCGCCTTCGCGGTCGGCCTTGTAGTGCTCGACCAGATCGCTGTGCTGCAGCACCAGGTCGACGATCTCGCGCAGCGAGATGCCCTGGGTCTGCTCGCGCATCACGTCGATCCGGGCGACGAAGGCGCCCAGGTTGGCGCCGGCCTTGCCGGGCACGGTGCTCACCGCGTCGTGCAGCGAGGTGCCGGCGGCGCGCGCCGCGTCCTGCAGCTGCTCCAGGCTGCGGGCGCCGATGCCGCGCGGCGGGAAGTTGACGACCCGCAGGAAGCTGGTGTCGTCGTGCGGGTTCTCCAGCAGCCGCAGGTAGGCCAGCGCGTGCTTGATTTCGGCCCGCTCGAAGAAGCGCAGGCCGCCGTACACCCGGTAGGGCATCGCGGCATTGAAGAGCGCGGTTTCGATCACCCGGCTCTGCGCGTTGCTGCGGTAGAGGATCGCGATCTCCTTGCGCGGGAAGCCCGGCTCGGTGCCGTTGTCGCGCACCAGCTGGCGGATCTCGTCGACCATCCACTGCGCCTCGGCGAAGTCGCTGGTCGCCTCGAACACCCGCACCGGCTCGCCGGGGCCCTGGTCGGTGCGCAGGTTCTTGCCCAGGCGCCGGGTGTTGTGGCTGATCAGCGCGTTGGCCGAATCGAGGATGTTGCTGTAGCTGCGGTAGTTCTGCTCCAGCTTGATCTGGTGGTGCACGTCGAACTCGCGCACGAAGTCGGCCATGTTGCCCACGTTGGCGCCGCGGAAGGCGTAGATGCTCTGGTCGTCGTCGCCCACCGCCAGCACGCTGCTGCCGGGGCCGGCCAGTTGCTTCAGCCAGGCGTACTGCAGCTTGTTGGTGTCCTGGAACTCGTCGACCAGGATGTGGCGGAAGCGCCGCTGGTAGTGCTCGCGCAGCGGATCGTTGTCGCGCAGCAGCTCGTAGCTGCGCAGCATCAGCTCGCCGAAATCGACCACGCCCTCGCGCTGGCACTGCTCTTCGTAGAGCTGGTAGAGCTCGACCTTCTTGCGGTCGTCCTCGTTGCGCGCCTCGACGTCGCCCGGGCGCAGGCCGTCTTCCTTCGCGCCCGAGATGAACCACTGCGTCTGCTTGGCCGGGAAGCGCTCGTCGTCGACCTTGTACTGCTTCATCAGCCGCTTGATCGCCGAGAGCTGGTCCTGGGTGTCGAGGATCTGGAACGACGACGGGAGGTTGGCCAGCTTGTAGTGGGCCCGCAGCAGCCGGTTGCACAGGCCGTGGAAGGTGCCGATCCACATGCCGCGCACGTTGACCGGCAGCATCGCCGACAGGCGCAACGCCATTTCCTTGGCCGCCTTGTTGGTGAAGGTGACCGCCAGGATGCCGCCGGGCGACACATGGCCGTTCTGCAGCAGCCAGGCGATGCGGGTGGTGAGCACCCGGGTCTTGCCCGAGCCGGCGCCGGCCAGGATCAGCGCATGGTCGTTGGGCAGCGTGACCGCGGCACGCTGCTCCGGATTGAGGGTGGCGATCAGGGGCGATTCGGCGTGGGGGGCGGACGGAAGGTCAGGCGTCGTCGGCGGGTCGTGTGGGAACATCCCGGCATTGTAGGAAGCGCCCTCGTTTCGGCCGGCCGCCTTGCGCCGAGTCCCCTCAGAAAGTAGTGCACCGTGCCCTTTTCCTCTGTTCTTTCGTCTCCGGCGCGGGTCGCTGCCGGCTGCCTCGCCCTCTTCGCGGCCCTGGGCCTGGTGCCCGGCGCGATGGCGCAGACCTTGTGCACCAGCGACGGCGCGCCCGCGCCCCGCGTGCTGCAGGAGCGGTTCCTGGACGCGGACTGCACCGCCTGCTGGTCGGGCACCGCATCCGGCGCAGCGCCCGGCGCGGTGGTGCCGGCCCGCACGCTGACGCTCGACTGGATCGTGCCGTCGGCCACCGCGCGCGACGGTGCCGCGATGTCCGCGGCCGCGATGCCCGAGGCGCAGGCGCGGCTCGATGCGTTGCACAGGCCGGCCCCGTCGGCGCAGGAGACGCTGCGGGTGTCGGCGCCGGTCGGCACCGCCCGGGCCGGCGCGTTGCGGGTGGCGCGCGGTGCGGCGGTATCGGATTACCTGGGGGTGTCGATCGCCTGGCATCCGCCCCGCGCGGCGACCGGCCCGGTGACCGCCTGGCTGCTGCTGGCCGAGGCATTGCCGGCCGGGGCCGAAGGCTCCGCGGTCGAGCGGCTGCTGGTGCGCGGCGCGCTCGCGCTGCGCTGGCAACCGAAGGCCGGCGCGAAGCTGTCCGAGTCGCGATCCATGCGCATACCCGAAAGCGCCGACCCCGCGCGGCTGCGGATGGTGGGCTGGGTGGAAGACGGCAGCGGCCGCATCCTGGCGGCGTCGGCGAGCGTCTGCCGGCCCACCTGACCATCCCGATAAATGCTATCTTTTGCATAGCTGAAGGTCGAACCCGTTGGCCGGCTGCGGCCCTTTTTTCTTCGAGAACGGCCGCTTGCATCGGCACCGCCGTATAAGGTCTATACGGCCGTCGCCGGGTGCCGGCGGGCGTGGCTCCCTAGAATCGGCCACCGGGCCCAAGTTTCTTGTCGCCCGGTTTTTCGTGCCCGCGCGACGCGGGGATCGGCAAGGCCCCGCGGCCCGGCCCACGGCGACCGGGAACAAGCCAAGCGCCCACGCCGCGCGGAAATCCTTCCGCCGGCGATCCTGCAATGGAAGCTTGGAAATCGCGATGGAAATCTTCGACTACGACAACGTCCTGCTGCTGCCGCGCAAGTGCCGGGTGGAGAGCCGCTCGGAATGCGATGCGGGCGTGGAGCTGGGCGGCCGGCGCTTTCGGCTGCCGGTGGTGCCCGCCAACATGAAGACGGTGGTGGACGCCTCGATCTCGACCTGGATGGCGCAGAACGGCTACTTCTACGTGATGCACCGGTTCGACCTGGACAATGTGCGGTTCGTCCGCGAGATGCACGAGAAGGACCTCTACGCCTCGATCTCGCTGGGCGTGAAGCAGGCCGACTACGACACGGTGGACCGTCTGGTCGCCGAAGGCCTGGTGCCCGAATACATCACCATCGACATCGCCCACGGCCATGCCGACACGGTGCAGCGGATGATCGCGTACCTCAAGGAGAAACTGCCCGGCGCCTTCGTCATCGCCGGCAACGTCGGCACGCCCGAGGCGATCATCGACCTGGAGACCTGGGGCGCCGACGCCACCAAGGTCGGCATCGGCCCGGGCAAGGTCTGCATCACCAAGCTGAAGACCGGCTTCGGCACCGGCGGCTGGCAGCTGTCGGCGCTCAAGTGGTGCGCCCGGGTGGCGACCAAGCCGATCATCGCCGACGGCGGCATCCGCGAGCACGGCGACATCGCCAAGAGCATCCGCTTCGGCGCCACGATGATCATGATCGGCAGCATGCTGGCCGGCCACGAGGAATCGCCCGGCAAGACGGTGGAGGTGGACGGTGCCCTGTTCAAGGAGTACTACGGCAGCGCCAGCGACTTCAACAAGGGCGAGTACAAGCACGTCGAGGGCAAGCGCATCCTAGAGCCGGTGAAGGGCCTCCTGGCCGACACGCTGGTCGAGATGGAGCAGGACGTGCAGAGCTCGATCAGCTACTCGGGCGGCAAGAAGCTGATGGACATCCGCAAGGTCAACTACGTGATCCTGGGCGGCGACAACGCGGGCGAACACCTGCTGATGTAGCCGCGGCGCGTGCGGCGGCGGATCGATTTCGATGACCCGCTTGCCAGCCCCAAAATAAATAGTGCATAATCTATGGCTTGCTTACAGTGTCCGGCTCCGCTCAGGCGGTGATGGCCACGGTCTAGGCCAAATCCGATTTTTCAGGTTTGAAGTGGGCTCTTAGCTCAGTTGGTAGAGCAGCGGACTCTTAATCCGTAGGTCGAGTGTTCGAGTCACTCAGGGCCCACCACCACTTCAAGCGCGTCAGCGCTGGAAAGCCCGCTACCGCACAGGTGGCGGGCTTTTTTGTTTTGCGGCACAAACCGTGCATCGGCCACCAGGCCCGAGAGCCTCCGATCGCAGCGCGCACTGCCGGCCCACGCCATGGCCCGACGACCCGCCCTGCAAACTTTTCGCCAGAGCCCTGGGCCTGCGCGCAACCCCGGCGTCCCGTGCGCCCCTTCTGCACACACATCCCGTGAACCAGCATTCCACACACCCCTCCCATCCTTCGGACGAACCCTCGGCCGAAGCCCTCGCCGCCCAGGTCAAGGAACTGAACGCCCTGCTCGAGCGCAGCAAGGCGACGCTCGTCAAGACCGAATCCGCCGTCGCCTTCAGCGTCAAGGGCGAAGTGGTGGTCGACGGCCTGCGGGTCCCGTATGCGCTGATCCCGGCGCAGGCGGTGCTGGCGCAGGTCAGCCGCTGGGTGAAGCTGCCGGCGTACAAGCAGGTGGCGCTGCTGGCCTCGCGCCTGAACGAACGGGTGGCGGGCGACTTCGAGCGCGAGGTCACCGCCCTCGTGATGAACGCGATCCGCCGTGCCGCCGACCGGGGCGTGGAGACGGGCGACTACTGCTGGGACGCCCTGCTGCGGCCCAAGGAGCTGGCGCCGAAGGCTTTCGAGCTGGTCATGGACCGGATCGAGGCCGCCGCCGGCCAGCGCACCGCCGACCTGGCCGCCGAGCGCACCCGCCAGTCGATCAACCTGGCGCAGTTCCCGGACACGTTCCAGACGGCGGCCGGCATGCACCGCAAGATCATCGCCCTGCTCGGCCCGACCAACTCGGGCAAGACGCACGAAGCGATGGTGGCCCTGCAGGCCGCGAAGTCGGGCGTGTACCTGGCGCCGCTGCGGCTGCTGGCGCTGGAGAACTACGAGCGGCTGAAGGCGGCCAAGGTGCCGGTCAACCTGATTACCGGCGAAGAGCGCCGGATCCAGCCGGGCGCGACCCACGTGGCCAGCACCGTCGAGATGCTCGACACCCACACCCGGGTCGAGGTGGCGGTGATCGACGAGATCCAGATGCTGGGCGACAGCGACCGCGGCGCCGCCTGGACCGCCGCCGTGTGCGGCGTCCCGGCCGATACCGTCTACCTGGTGGGCTCGACCACCGCCCGCGCCGCCGTCGAATCGCTGGCGCGCCGGCTGGGCTGCGCATGCGAAGTGCGGGTGATGGAGCGCAAATCCAAGCTGGCGATGGGCGAGAAGCCGCTCGACTCGCTGCGCCAGCTCAAAGCCGGCGACGCGGTGATCGCGTTCTCGCGCCGCGACGTGCTGCAGCTGGCCGAGCAGGTCTCGCAGGCGGGCTTTTCGGTCGCCACGATCTACGGCAACCTCTCGCCCGAAGTGCGGCAGGCGCAGGCCGAAGCCTTCCGCTCCGGCCAGGCGCAGGTCCTGGTCGCGACCGATGCGATCGGCATGGGCCTGAACCTGCCGATCTCGCGGGTGATCTTCACCACCGACACCAAGTACGACGGCACCGAGGACGGCCCGATCCCCACCTGGCTGGTGCAGCAGATCGGCGGGCGCGCCGGGCGCTTCGGCATGTCCGAATCGGGCACGGTGCTGGGCCTGGGCGGCCGGGTGCACAAGTCGATCAGGAAGCAGCTCACCGCCCCGCTGGAGCCGGTCGCGCGCACCGGCTTCTACGTCGCGCCGACGCAGGAGCATCTGCAGCAGATCGAGATGGTGACCCAGGAAAACCGCCTGCTGCAGCTGCTGACCCTGTTCCGCCGCAACATCGACGTGAACGACGTGTTCTTCGTGCCCACCTCCCTCACCGAGCAGCTCGACCGCGCCAAGTGGCTCGACGGCCTGCGGATGCCGCTCCACGAGCGTTTTCTGTTCTCGCTGGTGCCGCTCAGCACCCGGCTGCCGAAGTTCCAGGACCAGCTCTGGACCTGGGCCAACGCGGTAGAGCGCAAGCACCCGTCGACCATCCAGGCGGTGGGACTGCGCGAAGGCCGCAGCTCGCTGCAGGATGCGGAAGACGCCTGCAAGATCTACTCGGCCTACGCCTGGCTCTCGCAGCGCATGCCCGAGCATTTCCCGGACGGCCCGGCGGCGGTCGAGCTGGCGATCGAGGCCTCGGCCCTGGTCAACAAGGTGCTGCGCCAGCAGAACCGCGGCAAGGCTCGCCAGGGCAAGCAGAGCGCGGCCGGCATGCTGCGCTGACATCCGGACGACAATCCGGCATGGCGCAAGGCAAAAGAATCTCCGCGGACATCGGCAGCGATGCACTCGACACGGCCCGGGCGCTGGGCGCCGCGGCCAAGCAGGCCCGCATCGCCGCCGGCGAAGGCCAGGCGGCGGCGGGTGCCCGGCTGGGGGTGCATGTGCAGACCATCGCCCGCATCGAGTCCGGCGAGCCGGGCGTGGCCGTGGGGCATGTGCTGGGGATGCTGGCGCTCTATGGCGTCTCGGTGCGGGTGGCGCCGGCGGGCGGCGACTGACGGACGCGCAAAAAAGACCTAAGACCGATCTACGGTGTCAGGTCTACGGCAAGCGGCACACGGGCATGTGCGGCAAGCGAACGCCGATGGGCGGTTACCAGCGCCGGGCAGCGGCCGCTTGGGGGCGGACGCTTTGCTTGGCCTTGTACTTCTTCCACAGAAAGCCGGCGACGGCCATCAGGATCATCTTGCGCATGGGTTACTCCTAAAAAGATGACCGTAGGATGGGCCGCGGATCCCGCCTGCCATGTAGGCGCCTTCGGCCTGTGGCTGTCGGCGTCCTTCACCCGAGCCGCTGGGCGGCCGGCCCCAGGCTCTGCCGCTTCTTCCAATACCCGGCCCACGGGTCGTCCTTCTGGTCGCCGAGGTATTCGCACGCCGTCGCGATCGTCCACTGCGCGCCGCCGGTGAGATCGGGCAACTGCTCCCACGCCACCGGCATCGACACGCCCAGGCCGGGCCGCGCGCGGGCCGAGAAAGCGCAGGCGGTGGTCTGCCCGTGGCCGTTGCGCAGGTAGTCGATGAAGATCTTGCCCACCCGGTGGCGGCCGCCTCCTGCAGCATCGGCCATGTGACGCCTTCGCCGGGGTCGAGGTCGAGGACGAACCGGTCGGGCTTGTCGATACGGCGCGCCTCGGAGTTCCAGGTATGGAACTCCACCACGTTCATCTGCGCCGCGCCGACCAGGCCCGCCACCGCATCGACGCCCAGCAGGGCCGCATGCCCGGGCCAGAGCGCGGCATCCCACTCCTTCGCGCCGGGCATCTTGCCTTCGAGGTGCTTCTGGAAGAACAGCTCGCCGGTGATGCCGGCGGGCGCCCGCACCAGCGATACCGGCCGGCCCTTCAGGTGCGGCAGCATCCGGTCGGCGACGCGCTCGTAGTACCGCACCAGGTCCCCCTTGCGCAGGCCGGTCGAGGGGTCGACGACGCGTTCGGGATGCGTGACGGCGAGCCTGGTGGACCGGGCGCTCTTCGGACGTGCTGCGGGCACCGCCTCGGCCGGGTCCTTCGCGCGCTCCCGCACGATCTCGGTCGCCGGCTTGTCGGTGCGGATGCCACGGAACACGCCGTGACGCACATGGCCGTCGGCCGTCCATTCGGTGAACGCCACTTCCACGACCGTCGTGGGCCGCACCCAACGCTCGGTGCCCGCAGCGCGCTTGCTCCAGCGACCCGGCCGGGTCTCCCGGGGGTCGACGCTCGGTGTCTCGACTTCGAGCGCCGACAGCAGGGCGAACAGCTCGCCGCCACCCCGGGCGTCCCACCCGGTGCCGACCATGCCGGCGTAGCGCAGCGCGCCGCCTTCGTGGTAGCCCAGCAGCAGACTGCCGATATCCTTGTGCGCGCCGCTGCGGTCGGTGAAGCCCACCACCACGAACTCCTGGCGGTGCTGGCATTTGAGTTTCAGCCAGGTGTCGGTCCTGCCGGCGACGTAGGGCGCATCGGCGCGCTTGGCCATCACGCCCTCCAGCCCCATCCGGCAGGCGGCGCCCAGCAGTTGTTCGGGCCGGGCCGCGAACGACTGGCTCAGGCGGACCGCCGTGCCGGGCCGCGTGTCGAACAGCGCTTCCAGGAGCGTCCTGCGGCTTCTCAACGGCTGCGCGCGCAGGTCGGTGTCGCCCAGGAACGGCAGGTCGAAGACGAACATCACGATGTTCTTGGCCTGCGGCGTGTCGATCGCGTTCTGCAGCCGGCCGAAATCGGGCACGCCCGCATCGTCGAGGACGACGATCTCCCCGTCGAGCCAGCCCCGGGTGAGCCCGAGGCCCGCGATGCCTTCGGCCACCGGGCCCAGCCGGTCCGTCCAGTCGTGGCCGTTGCGGGTGAACAAACGCACCGCGCCGCCCTCGATCCGGGCCAGCAGCCGGTAGCCGTCGAACTTGGTCTCGACGATCCAGTCGCCCGCCGGAACCGCCGACACCAGCGTCGCCAGCTGCGGCTCCAGCGCCGCGGGCAGCGGACCGCCGCCCGGCGGCGGCATGTCCGCGGGAGCCAGCCGCGGCGTGCGCGCCCGGGACGGTGCCGCCGGGCCCGGTTCGCGCGCCGTGGCACGCCTACGGGCCGTGCGCACCGGCCGGGCCGGTTCCAGCTCCGCCCACACCGGCGCATGGTCGCTGGCGCCTTCGCGTCCCCGCTCTTCCCGGTCCACCCCCGCCGACGCGACGGTGATCGACGGGTGGACCAGGATGTGGTCGATCCGCAGACCGGCATCGCGCTCCCAGCGCTTGCGGCGGTAGTCCCAGAAGGTGTAGGGCACGCCGCGCGGGTGCATGTGGGCGATCGCATCGGTCCAGCCCTGGGCGACGATGGCCGCATAGGCCGAGCGGGTCTCGGGCTGCAGCAGGGCGTTGTCGCGCCAGGTGTCGGGCTTGTAGATGTCGGCATCGGTGGGCACGACGTTCCAGTCGCCCAGCAGCACGACCGGGTTGCCGGCGGCGTGCAGCTCGGCCGCGCGCTGCTGCAAGCGTTCGAACCACTGCAGCTTGTAGTCGAACTTCGGGCCGGGCCACGGATTGCCGTTGGGCAGGTACAGGCAGGCGAACAGCACGCCGTGCACCGCCGCCTCGACATACCGCGCTTCCTTGTCCCGGGCGTCGCCCGGCAAGGCGGTGACGAAGGGCAAGGGCGGCTGTCCGCGGGCGAGGATCGCGACCCCGTTCCAGGCCCGCTGGCCGACCACCACCGCGTGGTAGCCGGCGGCCTCCAGCGCGGCCGTGGGAAAGGCGGCCGTGGCCGCCTTCAGCTCCTGGAGCGCGACCACATCGGGGCGGGTGCGTGCCAGCCAGTCGAGCAGCAGGTCGAGCCGCTTGGTGACGCTATTGATGTTCCAGGTCGCAACCCGCACGGCTCGGCTCCTCTTTGGTTCGCCCGGTGGCGGTCGCGCCAGCCACGCGAGCAGGCCGCGGCCCTGCTCAGGCGGCCTTTTTCTGCGGGACTTTCTTGGTGGCAGGCGCCCGCTTGGGGGCCGCCTTCTTGGCGGCCGCTCTCGCCGCGGGCTTGTCTCCGCCGCGCAGGCTGCGCTTGAGCAACTCGGTCAGGTCGATGACCTCGCCGCCGCCCTGCGGTGCCTCCTCCTCGGGCTGCAGCACCGTCTCGGTCTTGCCGGCCTTGGCCTTCTTCTCGACCAGCTTCATGACCTGGTGGCGGAATTCGTCCTTGAAATCGTCCGGATTCCAGGAGCCCGACATCTCGGACACCAGTTGTTTGGCCATCTTCAGCTCGGCCGCACTCAGGCCCTTGGCCCCTTCCGGCGGCAGCTCGACCGAATCGAGCGTCTTCACCTCGTCGCCCCAGCGCAGCAGGTTCAGGACCAGGGCGGGGCCGGACGGCACCAGAGCGGCCAGGTGCTGCTTGGTCGAGATGACGACCTTGGCCAGGCCGACCTTCCCGGTCGCGATCAGGGTTTCGCGCAGCAGCGAATACACCCGGTCGCTCTTGTTGGTCGGCGCCACGAAGTACGGCCGTTCCAGGAAGATGAACGGCATCTCCGACGCATCGATGAAGCGCTCGATGGAGATGGTCTGGGTGGTGCGGGGAAACACGGCGTCGATCTCGTCCGGGCTGATGATGACGTACTTGCCGTCCTCGTAGGCCACGCCCTTGACGATGTTGTCCTTGTCGATTTCCTTGCCGGTGCGCTTGTTGATGCGCTTGTAGCCGACAGGGTCCATCGTGCGCTTGTCGAGCCAGTCGAAATCGACCCCCTGCTCGGTCGCGGCGGTGTGCAGGCCCACGGGGATGTGGACCAGTCCGAAGGTGATGGCGCCCTTCCAGAGGGTGCGGCTTCCAGTTGCCATGGTGTGTGTCCTTCGCCGATACGCCGGCAGTGACCGCAGCGTGGTCGAAGTTGCGTGCGCCGCTGTAAGCGAAAGCACGCGCTGGCGGTAGGCATGCCCTGCCCCACCCGGCACCGGTTCGTTCGACTACCCTGCCCGCATGAAAACACGCCTACGCCATATCGCCGTGCATGCGGAAGAACCCCGTCCCGGGCAGTTCGTCTGGGTGCTGTCCGAACGAGCGGCCCGGACGACATGGACAGAAATCCAGCGTGCCGACGAACCCGATGCCACCTACCGGGCGGCGATGGCGGCCGGCCTGCTCGCGCTGCAGGCACTGGCCGACGATCTGGACGCCGGCCCCCGCACCACCGAAGCAGCCCCCGCTGCGGCCGAGGATGCCGAAGACACCGCACCCGAGGACGGCGACGAGGCGGACGGCTCCGACGCACCCCGCAAGGGCCCGCCGCCGAAGAAATCCGTTTTCGGATTCGGGCCCGCGCGGTGACCGTGTCGCGTCGACCGGGGCGCTCCGACGCCCCCGCGACGCAGCAGGAAAGCGTTGGCGCATACGATCGGCGGCAGCGTTGATGCTGCACACCGGCGGGCCGGTGTGTTTTGCGCGCGCGTCCAGCGGCTGGGTGCCTGGACGGGGCGTCTGCAGACCTTGTGGGGAAAAAATGCTTTACGAGAACGAAGTCGAAATCTCTAACTACTGGCGTTTATGCGATTCGCTGTCGGTGCGGCAGGCCGCGCTGCTGGTGATCGGCGAGGATCCCGCATCCGAGGTGGGCACCTATTGCGAATCGTGGCGGCCCGCCGACCGCCCCAGGGGCTACGAGGCCGCCAAGCAGGGCATCGGCAACGCCTTGGCGAGCGGAATTATCGAAGGCCGGCAGGTCGAGCAGCCCGAGTTCGACCCGGTCGGCACCCAGGTGGGCACCATCCCGGGCAGCCTCGACGTCGACCTGTCCACGGTCGAGCGCGATTCGCTGGTCCAGTGGCTGACCCGGCGCGGATTCCGCACCGGATTCTTCTTTCCGGAAACGCCGACCCCGGCGGTCCCCGACTACCTCGACCCGCTGAACGAGCGCTACGCCCCGAAGCTCGCGGCTGCGGTCGAGGCATGGCTCGCCACCGGCGGACCCATCGGCAAACCACCGCGGCAGGCGCTGGTGGTGTGGCTGCGCGAGAACGCCGCGAAGTTCAAGCTGTCCGACGCAGAGGGGCTGCCGAACGAAGAAGACATCGACCAGACGGCCCGGATCGCCGTGTGGCCGCAGGGCAGGGTTTAAACGCCCGACGTTCGGCCGCCCGGGCGGCGGCGCAGACACCGACCCGGGCCGAGGGCGCGGGCTGACATGGAGGCGGACACCGGCCCCTTACGGTGCAGGCTGTCCCAATCCAAGAGATGCCTCCATGATTCCATCCGTGCGTAATCGTATGTCCGCCCGTGCCCTTCCATCGGCCGCTTGCGCGGCGGCCCTCGTACTTCTGGCGGGTTGTGCGCAGACCGGACCTTCCGCGACCGCGCAGAGCCCGGTCGCCGGCGTCAACACGCAAAACCTCCAGCAGGTGGCCCGCTTCGACCACCAGGTGACCGGCGTGACCGTGTCTCCCGGTGGCCGCATCTTCGTGAACTTCCCCCGCTGGTCCGACGATGCGCCGGTGTCGGTCGCCGAAGTGCTGCCCGACGGCACCACCCGCGCTTTCCCCGACGCCGAATGGAACGCCTGGCGCAATGCACGCAAGGACGAGATGACGGCGCACGACCATTTCGTCTGCGTGCAGAGCGTGGTGGTCGATCGCCAGGGCTTCCTGTGGGCGCTGGATGCGGCCGCGCCGGCGCAGGGCCCGGTCGTGCCGCAGGGCGCCAAGCTGGTGAAGATCGACCTGGCCACCAACCAGGCCGTCAAGACGATCCTTTTCGACGAGAAGATCGCGCCCCACGGCAGCTATCTGAACGACGTCCGCTTCAGCCCCGACGGCAAGAGCGCCTACATCACCGACTCGGGTGCGAAGGGCGCGCTGGTGGTGGTCGACCTGGCCCAGGGCACGGCGCGCCGGGTGCTCGACGGCCATCCCGCGACGCAGGTGGACAAGACGGTGAAGGTGAAGGCCGACGGCCAGGTGCTGCGGCGCCCCGACGGCCGCGATGTGGCGTTCTCTGCGGACGGCATCGCACTGTCGCCCGACGGCGGCATGCTGTACTGGCAGGCCATCAAGGGCAAGACGCTGTACCGCGTGCCGACGGCGGCGCTGGCCGATGCGTCGGCCCAGCCGCGGCTCGCGTCCCTGGTCGAGACGGTCGGCGAGAACGGCCCGGTCGACGGCATGCTGGTCGGCCGCGACGGCCGTATCTTTCTCACCTCGCCCGAAGACGATTCGGTGAAGGTGCGCGACACCACCGGCGTGCGTACGCTGGTGCAGAGCGCCTCGCTGCGGTGGCCCGACACACTGTCGCAGGGCCCCGACGGAGGCCTCTACGTGACGGCATCGCGCATCCAGGACATGAACTGGTACCAGCCGGGCAGCCCCGCGTCGCTGCCGACCACGCTGTTCAAGATCGTCAATCCCTGACCGGACGACGCCACGCAGCACATACGCCGGGCCCGCGAGAACCAGCGCAGGCCCGTCGAAGCATCCACCGACCCGAGGACCCCTACCATGAAAAACTACGGACTGCTTTTCTCCGCCCTGATCGGCGCCGTCGCCAGTGCGCGCTCCATGACGCCGATGGCCACCCTGGCCGCGGCCCGCGTGCTGGGCAAATCCACGCCCGGCACACTCGTTTTGCTCGACAAGCCCGTCTTCAAGTACGGCGCCCTGGCCATGGGCGCCGGCGAGCTGTTGGGCGACAAGATGAAGACCGCGCCGGACCGCACCGTCTTCCTGGGCCTGCTGGCCCGGGTGATGAGCGCCGGCATCGCGGGCGCCGCCCTGGCCCCACCGGACCGCGAGCGCGCCGGTGCCGCCGCCGCGGTGGCGACCGCCGTGCCGCTCGCCTACCTGACCCTGGCCGGTCGCAAGCGGGCCATGGCGACGATGGGCCAGACGCGCAGTGGGTTGATCGAGGATGCGCTGATCGTGGCTGCGGGCATCGCGGTGGTGGCGATTGCGTTGAAGAACGCCAACGACTGAGACGGCTGCGGGCATCGGGCATCCGCACCCTCTCGGCCGCACGCGGTAGAGCCATTAGCAAACCCGGGCTCAACTCCGCACTGGCACAGAGGTGCTGCGGCAGGCCTGTCCGCTCAACGGTATCGATGCTTGCACCACCATCGCCGGCTGGCTGGCCGTGTGGTTCACGGTCTCGATCTCCGCCGCCAGTGCATCCCAGAGCCGGGTACGCTGCGCGATGGCCTCGTTGGCCGCATCGATCATCGACAGCCAGGCGTCGAGGTCCTCCCCCAGCAGGCTGCGCATCATTTCCTGGGCGGCAGGGCCGTGTTCCCCGCTGTCCAGTTGGATGTGGCGATCAAGGTAGTACGCCAGCAGCGGGCAGTCCGTCCGCGACATCTGCCATTGGTCCAGCAGTCCCTGGAACATCTGCGGCACCAGGTCCTCCCGGCCGAAGCAGAAGTTGCCGGCCACCTCGGCCAGCGACCCGTGCAGTGCGACACGCAGGGTGGCTTCGACGAACGCCCGCACCGGTGCCGGTGCATCGACCCGCTGGAGCGCCACGGCGACGGGTGTCCCGGACCGGATCTCGCCGACGAACGTCTCGATCGTGGCCGTGGGTGCGCCGACCTCGCGCATGGCCGCCAGGTACAGGTCGAAGTGGCTGGCGTGGCCGTGGCCGGGGTATTCGTCGCTTTCTTCGCCCAGCACGATCTCGTTGATGAGGCGTGCGCTCAGCGGCGCCTTGGGCGGCGTCCAGGGCAGCGACGTGCAGGTCAGTTCGTTCTGCAGCCGCTTGACCAGCGACATGAAGTCCCACACCGCGAAGACATGCCATCGCATGAAGGTCCGCAGGTCTTCCTTGGTGCGGACCTTTGCGAAAACCGCGTGGGTTTTCATCTGCAGGACATGCGCCTGCAGGAGTGCCAGTTTCTGGTCGATGACAGGAGGATGCATTGCGCTTGCTCCCTGCATGGTGGATGGACATCGCCGCGCCCATCGGGATCTTCATTTCTCCGCATGGGGCGATTGCACTTCGAAACCGCATTAAACATAACGCCGTCAAGACCGGCAACTGCCATTTCTTCGGGTTGAAATAGCGGAAACTGAATTTCTCCCGCCAAACATAAAGCGTCAGGGCCATACCGCGTGGAACTGAACCGCCCCCGTTGATCACGATGGCTCCCGTTTTGAAAAGAGGAAACCATCGCGAGGATGATTATTTCAACTTCCGCCGGAGGTTCGCAAGCATGCAGTTTGCATGGTTTTCAAATACACAGGCTGCCCGGCAAGATTTACGCGCCCGATCCAGGTGTCAATCTGACCCTGGTTTTTCTAGGGCCGCAGGATACCGACAACATGGATGCCGCGCTTACCCTCGTCTTGCCGGGCTTTCGCCAAAGAGCTGGATCATTCGGGCCTGCGGGGCAGCGGCACCGATCCCGAACCACAGGACATCCTTGACACGCCCGGGGTACAGGGTGGTGGCCCACAGCGCCAACGGTGCGGCCCTGGCGGGATACGGCAGCTTCTTCACCGCGGCGGCCGCGCTGCTCGGTGTGAATGCTCCGGTGCCCACCGCGGCGGTCATGAGCCCGCGCAGCCTGGTAAAGCTGGGCGGCCTGGTCGACAGCACGGGGCAGCCCCTGCAGGTGCCGGGCATGCTCGAGAACGTGAAGCTGCTGGCCACTCCGGCGATCCCGGACAACCTGGCCACCGGCACCAGCGACGACACGAGCGAGCTCTACCTGGGCGACTTCTCCTGCGTGCTGTTCATGATGCGCGAGCAGATGTCCATCCAGTTGCTGCGCGAGGCCTTCGCCACCACGGGGCAGATCGGATTCCTGTGCCATGTGCGGGCAGATTTGGCAGTGACCTACCCGCAGGCCCTGGCGGTGGTGAAGGGCGTGCGACCCTGACAGCCTGACGAATGAGGGCGTTACTCGGCGAGTGGCCCTGCAAGTGAATAACCCCGAGAGCATGCGGTAGGACTCACCTACGCGGCATGCACCCCTATTCCAGCCTCGCATGGTTCGCCCAGCGGGGCTTTTCTTATAGCGTCAACCCTGTGGTAGCCCGCAGTCTCTACCCGGACAATTCCCAGGCGCCGCTTTGGTGCGTAGGAGCAAGCATGGACGAAAAAAAGCAGGTCTACAAAATGAACGTTGGCACCCTGGATGAAGAGCTGGGACGTGTCCGGCACCACTTCGGAATGCTGATGGCTGCAATGCACGAGTCTTCCAAACGCGGTTTTGGAATTGAGGTCACTCCACCAGCTGACAACAGCAACACGGGAACAGTCAACACCCCGCTCGGTACTGTCACGCTGGAGCTTGGATACTCACACGATCATCAGAATGCAACGGGAGTAGTGAAGCTGTCCCACGCGGTTACCGGCCTGCGTGGAATGGAGCGACGCCCCATCGGGGCCTTCAAGATCCACCCGTACACGGACAGCCATGATGCTGAAGGCGATCACTTTCCAAGCGACAGCCACCGGATGTTGGATACCACGAGCGGTGGCCAGGCGTTGGTGAGCCTGATGCAGGCGCAGATGCGGGCTCACGTGAAGGACTCGGAGACCTACCTCGGGGCCTGATGCTGTGGGGCAGGGGGCCTGCAAAGGTCAGCCGGGCTGAGCCGGAAACCTCGTGGTTCCCCACGCGCAGAAAAAATCCCCCGCTTTGAATTTAATCAAACACCCGGAAATTCAAAGAATCGTCCGCAACCCGCATGGATGCTGGGTTTCGGTCCTTGAATTCAGTTTGATTTGATGTGTTTTTAACTAGCTGGTCGAGCGCAAGCGGCAGCGAGGCTCAATCCCAGCCGCTGGGGCACCACTCTGTGATATCCAACAGCTCCATTCCATGCTGACGCACCCGTGATCAGCTGCAAACGCTGTAGGTTAGCCAACGAAAGAACCGTTGCATCATCCGGCTCACTGTGCGTGCCTTCGCGCTCAAACACCTCGCAGCTAGCAGGCAAATTTTTCGTGTCGATGCCCTTGTTCCATGTCTCTAAATAGGGTAGCGCGAAGAGCTTGTCAAAAATCACGGCGTCGGACGCGCTCATCTGTTCCAAGATCGCAATATGCATCCGTTCAATCGTGACTCCGCTATCTGCGTCGACCGCGTTCGCTAAAAGTGAGGCCCAACGATCTTGCAATGAGTCGTCGTCTTCAAGAGTGGCAGCTTCCAGCAACGGCACAGCCAACTTTAGAGGCAAAGGGCGGCTAGGAAGGTCTAATCCACGCTGTGCCAAAAGTGCATCAGCACGATCCATTAGCCGCAACTGCCTTTCCCATCGGTGGTACTTCAATTTGTCAGCCCACACACCGACGGCGGTCTCCAAAGGCTCTTGTAGAACGCTAGCTAAAAACGACCCTGCCCGCTGCACAGTGTCTATGGCCTTACCAGAGGCTTTCGCCACCTCTTGAACGGCTTTTGCCCCTTCAGAAATATCGCCGCCGCTCATTTAGCCCTCGCATCGCCCATGTTGGGTTCATTGGTGGTTAGAACGAAAAAAGCGCCCCGAGAGGCGCTTGTTTCTTATCTAACTGGCGGAGAGGGTGGGATTCGAACCCACGGTGCACTTTCATACACGCCTGATTTCGAGTCAGGTACATTCGACCACTCTGCCACCTCTCCAGTGTCGAAGCTGCAATTGTAGCAGGAAGTTGGGACCCGTCCGGCGGTCCAGCGCGCCGATGAGCACTGCCACTGCAGAACCTGCGGTAAATGCTGGGCGCGGAAAGCCACAGCTCTGGTCGCACTTTTTGCAGCACCGAGACCCGTGTCACCCGGCCACAAACCGCATCACGGGGTGCGAAGTCGGCGTTTGCAGCACTGCGACGGATCGAAAACTGCGGGTCCGGCCAGACGCACCCTTGGACATCACTCGTAACAAAGAGGGCTCGACACACTACAGGTAGTGTCTTGCCCCTTCGCGAGACCCCATATACAGTGAGCGCGGGTTTTTACCCAGACAAGAGGATCCACGGAAAGGTGCAGCGCTCAGTGGGTTCAGCAGACCACCGTCACCCGGCGAAGTCTGCTCCCTGGCGCGGTCCTCGGAACGACGCGCATAGCTGAGTCTTCAGCGGCAAGCCGTAAGGGTCTTACGTACCGGGGCCAAGCTGTTTCCGAAAGGATATTGATGACCGCAGGAATGAAGCCCGGTACGAGTACCGGCAAAAGTGGTGGCATTTTCCAAGAGGTGGGGCCCCGCGGTGGGCTGCGTGACAACTTCGCGGCAGTGCCCGACCGTAAGCCCTTGCCTCCGACAACGACGCCCGGCAGCACGTGGAAGCCGATCAGTCGCACGCCGAACAGCAAGCGGTGATGTCACCTGGTGAGGGTGCCCGTATGTCCGGGAGTGCCCTCCCCTCGTCAAATGCTCAGATAAGGAAAGGAGCCTTCTATGCCCGGATTTTTTGATCTCAAGCGCAGCGGCACGCAGTACATGTTCAATCTGAAGTCCTCCGGGAACGAAGAGGTGGTACTGACCAGTGAGCGCTACACCACCAAGCAGAGCGCAGAAACAGGCATCGCCTCGGTGAAGCGCCATGCGCCGTCCGATACGAACTACAGGAAGCTGACCGCCAGCAATGGCAGCCCGTACTTCACGCTGAATGCCACAACCGGGGAAGTCATCGGGACGAGCGAGTTGTACTCGTCCACTACGGCGCGTGACGACGGCATCACGTGGGTAAAGACGAACGCCCCGTCGGCACCCACCGTCGATCGGACCTAACCTGCATCCTGGGCGCGGCTTGTCGGCTGCGCCCAGGTACTGGCGTGTGTGCAGGTGTGTTGCCCAGTGATGTCAAAAGCTGGCGTGGCCACGCTTCAGCGCCACGGCAACCCGACCGTCAACGCTTCAGCACCGCCAGATTGTTCAGGTACGGCCGCAGCGCTTCCGGCACGGTGATTGAGCCGTCGGCGTTCTGGTAGTTCTCCAGCACCGCGACCAAGGTCCGGCCCACCGCCAGGCCGGAGCCGTTGAGGGTGTGCAGGTACTCGTTCTTGCCCTGGGCGTTCTTGAAGCGGGCCTGCAGGCGGCGGGCCTGGAAGGACTCGCAGTTGGAGATCGAGCTGATCTCGCGATACGTGTTCTGCGCAGGCAGCCACACCTCCAGATCGTAGGTCTTGGCGGCGCCGAAGCCCATGTCGCCGGTGCACAGGCTCACCACGCGGTAGGGCAGGCCCAGCGCCTGCAGCACAGCCTCCGCGTGGCCCACCATCTCGTCGAGCGCAGCGTAGCTCTGCTCGGGGTGCACGATCTGCACCATCTCCACCTTGTCGAACTGGTGCTGGCGGATCAGCCCGCGGGTGTCGCGGCCGGCGCTGCCGGCTTCCGAGCGGAAGCACGGGGTGTGGGCGGTCAGCCTGATCGGCAGGGCCGACTCGGCCACGATCTCGTCGCGCACGAAGTTGGTCAGCGGCACTTCGCTGGTGGGGATCAGGTAGAGCGCGGCGGTGTCGGGCACCGGCTCGGCGTCCTGGCCGCCCTTGTTGGCGGCGAACAGGTCACCCTCGAACTTGGGCAGCTGGCCGGTGCCGCGCATCGAATCGGCATTGACGATGTAGGGCACGTAGCACTCGGTGTACCCGTGCTGCTGCGTCTGCAGGTCGAGCATGAAGGCGGCCAGCGCGCGGTGCAGCCGGGCCACCGGGCCCTGCATGACGGTGAAGCGCGCACCGGCGAGCTTGGTGCCCATCTCGAAATCCAGGCCCAGCGGGGCGCCCAGGTCGACATGGTCCTGTACCGCGAAATCGAAGGTACGCGGTGCGGTGCCCTGCGGCGACCAGCGGCGCACCTCGACGTTGCCCGCCTCGTCGGCGCCCACCGGCACGCTTTCATGCGGCAGGTTGGGCACGGCCAGCAGCAGGCCCAGCAGGTCGGCCTGCAGCGCCTCCAGGCGGGTGGCGGAGGTGTCCAGTTCAATTTTGATCGCGGCCACGCGGGCCATCAGGTCGTCGGCGGGCTCGCCCTTGGACTTGCGCTGGCCCACCTGCTTGGAGACGCTGTTGCGCTCGGCCTGCAGCTCTTCGGTGCGGGTCTGCAGCGTCTTGCGCTCGGATTCCAGCGCGGTGAAGGCGGCGGCGTCCAGGAAGGTCTGGCCCGGCTTGCGGGTTTCCAGGCGGGCGATGACGGCGCCGAGATCGCGCCGGAGAAGGGTGATGTCTAGCATCGGCCGATTGTAGTTTTGCGGCCCGCGCACCCGGCGGGGCTACGATGCGGGCTGCCCGCGCAGCCCTGCGCACCGACCGACCACCGGAGCGACCATGTTCTACATCTACGGCCTGAACGGCCGCAGCTACAGCGGCCCCGCCGAGGGCCTGCCGCCGGTGGAGCCGGTACGCCGGGTGCAGGCGCCCGAGTCGGTGCGGGTCTTCACCTCGCCGCAGGACGAGAACACGCTCTTCGCCGACCCGCGGCCCCGCGGCGGACTGGCCCAAGATGCCGTGGCCGCCTACGCGCAGCAGGCCCAGCAGACGGCGGTGCCGCGGGTGGTGCGGCTGGTGTCGGAGCTGATGCAGAAGGAGGTGGTGAGCGTGCAGGCCGACGCCCTGCTGGCCGATGCGGCCCAGTGGCTGGCCGACCACCGGATCGGCCAGGCGCCGGTGCGCGACGAGCAGCGCCAGCTGGTCGGCCTGCTGACGCGAACGGGCCTGCTGCAGGCCGGTGCCGCCGCGCCCGATGCCACGGTGCGCGCCCACATGGTCTCGCCGGTGCCGGCGGTGGCGCCCGACACCGACGTGCGCCGCGTGGCCCAGGTGCTGATCGACAGCGGCCTGCCCGGCCTGCCGGTGGTCGAGGCCGACGGCGCCCTCTGCGGCTTCATCGCGCGGGGCGACCTGCTGCGCGCGATGGCGACCGATCCGCCGCTCGATCTCTGGAGCTAGCTAGCGGGTCGGCGGCGGGGCCGGCTCGTCCAGCCGCAGGCCCTTCGGCAGCGGGAACTTCACCGTTTCCTGGATGCCGTCCATCCGCCGCACCGCGACCGCGCCGAAGGCCCGGATCCGCTCGATCACCTGCTGCACCAGCAGCTCGGGCGCCGAGGCCCCGGCCGTCAGGCCGACGCGGGTCTTGCCGTCGAACCACGGCTCCTGCAGCTCGTCGGCCGAATCGACCATGTAGCTCTCGGCGCCCAGCCGCACCGCCAGCTCGCGCAGGCGGTTGCTGTTGGAGCTGGTGGGGCTGCCGACGACGATCAGCAGCTCGACCTGCGGGCTCATGATCTTCACCGCGTCCTGGCGGTTCTGGGTGGCGTAGCAGATGTCCTGCATCTTGGGCTCGCGCACCGTCGGGAAGCGGGCGCGCACCGCGGCCGAGATCTCGGCGGCGTCGTCGACGCTCAAGGTGGTCTGGGTCACCACCGCCAGCTTGGCCGTCTGCTGCGGCTGCACCAGGGCGACGTCGGCCACGTCTTCCACCAGGTGGATGCCGCGGTCGAGCTGGCCCATGGTGCCCTCCACCTCGGGATGGCCCTTGTGGCCGATCATGATGAACTCGTAGCCTTCCTTGGCGAGCTTGGCCACCTCGACGTGCACCTTGGTGACCAGCGGGCAGGTGGCGTCGAAGATCGAGAAGCCCCGGGCCTCGGCCTCCTGCTGCACCGCCTTGCTGACGCCGTGGGCGCTGAAGACCAGCGTGGCGCCGGGCGGCACGTCGGACAGCTCCTCGATGAAGATCGCACCCTTTTCCTTGAGGTCGTTGACCACGTAGGTGTTGTGCACGATCTCGTGGCGCACGTAGATCGGCGCGCCGAACTTGGTCAGCGCATGCTCGACGATGTCGATCGCCCGGTCGACCCCGGCGCAGAAGCCGCGCGGCTCGGCCAGCAGGATTTCCTTGACGGCGGCGGGCGGGCCCGCCTGCGGCAACGGCGTATCGCTCATAGAACCCCGATCACATGGACTTCGAAGGTCACCGGCTGGCCGGCCAGCGGATGGTTGAAATCGAACAGCACCGCCTCGGGCGCGACCTGCCGCACCGCGCCGGCATAGCTGCCGCTGCCGTCGGGCGTGGGGAACTGCACCACGTCGCCGACGTCGTACTGCTCGTCCGGGTCGCCCAGCCGGGCCAGCAGGGTGCGCGCCACCCACTGCTGCATCTCGGGGTTGCGCTCGCCGAAGGCGGCACCGGCGGGCAGCTCGAAGCTGGCGCGGGCGCCCTCCTCCAGCCCGATCAGCCGGGACTCGACCACCGGCGACAGCTCGCCCGCGCCCAGCGACAGCGTGGCGGGCTTGTCGGCGAAGGTATTGATGATGTCGCCCTGCGGCCCGGACAGGCGGTAGTGCAGCGTCAGGAAGGAGCCGGGCCGCACGACGGGCACCGTGGCGGAAGGAGAAGTAGGCGCAGAGGACATGGAGGTACCGATAAACTGGCCTCCATTGTAGAAACCCGGGCATCCCCGGCACCGGGCGCGGGTTTGCCGCCCGGCCCGGCCCCCGGCACCGCCCCTGCAGCGACCCTACCCTGCCGCCCGCCATGACCTTCAAGAACCTGCCCGCCGATGCGCGACCGCGCGAGAAACTGATCGCCCGCGGCGCCGCGGCGCTGGGCGACGCCGAGCTGCTGGCCCTGCTGCTGCGCACCGGCCTGCCCGGCAAGGGCGTGCTGGCGCTGGCGCAGGAGCTGCTCGACACCTTCGGCGGCGTGGCCGGCCTGCTGCACACCACCGCCGACGACCTGCAGCGCATCAAGGGCCTGGGCGGCAGCGCCAAGCGGGCCGAGCTGGTCGCGGTGCTGGAGCTGTCCCGGCGGGCGCTGGCGCAGCAGCTGCGGCAGCGCCAGATCTTCGACCACCCGCAGATGGTCAGCGACTACCTGCAGCTGCACCTGGCCTCGCGGCCGTACGAGGTGTTCGCGGTGATGTTCCTGGATGCGCAGCACCGGCTGGTCGCGATGGAGGAAATGTTCCGCGGCACCCTGAGCCAGACCAGCGTCTACCCGCGCGAGGTGGTGATCCGGGCGCTGCACCACCATGCCCAGGCCGTCGTGCTCTCGCACAACCACCCGAGCGGCCAGGTGCGTCCCTCGCGCGCCGACGAGGCGCTCACCAAGGCCCTGAAGGCCGCGCTGGCGCTGATCGACGTGCGGGTGCTCGACCATGTGATCGTCGCGCCCGGCCGGTCGCTGTCGATGGCCGAGGAAGGGCTGGTGTGAGGCAGCAGCAGCCGCAACCGCGCGGCACCGCCCGCTTCACCGCCGCGTCGCTCCAGGACCTGGCGCCGATGCGCCGCGCCCTGGCCGAAGACGCCGCGCGCCGCGCCGCCGAGGACGCCGCCCGCCGCGCCGCCCAGGCGCGCCGGCTGGCCGAGCGCAACATGTTCGCGATCGCCGCCGGCCCGGTGCAGCCGCTGCGCGACCGGGGCCGTGCGGAGCTGGCGCCCGAGCCGCCGCCGCCGGTCGCGGTGCAGCACCTGCGCGACGAGGCCCGGGTGCTGCTGGAGTCGATCAGCGACGATTTCGACGTCAGCACCCTGCTCGACACTGACGACCAGCTGAGCTTTCGCCGGCCCGGCGTCAACGTCGACGTGACCCAGCGGCTGCGCAAGGGCGACTGGAGCATCCAGCGCCAGCTGGACCTGCACGGCCTGCGCACCGACGAGGCGCGCGAGGCGCTGGGCGTCTTCATCCGCAGCGCCTACAAGCAGGGCCTGCGCTGCCTGCGGGTGGTGCACGGCAAGGGCCTGGGCTCGCCGGGCAAGACGCCGGTGCTCAAGGGCCGGGTGCAGGGCTGGCTGGTGCAGAAGAACGAGGTGCTGGCCTTCGTGCAGGCCCGGCCGGCCGAGGGCGGCGGCGGTGCGCTGGTGGTGCTGCTGCGGCCCGCCAAGCGCCATGCGACGCATTTTTGAATAGAAAGCACCTGCAGCCGACGCCCGACGCCGGCATCCAGCTATACATTCGATAGCAGATCGACGGGGTCGGTCAACCCCGGCCGATCGAGCCGAGCCGTGCCACCACCAGGTCGTGCAGCGTCTGTGCCGCCACCGACAGGCTGCCCTCGCGCCGCCGGACCAGGTGGATGCGCCGGGTCAGCTGCGGCAGCGGGATCGGCCGGGTGACGAGCGTCTCGCGGCGGAACTGGTAGAGCGTCAGCGTCGGCACCACGCTGATGCCCACGCCCGCCTCCACCATGCCCATCACGGTGGCCAGCTGCTCCACCTCCAGCACGGTGTTCATCGCCACGGGATGCAGGGCCGCCTCCAGCGCCTGGCGCACGCTGCTGTTGCGGGTCATGTGCACGAAGGGGTAGGCGGCGATGCGCTTGAGCGTCGGCCGGGCCATCGCCGCCAGCGGATGGTCGGCACGGCAGACCAGGTGGAAACGGTCGGTGCACAGCGGCTGCATCGACAGGCCCGCCGCGTCGGCCGGCCGGGTACCGCCCGCGGCCAGCGCGAAATCGGCCTGGCCGCCGCGCACCAGATCCACGCAGGCGTCCGAGAGCTGGTCCGACAGTGCCAGCTCCACCCCCGGCCACGCCGCCCGGAATTCGGCGAACAGCGCCGGCAGCCACCCCGCCGCCAGCGAGGGCAATGCCGCGATGTGCACCCGGCCGCGCCGCCGCTCCACCTGGTCGCCCAGGTCCTGCAGCGCCTCGGCCACGCCGGCCAGCAGCCGCCGGGCCGACGGCTCGAACAGCCGGCCCTCGGGCGTCAGCTGCACGCTGCGGGTGCTGCGGTCGAACAGGCGGGTGCCCAGGGCCTGCTCCAGCCCCTGGATCAGCGCACTGAAGGCCGGCTGCGACAGGTGGCAGGCCTCGGCGGCGCGGGTGAAGTTGTGGCGGTCGGCCAGCGCCAGGAAGGCGCGCAGCTGCCGGGTGGAGAGGTCGGGAGCGGCGGTCGACATTGATCTGCCTTTCCGATGAATTGATCCGAACTTTCTATTTTACGGATGATCGCCCAGCGCCTACAGTGGTTGCGAACGGACGACGAGCCGGATGCATCGGATCGGCCAGGCGCCTCGCCGATCCCGACGAACGACAACAGAGACACGAGACAAGCCCCCATGCCACGCCCTGCCCCGCCGGCCACCGACGCCGCTCCCGCCCCGCTGCTGATCGGCTGCGCCGCCGGCTTCTCCGGCGACCGCACCGACGCCGCCCTGCCGGTGGTCGAGACGCTGGTCGCCCGGCTGCGCGCCGGCCCGGCCAGCCAGCGCGCCTTCCTGGTCTTCGAGACCCTGGCCGAGCGCACCCTGGCCCTGGCCCAGCTGCGCCGCCGGGCCGACCCCGGTGCCGGCTACGAGCCGCTGCTGGTCGATCTGCTGCGGCCGGTGCTGGCGCTGTGCCTGGCGCACGGCATCGGCATCGTGAGCAACTTCGGCGCCGCCCACCCGCGCGCCGCCGCCCGCCGCATCGCCGCCCTCGCCGCCGAACTGGGCTGCCCGGTGCCGCGCATCGCGGTGGTCGAGGGCGACGACCTGCGCGGCACCGCGGCCATGCCGCTGCTGCAGGAGATCCTGGGCGCGCGGATCGCCGGCCGCGACATCGTCAGCGCCAACGCCTACATCGGCGCCGAGCCGATCGCCGCCGCGCTGCGGGCCGGCGCGCAGATCGTCGTCTGCGGCCGGGTGGCCGATCCTTCGCTGGCGGTGGGCCCCGCGCTGGCCCACTTCGGCTGGCAGGCCGACGACTGGGACCGGCTGGGCCGCGCCACCATGGCCGGGCACCTGCTGGAGTGCGGTGCGCAGGTCTGCGGCGGCTATTTCGCCGACCCGGGCTACAAGGACGTGCCGGGCCTGGCGAACGTCGGCTTCCCCATCGCCGAGATCGACGCCGACGGCCGCTGCACCATCGGCAAGGCCGACGCCACCGGCGGCTGCGTCACCCCGGCCACCGTCAAGGAGCAACTGCTCTACGAGGTGCACGACCCGGCCGCCTACCTCACCCCCGACGTGACCGCCGACATCTCGCAGGCCACGGTGCAGCCGCTGGCACCCGACCGGGTGGCGCTGGACGGCGTGCGCGGCCATGCGCGGCCCGGGCACTACAAGGTCAACGTCTGCTACGAAGGCGGTTGGCTGGCCGAGGGCGAGATTTCCTATGCCGGCCCCCGCGCCGAAGCCCGCGCCCGCCTGGCGGCCGACGTGCTGCGCGCACGCCTGCCGGCGCTGGCGCTGCGGGTGGACCTGATCGGCGCGCTGAGCGTCTTCGGCGACGACGCCGGCCGGCGGCTGGCCGCCACACCCGACGCCGGGCAGCGCGACGTGCGGCTGCGGGTGGCCGCCACCCATGCCGAGCGGGCCGAGGCCGAGCGGCTGGCGCGGGAGGTGACCGCCCTCTACACCTGCGGCCCGGCCGGCGGCGGCGGCGTGCGCACCGCGCTCACCCCACGGCTCGCCACCGTCTCGTGCCTGCTGCCGCGCGACGCGGTACCGGTGGGCTTCACGATGGTCGAAGGAGCAGGCACATGAACGATTCGAACCCTTGCGCCGCGGGCGACACCGTCGCCGTGCCGCTCTACCGCCTGGCCCATGGCCGCACCGGCGACAAGGGCGACCGCTCGAACATCAGCGTGATCGCCTGGCATCCCGACCTGTGGCCGCTGCTGGTGGACCAGGTCACGCCCGAGGCGGTGGCCGCGCACTTCGCCCACCGGCGGCCCGAGCGGGTGCAGCGCCACCGGGTCGACAGCCTGCAGGCGATGAACTTCGTGCTCGACGCGGTGCTGGACGGCGGGGTGAACGACGCGCTCAACCTCGACACGCACGGCAAGGCGCTGTCGTTCCTGCTGCTGGAGCTGCCGGTGCAGGTGCCGCGCGCGCTGCTGCCCCTGCTGGCGGGGCCGGCCGGCGGCGATTGAGCGCTGCGGCGGTCGGCCGCGCAGCCCGGTTTTTCGGTTCCCGTATTGCTTTCGCCACCCATTTCATAACAGGAGACACCCCATGCATTTCCCCACCCGCCGCACCGCCGTGGCCGCCCTCGCCGCGCTCGGCCTGCTGCCCGCGCTGGCCGGCGCGCAGACCTTTCCCGACAAGCCGATCACCTTCGTCGTGCCTTTCGCGGCCGGCACCGCCACCGACCAGATCGCCCGGGCCCTGGCCAACGGCATCACCGCGGAAACCAAGCAGGCGGTGGTGATCGACAACCGCGCCGGCGCCAGCGGCTTCATCGCCTCGCAGCAGGTGGCCAAGGCCGCGGCCGACGGCTACACCGTGCTGATCACCACCAACACCACCCACGCCGCCAACGAGCACCTCTACAAGAAGCTGCCCTACGACCCGGTCAAGGATTTCGCGCCGATCACCGCGCTGGGCAAGGGCGGGCAGATCATGGTGGTCAACCCGGCCTTTCCGGCCAAGACGGTGGGCGAGTTCATCGCGCTGGCCAAGAAGGAGCCGGGCAAGTACAGCTTCGGCAGCGGCAGCTCGTCGTCGCGGATGGCGGGCGAGCTGCTGCAGCAGATGGCGGACATCCAGCTGCTGCACGTGCCCTACAAGAGCAACACGCTGGGCGTGACCGACCTGCTGGGCGGCCAGATCAACACCATGATCACCGACACCGCCACCGGCCTGCCGCAGGTCAAGGCCGGCAAGCTGCGGGCGCTGGGCATGTCGGGCGCCGCCCGCTCGCCGCTGGCGCCCGACGTGCCCACCATCGCCGAGGCCGGCGTGCCCGGCTACGAGATGGGCTACTGGTTCGCCGCCTACGCACCGGCCAAAACGCCGCCCGCCGTCGTCAAGCGCCTGAACGAGCTGCTGGTGCAGGCCGCCAAAAGCGACGCCGCCCGCACCGCCTTCTACGAGCCCACCGGCACCGAGGTCTTCACCACCACGCCCGACGAACTGGGCAAGTTCCAGTCGGCCGAATCGCAGAAGTGGGGCCGCATCGTGAAGGCGGCCAACATCCAGCCCGAATAGACCTGCTTTCCCCGGGCTGCCGCCGCACCACGCAGGCGGCAGCGCAGGCATGCGGCACGCGCACGGAGTCCTTCCGTGCGCGGGGCGCCCGCACGCCCCTGCATTCACCACAACGACAGGAGACGGACATGACGACGATTCGACACCTGCGGCCACAGCTGCGAACACATCTGCGAAGTGCCGCCGGCCCGGCGGGCCTGGGCCTGGCCCTGCTGCTGGCCGCATGCGGCGGCAGCGACGACGGTGCCGGCAGCGGCGGCGGCGCCACCGCCCAGCCGCGCATGCACCTGGCGATCACCGCCCGCACCGACATGCCCGGCAGCTTCGGCGCCGTGGGCAGCTACGAGCAGCTCACCGGCACCCTGAGCGGCGAAGTCGACCCGCGCGACCGGCACAACGCCATCATCCAGGACCTGGCGCTGGCGCCGGTCAATGCGCGCGGCATGGTCGAGTACAAGGCCGACTTCGTGATGCTCAAGCCCAAGGACCTGGGCAAGGCCGGCGGCATCCTGCGCTACGACGCGCCCAACCGCGGCAACATCCTGACCATGCCCAACCTCACCGCCGCGCCCAGCGACGCGGTGTACTTCGAGCAGGGCTATGTCTGGCTCTTCTCGGCCTGGCAGGGCGACGTGCCCAAGAGCTCGCCGCAGCGCCTGACGCTCGACGTGCCGGTGGCCCGCAACGCCGACGGCAGCAGCATCACCGGCCCGTACGTCGCCGAGCTGATCGCCGCCACCGCCAGCCCGTCGCTCGCCCTGCCGGGCGGCACCTTCAACGGCAGCATGATTCCGTATCCGCCGGCCTCGCTCGACAACACCGGCGCCGGCTACCGGCTCACCTCGCGCGTCAACGAGACCGACCCGCGCGTCACCATCCCGGCGGCCGACTGGAAGTTCGCGGCCTGCGAGGCCGCCAACGCCTTCCCCGGCACGCCCAGCGGTACCAGCGTCTGCCTGCGCGGCGGCTTCCAGCCCGACCGCCTCTACGAGATCAGCTACATCGCGCAGGACCCGAAGGTGATGGGCGTCGGCCTGGCCGCGCTGCGCGACACGATCGACTTCTTCCGCAACGCCAAGGCCGACGCGGCTGGCACGCCCAACCCGGTGGCCGGCGCGGTGCGCAGCACCATCGGCCAGGGCACCTCGCAGTCGGGCAACGCGCTCAAGACCTTCCTGCACCTGGGCTTCAACGAGACGCTGGCGGGCGGCAAGGTGTTCGACGGCATGTTCACCCACGTGGCCGCGCGCCAGACCAACATCAACACCCGCTTCGCGGTGCCCGGCGGCGGCGGCGGCCTGCGCACCGACCACAGCGCCTTCGGCCAGACGGCGCCGCGCGGCCTGGCGGCCGACTACCAGGACGCCGTCTCGGGCCGCAGCGGCGGCGTGATGGCGCGCTGCACCGCCACCAACACCTGCCCGCGCTACTTCCTGGGCCTGTCGGGCACCGAGTTCTGGCAGCTGCAGGGCTCGCCGGTGCTGCACGACGCGCTGGGCACCCGCGACCTGGTGCAGCCCGACAACGCCCGCGTCTACTACTACACCGGCACGCAGCACGGCGGCGGCACCGGCGGGCTGGAAGCGGGCATCGCCTACCGGCCCGCCAATGCGGTGTACCCGACCGGCAACATGGTCGATTTCGCCGACACCTTCCGCGCGCTGATGCTGGCGTTGGCCGACTGGACGGTGCAGGGCGTGGCGCCGCCCGCCAGCCAGGTGCCGCGCATCGCCGACGGCACGCTGGTGCGGCCCGCAGCGCTGCGCTTCCCGGCGATCAAGGGCGTGCGGTTCCCGGGCGGCAGCGGTGCGGCGGTGCCCGATTTCAATTACCTGGCGCGCTTCAACAACTTCCCGCTGCTGGATTTCGGCCCGCAGTACCGGCCGCAGGACGAGTCGGGCATCGCGACGCAACTGCCGCCGGCCAACCTGGGCCGCGACTACGCGATCCTGGTGCCGCAGATCGACACCGCCACCGGCCTGCCGCGCGCCGGCATCCGCAACGTCGACGTGCAGGTGCCGCTCGGCACCAGCCTGGAGTTCAACTACGTCTCCGCGCCCGGCATCGTCGACCTGGTGAACCTGTCGGGCGGCTACCTGCCCTTCCACAAGACCGAGGCGGCCCGCATCGCGGCGGGCGACACCCGGCCGTCGCTGGAATCGCTCTACCGCAACCAGGCGGGCTACGTGGCGGCGGTGACCGGCGCCGCCAACGGGCTGGTCGCGCAGCGCCTGCTGCTGCAGCGCGATGCCGACCGGCGCATCCAGCGGGCGCAGGCCACGCCAGTGCTGCCCTGATCGGCCGCGGCCCGCCCACGGCGCGCCCGCGGGCGGCCGGGGATCAGCGGGCCGCGACGTCGAGCAGTTCGATCTCGAAGGTCAGGGTGGCACCGGGCGGAATCACGCCGCCCGCGCCGCGCGAGCCGTAGGCGGTGGCCGGCGGGCAGACCAGCTTGGCCTTGCCGCCCACCTTCATCTTCTGCACGCCTTCGGTCCAGCACGGGATCACGCCGTTGAGCGGGAACGAGATCGGCTCGCCGCGCTTATACGAGCTGTCGAACTCCTTGCCGTCGGCCAGCGTGCCGCGGTAGTGCACCTTGACCGTGCTGTCGGCCGTGGGCTGGGCGCCGGTGCCGACCTTGAGATGCTCGATGTTGACGCCCGAGGGCAGCACTTCGGCCTGGGCGGCCAGGGGCAGCGCGCAGGCGGCGGAGAGCATCAGGGCGAGAGCGGTGGAGGTCTTCATGGGGGCGGTGCGCGGTGCGCGGTGAAAGCTGAGGAGGGCATAGGCTAACGGATGGCGGGCGGGCTCACACCCCCTTGTTCCGCATCCAGTCCGCCGTCTGGAAAAAGCTCGCCTTCAGCCGGGTCCGCAGATCCTCCGGCACGCCCGTCTCGCCCATCGCCTGGTCCATGCAGGCCAGCCACTGGTCGCGCTCCTTGATGCCGATGGAAAACGGCATGTGCCGGGCGCGCAGCATCGGGTGGCCGACCCGCTCGGTGTAGTACTGCGGGCCGCCCAGCCAGCCGCAGAGGAACCAGAACAGCCGTTCGCGCGCATGGGCCAGGCCGGGGCCGTGGGCGGCGCGCAGTTCGGTGTAGGCGGGCTCCAGGTCCATCAGGTCGTAGAAGCGCTCGACCAGGGCATGCACCCTGTCTTCACCGCCGATCCACTCGAAGGGTGTCGCGAAAGGGGGCTTGTCCTGCATCTGCATGGCGTGGGAGGGCGAAGGGTGGCGGCGCGCCGCACAGCGCGCCAGAGGTGAAAGAAAAGTAGCCGCGGTCGTTGCTGTTCGCCGACCGGTAGCTATACATTTTTATAGCAGCATGCCGCCGGCAGCTCACCGGCCTCCAACGCCCGGGGCGAGAATCCTGGCGTGCCAAGCGCGTTCGGCGAGCTTCATTATGAAAAATGCGATGCTCGTCCCCTGCCGTTCGCCTCTAGCCTTCGGCATTCGTTGCATCCTGAGAGAGAAAGACACACCATGCGCCTCCGTTTGATTGCATCCCTGGCTGCCGCCGCGTTCGCGGCATCGGGTGTGGCCCACGCCGACCAGCTGGCCGACATCCAGAAGAAGGGCGAACTGGTCGTCGGCGTGTTGGGCACCGACGAGCCGGCGACCTTCGTCGATCCGAAAACGCGCCAGATCGTCGGCTACGAAGTGGATCTGGTCAACGCCATCGCCAAGAAGATCGGCGTGAAGCCCGTCCTCAAGCAGATCGCGGTGGCCGCGCGCATCCCCGAACTGCAGCAGGGCCATGTGGACCTGGTGGCCGCCGGCCTCACCCACAACAAGGAGCGCGAGGCACAGATCGATTTCTCGATCACCACCTTCGTCACCGGCCAGAAAGCCCTCGTGAAGAAGGACAGCGGCATCACCGAGGTGCCGCAGCTCGCCGGCAAGAAGGTGCTGACCATCCGCGGCGGCACGCAGGAGCCGAACATCCGCAAGGCGGTGCCCAACGTCGAGGTCGTCACCTTCGATACGAGCCAGCAGGCCTTCCAGGCGCTGCAGCAGGGCAAGGGCGTGGGCTACGTGGACGACGAGGCCGCGCTGCTGCGCAGCTACGCCAAGCTGGGCCCGCAGAAGGCGCGGTACCTGGTGCTCAAGCAGAACCTGAGCACCGAGGCCCTGGCCATCGGCATCAAGAAAGGCGAAAGCGGCCTGAAGGCGGCGGTGGACGACACGCTGCGCGCGCTGGAGGCATCGGGCGAGGCGCAGAAGATCTTCGTCAAGTGGTACGGCCCCGACACGGCGTCGGGCTTCGCCACACGCGACTTCAAGTTCGACAGCGACAAGATCGACTGAGCCCGGCTCCGGCGTGCGCGCCGGCGCATTCCCGAGCGGCGGTGGTACCGTCGCCCCCATGCCCCTGTTCGACTATTCCTTGCTGCTCACCGGCAAGTACCACGAGATGCTGGTCGCGGGCCTGCTGCTGTCGCTGCAGCTGATGGCGGCCGCGCTGGTGCTGGCGCTGCCGATCGCGCTGGCCGTGGCGCTGCTGCGGCTGGCGCCCTTCGCGCCGCTGCGCTGGCTGGGATTCGCCTATGTGGAGTCGATCCGCAACATTCCGCTGCTGGCGCACATGCTCTTCTGGTACTTCGGCGCGCCCGAGCTGCTGCCCGACGGCATCAAGGCGCGGCTGTATGCGGGCCGCATCGAGGCCTACAGCGCGGTGGTCGCACTGGCGCTCTACACCGCCGCCTTCATGGCGGAAGACCTGCGCAGCGGCATCCGCGCGGTTCCGGTGGTGCAGGTCGAGGCCGGGCGCGCCCTGGGCTTCGGCTACCTCGCCACCATGCGCCGGGTGGTGCTGCCGCAGGCGCTGCGGGTGACGGTGCCGCCACTCGTCTCGCAGACGCTGAGCCTCTGGAAGAACACCTCGATCGCCACCGTGATCGGCGTGGCCGAGCTGATGTACCAGGCCGGGCAGGTCGAGAGCGCGAGCTTCCGGAGCGCCGAGTCTTTCGCGTTCGCGAGCGCGGCGTACCTGACCGTGTCGCTGGCCATCACCGGCCTGGCGACCTGGTACCACCACCGCTTCCCTGTCAGAACGGTATGAAGCTCTCCCCCAGGCTGCGCGCACTGCGTGTCGCTTCTCCTCCCCCCTCGCCGGGGGCAACACCCGCGGACCGGCGGAGCCGGATCCACGGTGTTCCTGGGCTTTGCGGTGCGCGTCGCATTCCGCCCAAAGCGTGTGGTGCAAGGATGCAGCCCTGATGCTCCAGATCATCCACGACTACTGGGTCTACTTCCTGATCGGGCAGTACCCGAACGGACCGCTCGGCGGGCTGGCGCTGACGCTGGTGCTGGCCTCGTGCGGGCTGGTGCTGGCGCTGCCGCTGGGCATCGTGCTGGGCCTGGCGCGGGTGAGCCCGTGGCGCTGGCTGCGCTGGCCGTTGACCGGGTTCGTGTTCGGGGTGCGCGGACTGCCACTGCTGATGGTGATCTTCTGGGCCTATTTCTTCCTGCCCAGCGTGACCGGCGTGAAGACCGACCAGTTCACCACCATGCTGATCGCGCTGGTGGTCTTCGATGCCGCCTACCTGGCCGAGATCGTGCGCGCCGGCATCCAGGGCCTGCCGCGCGGCCAGATGGAAGCCGCCCGTGCGCTGGGCCTGGGCTACGGCCGCGCGATGCGCCGGGTGGTGCTGCCGCAGGCACTGCGCAGCATGCTGCCCTCGCTGGTGAACCAGTTCGTCTCGACCATCAAGGAAACCTCGCTCGGCTACATCATCGGCCTGGCGGAGGTGTCGTTCATCGCCACCCAGATCAACACCCAGGTGTTCACCAAACCGGCGCAGATCTACCTGGTGCTGGGCGGCACCTACTTCGTCCTGTGCTTCGGTTTGTCGCGCCTGGCCTACTGGCTGGAGCGCCGGCTGGCGCGCCGGGGCATCTCCACCGCCAGCCCCAAGGTGCCCGCATGATCGAACTCGAAAAAGTCAACAAGTGGTACGGCAGCTACCACGCGCTGGTCGATGTGACCGAGGCCGTCCGCACCGGCGAGGTGGTTGTGGTGTGCGGCCCCTCGGGTTCGGGAAAATCGACGCTGATCCGCACCCTCAACCGGCTGGAGGCGATCCAGTCGGGCCGTATCCGGGTCGGTGGCCAGGACATCCACGCGCCGGGGCTCGACGTGAACGCCTTCCGCTCGGGCATCGGTTTCGTGTTCCAGCAGTTCAACCTGTTCCCGCACCTGACCGTGCTGCAGAACTGCACCCTGGCGCCGATGCAGCTGCGCGGGCTCACCCGCCCGCAGGCGGCCGAGCGCGCCATGGCGCTGCTGGAGCGGGTGGGCCTGGCCCACAAGGCCCAGGCCTGGCCCAGCGAACTCTCGGGCGGCCAGCAGCAGCGCGTGGCGATCGCCCGGGCGCTGGCGATGGAGCCGCCGCTGATGCTGTTCGACGAGCCCACCAGCGCGCTGGATCCGGAGATGGTGGGCGAGGTGCTGGTCACCATGCGCGACCTGGCGCATGGCGGCATGACCATGGTCTGCGTGACCCACGAAATGGGTTTCGCCCGCGAGGTGGCCGACCGGGTGCTCTTCATGGACGAAGGCCGTGTGCTGGAGCGCGCCACGCCGGAGGAATTCTTCGAACGCCCGCAGCACCCGCGTGCGCAGCAGTTCCTGTCGGACATCCGCTCTCCGTTCGGGCGCGGGGTCTAGACGGGGGCGGCCCCGCGGCCGCCCCGTCCGCCGCGCTCAGTCGGCCGCCCGCCGCAGCGTCTCGACCACCGGGCGGCGCAGCACGTCGCGCAGGCCCCACCAGCCGGCGGCCAGCGCCAGCACCGCGCCGGCCAGGGCGCCCGCCAGCGGCACCCAGGGCGAGGCGGTCCAGGTGAAGTCGAAGGCATAGCGGGCCAGCGCCCAGCCCACGCCCATCGCCACCGTGCTGGCCAGAAAGCCGGCGAGCAGGCCGACGCCGGCCAGCTCGGCGCGCTGCACCTGGCGCAGCAGGCTGGCGCGGGCGCCGACGGCGCGCATGATCGCGAACTCCTTGGCCCGCTCCTCGCGGGTGGCGGTGACGGCCGCGAACAGCACCACCAGGCCGGCGGCCAGGGTGAAGGCGAACAAAAACTCGACCGCGCGGATCACCTGGTCGAGCACCCGCTGCACCTGCAGCAGGGTGCTGGAGAGATCCACGTTGGTGATGTTCGGAAACTGGCGCACCAGGGCGTTGTCGAAGCCGGCGGTGGCCGGCGCGCGGTAGGCGGCCAGGAAGGTGGTGGGCACGTCGGGCATCTGCGCCACCGGGTACATCGCGAAGAAGTTGGCCCGCATCGAGCCCCAATCGACCTTGCGCAGCGAGGTGATCTTCGCCTCGTTCTGCAGGCCGCCGATATCGAAGCGCAGGGTGTCGCCCAGCTTCAGGTTCAGCGTATCGGCCAGGCCCTGTTCGACGCTGATCGCGCCGGGCTCGTTGGCCGTCCAGGCGCCGGCGACGGTCTGGTTGTGCGGCGGCTCCTCGGCGGCGTAGGAGAGGTTGAACTCGCGGTCGACCAGGCGCTTGGCGCGGTCGTCCGCATAGTCGGCAGGCGCCGTGTCCTTGCCGTTGATGGCGACCAGCCGGCCGCGCACCATCGGGTACCAATCGTACTTCCGCACGCCGGCCTCCTGCAGCGTTTTCTGGAACGCGTCGCCCTGGTCGGGCTGCACGTTGATGACGAAGCGGTTGGGCGCATCGGCCGGCGTGGCCTGGCGCCAGCTGCCGATGAGGTCGGTGCGCAGCAGCACCAGCAGCACCAGCGCCAGCAGCCCGACCGAAAGCGCGCTCACCTGCACCACCGCGTACACCGGCCGGGCCGAGATCTGCCGGGTGGCCAGCACCAGCCAGCGCGGCGCGGTGACCTCGTTGACGCTGCGGCGCAGCAGCTGCACCGCCACCCAGGCCAGCGCGGCGAAGAGCAGCACCGCGCCGGCGAAACCGCCGACGGCGATCAGCCCCAGCTTCAGGTCGCTGCTGGCCGCCAGCAGCAGCGCGGCGAAGCCGGCCACGCCCACCGCCAGCACGCCGAGGGATGCGGGCTTCAGGCCGCCCACGTCGCGGCGGATCACCCGCAGCGGCGGCACCCGGGCCAGCTGCAGCACCGGCGGCAGGCCGAAGGCGAAGAGCAGCGTCAGCCCCATGCCGACGCCGAAGGCCACCGGCCACAGGCCCGGCGCCGGCAGGGCGCTGTCGACCAGGCCGGCCAGCAGCGCGATGAAGACGTAGTGCACCCCGAAGCCGATCGCCACGCCCAGCGCGCTGGCGAACAGGCCGACCAGCGCGAACTCGAAGCTGTAGCTGCGGGCGATGGTGCGCTGGCTCTGGCCCAGCACCCGCAGCATGGCGCAGTCGTCGAGGTGGCTGGCCGCGAAGCCGCGCGCGGCCAGCGCCACCGCCACCGCCGACAGCAGCGCGGCCAGCAGGGAGACGAGGCTGAGGAATTTCTGCGCACGGTCGAGCGTCTGGCGCATCTGCGGCTGGCCGGTTTCGAGCGACTCCACCCGCATGCCGTGCACCCCGGGGCGGGCCACCGCCGTCTCGGCCCAGGCCGAGAACGCCTTGACCTGCGGATCGGCGCCGGCCACCGCCAGGCGGTAGGTGAGGCGGCTGGCCGGCTGCACCAGCTGGGTGGCGGGCAGGTCGGCGGCGTTGATCATGACCCGCGGGGCGAAGCTCAGGAAGCCGGCGCCGCGGTCGGGCTCGATCGCCAGCACGCGGGCGATGCGGAAGGCCTTGTCGCCCAGCAGCAGGGTGGCGCCCATCGGCAGGCCGAGTGCCTCGGGCACCGAGCCGTCGACCCAGGCCTCGCCCGGGCCCGGCACCGCGCGGGTGGCGGTGTCGGCACCGCCGGGCGCATCGGCCACCCGCAGGCTGCCGCGCAGCGGATAGGCCGCATCGACCACCTTCAGCGCCACCAGCTTGCTGGCGCCGCCTTCGGCGTCGGAGGCGCGGCCCATGGTGGGGAACGATATGGTGGTGCTGGTCTGCAGCCCCTGGGCGCGCGCCTGCTCGGTGAACGCGGCCGGCGGCGGGTTGTCGCTGACCACCACCGCGTCGCCGCCGAGCAGCTGGCGCGCATCGCGCTGCAGCCCGCCCTGCAGCCGGTCGGCGAAGAAGCCGACCGAGGTGAGGGCCGCCACCGCCAGGGTGACGGCGACGATCAGCAGGCGCAGCTCGCCCGCACGCAAATCGCGGCGCAGGGTGCGCCAGCCCAGGCCGAAAAAGGATGTGTCCATGGCCGCGGACCTTAGCGCAAAAGCGGGAAAGCCCCGGCGGGCGGGGCTTTCGGGGGCACGGGCCGCAGCGAAGGCCGCGGCGCGGTGACCATCAGCGCGACAGATCGATCTGGTAGAGCGACCGGCCCTTGCCGCTGCCGTCGTCCTCGGCGGCCAGCGACACGTTGTCGAGCCCCGCGGACGTGGCCGCCGACAGGACGCCCTGCCCGGCACTGAACACCACCCGGCCGGCGGTGGCCACGCGGGTGAAGCGCCAGCTGCGCGCCGCGCCCGACAGGGCGCGCGTCACCGACGGGTGGGCCTTGATGTAGTCGATCAGCACGTCGCGGTTGGCGTCGGGCGACGCGTAGATCGTCGAGCGGCCGTCCAGCGCCGGGATGAAGCTGCCGCCGCCGCTGGTGGCCCGGTAGTTGTTGGTGGCGATCACGAAATCCTGCTTCGCATCGATCGGCTGGCCCTGGTAGCGCAGGTTGCGGATGCGGCTGCCGACCGGCTGCGTCACGTCGATCTCGTACTGCACGTCGGGCGTGGTGAACATGTCGAAGTTGTAGCCGGGGAAGGTGCCGATCAGCTGCTGGTCGGCGGTGGCGGCCGGGTCGATCCGGTTGAAGCGCTTGGCCGCCGCTTCCAGCCAGGCCTGCACCTCGGCACCGCTGACCTTCACCGCGTAGACGGTGTTGGGGTAGAGGTACAGGTCGGCCGCGTTGAAGATGGCCAGGTTGCCCGCGGCCACGTCGGTGTAGTCGCGGCCGCCTTCGTAGCCCGACTTGAAGGGCGCGCTGACCGACAGCACCGGCAGGCCGGCGTACTGCGGCAGGCTGGCCTTCAGGTAGCGGGCCACGTAGTCGGCCTGGGCCAGGTTGACGATCTGGATCGCGCCGGGATCGCCGACGTCGGCGAAGTAGCTGCTCATCCGGAAGTCGGTGCTGCCGATCGGCGTCTTCACATAGGCGATGGCCGCCTGGTGCTGCGCCTCGACCAGCGGCGCGACGGTGGAATCGGCCGCGACGTAGGTGGTCTTGCCGGCGGCGTCCTTGCCGGTCTCGGTGAGGCGGGCCTGCACCACCGTTTTGGACTTGTCGACCGCCCAGGCCTTGCCGTCCCACACCAGCTCCATCCGGATCACGCCCAGCGCCTTGCCCCAGGAGCTGGCCATCACCGCCGGCACGCCGTTGACCGTGCCGGCGGTGTTGTCGACACCCGCCTGTTTGTAGGCGGGCGCGGTGCCGCGGTCGGGGAACAGGCCGTGCTGGTGGCCCATCACCATCGCATCGATGCCGGCGACCTTCGACAGGTACAGGCCCGGGTTCTCCATCGTCGGCGAATAGGCGGCGCCGTCCAGGCCGCCGTGCTGCAGCGCCACCACCAGGTCGGCCCCTTCGGCCTTCAGGCGCGGGATGTACTTCTGCGCAGCTTCCACCGCGCCTTCGGTGGTGAGCTTGCCTTCGAGATAGCGCTTGTCCCAGTTGAGGATGCCCGGGGTGGTGAAGCCGATCACGCCCACCTTGACCGGCACCGTCACCGTGCTGCCGTCGGGCTGCGTCGCCTTGATCTGCTTGGTGACGATGGTGTAGGGCTGGAACAGCGGCTGGCCGGTCTTGGCGCTGTAGACGTTGGCCAGCACCAGCGGGAAACCGGCGCCGGCGCACTTCAGCGCAGCATCGACCCCCTCGACCTGCAGGCCGCCGCCGACGATCTGGTTGAGGTACTGCAGGCCGTAGTTGAACTCGTGGTTGCCCAGGGTGCCGGCGTCGAAGCCGGTGGCGTTCATCGCGCGGTAGATCGACGGCGCCTGGCCGCAGGCCAGCGGCTTGACGGTAGCCTCGTAGTCGGCCAGCGCGGTGCCCTGCACCGTGTCGCCGTTGTCGACCAGGAAGGTGTTGGCGAACTCCGTGCGGGCCGCGCGGATCAGGGTGGCGGTGCGCTCGTAGCCGTACGACGGATCGTCGGCCAGCTTGAAATAGTCGTAGCTGCGGACGTTGGCGTGCAGGTCGGTCGTCTCCAGCACCGCCAGCGTCGCGCGGGTGCCGGCAGCGGCGGCGGCGGGTGCCGGGGCGGGCGACGGCGACGGCGAAGGCGCCGGTGCAGGCGTGGGAGCCGGCGCGGGCGCGTCGTCGTTGCCGCCGCAGGCGGCCAGCCCGCCGGCGAGTGCGGTGGCCATCAACAGCCGGGCGAGGGTGGGGGAAACGGAACGCATGGGGGCCTCCTGGTTTTCTCGAACGGGAAAGAAGCAAGTGTCGAAAGCCGCGATGACACCGCCGTGAAATTACCCGGACAGTGCGCGGAAGCGGCTCCGGGGACAATCCAAGCCCCTTCCTTTCTTCCCGTTCGATGCACACGCCCCTGCCGACCGCTCCGACACGCCCTGCCCGCCGAACCGCAGGCGCCCTGCCCCTCCTTCCCTTCCTGGTGCTGTGCGCGGTGCTGTGGGTGGCTGTCACCCTGGGGCACGAGGGCCGGCGGGTGGTGCAGTTGGCCGCATTGGCGGCGCCGCCGCTGGCCTGGCTGTGGTGGCCGGTGCGGCGCGGGTGGGTGCACCGGCTGCGGTCGGTGCTGGTCTGGGCCTGGTCGATGGCCTTCGTGCTGGACGGTGCGGCCCGCGCCTACCTGCTGCGCGCCTACCAGGCCGCGCCCGACAGCTCGATGGTGCTGGAGGCCGCTGCCAACACCACGCCCCGGGAAACGTCGGAGTACCTGACGATGTACGGCGGCGCGCTGCTGCCCTGGGCGGCGCTGGCGCTGGTCGCGGGCGCGGTGCTGGCGCCGTGCGTGCGCCGGGGCAAGCGCGCCCCGGCCGGGGGCGTGGCACCGCCGGCCCCGCGACCGGCCCGGCGCCGCATGCTGGCCGCCGGCCTGGCCGGGGCCGCGGCGATCAGCGGCGCGGCCTACGCCAGCAAGCCCTGGCGCCGGCTGCACCCGGTCACCTACTGGTCGGGCTGGTCGGCCAAGGTACAGACGGTGCGGTCGGCCATGGGCGACCAGCAGGCCGCCCGCGACCGGATGCTGGCGAAGGCGCGCGCCCTGCGGCCCACCATCGGCCATGCCGGCCCCTCCACCGTGGTGCTGGTGATCACCGACAGCGTCAACCGCGACAACATGTCGCTCTACGGCTACGCACGCCCCACCACGCCGCTGCTGCAGGCGCAGCAGGCCCAGCTGGGCGCCGCCTTCACCGTGTTCCGCCATGCCTGGTCGGTCGATGCCAGCACCCTGCCCGCGCTGCACAACCTGTTCCGCTTCGGCGACCCGACGGCGCCAGATCCGCTGCACCTGATCGCCCTGGCCCGCGCCGCCGGCTACAAGGTCTGGTGGATGACCAACCACGACGACGTGGGCATCGAGCAGGCCCACGCCCGCCTGGCCGACGAGGTGGAGATGAACAACCGCACCCCCGGCCGCTCCAGCGTGTCGCTGGACCAGGAGGTGCTCGACTGCGTGCACGAGGCGCTCCAGGAGCCCGATGCCCGCAAGCTGCTGGTGGTGCACCTGATGGGCGCCCATCCGCACTACAGCCTGCGCTTCCCCGACGGTGCCAACCCGTTCGACGACGAACCCGACGCGATCACCGCCACGATGCGCGATTCGGGCCGCCCGGGCTGGCTGCGCCGCCGGCGGCACGAGTACGACGCGGCCGTCCTCTACCAGGACCTGATCGTCGCCGAGATCCTGAAGATGGCGCGCGGCATCGGCACCGACGGCGGGCACCGGGCGTTCATGTACCTGTCGGACCACGGCCAGGAGGTAGGCCACGGAGCCGACTGGGCCGGCCACAGCGCGGCCACCGCGGCCGGCTACCGCATCCCGCTGGTTGTCTGGCAAAACCGGCCGCCCCCGCTGCCGCCCACCGATGTCGGCCAGCGGCCGTTTCGCGCCGACTGGGCGGCATGGACGATCAGCCACCTGCTCGACATCCGCTGGGCCGGCTACCGGCCCGAGCGCGACGTGCTGCACGCGGCCTACCAGTGGCAGGTGCCCGACATTCCGGTGCGGCCGGAGGCTTTCGTCCAGTAGCCTCGGCCGCGGTGGCCGGAAGCGGCCGGCGGCCTAGCGCGCCGCGCCGTCCAGCCGCTGCTGCACCCCCCGCAGCACCGGTGCGATCTCGTCGCCGATGCGGATCTGCGGGTTGGAGAAACCGTCGCTCTTGCCGGCCTCTTCCTCGCGTTGTTTGATGACCGGCACCGCGGCGGCGAACGCCTGGCCGAAATCGTGCGTCTTGCGCAACTGCTCGTCGAACACCGCCCGGCCGAAGAAGGTCATCGGCGACTTGTGGCCGCAGCCGTAGGAGGTGTGGTCGGCATCGGCCGCCGTCATGATGAGCGAACCCGGGGTCGCCAGCGGATCGACCCATCCGCCCGAGTAGCAGGCCGAGATGGCGATCACCCGGTGGCGGATGCCGGCACGGTCCAGCGCGGCGCGCAGGAACTGCGGCGTGACCGATTCGACCGCCAGCGGGCCGTGGTAGGCCGCCAGCCGGAAATCGCCGCCGCCGTGCGAGGTCATGTAGACGACCAGCACGTCCTGCGCCCGATCCATGCGCGCGGCCAGCGCGTCGATCGCGCGCTCCAGGTTCAGCGGCGTGGCCCAGGGCAGCTCGGCGGCGGTATCGGCATGGTTGAGCAGCTGCAGCACCCGGCCCTGCGCATCGAAGCGCTCGCGCAGCAGCTGCGCGACCATCGTGCTCTCGCGGCGGAACACGTCTTCGGCCGCATAGGGCGCGAAGACCAGGCCGTACACGTCGACGATGCCGGGCCGCTGCGGCGCGAGCGTGTCGACCGCTTCGTCCCAGGCGGCCTGCTGGTCTTCGAAGACCTCCTGCGACAGGCTCAGCTCGGCCGGGCCGGCGTCCTCCGCAGCCGCGGGGGGCGACCAGGCGGCGGCGTTCATCACCCAGAGCTGCACCGCCATCGTCGCCGCCAGGGCCAGCGCATACCCGGCCGTGGGCAGCAGCCGGCGGGTGAACCGCGCCATCAGCACCACCGCGGCGGCCAGCGCCCAGGCCAGCGAGATCCACTGCAGCGCCCCCACCGCCGTCGTCCAGAAGGGCGCGGCCCCCAGCAGCCCGTGGGCCAGCAGCGCGGCCGGGACGCCCATCGCGACGAAGCCCGGTACCGGCCCCAGGCTGGCCAGCAGCACCCAGCTGGCCAGGCCCTGCGGGCGCGGTGCCGACGCGCCGGATGCATCGTCCGCCCGCAGCGACAGCGCCCACCACGCCGCCCACAGCATCGGCGCCCACCACCACCAGCTCGCCAGGTACGACGAGGGCCAGACATCCGCCGGCCCTACGATCCACAGACGCGACAGGCCCAGCCCCAGCAGCTCCACCGCCAGCACCACCACCAGCACCTGCCAGGGGCGCGGCGCAGGGCCGGCGACCCGGGGCGGCAGGAAACAGGCCGCGCGCAGGCCCTCCCAGCACCAGCGCGGCAAGGACAAGGGGCCGCCGCCGGGCAGCGGCTCCGGCGAGGCGAGAGGCTCTGGCGAGCGCAGGGGATCGGTCATCGGCGGATCATGCCACCGCGCCCGAGCGCGCCCACCCGCGTGCAGGAGTCCGGCGCGGCGATCAGCTCGCCGGCGTGTCCCACCCGCCGCCCAGCGCCCGCACCAGGCACACCGTGCTCTGGTAGCGCGCCGCCTGCACCTGCAGCGCGATGCGCCGGTTGCGCAACTCGGTGCGGCGCGCGTCCAGCAGGTCCAGCTGGCTGACCAGCCCGTTGCGCCAGCGCGAATCCGACAGGGCGGTGGCGCGGCGCGACGAGGTCACCGCCCGGTCCTGCACCTGGGCCTGCTCGGCCAGCAGGCGCAGGGCCGAGAGCTGGTCCTCCACGTCGCGGAAGGCGCCCAGCACCTGGCCGCGGTAGCCGGCGGTGGCCGCGTCGAACTGCGCGTTGGCGCTGTCGACGCCGGCCTGCCGGCGGCCGCCGTCGAAGATCGGCAGCGAGGCCAGCGCACCCAGGCTCCAGGCGCGGGCCGACCAGCGGAACAGGTCGCCGATCTCGGGCGATGCGAAGCCGCCGCCGGCCGTCAGCGACACGCTGGGGAACCAGGCCGTCTGCGCCACGCCCACCCGCGCCTGCGCGGCCAGCAGCGTGGCCTGCGCGGCCGACACGTCGGGCCGGCGCGCCAGCACGGTGCCGGGCACGCCGGCCGGGATGGTGGGCAGCGCCACCGACCAGCCGGCCGCATCCGCCGGCAGCGAAAAATCGGAGGCCGCATCGCCCACCAGCACCGCCAGCGCATGCTCGAGCTCGGCGCGGCGGCGGTCGAGCGCCAAAGCCTCGGCCTCGGTCGCGGCGGCCTCGGTCTGGATGCGCACCACGTCCAGCTCGGCCAGGTCGCCGGCCTCGAAGCGGCGCTGGGTCAGCTGCAGCGTGCCGCCGTAGGCCTGCACCGTGTCGCGCACCAGGGCCCGCTCGGCATCGACCGCGCGCAGCGCCAGGTAGGTCTGCGCGGTGTCGGCCTGCACCAGCAGGCGGGTGCTCTGCAGCAGGGCGGCGCGGGCATCGGCGTCGAGCGCCGCCGCGTCGCGCACGCCGGCCAGGCGGCCGAACAGGTCCAGCTCGTACGACAGGTTGGCGCCCGCGCTGGTGATGGTGGCGGGCGTGGGGCCGTTGACCGTGTTGGCGCCGGCCTGGCGCACCGCGCCGCCGCTGATGCCGACCTGCGGCAGGCGGTCGGCGTTGGCGCTGCGCACCAGCGCCCGGGCCTGGGCCAGGCGGGCCGCGGCCTCCTGGATGCCGGTGTTCTGCGCGCCGGCACGCTCGACCAGGCCGTCGAGCACCGGGTCGCCGAAGGCGCGCCACCAGGTGCCGCGGGGCTGCGCCTCGGCGGGCGGCGCCTGGGTCCACTGGGCAGCGCCCGGGGTGGCGACGGTGGTGGCCGCGGGCGCGGCCTGTTCCTTGAACCGGGCCGGCGCCGCCGCCAGCGCGGCGGTGTCGACCACCGGCGGGCTGGCGCAACCGGCCAGCACCAGGGCCGCCAGCAGCGGCAGCAGCACGGTGCGCAGGGAGTGAGGTGAAGTGTTGGTCATCGTCGTCATGGCAATGCTCCGGGTTCAGTCGTGGAGGCCGCGCGGCGCGGCCGGCAGGGGCTGGGCGCCACCGCCTGCGCCGTGCACCGGATGGTCGGCGGAGACGAAGGCGTCTTCGGTGTGCGGCACCTCGCCGTGCAGCTTCAGCGGCCGGTTGCCCGCCATGCGGCGCAACAGTACGTAGAACACCGGCGTGAGGAACAGGCCGAAGGCGGTCACGCCGATCATTCCGGCGAACACCGCGATGCCCATCGCCTGGCGCATCTCGGCGCCTGCGCCGGTGGACAGCACCAGGGGCAGCACGCCCATGACGAAGGCCAGCGAGGTCATCAGGATCGGGCGCAGCCGCAGCCGGCTGGCCTCGATCGCCGCCTGCACCGGGGTGCGGCCGGCGAACTCCAGCTCGCGGGCGAATTCCACGATCAGGATCGCGTTCTTCGCGGAGAGCCCCACCAGCACGATCAGCCCGATCTGGGTGAACACGTTGTTGTCGCCCCCGCTGATCCAGACGCCGGTCATCGCGGCCAGCAGGCCCATCGGCACGATCAGCACGATCGCCAGCGGCAGGGTCAGGCTCTCGTACTGCGCGGCCAGCACCAGGAACACCAGCAGGATCGCCAGCGGGAACACCCACAGCGCCGAATTGCCGGCCAGGATCTCCTGGTAGGTCAGCTCGGTCCATTCGTAGGAGACGCCCTGCGGCAGCGTCTCGGCGGCGATGCGCTCGATGGCGGCGCGCGCCTGGCCCGAGGACACGCCGGGCGCCGGCCCGCCGTTGATGTCGGCGGCCATGTAGCCGTTGTAGCGCATCGCCCGCTCCGGCCCGAAGGTGGACTGCACCCGCATCAGGGCCGACAGCGGCACCATCTCGCCGGTGAGCGAGCGCACCTTCAGCAGGCCCACGTCTTCGGCCCGTGCGCGGTAGGGCGCATCGGCCTGCACCCGCACGCTGTAGGTGCGGCCGAACTTGTTGAAGTCGTTCGCATACAGGCTGCCAAGATAGATCTGCATCGTCTCGAAGATGTCGGTCACCGGCACGCCCAGCTGGCGCGCCTTGGTGCGGTCGATGTCGGCGTAGAGCTGCGGCACGTTGACCTGCCAGCTGGTGAACATGCCGGCCAGCTCGGGCGTCTGGTAGGCCTTGGCCATGAAGGCTTTCACCGCCGCGTCCATCTGCTCGTAGCCCACCGAGGCGCGGTCTTCCAGCTGCAGCTTGAAGCCGCCGGTGGTGCCCAGGCCCGCCACCGGCGGCGGCGGGAACATCACGATGAACGCATCCTGGATGCCGGCGAAGGCCTGGTTGAGCTGGCCCGCCACCGCGCCGCCGCTCTGGTCCTTCTGCCTGCGCTCGGCGAAGGGCTTGAGCGTGGCGAAGACGATGCCCGAATTCGAGCTGTTGGTGAAGCCGTTGATCGACAGGCCCGGGAACGCGATCGCGTCCTCCACGTTGGGGTTCTGCTTGAGCAGCTCGCCCATGCGGTGGATCACCTCTTCGGTGCGGTCGAGCGTGGCGCCGTCGGGCAGCTGCGCGAAGCCGATCAGGTACTGCTTGTCTTGCGCCGGCACGAAGCCGCCGGGCACGACCCGGAACAGCAGCACCGTGGCCGCCGCCAGCACCAGGTACACCGCCATCATCACCGTCTTGCGGCCGATGGCGCGGCGGACGCCGCCGCTGTAGGCCTCGGAGCCGCGGTGGAACGCCGTGTTGAAGCGGCGGAACAGCCAGCCGAAGGCGCGGTCCATGCCGCGGGTGAGCGCGTCCTTGGGCGCGTCGTGGCCTCGCAGCAGCAGCGCGGTGAGCGCCGGCGCCAGGGTCAGCGAGTTGACCGCCGAGATCACGGTCGAGATCGCGATGGTGACCGCGAACTGCTTGTAGAACTGCCCGGTGAGGCCGCTGATGAAGGCCAGCGGCACGAACACCGCCACCAGCACCAGGGCGATCGCGATGATCGGCCCCGACACCTCGCGCATCGCCCGGTAGGTGGCCTCGCGCGGGTTCAGGCCGGCCTCGATGTTGCGCTCGACGTTCTCCACCACCACGATCGCGTCGTCCACCACGATGCCGATCGCCAGCACCAGGCCGAAGAGGCTCAGCGCGTTGATCGAGAAGCCCAGCAGGTGCAGCACCGCGAAGGTGCCGATCACCGACACCGGCACCGCCAGCAGCGGGATGATCGACGCGCGCCAGGTCTGCAGGAACAGGATCACCACCAGCACCACCAGGGCGATGGCTTCGAGCAGCGTGTGGATGACCGATTCGATCGAGGCCCGCACGAACTGCGTCGGGTCGTAGGCGATGCGGTACTCCACGCCCTCGGGCATGTTCTTCTGGATCTCGTCCATCGTGGCGCGCACGCTCGACGAGATGTCGAGCGCGTTGGAGCCGGGGGCCTGGAACACGCCCATGCCCACCGCCGGGTCGTTGTTGAGCAGGGAGCGCAGCGAATAGTCGGCCGCGCCCATCTCCAGGCGGCCGATGTCGCGCAGCCGGGTCACCGCGCCGTCGGCGCCGGTCTTGACGATGATGTCGCCGAACTCTTCCTCGGTGGTGAGCCGGCCCTGCGCGTTGATCGACAGCTGCATGTCCACGCCCGACTGGCCGGGCGATGCGCCCACCACGCCGGCCGCGGCCTGCACGTTCTGGCCGCGGATCGCCGCCACCACGTCGCTGGCCGACAGGCCGCGCTGCGCCACCTTCTGCGGATCGAGCCAGACCCGCATCGAGTAGTCGCCGCCGCCGAAGATCTGCACCTGGCCCACGCCCTGGATGCGGGCCAGCCGGTCCTTGACGTTGAGCACCGCGTAGTTGCGCAGGTAGTTCATGTCGTAGCGTTGGTTGGGCGAGGTCAGGTGCACCACCATCGTCAGGTCGGGCGCGCTCTTGACCGTCGTCACGCCCAGGCGCCGCACTTCTTCGGGCAGCCGCGGCTCGGCCTGCGAGACGCGGTTCTGCACCAGCTGCTGGGCCTTGTCGGGGTCGGTGCCCAGCTTGAAGGTGACGGTGAGCGTCATCACGCCGTCGGTGGTGGCCTGGCTGCCCATGTAGAGCATGCCCTCGACGCCGTTGATCTGCTCCTCGATCGGCGTGGCGACCGTCTCGGCGATCACCTTGGGGTTGGCGCCGGGATAGGTGGCGCGCACCACGATCGAGGGCGGCGACACCTCGGGGTATTCGGAGATCGGCAGCCCGCGCAGTGCGATGAGGCCGGCGAGCAGCATCAGCACCGACAGCACGCCGGCGAAGATCGGCCGGTCGATGAAGAATTTGGACAGGTTCATGGTGTGCTTTCGTCGAAGCCGCCGGCTGAGCGGCGACGGCACGCCCTGCCGCGGGCAATTCCTGCAGCAAGGGCGGGCCGGGGGGCTTCGCGGTTTTTCTGGTGGGCCTGGTGAGGGCTTGGTGAACGCGGGATCAGGACTGCAGCGCGACCTTGCGCACCGCCGGCGCCGGTGCGGACGCGGCGTTCATCTCGACCGGCTGCGGCGCGACCAGCGCACCGGGGCGCACGTGCTGCAGGCCGTTGACGACGACCCGCTCGCCCGGCTTCAGCCCGGCGGTGACCACGCGCAGGCCCTCGGCCGGCGCGCCGAGCGTCACCTCGCGGTACTCGGTCTTGTTGTCGGCGTTGACGACCATCACGAACTTCTTGCTCTGGTCGGTGCCGACCGCGCGCTCGCTGACCAGCACCACGCTGCTGGTGCGCGCCTGGCCCATGCGGATGCGGGCGAACTGGCCGGGCATCAGCGCGCCGTCCTTGTTGTCGAAGGCGGCGCGCACCCGCACCGTGCCGCTGCGCGCATCCACCTGGTTCTCGATCAGCTGCAGCCGGCCCTGCACCGGCGTGCCTTCGACCGCGGTGGTGCCCATCTGCACCGGGATCCGCTCGATCAGGCCGCGGGCGCCGCTGCCGGGGCCGAGGTCTTTCAGCGCCTTGGCGATGACCTGCTCGTCGGCGTCGAAGCTGGCGTAGATCGGGCTCACCGAGACCAGCGTGGTCAGCATCGGCGCGCCGGGGCCGGCGGCCACCAGGTTGCCGGCGGTGATCTCCAGCCGGCCGATGCGGCCCGCCACCGGTGCGCGCACCTGGGTGTACGACAGGTTGAGTTTGGCGGATTGCAGCGCGGCGCGGGCACCGCGCAGGTTGGCATCGGCCTCGCGCTCGGCGTTCTGGCGCTCGTCGAACTCGCGCTGGGCGATGGCCTTGTCGTCCCACAGGCGCTGCGAGCGGGCCAGCTCGCTGCGGGTGTAGGCCATGCGGGCCTGGGCGGCGGCGACCTGCGCCTCGGCACGGTCCACCTCGGCGGCGTACGGTGCGGGGTCGAGGGTGACCAGCAGGTCGCCCGCCTTCACCAGGCTGCCTTCGCGGAAGTGCATCGCCTGCACCGCGCCGGCCACCCGGGCCCGGATCTCGACCCGCTGCACCGCCTCCAGCCGGCCCGAGAACTCGTCCCACGCGGTGATGTCGTGCGCCGCCACCGTGGCGACCGACACCGGCACCGACTGCGGCGCACCGGCCGCCGGCGCGTCGGCCCCCGAAGCGGTGGTGGTGAGGCCGACCGCGGCCGAGACGATGGCGACGACGGCGGTGAGCGTCGTCAGCACCGCGCCGAAGCGGTGCGTCGTGCCGGCCTTGGGCCGGGCGGGAGCGTGGTGGTGGTGCATGGTGATTCCTCCGAAAATGTTCTATGAAAAATGGACAGCGGCACGGGTCCGCTGCGATGGCGCCAGTCTAGGAATGCGGGGCCCGACAGCGATAGCCCGATCCGCGCCGGTTCTTGCCTGATCCTGCGCAATGCCAGGCAAAAGCGCGCCGAAGCCGGCGGCCGCGGATAAGCTGCGGCCCATGCCCCAACCCACCCTCACCCTGATTCCGCCGTCCGACCCCGACACCGCCGAGCAGTGGCGGCTGGACCAGCGGATGAACGACCTGGCCGGCCTGATCCTGTCGCACACGCCCGGCGACGGCATCCACCAGACCGCCATCGCCCGGCTGCAGCTGGTCCACCTCACCGTGCCGCAGCCGCCGGCCATCGGCATCTACCAGCCGTCGATGTGCATCCTGGCGCAGGGCCGCAAGCGGGTGATGCTGGGCGACGAGGTCTACATCTACGACCGCTCCCGCTACATCGTGGGCACGGTGGGCATGGCGGTCACCGGCGAGGTGCTGGACGCGACGCCCGAGCGGCCCTATCTGTGCTTCCGGCTCGACTTCGACCCCCGCGCGATCGCCGACATGGTGCTGGAGCTGAACCTGGCGATACCGCCCCGGCAGGCCGCCGCGCGCGGCCTCTTCCTGGAGAACGCCAGCATCCCGATGGTGGATGCCGCCCTGCGGCTGATCGGCCTGCTGGATACGCCCGAGGACATTCCCGCGCTGGCGCCGCTGGCCGAGCGCGAGCTGCTCTACCGCCTGCTGCGCAGCCCCCAGGGCTGGCGCCTGGTGCAGGCCGCGATGCAGGACAGCCATGCGCAGCGCATCGCCCGCGCGATCCGCTGGCTGCAGGGCCGCTTCACCGAGCCGCTGCGCATCGACGACATGGCCGAGGCCGCGCACATGAGCGCGTCGGCCCTGCACCACCACTTCAAGGCGGTCACCGCGATGAGCCCGCTGCAGTACCAGAAGCGTTTGCGGCTGCAGGAGGCGCGCCGGCTGCTGCTGTCCGAATCGCTGGACGCGGCCACCGCCGGCCACCGGGTCGGCTACGAAAGCCCGTCCCAGTTCAGCCGCGAGTACGGCCGCATGTTCGGCGCCCCGCCCGCCCGCGACCTGCAGCGTCTGCGGCTGGCGCGCGACGGGCTGGCCGTGGCGTCGCAGTACTGACGCGGCGGCGGCGGTGGTGGAAGCGGGGCGGATCGGGGGCACGGTGGGTCCTGCGGAAAGGGTCGGGGCACAGCGCTGCCCACCGGTGCGCATGGCGCACCGACGAGGCAGTGATGGAATGTGGGGGAAGCCTGCGGTGCGGCTAGGCGGGCGCGGGCACCGCGACGGTCTCGGCGAAGAAGCGCACCATCGCCTCCTGCACCGCCTGGCCGCAGGCGCACTGCGACAGGTCGCCCATCGTCTGGGCCTGGGGCCAGCCGGCGGAGCGGGCCAGCAACTGCCAGCGCACCGGCACGCCGGCGATGCGCAGGCGCTCGGCATAGGCATGGGCCTCGTCGCGCATCGGATCGCCCTCGCCGGCCATCACCAGCGTCGGGGCCAGCTCGGCCAGGCGGGAGCAGGCGCCCGGCACCGCGTAGGGATGCTCGGCATCGCGCGGGCTGCGCAGGTAGGCCAGCCAGCCGTCGGTCCACTTGCACTGGACGCTGTCGCAGGTGGCGTCGCGCAGCGAGGCGGTGCCGGTGCACGGGTCGAGCATCGGCGACAGCAGGATCTGGCCGGCCAGCGGCGGATGCGCCCGGTCGCGCGCCATCACCGCCACGGCCGCGGCGATGTTGCCGCCGGCCTCTTCACCCGCCAGGAACACCCGGGCGCCGCGGCCGGCCAGCTTGACCCGCTGGCGGTGCAGCCATTCGAGCGCGGCGTAGCCGGTCTCGATGCCGGCGGGGAACGGATGCGCCGGTGCCAGCGGATAGGCCAGCGACGCCACCACCGCGCCCGCGCTCGCCAGCAGGCGCGGCACCAGGGCACCGCTTTCCAGGCAGCCCGACACGAAGGCGCCCCCGTGGAAATGCAGCACCAGCGGCTGGCCGCCCGCGGTGCGCTGTTTGGCGCCGTAGAGCCGCAACGCCGCGCTGCCGCCACCGGGCAGGTCGATCCGCAGGTCCGCGCCGCAGGGCTGCGCCGGGGCGGCGGCGTCCTGGGTGCGGGGCGCGGAGTCGGGAGCGGATCGGGCGGTGGTGTTCATGGCGGTGGCATCGGTGGGGGGGCGGCAATGCTGTCAGGGTTCGACTGTAGACCCCTCGCTTCTGCGGATAAAGCGGCGCGCTACCCACGCTCTGTTTCCAAACCACCAACAATCGAACGGTCGGTCGCGGGCGAGAATTCGGCAGCCGGCAAAGCCGGCTGAGCACTCACCGTCAAGGAAGATCACATGGACCAGATCCAGGCCATGCGGGCGTTCGCCCGCGTCGTGGAGGCCGGCACCTTCACCAAGGCAGCCGATTCGCTGTCGTTGCCGAAGGCGTCGATCACCAAGCAGATCCAGGCGCTGGAGGCCCGGCTGCGGGTGACGCTGCTGCACCGCACGACCCGCCGGGTGACGGTGACGCCCGACGGCGCCGCCTACTACGAGCGCACCGTGCGGCTGCTCAACGACCTGGACGACATCGAGGCCAGCATGACCAACGCGCGCGCCAACCCCACCGGCAAGCTGCGGGTGGACGTGGGCTCCTCGGTGGCGCGGCTCCTGATCATTCCGGCGCTCTCGACCTTCTACGAGCGCTACCCCGACATCCAGCTCGACCTGGGCGTGGGCGACCGGCCGGTGGACCTGATCACCGACAACGTCGACTGCGTGATCCGCGGCGGCGAACTCTCGGAGCAGTTTCTGGTGGCGCGGCGCATCGGCACCCTGCCCTTCGTCAACGTCGCATCGCCCGACTACCTGCGCCGCCACGGCACGCCGCGGCATCCGGACGACCTGCAGGACGGCCAGCACCACACGATCCGCTATTTCTCGGCCCGCACCGGCCGGCTCTATCCGCACGAGTTCGAGAAGAACGGCGAGCGGCTCGAGCTCGACACGGCCTACCGCGTCTCGGTCAACGAGAGCAATGCCCACATGGCCGCGGTGCTGGCGGGGCTAGGCATCTCGCAGACGGTGATGTTCATGGCCGCGCCGCACCTGGCCAGCGGCGCGCTGGTGCAGGTCCTGCCCGACTGGCAGCACCCCAGCCTGCCGGTGCACGTGGTGTATCCGCCCAACCGGCACCTGAGCGCCAAGGTGCGCGCCTTCGTCGACTGGGCGGCGGAGCTGTTCGCGCGGCATCCGCATCTGCAGCGCACCACCGCCGCGGCCACCGGCACGACGACGCCGGCCGCGCCGCCACTGCCGGCGCAGACCATCGCACCCATCGTGCCGTCGCGGCCCGCAGCGGGCAAGGTGCCGGCACGCGGCACGGCACGGGCCACCGCCGCGGCACCGGCTTAGCCGGTTCGCGGCACGCGCCGCGCGGCGCTCACCCGGTGCGGCGCGCCTCCGCCTGCCGCATCGCATCGGCCACGTCCCGCGCGCCCTGCCGCTCCAGCCCGTCGATGGCGCCCTGCCGGTCGCGCGCTTCCTTGTTCTGGTTGAGCTTGGATTTGCCGACGATCCGCTCGATCGTGATCTCGACGCCGACGATCGCCTGCAGCATCGTCTCCAGGTAGTCGGCCGGCGCGTCCGACATCTTCCACGGCCGCTCCGACGCGACCCGCGCCTCGTGGGTGCGGGTCAGCCGGCCGACGATGCCGCGCAGGAACCTGGCGTCGTCGGTGAAGCGCACCGTGCCGCACATGCACCACCTGGTAGTTCCAGGTGGGCACCTGCTTGTGCGCCTCGTGCTTGCCGGGGTACCAGTTGGGCGAGACATAGGCGTCGGAGGCGCGGAACACCACCAGCACCGGCGAACCCTCGGCCACCTCCTGCCACACCGGGTTGGCCCGCGCCACGTGGGCCAGCAGGCGGCCGTGCGGCGGCGCATCGGCATCGAACGCGAACGGGATGTGGTCGGCGTCCAGCCCGTGCGGCCCGTTCACCACCAGCGCGGCGAATGGGTGGTCGTGCAGCGTGCGGTGCAGCGCGTCGGTATCGTGCTCTTCGAAGTGGGGCGGCAGGTACATGGCGGGCTCCAGGGTGCGGCGAAGAAAAAACAGCCGCAGCCGGCATGGCATGCCGGCACTCAGCTCCTATTTTTATAGCATGCGGCGCGAGGGGGGTCAGCCGCCGCCGGCGTACCGCACCGCCCGCGGCCCGCGGCACAGGCCCCAGAGCTGCATGCCGGCCTGCCGCGCGATGTCGATCGCCAGCGCGGTCGGGGCCGAGATGGTCGCCAGCACCGGCACGCCCAGCCGGGCGCATTTGCGGGCCAGCTCGTAGCTGGCGCGGCTGGACATGACGACGAAACCCGGCCCGCCGAGACGGCCTTCTTCCGCCAGCCGGCCCAGCAGCTTGTCGAGCGCGTTGTGGCGGCCCACGTCCTCCAGCACGTCGGTGAGCGTGCCGTCGGGCAGCGCCCAGCCGGCGGCGTGCAGCGAGCCGACCTGCGCGTTGAGCGGCTGCAGCGCGGCCAGGCCGTCGAACGCGGCCAGCACGGTGCGCGCATCCAGTGCGGCCAGCCAGTCGGCCTGCGGCACCTGCTCGGGCACCAGGTCGAGCGCGGCCAGGCTGTCGATGCCGCAGACGCCGCAGCCGGTGCGTCCCACCAAGGCGCGGCGACGTTCCTTCAAGCGGGCGAAGCTGCGGCTGGCGATCTCCAGGTGCACCTCGACGGCGGGCGTTTCCGGGTCGCCGCCCTCTGGCGCGGGCACCGCACCGGCCACCGGCCGGGTCTCGATGCCGAAGCATTCGGCAGGCGCATCGAGGATGCCCTCGCTCAGCGCGAAGCCCAGCGCGAAGGCCTCCAGGTCCTGCGGGGTGCACATCATCACCGCGTGGGAGATGCCGTTGAAGACCAGCGCCACCGGCACTTCGTTGGCGACCTGGTCGCCGTCTTCCGCGGACTGGACGGCGCCGGCCTCCAGCCGCTGGCGCTGCACCCGCACCGGCAGCAGCGCGGAGGGCAAGGGAGGGGTGTCGGTGAAAAGGGGGGCGTTCATCGGTCGGGCTGCGAAGGGCTGTCGGGCACGCCATCATCGCCGCCATAGGCATCGACCAGCCCCTGCACCGCCAGCGCGCCGGGCGCCAGCAGCCGCACCATCCAGCGCTCGCCGTCGTGCGCCACCGCCACCCAGCCCGGGCCCTGGCGGCCGCCGATGCGGGCGCCGCCCATCATCGCCAGTTCGCGCATCGCGACGCTGGCCTCCAGCTGCAGCCGCTTGCCGAGCCAGGGCACCGACACCGCCTCGCCCGGCGGCTTTTCGGCCAGGGCCAGCAGCAGGGCCGCGGCCAGCCCTTCGGGCAGCGCGCCGTCGCTCAAGCGGCGACCGCCGCGGCCTCGCGCGCGGCGCCGGTATCGGCACCGGCAGCGTCGGCCTGGCCCGCATGGTGCGGCACCAGCACCACCGGGATCGATTTGGAGGTGGGCGTGCCGGCGGTCAGCGCCACCGACTCCAGCGGCACCAGCGGATTCGTCTCGGGGTAGTAGGCGGCCAGGCAGCCGCGCGGGATGTCGTACTGCACCAGCTTGAACCGGTCGGCGCGGCGCTCCTGGCCGTCGTCCCAGACGGTCTGGATGTCGACCCAGTCGCCGTCCTTCAGGCCCAGGGCGCGGATGTCCTCGGCATGGATGAAGACGACGCGGCGCTGGCCGAAGACGCCGCGGTAGCGGTCGTCCATGCCGTAGATGGTGGTGTTGTACTGGTCGTGCGAGCGGGTGGTGCCCAGGTTGAACACGATGGTGTCGGTGATCCGGGCGCGGGCCTTGTGCACCGGCGTGTCGGTGGGCAGGGCGTGCGCGTAGAAGTTGGCCTTGTGGGTGGCGGTGGCCCAGACGCGCTCGGCGGCGGTGTTGCGCAGCTTGAAGCCGCCCGGCACCGCCACGCGGGTGTTGAAGCCCTCGAAGTCGACGAACACCTGCGCGATCAGGTCGCGCACCCGGTCGTAGTCGGCCACCACGCCCAGCCAGTCGACCCGGCTGCGCGCGCCGAGCGTGGCGTGCGCCAGCCGGGCGACGATGGCCGGCTCCGACAGCAGGTGCTCCGACGCGGGCGGGTTGATGCCTTTCGAGATGTGCACCATGCCCATCGAGTCTTCCACCGTCACGCCCTGCGCGCCGGTGGCCTGCATGTCGATCTCGGTGCGGCCCAGGCACGGCAGGATCAGCGCTTCCTTGCCGTGGATCACATGGCTGCGGTTGAGCTTGGTGGTGACGTGCACCGTCAGGTCGCAGTTGCGCAGCGCCTTCCAGGTCTCGAAGGTGTCGGGCGTGGCCGAGGCGAAGTTGCCGCCGAGCGCGAAGAAGGTCTTGCCGCGGCCGTCGCGCATCGCCTGGATCGCCTCGACCACGTCGAAGCCGTGCTCCCGCGGCGCCTTGAAGCCGAAGACCTGCTCCAGCTTGTCGAGCAGCGCCGCCGGCGGCTTCTCCCAGATGCCCATGGTGCGGTCGCCCTGCACGTTGCTGTGGCCGCGCACCGGGCACGGGCCGGCGCCGGGCCGGCCGATGTTGCCGCGCAGCAGCAGCAGGTCGACGATCAGCTGGATGGTGGCCACCGAATGCTTGTGCTGGGTGATGCCCATGCCCCAGCAGACGATGGTGCTCTTGGCATCGCGGTAGATGTCGGCGGCCTGGCGGATCTGCTCGCGGCTCAGGCCCGACTCGGTCACCAGCGCGTCCCAGCGCTCGGCGCGCAGGTCGGCCAGCAGCGCGTCGACGCCCTGGGTGTGTTCGGCGATGAAGGCGTGGTCGAGCACCGGCTCGCCGGCGTCTTCCCATTCGACCAGCTGCTTCATCATGCCCTTGACCGCGGCCAGGTCGCCGCCGACCTGCAGCTGGAAGTAGTGGGTGCTGATCGGCGTCGAGCCGAGCGTGGCCATCTCCATCTTGCTCTGCGGGTCCTGGAAGCGCTCCAGGCCGCGCTCGCGCAGCGGGTTGAAGCTGACGATCTTGGCGCCGCGCTTGTGCGCCTCGCGCAGTTCGCCCAGCATGCGCGGATGGTTGGTGCCGGGGTTCTGGCCGAAGATGAAGATCGCCTCGGCCTTCTCGAAATCGTCGAGCTGCACCGTGCCCTTGCCGACGCCGATCTGCGGCCGCATGCCGCTGCCGCTGGGCTCGTGGCACATGTTGGAGCAGTCGGGGAAGTTGTTGGTGCCGTATTCGCGCACGAACAGCTGGTACAGGAAGGCCGCCTCGTTGCTGGCCCGGCCCGAGGTGTAGAAGATCGCCTGGTTGGGGTCGGGCAGGCCGTTCAAATGTTGGGCGATCAGCGCGAAGGCATCGTCCCAGTCGATCGGCAGGTAATGGTCGGTGACCGCGTCGTAGACCATCGGGTGGGTGAGCCGGCCCTGGTCTTCGAGCCAGAAGTCGCTCTGCTGCGCCAGCTCGGCCACGCTGTACTTGGCGAACAGCTCGGGGCCGGTACGGCGGGCGGTGGCCTCGGCCGCGACGGCCTTGGCGCCGTTCTCGCAGAACTCGAAGGTCGAGGCGTGGTTGCGGTCGGGCCAGGCGCAGCCCGGGCAGTCGAAGCCGTCGGGCTGGTTGGCCGCGAGCAGCGTCTTGGCGCCCTTGATGGCGATGTCCTGCCGCTGCAGGGCGCGGCCCACCGAGCGCAGTGCGCCCCAGCCGCCGGCGGGCCCGTTGTAGAACTCGATCTTCTGTTCAGCCATCACGATCTCCTTGGCAGTGGGTACTCTGCACCCTTTTCAAGCGGGCCACCGCGGGACGGGCTTTGCCCGGCCGCCGGTGGCGCCCCCTTCGCGCAGCGGAAGGGGGAGGCGGAACGCAGCGCAGCCCGGGGGATGCATCTCTATCCGAAGAATTTGGCAGCGCTCAACAAAGTGCGGTAGACGCCCCAGGCCAGCGGGATGCCGACCGCGGCCCAGGCCAGCGCCACCAGCGCGGGGCTCGTCGTGCCGCCCGCGCCGCTGCCGCTGCCTACTTCCGAGGCCGATGCCTTCTCGTGCGCCAGCTTCTTCTCCACGGCCAGCTCGTCGTCGGTCATGAACCACCTGTCGGCCAGGGGGCGCACCAGCAGGTTGGCGATGAAGCCGATCACCAGCATGCCCACCAGGATGTACATGGTCTGGTTGTAGACCTGCTCGCGCGGAATGCCCAGGCCCAGCTGGTACTCGCGCATGTAGTTCACCACCACCGGGCCGAGGATGCCGGCCGTGGCCCAGGCCGTCAGCAGGCGTCCGTGGATCGCGCCGACGAACTGGGTGCCGAACAGGTCGGCCAGGTAGGCCGGCACCGTGGCGAAGCCGCCGCCGTACATCGACAGGATGATGCAGAACGCGCCCACGAAGAGCAGCTTGTTGCCCGCGCCGGCCGAGCCGGGAATGCTGGCGTACAGCAGGCCGCCCAGCACGAAGAAGACCGCGTAGGTGAGCTTGCGGCCCAGCTTGTCGGAGATGCTGGCCCAGAAGAAGCGGCCGCCGATGTTGAACAGCGAGAGCAGCGCGGTGAAGCCGGCGGCGATCACGCCGATGGCGGCCAGCTGCGCCTTGTCGAGGTCCGCATACCGGGCCTGCACGTTGATCAGCGCACCGCCGAAGACTTCCTGCAGCATCGGAGAGGCCATGCCGATCACGCCGATGCCGGCGCTGACGTTCATGCACAGCACGATCCAGATCAGCCAGAACTGCGGAATGCCCCAGACCTTCTTCACATGCACATGGCGCTGCGTGATCATCGCGTTGGCCGACGGGGGCGGCGGCGTCCAGCCGGCGGGCTTCCAGCCGGTGGCGGGCACGCGGTAGAGCAGCGCGCCGGCCATCATGAAGACGAAGTAGATCGCGGCCATCGACAGGAAGGTGGGCGCCACGCCGACGTCGGTGGGCGTCGAGAAGATCTTCAGCAGCTCGGCCGCGAGCGGCGAGCCGATCATCGCGCCGCCGCCGAAGCCCATGATGGCCATGCCGGTGGCCATGCCGCGGCGGTCGGGGAACCACTTGATCAGCGTCGAGACGGGCGAGATGTAGCCCAGCCCCAGCCCGATGCCGCCGATCACGCCCGAGCCGAGGATCATCAGCCAGAACTGGTGCAGGTGGATGCCGATGGCCGACAGCGCCATGCCGCCGCACCAGCACAGGGCCGACACCACGCCGGCCTTGCGCGGGCCGGCCCGTTCCAGCCAGCCGCCCCAGATCGCGGCCGAGCAGCCGAGGAACACGAAGAACAGGGTGTACATCCAGCCGAGGGTCGCGATGCGCCAGTCGCAGCCGGAGGCGAACAGTTCGGCGAAGAAGCTCATGTCCTTGCCGCAGGCCTGCGCGCCATTGCCCTGGGTGGCCAGGGCCTTCGACAGCGGCAACCAGAACACCGAGAAGCCGTAGGCCATGCCGATGCACAGGTGGATGGCCAGTGCGGCCGGCGGTACCAGCCAGCGGTTGAAGCCGGGTCCGGCAATGGTGCGCTCCTTGTCCAGGAAGTTCGCCATTTCTTCTTTCTCCTCGGTGGGGCCCGCATCGCAGCGCGGCCGGATTTTTTCGGTGTGCGAGTGTCTGGTGGCGTCGGCTACAGGTCCAATTTGTTCTGAAAATGCCCCGATTCAAAAACTAAATGACTTTTCTTATGGATACAAAGGTGGCATCAAGCTGACCCCTCGCCATCGGGGCCGGCCCTGCCGGGACTTATGCGGAGTCGGTTTCGCTGCGGCCGGCCATGCCGGTGCGTACCGCCTGGACGATCCAGGTCGCGTCCTGGGCCAGGTCCAGCGCCGCCTGCATCACCCGGGACGAGCGGGCGCCCGGGTTGACCAGGAATCCCACCGGCGTGACGACGTCGGGGCCGACCAGGGGCAGCGCCCGCAGCTCGGAATACCCGTGCAGCACGTCGAGCAGGGCCGCGGGCAGGATCGTGGCGGTGCGGCCCGCCACCACGCTCAGCGCCAGCGCCAGTACAGAATTGGTTTCGATCGCCGGCTTGACCTGCACCCCGGCGATCGCCAGCGCGCTGTCGACGATGGTGCGGTTGTGCATCTCGGGCGTGAGCAGGCACAGGGGATGTTGCGCCGCCTCGCGCCACGCGATAGAGGCACCGCGGGCCGGGCCGCGCAGCACGGCGGTGTCGGGCGCCGCCGGTGGGCCGTGCGTGGCGCGGTGCACGAAGTAGTAACGCTCGTCGTACTGCGGCATCGAATCGAGTCGCAGGCCGCGCTCGCCCAGCCGGTCGGTATAGCCCAGGCCCAGATCGAGCGCCAGGCCGTCGAGCTCGGCCTCGATCTCCGGAGAGCTCATCGATCGCACCACCGGCGCGATGCCCGGGTGCCGCGCATGCAGCAGCGCCGCGAAATGCGCCAGCACCGGCATCGCCGTGGGCACCGCACCCAGCCGCAGGCTGCCCTGCGGGCGCGAAGCACCGCTGTTGAGTTCCTCCTGCAATATCTCGCGCTCCCGCACCATGCGCTGGGCGGTCAGCAGCACCCGCTCGCCTTCGTGGGTCAGGCCGGCGTAGGTGCGTCCGCGTTGCACGATGACCACACCGAATTCCTGTTCCAGCGCCTTCAGCGCGTTGGAGAGCGCCGGCTGGGTGATGTGGCAGGCCTGCGCCGCACGGCCGAAGTGCCGGTGCTCGTTGAGCGCCAGCAGGTACCGCATGGAGGCGAGCAGGTTCATGCCGCGGCGCGGTGCATCAGGTGTCCTGGCTCACCGTGATGGTGGGGAAACGGGCCGAGAAATCCTTGGTGCGGCCGGCGAGCGCCACCGCCACCTTCAGCGCAATGTCGCGGTAGGCGGCGGCGTGCGGTCCGTCGGGCGCGGCCGCCACGGTCGGCGTGCCACCGTCGGCCTGCAGGCGGATGTCGAGCGCCAGCGGCAGCGCGCCCAGGTAGTCCATGCCGTATTCGGCCGCCAGCCGCTGGCCGCCGCCCTCGCCGAAGATGTGCTCGGCATGGCCGCACTGGCTGCAGACGTGCACCGCCATGTTCTCCACCAGGCCCAGCAGCGGCACGCCCACCTTCTCGAACATCTTCACGCCCTTGCGCGCATCGATCAGCGCGATGTCCTGCGGCGTGGTGACGATCACCGCGCCGGCGATCGGCACCCGCTGGCTCAGGGTGAGCTGGATGTCGCCGGTGCCGGGCGGCATGTCGACCACCAGGTAGTCCAGGCCCTTCCAGTTGGTCTGGCGCAGCAGCTGCTCCAGCGCCTGCGTCGCCATCGGGCCGCGCCAGATCATGGCCTGGTCGGGCTCCACCAGGAAGCCGATCGACATCACCTGGATGCCGTGGGCGATCAGCGGCTCCATCGTCTTGCCGTCCTCGCTGGCCGGCTTCTGGCCGGCGATGCCCATCATCGTCGGCACGCTGGGACCGTAGATGTCGGCATCCAGCAGCCCCACCGTGGCGCCCTCGGCCGCCAGGGCCAGGGCCAGGTTGGCGGCGGTGGTGCTCTTGCCCACCCCGCCCTTGCCCGACGCCACCGCGATGATGTTCTTCACCTCCGGCATCGGCTGCAGCCCGCGCTGCACCGAATGGGCGACGATCTCGGTATCGAAGCGGATATCCACCCGCTCGGCGCCCGGCACCGCCAGCACCGCGGCGGTGAGTGCCGCGCGCAGCGCCGCATGCCGGCTAGCCGCCGGATAGCCCAGCACCGCGCGAAAAGACACCTGGGTGCCCTCGACGACCAGATCCTGCAAGGCCCGGGCCGTGATGAAGTCTTTGCCGGTCCGGGGGTCCAGGACCTGTTGCAAGGCCTCGCGCACGGCCTGTTGGGAGAGGGTCATAAGGAGAAAGTGAGCTGTCGTCAAAAGGAATGGGGCAGGAAAGTCTAGCGGCTGCCAGGACCGCGACGGAAGCTTGCGGAAAGCACAACATCGACGAGAAAATCCATTGGGGATGGCGCATGACCGTGGCTACGCTACACACCCTTACAACCAAACGTCAAAGCATATGTCCCTCCACCATCTTCGCACCGCCGCCGCCGCACTGTCTTTTTGTGTCGTCGGCGCCGCCCAGGCATTCATGCCTGCAACCGGCCTGTGGGGCATCTCCGCCGAGTTGAACGGCTCGCCGGGACGGGGTTTCCAGATCGAGGTGGAAAACGAGGTGGTGGTGCTGTCGTACTACGGCTACCGGGCCGACGGCAGCAGCGTGTTCTACAACGCCGTGGGCCCGATCATCAACAACCGCTTTTCGGCACCGCTGGTGGAATACCGCGGCGGCACCGCGCTGGGTGCGGGCTTCCGCAACGGCTCGGAGGCCGGCTCGCCCGGCACGGTCACGCTGGATTTCCGCACCGGCAAGAGCGGCACCATCACGCTGCCGGGCGAAGGCCCCAAGTCCGTGGTGAAGTTCGGCTTCGGCTATGCGCCCACGCCGGAGGGTTTGTTCGGCACCTACCTGCTGACCTACGTCGGTCCCAACTTCATCAATTCGGATTTCTACACGCTCACCCGCGCGCTCGGTTCGAGCACCTCGACCGGCAGCGGCATCGCCGTCAACCCGGCCGGCAATTTCGGATGCGAGACCCAGACACGCGGCGTGCTGGCCGGCAGCGTGCTGTGTGTCGAGGCCAACAATTCCGCCAGCGACGACGTCTACTCCTTCAAGATGTCGGGCGACCGGGGTGCGGGCGTGGGCACCTGGAGGGCGATCGCGGACACCGCGTCGTATTCGCTGTTCGTCACCCGCACCCATACCCGGACCGGCCGCCCCACCGGCATCAACGACAGCACGCCGTCCAGCCTGCAACTGCAGAATGCACCGGCGCCGGAGGACCTGTCGCCCCCGAACGACCGCAACGAGGCCGCGAAGCAGGAAGGGGGCTACCGTACCCTGTCCACCGGCGTGGCGCTCACGGACGAGGAAACCCGCGCCTTCGCCGCCTGGCGGCAGGACGTGCAGTCGCTGTTGCAGCCCGCCCGTTGAGTCGCCGTTGCGGCGGGAATGCCCGGCGCCCCGCCTCTCGACAACAAGGCCCACCCACGCGTGCGCATGACCGCAGACGCCTCCGCCCGCCCTGCAGGGCGTCGATCCTGGATGGGCCTGGCTCTCGTGGCGCTGTCGGGGCTGGTCGGTGCGTACCTGGTACGCACCTGGTTCGGCTATCCGATCTGCCGTGTGGACGAACACCACTGGGCGGTCATTGCGCATGCCGTGCAGCAAGGTATCGACTGGCCCGTGTCGGGACCGCTCCACTTCTGGACGCTGCAGCAGGTCGTACACCTCTCGGGCATGGGCCCCGCCAGCGCACTCGCCGTGCTGGGCGTGGTGTCCGTCCCCGTGGTCCTGGCGGTCCTCTGGGCCAGCTACCGGCTGCTGGGCATCACCCGCCCGGTCGATGTCCTGTTGTGTCTGGCGACCAGCACCTACTTTCTGGCGCCGCTTCTGGAAAGCCGGCCGCAGCAGTGGGGGCAGGCGCTGGTGTTGCTGCATCTCTGCTTGTGCCTGCGGGCCTTGCGAGGCCGGGGGCCTTCGTCGCCCTGCCTGGCGCAGGCGCCGCTGGTGGCCCTGCTGCACATCCTGTCTTTCGCGATCCTGGCGGTGGCGTCCGCGGTCTTGTTGGTGGGTGCCTACCTGTCGGGCATGAGAAACCGCGCAGGTTTCGCCGGGCCCGTGGGCGGTCTTTTGCTGGGCATGCTGGTGTTCGTGGCGCCTGGAACGCCGTACGGCGCCATGCTGGACGACATCCGTCGCAGCCACCTGCTGGCCGTACCCACTGCCGCCATGGCCGCGGGCGGTGCGGCCGTCGCGCTGGTCGTGCTGGTCCCGCTGGCAGTGGGCAGGCTGGCGTGGCCCCGGCTGGCCCCGGTGGGCCGCCGCGCCCTGCAGATGCTGGACAGCCACCCCCGATGGGTCTTGGGCCTGCTGCTGCTGGCCGCTACCGGGACGCTTTGCATGCAGGCGCTGCTGCTACCGCCCAACGCCTGGAAGCCCTATCGAAACCAGCCCGCGCTTTTCCTGGTCGCCCAGGCAGGCAACCTGCTGTTCCTCTTTCTTCTTGTGCGCGGCGTGGGGGTGGCCCGCAACCACTTGCGTGCGGGAAGGGACCGCCCGATGCTGCACGACCTGTTCGGGCTCGTAGTGGCAGGGGGTGTGTCGACAGTGTTGGCGCTGGCCGGCTCGTTCTGGCTGCTGGATACCAACTGGATGCTGCGCGTGTTGAACTACGCCATCCTGTGGGCGGCGCCGCTGGCAGCGATGGGCATCGCCGACAGCCGCCACACGGCCAGGTTCCGGGCCGTATGTTGTGCGGCGGGGGCCGTCAGCCTCGTGGCGACGGTACGCCCGCCCCCGCTGTTTCATTGTTGAACCGGGCCGCAGGACCGAAGCCCCCTGAAACTGGCTCAACACGCCGCAGGTTGGGCATTGCGGTTCCAAACTTACATCGGCCTTACCGGGCTTGTAACTAATTAGCATTGTGGCGACGGCGAGACGATTTCCACACGTCCCATCCGAACACAGCCAAATTTATCTGTTGTCCTATTCGATTAACGATTAACTTCGCGCATCTATTTACACAAGCGACACATGCTTGCGGAGAATGTCGATGGCGGATGAAGGGACTGGATCGGGTATTGGGAGCGGGTTGGAAGACGAAGGGAGTGGTAATCGCCCGGCATTTTCAGGTAGTACGCTAACAATATCGCGCCGAGACCAGGCACTGGCCGTCCTCTGCACCATCGCCCGTATCCACCAGATCGCAGCCGACCCCGCGACACTCGCCCACCAGATGGGCTTTCTCCCCTCCGGGGAGCTGTCGTCCTCGGACCTGCTGCGGGCGGCCAAGCACCTGGGCCTCAAGGCACGCCTGGTACGCACGACACCGGAACGTCTGGTCCAGACCCCCTTGCCGGCCATCGCGCTGATGCAGCCGTCATCGGGCAGTGGCTATCCGGACTTCGCGGTATTGGCCCAATGCGATGCGAACCGGGTGCTGCTGCAAACCGGCCATGCGGGCAGCCGCCCCGCCATCGAGCCGATGGATGTCTTTACCGCGCGCTGGACCGGCCAGCTGCTGTTGATTACCAGCCGCGCCGCACTGGCCGGCGAATTCGCCCGGTTCGATTTCAGCTGGTTCATTCCCAGCCTGGTCAAACACCGCAAGCTGCTGGGAGAGGTATTGCTCATCTCTTTCATGCTGCAGCTGTTCGCCTTGATCAGCCCGCTGTTCTTTCAGGTGGTCATGGACAAGGTATTGGTGCACCACGGCGTCACCACCCTGGATGTGCTGGTCATCGGGCTGGTCGTCATCGTGGTCTTCGAGAGCCTGCTCAACGGCCTGCGCGCTTATGTGTTCAGCCATACCACCAACCGCATCGATGTCGAACTCGGCGCCCGGCTGTTTCGCCATCTGATGCACCTCCCGCTGGCCTACTTCCAAGCGCGGCGGGTGGGCGACTCGGTCGCACGGGTGCGGGAGCTGGAGAACATCCGCAGCTTCCTGACCGGCAATGCGCTCACCGTGGTGCTGGACGTGCTGTTCTCGGTCATCTTCATCGCCGTCATGCTGTTCTACAGCGTGCCGCTCACCCTGATCGTTCTGGTGAGCCTGCCGCTCTACTTCGGCCTGAGCCTGGCCATCGTCCCCGTCCTGCGCCGGCGGCTGGACCACAAGTTCGCCCGCGGTGCCGAGAACCAGGCCATGCTGGTCGAGACGGTCACCGGCATCCAGACGGTCAAGGCGAGCGCGCTGGAGCCCACCTTCGCCCGGCGTTGGGACAACCAGCTCGCCGCCTATGTCAGCGCCAGCTTCAAGACCCAGAACCTCGCCTCCTGGGCGCACGAGGGCGTCAACCTCATCGGCAAGCTGGTCAATGCCGCGACGCTCTGGTACGGCGCCCACCTGGTCATGGACAACCAGCTCACCGTCGGCCAGTTCGTCGCCTTCAACATGTTCGCGCAGCGCGTGGCCCAGCCGATCATGCGCATGGCCCAGCTCTGGACCGACTTCCAGCAGACCGGCATCTCGATGGCCCGGCTGGGCGACATCCTCAATACCCGCACCGAAGCGCTGCCGTCGAGCGCCGCCCAGCTCCCGCCGATCCGCGGCCGCATCACCCTCGACGGGGTGCACTTCCGCTACCGCCCCGAGGCATCGCCGGTGTTGTGCGGCGTCAGCCTGGACGTGCGCCCCGGCGAGGTCATCGGCATCGTCGGGCGCTCCGGCTCCGGCAAGAGCACCCTGACCAAGATCGTCCAGCGCCTCTATGCGCCCGAGCAGGGCCGCATCCTGGTCGACGGCATCGACATCAGCCTGATCGACGCCGCCCAACTGCGCCGCCAGGTAGGCGTGGTGCTGCAGGAGAACCTGCTGTTCAACCGCAGCGTGCGCGAGAACATCGCGATCGCCGACCCGGCCGCACCCATCGAGGTGGTGGTGCATGCCGCGCGCCTGGCCGGTGCCCACGACTTCATCAGCGAACTGCCCGAGGGCTACGACACCCTGGTGGGCGAGCAAGGCGGTAGCCTGTCGGGCGGACAGCGCCAGCGGGTGGCCATCGCACGGGCACTCTTTACCAATCCCCGCATCCTGATCCTGGACGAGGCCACCAGCGCGCTCGACTACGAGAGCGAAGCCATCGTCCAGCGCAACATGGCCCAGATCTGCAAGGGCCGCACCGTCCTGATCATCGCCCACCGCCTGAGTGCGGTGCGCAACGCCCACCGCATCATCGTGATGGACAAGGGCCGGATCGTGGAGGCGGGGTCGCACGACGCCCTGGTGCAGCGGCCCCAGGGCCTGTACGCCCACCTCTGGCGCATGCAGGACGGCAGCCATGGCACCCACCCCGTGCCGGCAGCGGAAGGGGCCACGGCATGAACGGCGCCACTGCATCCGCCGACGGCGCCCCGGCCGTGCCGCTCGCACCGGTCCCCGTCGAGGCCCCCCGCATGCGGCACCCGGGCATCGAACTGCTCGGGCGCTACCGCGCCGTCTTCGGCGCCGCCTGGGCGCACCGGGCCGAGCTGGCAGGCCCCGCGCGCCTGGCCGACGAGCAGGCCTTTCTGCCGGCAGCGCTGAGCCTGCAGGAGACGCCCGTCCATCCCGCCCCGCGCCGTGTCGCCTCCGTGCTGATGGCCCTGTTCGTGATCGCCTTGCTCTGGGCCATCTTCGGCAAGATCGACATCGTCGCGGTGGCCCCCGGCCGGGTCATCGTGAGCGACCGCACCAAGCTCGTCCAGCCGCTCGAGCACAGCGTGGTCCGGCGCGTTCTGGTCCAGGACGGCGACCATGTCGCCGCGGGCCAGCCCCTGGTGGAACTGGACCCGACGGCGGCGACCGCCGACAAAGCCAGCTACCAGGAGGCCCGCCGCTCGGCCGACTCTGATTGGCTGCGCAGCCGGGCGTTGCAGCAGATGCTGGCGAGCATCGAGCGCACGGGCGCCTCGCCGGCCGGTCAATCCATGCGCCTTCCCGCCAAGGACATCCCGGCGCCTTGGCGACCCGAAGACACTGCGGACGCCAACAGTCAGTTGTCAGCGGAATGGAGCGACATCAGCGCAAGACTCGCCAAACTCGCAGCCGAGCGGCAACGACGCCAGGCAGAGATGGCCACCGTGCGGGCCATGATCGGCAAGCTCGACGCCACCCTGCCCATCTCGCGCAAGCGCGAGGCCGACTTCAAGGCCCTGGCCGACCAGGGCTTCATGTCCAGCCATGCCAACCAGGACCGCACCCGCGAGCGCATCGAGCTGGAGCAGGACTTGGCCACCCAGCAGGCCCGGCTACAGGAAGCCCAGGCCGCGCTGCGCGAGGCCGAGCAGATGCGCAGTTCCTATCTGGCCGAAACCCGCCACGTACTGAGCGAGCGCCAGTCCCAGGCCGACCTGAAGCGCCAGCAGTCCGGCCAGGAGCTGACCAAAGCCACCCAGCGCGAACGCCTGGCCACGCTCAAAGCGCCGGTGGCCGGCACCGTGCAGCAACTGGCCGCCCACACCGAGGGCGGCGTGGTGACCGAAGCCCAAGCACTCATGGTGATCGTGCCCGACAGCGCACACGTGAGTGCGGAGGTGACGCTGGAGAACAAGGACATCGGCTTCGTGTCGCCGGGGCAGGAGGTGGCGATTAAGTTGGAGACCTTCTCGTTTACGCGGTACGGGACCGTCAGGGGCACGGTCAACAAGGTCACCCAGGACGCGGTAAACGACGAGAAGCGCGGGGCGATCTTCCCGGCACTGATCAGCCTGGACCAGAGCCACATCGATGTGGATGGCAAGCAGATTCGGCTGGCGCCGGGGATGAATCTGACGGCGGAGATCAAGACGGGCAAGCGCAGGGTGATTGAGTATTTGCTCAGTCCCATCCAAAAGGCGGGGAATGAGAGCTTGAGGGAGCGGTGAAAAGTGAGCAGGCGGATCTTATTGGCTTGGGAACACGGCCGAAATCTGGGACATCTCTCGCGAATGTTGGCGGTTTCCAGATCGATTGAAGACAAAGGCGGCACTCCGATATGGGCAGTGCCGCCTGCATATACACAAGCGCAGCCCGTGCATGACTGTGGCTACGAAGTACATGGCGCACCTCTGATACGCGGCGTTAACAAGCCTCATGCACACCGGATCGATTCATTTGCAGATATTTTGCTAAACCTAGGCTTTTCCGAGCCGCTGTGCTTTGAAGTTCTGGTGCGCGATTGGATGAGGCTTATCGAGAAAATACGCCCCGATCGGGTTATATTGGATTATGCCCCTGCAGCCCAATTGGCGGCGCTGTTTTTGGGAGTCGAATCTTTCCAGATCACCAATGGATTCGATGCCCCACCACCCGAATGCCCTATATTTGGATATTCTGCGCGCGGGCCGTACATTGAAAAGAAAAATTCCCAAAAAATAGGGCAATTGGAATCCACACTAGCAGCCTTAAAAGGGCTCTCCCACAATCAGGAATCACCCGGCATCGCAGATTATTTTGCATACCCTTTCAAAATATATGATTGTCTACCAGAGGCTGACCCCTACTCCCCCAGAACATATGGGATATATGTAGGGCCACTTTCGGTCAGGAATAAAGAACACGACGAACAACCAATCCCTTGGTCGGAGTATGAAACCTCGTCGGATCGAATTAAAATTTTCGCATACCTGCGTGGAATATCCGATGCACGCGAACTGCTGGATGCAATAGGTGCCTGCAAGGCAGACGCTGTATGCGTCTGGCCTGACATACCAGCAGAATTCCTTGGCAGGCCTCACCCGTATGTATACGTTCAGCGTGAACCTATAAACATGCATGAGGCTTTGAGGATTGCGCACGCAGTGATCAATTATGGCTCTACAACCACAGTAAACCAGACTTTACTCATGGGAAAGCCACAACTCATGATTCCTAACGATCTTGAGAAAATAATAACTTCACAAACAGTCGAGAAAAATGGTGCGGGCATTACCCATCAAAGAAGAGCCTCCTACCAAGATGAAATTTCTCGATTAATTCATGCAAAACAAGAGCGAAATGCAGCCCTAAAAATATCCCAAAAATATAGCGGTGATTGTTTTTCAAAAAATAAAACTTATTTCCTTGCAAGACTAATTAGCTAAATTGACGCAGCCAATACATGGATCGCGGCTTCGACATGAAAATAAAAATCCGTACTACTCGTCCCCGGAAAAAGCAAAACAGCCTAATGAAAATATACCGAATTACGCCCCGCATGCGCACCGGACTGCTCTGCCTACTGTTGGCCATAGCCGGCTGTACCAGCGAACCCGGGCAGGCCGCGACAGCCACCTCCACTGCAGTCGAACAACAGTCGATGAAAGAGCGCCAGCGCATCGCCGGCGAGATGTTTCAAGAGCTGTGTAAGAAGTCGGGCGTTTTTATTCACCGTACGGTAGAGAACGTGGAGGGCGTGTTTCTGATGAAGCTGCGGCCCGATAAATCCAATTTTGAAAACCAGTACGCCTTGGATGACCCTTATGGAAGTGACGTAGGCGGCAAAGGATATATTGAGCTTTTCTTGCGGGATTACTATGAGGCTTGGCCGAAAATTTCCCCCAACAAGGAAAATCCTCCTACGGATAGATTTGGTTATCAATACGTCGAAGCAATAGACCCCTCAGACGGTGTTAGGTACCACTACACCGGCTCCGTCAAAGCCGTGAGAAAAATGAAGGTCGATGCTCCAAATGTTCAGCTTGAGCTAAAGCGGAATCCGAATTTCGACCTCAACATCTACGCCTATATCCTAGACCGCACCCCCGCCACAGGCCCTGCCCCCCGCTACGGCGTGACCTACGACGACATTTCCACACGACACGAGCGCGACTACTGGATTGCCGGCAGCTCACTCAAGGTCATCGACCTGCAAACCAATGAAGTCATCGCCGAGCGCATCGGCTACATGATGGATTGGGCCCAGGGAATTCGATTGGGCGGACGCTCTCCTTGGCTACTGGCGGCAAATAACGCATGCCCTGAATTCGCGCCACGCCACGGCTCCGTTTCTCAACTTTCGCAGACCATCCGTTTCGTCAACAAATCTTTGAAGTCTAAGGAAATAAAATGACTTCACCTACCATCTCCCAATATCTTTCGTATGCCAACTTGCAAATGGCAGCCGAAGCTTTTATTCGGGATGAAATCACGGGCGAATTAAAAAATACAGGGACCGAATATGAAAAATCCCTGACCAGAGGCAACGACCACGCCAGCCGTTTCGTCGCCACCCAGGCCCAGAAGTTCGCTGCCGAATGGGATGTCATCGACCAGCGGGCCAACACCACCACCGGTTTCAGCGGCACCCTGTTCCGCAATAAAGAAACCCGAGAAACCGTCCTCTCTTTCCGCTCCACAGAATTCATCGACGACGCCGCCCGCGACAACAAAGCCACCAACGAGCTGGAGATCAAGAACACCGGCTTCGCCTGGGGCCAGATCGCCGACATGCAGGCTTGGTATGCCGAACTGCAGGCCGACCCCGCCAAACTGGGCGCCGGCCAAGCCTTCAGCGTCACCGGCTACAGCCTGGGCGGGCATCTGGCCACTGTCTTCAACCTGCTCAACGCTGGCGCCGCGCAGCAGGTCGTCACCTTCAACGGCGCCGGCATCGGCCAGGTCAAGAGCGGATCGCTGCAGGACGCGCTGGCCGACTTCACCCGCCTGCGCGACAGCCCCGACGCCCTGGCCGGCCGCTTCACCGAACCCGGCCTGGCCAATATCTACCGCACCCTGCGCGCGGACCTCGCCAGCGGGCAGCGCACCATCGCCTCGGCACAGGAATACCTGCAGCGCCGGTATGTCGACGGGTGGACCGGCGAGCCGCTGGGCATGGGGGCGCAGGCGCGCATGCTGCAGAAAGCAGCACTGGCTCCCAGGAATGCAAGTGCTACCGAAAGAGTAGCAGCATGCCGAATCAGATCAACGGCTGCAAGGCGATTCGAACCAAAAAACAGAAGACAGAACCGCCTCTGGCACGCAGCCGCCAGCAAAGGGCAGGTGACGGCATGAAAACCCCAAACCGCATACCAACCCGCATGCGCACCGTACTGCTTTGCCTACTGTTGGCCATAGCCGGCGGCACCAGCGAACCCGGGCAGGCCGCGACAGCCAACACCACCGCCGTCGAACAACAGTCGATGAAAGAGCGCCAGCGCATCGCCGGCGAGATGTTTCAGGATCTGTGCAAGAAGTCCGGCGTTTTTATTCACCGTACGGTGGAGAACGTGGAGGGCGTTTTTCTGATGAAGCTGCGGCCAGAGAATATCAACTACGGCAACCAATATCTGATGGACGATCCCTATGGAAGCGACTCTTTAGGTAAAGGATACATAGAAAGCTTTCTGCGCGGTAGCTTTGAAGCCACTCACAAATACCCAGAATCTTTCAAACCTCCCTTGGGTTATCTGTATATCGAAGCCATAGATCCCGCAGACGGCGTGAGGTACCGCTACACCGGCTCCGTCAAAGCCGTGAGAAAAATGAAGATCGATGCTCCAAATGTTCAGCTTGAGCTAAAGCGGAATCCGAATTTCGACCTCAACATCTACGCCTACATCCTAGACCGCATCCCCGCCCCAAGCCAGCCCCCCCGGTACGGCGTCACCTACGACGATATCTCGACCCGACAAGAGCGCGATTACTGGATTGCCGGCAGTTCCCTCAAAGTCATCGATTTGCAAACCAATGAAGTCATAGCCGAGCGTATCGGCTATATGGTGGACTGGGCGCAGGGCAGTCAAGTGGGAGGGCGTTCTCCATGGTTGTTGGCTGCGAATAATGCATGCCCTGAATTCGCGCCACGCCACGGATCGACTGCTCAACCAAGGCAAGCATCCAATTTTGTTCAACAAGTACTAAAACCTTCGGAGAAGAAGTAATGACGCAACCTACTATTGCCCAGTATCTGGAATACGCTAACCTTCAAATGGCTGCCGAAGCCTTCATTCGGGACGAGAAAAACCCCGAAGTGTTCAGAAATCAAGGCCAAGCGCTGACCGACGCACTGACCAGAGGCAACGACCACGCCAGCCGCTTCGTCGCCACCCAGGCCCAGAAGTTCGCCGCCGAATGGGAGGTCATCGACCAGCGGGCCAATACCACAACCGGCTTCAGCGGCACCTTGTTCCGCAATAAAGAAACCCGAGAAACCGTCCTCAGTTTCCGCTCCACAGAATTCATCGACGACGCCGCCCGCGACAACAAAGCCACCAACGAGCTGGAGATCAAGAACACCGGCTTCGCCTGGGGCCAGATCGCCGACATGCAAGCCTGGTATGCCGAACTGCAGAAAGACCCCGCCAAACTGGGCGCCGGCCAAGCCTTCAGCGTCACCGGCTACAGCCTGGGCGGGCATCTGGCCACTGTCTTCAACCTGCTCAACAGCGGCGCCGCGCAGCAGGTCGTCACTTTCAACGGCGCCGGCATCGGCCAGGTCAAGAGCGGATCGCTGCAGGACGCGCTGGCCGACTTCACCCGCCTGCGCGACAGCCCCGACGCCCTGGCCGGCCGCTTCACCGAACCCGGCCTGGCCAATATCTACCGCACTCTGCGTGCGGACCTCGCCAGCGGGCAGCGCACTATCGCCTCGGCGCAGGAATACCTGCAAAGCCGGTATGTCGACGGGTGGACCGGCGAGCCCCGGAGCATGGGGGCGCAGGCGCGCATGCTGCAGAAAGCGCTCGGCGAGATAGCCGCCCTGGGCACGGAAGCTGTACGCGTCACCACCCTGGTGGCCGGCGGCACCGGCCCCGGGGCGGGTGCCAGCCCCCGCGACGTCAAGTCCGCCGACATCGCCGGGCTGAACCTGGACTACCGGCTGGCCGTGCAGTTCGCGGGCCAGCGCACGCAATCGGCCACCATGGTGGCCGGTGCGCAGCAGGGTTTCGGCGTCAAGCAGTACGGGGGGCGTCTGGACAACCAGTACGACGTGGTGGGCGACACCAACCCCTCGGTAGTTTCCAACAGCCAGTGGCACTACGGGCAGGACGTGCGCATCGGCATCGAAGACCAGCCGCTCTACCGCGGGGGGATCGGTGGGGGCGTTCTATCCGACTTGCTCAAAGGCCCGAACCTGCTGGTCGACCACTATGCCGAACGCGATTTCGGCGACACGCACAGCCTGGTGCTGCTGGTCGACTCCCTGGCGCTGCAGGACACCCTGCTCTCGCTGGTGCCGCCCGAGCAGCGTACGCAGCAAGCGGCGCAGGCCCTGTTCAAAACGCTTTATCAGGCCGCCACCGAGCAAAAACGGGTAGACGGCGACCTGCTGGCAGGCGGCTCGCAAGGCAAGGCCGAGGGCGATCTGCTGGAAAACCTGGTCAATATCCTGGCCGACACGGTGATGGGCCCCCAAGCCAAAGCGGCGCGTCTCAAAGGCAATCCCGACGGCGCCACCTGGGCACGCACCGACAGCCAAGATGGCTACAGCGGACGCGACCGTTTCTATGAAGTGCTCACAGGCATCCAGACAAGCATCGCGGCCCTTAAGCCTTCGGCCCCCTTCTTCACCCTGGCGACTAATTCACCCAGTGCCTTGAGCCACTCGGCCCGCAGCGACTTCGGCGATTACCTGGCCCTGCGGACGCTCAGCCCGTTCGCGTTGCACATGGCCTCGTCCCCGGCCGGGCAGGACGCGATCGGCGCGCGGTGGGGCGACGTCTACACCGAATGGAAGAAAGACCAACAGGCTTCGGCCCAAGGCGAGCCCACCCAGGCGCTCAACATCAGCGACCACTGGCTGAACGACCGCGCGGCGTTGCTGGAACGCAAGAACTGGTTCAACACGGCCAACAAGCAGGCTTTCGATCTGGCCTACGAGCCGCCCAACGATGCCAGGGGTGTCGCCTCTCCCTACTATCTGGAAGACGCCTACTACGAAGATGTGGCCAGCGACTACAAGGTGCGCCAAGGGGCCGTATCGAATGCCACGCGGCATACCTACTTCGGCGACAGCGACGACAACCAATTCGCCGGCAGAGGGGTGGAAGACCACCTCTACGGCGGCGCCGGCAACGACACGCTGGACGGGCGGGGTGGCAACGATTACCTCGAAGGCGACGCGGGCGACGACGTGCTGATCGGCGGTGCAGGCAACGACACCCTGGTGGGCGGCGCGGGCAACGATACCTACCGGTTCGACGGGGATTTCGGCAGCGATACGGTCATCGACAGCGACGGGGCCGGCCGGATCGTCGTCGGCAGCGGGGCCTCAGCTCTGACCGGCGGCAAGAAGCTCGCCGACAACACCTGGCAATCCGACGACAAGCGTGTGCTCTACACCCTGAGCGGTACCGACCTGATCATCGCGCCACGCAGCGCCACGGCCAACAGCGCCGGTTTCGGCTCGATCACCGTGCGCAACTGGAAACCAGGCGACCTGGGCCTGACCCTGGAGGGCGCCGCGCCTGCCGCGGACGTTCCCGCCCCAGCCACCGCCTACGACCTGGGCACCGCGGCGGGGCTCGATGCCTATACCCACGACCGGCCCTGGCAGAACGCCGACGGGCTGCAGCTCCACAACGTGGCCACGCCCCGCGACATGGGCGCCCCGGGCGAGCCGGTCCTGCGCAGCAGCGGCGCCAGCGGGGGGCGGGGCGACGATGTGATCGAAGGTGGTGCCGTATCTGCCGCCACCAACATCATCCTGGCCGGGCGCACCGGCGACGACCGGCTGTACGCGACCACCTTCGCCACGCTGCAGGACGCCATCGCGCGCGGGGACGATCCCCAGACCCACGCCCTCACCACCAGCCGCATGGTGCTCGATGGTGGGGACGGCGACGATCTGCTGGTCGGCGGCGACGGGCGCGATGTGCTGTTCGGCGGCCAGGGCGACGACACGATCGTCGGCGGCGCGGGAGAGGACGTTATTTTTGCGGACGGCAACGCGGGTGGTTTGTCGGTGGGCGCGGGGTATGAGGGGGGGGCCGCGCCGCTGGTCGTCAATGGGCTCTCTACCGCCTTCGGCGATCCCTCGATGATCGGCTCGGGTGCGGTGCTGCGCATCGAGCTGGGCGACGGCGGTCGGCACAGTATGAGCAGGCAGACCAATGGCGGTCCGGTATTCGCTGCCCATGCCGGTGAAGGCATCACGCGCAGAGAACCATCTTCTATTAAAAAACCGGCTTCATGCCAAAGCACATCAATTGCTGGAAGGCGATTTGATGCCACACCTGTGAACAACTCTCACCGGAGGTCGGCGACATGGGTGGCTTGATGTTTTTGGCGGTCGTCGCGCTGTGGCTCTATCTCCTCAAATGGATCGCCGGAAAAATCGCGGGAAAGCTGCCCGACCGACCGTGGCGCGCCTGGGTCAAGTGGCTAATATTTGCCTTGTTATTGCCGTTGCCTTTGATTGATGAGATTGTGGGGGGATGGCAGTTTAAGGAATTGTGCGAGGCGAATGTGGTGTGGGTCAACAAAGAGGCTGCACGCGGGAAAAGTGTTTACCGAGAGCCTGGCAGCTATCAAATGCCGGTATCCGGCACTTGGGTAAAGGTTTGGAAAATGACCTTTCGTTATTTGGACTTAGAAAACAATGCCCCGATTGTAAGTTTCGATCAGTATAGTGCTGAAGGCGGACATTTTTTCCCCGGCTTCGATTCAGGTCATGACCCGCTTACTTTCAAGGGCGAATGCCATCCTCCCGGCACGTTTGACAAGGGTTTTCTTGGTAATCTTGGATTTACTGAAGTCAAAAGACCCAAGTCGATAGAACCAATTGGTAAATTAGTTTATTAATTTTTAAAAAGCAAGGAAGACGATATGACAAAAATTAGCGACGCCTACACAAATGCACTATTGGCAGATGCTTCATATATTGACGGATTAAAAATAGCCAATAACTTGAGCAACGCGCTCGCACAGCGCATGACCCAACCCCTTGCCGAGTACATCAGCGAAAACTTCGGCGTAGTCACACAAACCGAATCCGCCCTCAGCAGCTTCGACGCGACCGTCTGGAGAGCCAATCACGCAGATGGAACACCAGACGCGAATGGCAAGGTCTATGTGTCCATGCGCGGCACCCAGCAACCCATAGATTTCCTGGTCGATGGCGATTTGGCCCTGACCGGCAATGCTCGCGCCCAGGTGACGGACATGATCAACTGGTGGCTACGGATTTCGACGCCCACAGGGCAAAACGCAACGCAAATCCAGGCCCTGGGATCGCTCTACGCCCTGGCACCATCGGCGCCAGGGCAAGGCCTGGTCACGGCATCCGACCTGGCCACGGGCATCGAAGTGAACGGCCACAGCCTGGGGGGCTATCTCGCCAGCGCCTTCACCCGCTTGTTCGGCAAGCAAGCCAACGTGTCGCACACCAGCACCTTCAACAGTGCGGGCTTCGCGCCTGCGAGCGAAGCGCGAAATGTTCCGCTTGGCCATCAGAGAGAGGACCTACTGAGCAATAGTTCTGCTATCAAATACATAGCTTCTTACGCAAGTTCAGCCTTGGCTAGGACTCGATTTTATGCTGTGTCTGCAAACAACTCTGATCGGAGGTTAGCGGCATGAGTGGCTTGGTACTTTTAGCAGCTTTGGCCTTATACCTTTGGGGCTGCGCATGGCTGGCAAAAAACCTAAGTAATTTGGTGCCTAACCCCGCCTGGCGTGGTGTGGTCAAAGCCGGAGTTTTTCTTGCTCTACTGGCCTTCCCATTCGTGGATGAGGTCATCGGAAAGTACCAGTTCGAAGCACTGTGCAAGGCCAATGGTATTGAAAGAGCGGATGTTTTTAAGGCACGGGGCAAGCGGGTGAAGCTTGAATTAGGAACTGGTCACCCAACAAGCGGAACAATTATGCCAGGCACGATAAATGAGCATGTTTATCGCGACGCAGATAGTGGTGAAGTTGTCATTCGATATAAGGACTATTTCGCATATGGTGGATGGCTAATGCGCCACACGCCTCTAAGTATAGGTTCGCGTCACCCGATGTTATTTAGCGGGGGGTGCGTCGATAATTACGTGGTTCGCGATGCCATTTTCACTCGGGAAAACATTTCTTTAGAAAATTAAGGAAAATTCATGAAAAATATATCCAATGCATATATTAATGCACTTTTGGCGGATGCAACGTATGCACTTAATGATAACAACATCAATGGACTGACGGGCAGCAGTCTTGAGGCTCTTTCCGGCTTCGCCGAGCGTATGACCTCCACGCTCGCAAAATATATCGGGGAAAACTTCACGGTAGTCAATCATATTGAAACCAGTGACGTTTCTGCCTCGGGTTTTGACGCCACGGTGTGGCGCGAAAAGGCAAGCGGCAAAATCTACGTTTCCCTGCAGGGCACTGCTGGATTCCAAGATTTTCTGACAGATGCAACTCTGACACTCAACGGCAATGCCGGGCAACAAGTCATCGACATGGTTAACTGGTGGCTCAAGATCACCACGCCGGTGGGGCAAATGGCACGCCAAATTGGCAATACCGTGGATGCAGTCAGTGGATTTGTCAGTGTGGCAAGCGATGTGCCAGGCACCGGCCTTGTATCCGCTGCCGATCTTGCTCAAGGCATTGAAATTAATGGCCACAGCCTGGGTGGCTATCTAGCCACTGCGTTTACCCGCTTGTTTGGCAGTGAAGCGCATGTTGAACATACCAGCACTTTTAACAGCGCGGGCTTTGCTCTCGGCAGCGAAGCGGTATTCGCCAGTCTGCAAAACCTTCTGGGTTCCGACCTTGGATTGGCACGCTTCCCCAACGGCACCGAGCAAACCAACTACTTCGCCGCCAACGGTCTGAACGTCACGACCAACAGCTTCTACTTCAACCAGCAAGGTCAGCGGGTCGAGGTGTCCAACGAGTCCGATGCCACGCAGTTGGGCAACCACTACATGTACAAGCTTACCGACGCGCTGGCCTTGGGCGCCGCGTTGGAGAAGCTGGACCCGACACTCACCGTGTCCGATCTCAATGCCCTGCTCCGAGCCGGCGCAAACCAGACGCAGGGCTCCATCGAGGGGGTGCTCGACAGCCTGCGCCGCGCACTAGCCGGCCCCGGCGTCGAACCCTTGCCTATCGGCGACGTGAGCGGCAGCGCGCCTTCGCGTGTCACTTACCACGCTACATTGGCGGCCCTGCAAGACAACCCGATTTTCAAGGGCCTGGTCGGCCAACTTCACATCGAACCCGCCAGCCACAGCTTGGCCGCACTGGCGCGCAGCGACTTCGGGGCCTTGATTGCATTGCAGGACCTGTCGCCTTTCTACATCGGTGGCACCACGGCAGCGGCCAACGACCAACTTGCAGCCAACTGGCAAATCAGCCGCGCGGCCGACTACACCGCTTGGCAGACCGACAAGCTCGCCAGCACCCCTGCAACCTTCACCAACAGCTGGCTGACAGACCGCGCGACACTGCTGCAAGCCGTCGTCGCGCGTAATGACAAGGATGGCGACGGCATCGCGTACAGCAACGTATTTCCGACCGACCGCGCATATGACCTGCGCTGGACCGATGCTGCAGGCACGGCACAGATTCTGGTCGGCGAAAACACGGCACGGCAGGGCGGTGTTCTTCAACCGGTGGCTACGCAGATGTTGGCTTTCGGCGGGAGTGGCGCGGACAATTTCACCGGCTATGACAACACCCGGGGCGACCACCTCTACGGCGGCGCCGGCAACGACACGCTGGACGGGCGCGGCGGCAACGATTATCTCGAAGGCAATTCGGGCGACGACGTACTGATCGGCGGTGCGGGCAACGACACCCTGGTGGGCGGCGCGGGCACCGACACCTACCGGTTCGACGGGGATTTCGGCAGCGATACGGTCATCGACAGCGACGGGGCCGGCCGGATCGTCGTCGGCAGCGGGGCCTCACCTCTGACGGGCGGCAAGAAGCTCGCCGACAACACCTGGCAATCCGACGACAAGCGTGTGCTCTACACCCTCAGCGGTACCGACCTGATCATCGCGCCACGCAGCGCCACGGCCAACAGCTCCGGCTCCGGCTCGATCACCGTGCGCAACTGGAAACCGGGCGACCTGGGCCTGACACTGGAGGGCGCGGCGCCTGCCGCTGACGTCCCCGCGCCAAGCACCGCCTATGACCTGGGCACCGCGGCGGGGCTCGACGCCTATATCCACGACCGGCCCTGGCAGAACGCCGACAGCCTGCAGCTCCACAACGTGGCCACGCCCCGCGACATGGGCGCCCCGGGCGAGCCGATGCTGCGCAGCAGCGGCGCCAGCGGGGGGCGGGGCGACGATGTGATCGAAGGTGGTGCCGTGCCTGCCGCCACCAACATCATCCTGACAGGGCGCACCGGCGACGACCGGCTGTACGCCACGACGTTCGCCTCCCTGCAGGACGCCATCGCGCGCGGGGACGATCCCCAGACGCACGCCCTCACCACCAGCCGCATGGTGCTCGATGGTGGGGACGGCGACGATCTGCTGGTCGGCGGCGACGGGCGCGATGTGCTGTTCGGCGGCCAGGGCGACGACACGATCGTCGGCGGCGCGGGAGAGGACGTTATTTTTGCGGACGGCAACGCGGGTGGTTTGTCGGTGGGCGCGGGGTATGAGGGGGGGGCCGCGCCGCTGGTCGTCAATGGGCTCTCTACCGCCTTCGGCGATCCCTCCGTGATCGGCTCGGGGACGATGCTTCGTGTCGACCACGAGGGCATCGACCTGGGTCTCGGTCGCAAGGACGCCACCGGGCGGCAGACGCGCACGATCGAGAGCCCGGCTTCCCGGATGCTGTCGGTGATGTCGACGACCGATTACAGCGCGGTGGCGGCCCTCGACGGCTATGTAGGAGACAAGGAAGCCGGCGGGCTCACCACCAACCGATCTTCGGGCAACGACACGATTTATGCGGGTGCCGGCGACGACGCGGTGAATGCCGGCGCCGGCGACGACATCGTGTTGGCCGGCAGCGGCAACGATACCGTGGTGGGCTACGACGGCAACGATTACATCGCGGGCGGCAGCGGCAACGATGTTCTGTTCGGCGATGCCCCCTCCAGCGGCATAGACGTGGGCGACCCGTCGGAGCAGGTCACGGAATTCCACGCGGCGAATATCGTGACCCGCTACGGATTGGACATCGCCAAGCATGGCGAGGACATCATCGACGGGGGTGATGGAAGCGACTATATCGAGGGCGGCGGCCGCAGCGATGTGCTGATGGGGGGAGCGGGCAACGACACCATCATGGGCGACGATGCCACGGCCACCATTGGCGGCGCCGCGGCCGGAGACGACTTTATCGACGGCGGAAGCGGCGACGACACGATGTTCGGCGGCGCCGGCTCCGACACGATCCGGGGCGGCTCGGGCAAGGACACGCTGGTGGGCGACTGGAAAAACGACGACAACAACGGCGCAGGTGCCGACACCCTCGACGGCGGCGACGGCGCCGACATTCTGTGGGGCGGCGGCGGCGACGATATATTGCAGGGTGGCGCAGGAGACGATGTTCTTAGAGGCGATACCACCGTCAGTGCGTCAAAGACTGTCATGAGTTTTGCGTACGATCCGAACTCCACCGAAAGCAGCAGCGCTCCCGGCAACGATTATCTGGATGGTGGCGACGGAAACGACCGACTATATGGAGAGGCCGGCGACGATCGCCTGTTCGGTGGGAGTGGCGATGACAATTTGGAAGGAGGAGATGGAAACGACGCTCTCAATGGAGGCAACGGTGACGACCAGTTGCTCGGGGGGGCGGGCAACGACATTCTGGAAGGGGGTAGCGGTGCCGATGTCTTGAGCGGAGGTTTGGGGAACGACACGTATATCGAAGGATCCAGCGATATCGCCATGGAAACCGATCAAAATGGCGTGCTGCGTGCAGACACCATAATCGATACCGAAGGAGACAATACCCTTGTCATGTCGGGAACAACACTCGAAAACCTTGCCGTCACCAACGTAACGCTGAATTCAGGAATTTCGTCGTTGGTCATCTACGATACCGCCAATAACCTCGATCAAAACGGCAAGGCGAAAAATGCGGTAACCATTAAAGATGGAGCAATCAGTCGAACAATCAGTCAAGTGGAAGCAGACGGTCAAAAAACAGATTTTGAAAGTTTTATCGGCAGCAAGTTGCAGGACGTCGTCCATCTCGATTCATCGAAAGACGGCCAATATCTGATGGGGGGCGCACGTGCCGATACGATCGCAATATTGAACAACGGTATCACCGCGGTAGCAGGCCAAGGCAACGACAATATTGTCCTCGGCGGATCGGAAAACACCATCAAAATAAAACGTGGTGACGGCAACGATGTGATTTCCGGCGCCCCGGGCAAGCATGCGTCCGATAATACGATTCTGTGGGGCACGGGCATCGGCCTATCGGACTTGACCATCACCCGAGCAGAAGAAGGCGCATTCTGCATAGCCCTTGCCGACGGCGGCGCAAGTGTCAAGATTACCGGGGGCGGCATCCGTAAACTCCAGTTTTCCGACAACGACTCGACCGTCGATCTGGAGAATATGGTGCGATCAAAAATTGCGCCTGCGGCTACAGCCGGTAACGACTGGATGGAAGGGCTTATTTTCGACGACACCATGGCCGGCGGTGCTGGCAACGACGTCATTTTCGGATTCGATGGCGACGATACGCTGATGGGCGACGATGGCGATGATTTCTTGATGGGCGGTGCGGGCAACGACACGTTGACGGGCGGCAGAGGATTCGACAATCTCCAGGGCGGAGACGGCGACGATATTCTGGTATCGGATAGTGCGGATTACCTCAACGGCGGTGCCGGCAACGATGCGTACCGTATTACGTTCGACGCATCCGCCACCTCGCACGCTGGATTGATCTCCGACGGGCTGGGACAAAATCGCATCCAAATCACGAATGGCCCCGACAACATCGGCGACTACGCTGTTTTCAACGAAGATGGGCTGGTGTTCTTGGCGGCAGGCAAGCAGGGCATCATCCAGCTGGATGCCAATGTGCAATTTTCCGCATGGACCTTGGTGACCCCTTCTGGCCAAGAGGTTCATCTTTCCGATGTGATATCCAGACAGAATGCGTTGGGAATCATCGACGCCGGATCGTGGTCGCGTGACAAGGGCGTGGTATGGACCGGCCTCTCCGGCTCGGGCCATACGCTGGTGGGAACGGACGGCGACGATTACTTGCAGGGCGACGACGGAGACGATAAATTATTTGGCTTGGGTGGCAACGACAGGCTCTACGGTGGAGCAGGCCGCGATATATTGGCTGGAGGAACCGGTAACAACAGCTACGAATTTCGCCCAGGCTCGGGGGTGGACACCATCCAGCCGACCGCAGGCGAAACAGGCATTATCCAGATCAACGGCAAGCCCGCAAGTGCCATCACGGGCTCTGTCGTGAACGGCGATTTCCATATCGACATGGGCGGCGGCGACGAGGTCTATATCAGCGGAGCCGCAGAAAATAAAAGCGATTTCGCCGATTGGAAGGTGGTGATCGACGGAAAAGCGAGAAACCTTCTGGACTTTGTCACCAGTACGCCGGCGTCGGCTTCGCTCCAGGCGCGGAAGAACGCATTCATGAGCGCCCAATATGTGCAATTGGCAACTCAGCCCCAAATGGGAAATGAAAATCCGCCGGTTTTTGTTCAGCAGAAAACATTTCAAGTTCCCAATGGCCACCTGGATTTCGGTTCATATCTCACCAGAACCACCACCAGCACCTCGATTTCGACCCAGTTTTTGGATCCGATCTACGATGAAAAACCCAGTACCAGCGGATACGAATTCGTTCCTTCTTCATACAATGAAATCAAAAACTATACCAGCTGGTTTTCAATGCCTGGTATTCCGGTTTACATTGACGGACCACCCGCAGCGCGCGATAGGAGTATGAATAAAAGCCAAAACCAACTTGTAGGCTTTCTGGTGAAGACTGACAAACCAGCGGAACGCCATCTAGTCGGATGGAACCCTCGAACCGAGATACGAACAGAGGTATCTAATTCCGATTCAGTGCTGCAGTCGATCGTGACCGGTAGCTCAAGCACTGACGTGGTCGAATCGTCGGCGCACGAACAATTCAGGGGGGTTATCGAAACTGGGGAAGGCGATGACCGCGTGGTGATCGGATGGCCTGACTCCCGCACGAGGGACACCACTAAAATTCGCGACAATTCGATATACGGCTATTCTGATTTTCCGGAAGGCGCAGGCGCTTGGATCGATACAGGAGATGGCGATGACGTCATCAAGGGCAGCGATGGCGACGACGTGATTATCGGGGGCGCGGGAAGCGATACCATCGAAGGTGGCGCAGGTGCAGATACCTATATCATTTCTGCACCGCAACCGGGCGACTTGGACATCATTCACGATACGGCCCTGACCGAATCCATGCTGATCGAGTCTTATGGCGGCCTGATGAACCAAGACGTCATCGAGTTCGACGAGACGATTCACCTGCAGAACTTGAGCTATCGCTGGACCGAGACAGGGAGCAACTTCGACAAAACACTGGAATTGCTCTACGAAAACAAAGTTTTTCTCGATATCGATTATCAAAGAAATCCCGACTACCTGGTAGGTATGGGCGTCGAGCGGTTCAAATTCTCGAATGGCCTCGTGCTGGATCTTGACGGCCTGATAGCTGCGCTTCCGGAGGCAGCAGCAGCGAATCCTGATGGCGACCCATACGGGCACCCTCACGGCACGTTTATGCTGGATTCGTCGGTAGACTTGAGCTCCTTGTCGTACCAGTGGATCAGCCCTGATGATTCCGGCGTTGCCAAACTCGCGCTTTTCAAGAACGGCGAGTTTTTGGTCGAGTTCGATTACGAGGGCTCCGTGGAAGAAAAGTCGCGGGTGCAATCGATGGGCGGCATCGATTACTTCGAATTCTCGGACGGCAACGGGTTCAAGTTGCAGGACTTGCTTTCCGTGCTGCCTGTGCAAACTGCCAGATCTCCCGAAAATCTGTACCTGACCGGTACGGCAGGCGACGACACACTCAAGGGCGGCGACGGCAACGACTTGCTCGACGGCGGTGCGGGCAACGACACCCTCTCCGGCGGATTGGGCCACAACACCTATCTGTTCGGCCGGGGCGATGAGCAGGACCGCATCACCTTCCTCTACGACACCGCGGCGGACAAGCGCAACACCCTGCAGCTCAAGGCAGGCATCGCATCGGCCGACGTCGCGCTGCGCCGCGATGGCGCGAATCTGGTGGTCTCTATCGCAGGCACCACGGACCAGATCACGGTCGAGAACTTTCTCTACCTGGACGACGCGGCCAACGTGTGGAACCCGGTGCAGCAGATCCGTTTTGCCGACGGCGCGACGTGGGATACCGTGACGATCCAATCCCGACTGCAGGCCGCGACCGAAGGCGACGACATAGTGCACGGCACCCAGGGAGACGATCTGCTGTCGGCCGGCGGGGGAGACGACCAGCTCTATGGCGCGGCCGGCAACGACCGCCTGGAGGGTGGCAACGGCGACGACGCACTGTACGGCGAGGCAGGCAACGACACGCTCGATGGCGGCCCGGGCAGCGATACGCTCTCCGGCGGCATCGGCAACAACACCTATTTGTTCGGCCGCGGCGACGGCCAGGACCGCCTCACTTTCCTCTACGACACTGCAGCCGACAAGCTCAATACCCTGCAGTTCAAGGCCGGGGTCGCGCAGGAAGACGTGCGCCTGCGCCGCGACGGGGCGAATCTGGTGGTGTCCATCGCAGGTACCACCGACCAGATGACGGTGGAGAATTTCCTTTATCTGGACGAGGCCTCCAACATGTGGAACCCATTGCAGCAAATCCGCTTCGACGACGGCACGGTGCTCGATATCGCCGCCATCGAGGCGCGGCTGTTCGCCGGAACCGATGCGAACGATGTACTGCGCGGCACGGTCGGTAACGACACGCTCTCGGGCGGTCTCGGCGATGACGTGTTGAACGGCGCGGCCGGTGCGGACAAGCTGTTGGGAGGCGCGGGCGACGACTCGCTGTACGGGGAAGGCGGAAACGACGTGTTGCAAGGAGGTCAGGGCAAGGACGTGCTATACGGCGGAGAGGGCAACAACACCTACGTGTTCGGCCGGGGCGACGGGCAGGACCGGCTGACGTTCTTCTACGACACGGCTGTGGGCAAGCGCAACACGCTCCAGCTCGAGGCGGGGGTTGCAAGCTCGGACCTGGTCTTGCACCGGGAAGGAGACAACCTGATCGTCGCCATTGCAGGCACGACCGACCAGGTCACGGTCGAGAATTTTCTGTACATGAACGACGCTTCCAACGCGTGGAACCCGCTGCAGCAGATCGCATTCGCCGACGGCACCGTCTGGGGCCTCGCCGACATCCAAGCCAAGCTCGACACCCCCCAACAGACCTCCGGCACCACCCAGCTGCGCGCAGCAGCAAGCCCCGACATCACCGCATCGAACGCTTTGGTGCACGACACCTCGTTCGTGATCGCCACCTTGATGCCGTACCAGGAAGACACCGTCTGGGCGGGTGCTGCACCGCAGCCCTACCCGGCTTCTTCCAGCACAGCATTGCTGATCGAGGCGATGGCAGCCTTCAACCCGGCACCTGCGGCCGATACGGCCGGTATGCCGTACCTGGAGAAAATGCCGTACCCACCGTTGGCAGCCAGCGCTTATCTGACCTGAAGGCTTGTACGCCCCCTGGCGCGGGCGCCAGGGGGCCAGGCAACGGAGTAGGCGGGGCCGCCGCGCGGCGGCGAACAGCATCCTAAAATCGCAGGCCCGCCCTCCTGCGGCGCGCCTTCCCTCGAAAGCCGATCCCCGATGCCGTCTCCTGCCCGCAAAATCTTCGTCACCACCGCCCTGCCGTATGCCAACGGCAATTTCCACATCGGCCACATCATGGAGTACATCCAGGCCGACATCTGGGTGCGGTTCCAGCGGATGCAGGGCGCGGCGGTGAACTTCGTCGGGGCCGACGACGCCCACGGCGCGCCGATCATGATCGCGGCCGAAAAGGCGGGCAAGACGCCGCAGCAGTTCGTGGCCGACATCGCGGCCGGCCGCAAGCCCTATCTCGACGGCTTCCACATCGCCTTCGACAACTGGCACAGCACCGACGCGCCCGAGAACCACCAGCTGGCCCAGGCCATCTACCGCGATCTGAAGGCCGCCGGCCTGGTCGAGACGCGCACCATCGAGCAGTTCTTCGACCCCGAGAAGAACATGTTCCTGCCCGACCGGTACATCAAGGGCGAATGCCCCAAGTGCCACGCCAAAGACCAGTACGGCGACAACTGCGAGGTGTGCGGCACGGTGTACGCGCCCACCGATCTGATCGCACCGTATTCCGCCCTGACCGGCGCGCCGCCGGTGCTCAAGCACTCGGAGCATTTCTTCTTCAAGCTGTCGGACCCGCGCTGTGTCGAATTTCTGGAGCGGTGGACGCAGAACGGCATCCACGTGCAGCCCGAGGTGGCCAACAAGGTCAAGGAATGGTTCACCGTGCGGACCAACCCCGACGGCAGCACCAGCGAGGGCCTGGGCGACTGGGACATCAGCCGCGACGCGCCCTACTTCGGCATCGAGATCCCCGACGCGCCGGGCAAGTACTTCTACGTCTGGCTGGACGCGCCGGTCGGCTACCTCGCCTCGCTGAAGAACCTGCTGGAAAAACGCGGCGAAGATTTCGACGCCTACATGGCCGACCCGGCGCTGGAGCAGGTGCACTTCATCGGCAAAGACATCGTCACCTTCCACACCCTGTTCTGGCCGGCGATGCTCAAGTTCAGCGGCCGCAAGACGCCCGACAAGATCTGCGTGCACGGCCATCTGACCCTCAACGGCGAGAAGATGAGCAAGAGCCGGGGCACCGGCCTGGACCCGCTCAAGTACCTGTCGCTGGGCATGAACCCCGAGTGGCTGCGCTACTACCTGGCCGCCAAGCTCAACGGCCGCAACGAGGACATCGACTTCAACCCGACCGACTTCATGGCCCGGGTCAACAGCGACCTGGTGGGCAAGTTCATCAACATCGCCTCGCGGGCGGCTGGCTTCGTCGCCAAGCGCTTCGACGGCCGGCTGGGCACGGTGAGCCACGACGGCGAGGCGCTGCTCGGCACGCTGCGCCAGCAGGCCGACACGATCTTCGACGCCTACGACAGGCGCGACACCGCCCGTGCGGTGCGCGAGACGATGCTGCTGGCCGACCGGGTCAACGAGTACGTCGACGCCAACAAGCCCTGGGAACTGGCGAAGGCGCCCGACGAGAAGCATCCGAAGTTCATGGAGATGGGGCGCGTCGCGCTCACGCAAATGAACGAGGCGAGGTTGCAAGACGTCTGCACCACCTGCATCGAGGCCTTCCGCCTGCTCGCCCTGTACCTGAAGCCGGTGCTGCCGGCCCTGGTCGCCCAGGTCGAGGCATTCCTCAAGGTGGCCCCGCTGTCGTCCGCCGACGCCCGCACGCTGCTCGGTGCCGGCCACACCATCGGCGCGTACCAGCACCTGATGCAGCGGGTAGACCCCAAGCAGCTCGAAGCACTGTCCGAAGCCCCCGCCCAGGCGGAAAGCCGGCCAGAGGCCATCGAAACCGCAGCACCTGCATCGCAGCATCCCGGCGGCGAGCCGATCGCGCCGACGATCACGATCGACGACTTCGCGAAGATAGACCTGCGCATCGCGAAGATCGTCGCCTGCCAGGCGGTGGAAGGATCGAAAAAGCTGCTGCAGCTGACGCTCGACGTCGGCGAGACCGGCGCCGACGGCCAGCCGGCGACGCGCAACGTCTTCAGCGGCATCGCCTCGGCCTACCGGCCGGAGCAGCTGGTGGGCAAGCTGACGGTGGTGGTCGCCAACCTGGCGCCGCGCAAGATGAAGTTCGGCCTCAGCGAAGGCATGGTGCTGGCCGCGAGCCACGGCGACGAGAAGGCCCACCCCGGCATCCACGTACTGGAGCCGTGGCCGGGTGCTGCGCCCGGCCTGCGGGTGCGGTGAACGCCGACCGCACCCGGCCAAGAAGCGCCGCTCAGCGCTTTTTGGCGACCAGGTTGTAGAGCACCAGCAGCACGATGGCGCCGACGACCGATGCGATCCATCCGGCCGGCTCGCCCACCGCGTACCAGCCCATGGCCTGGCCGACATAACCCGCCAGGAACGAACCGGCGATACCCAGGATGATCGTCATGATCCAGCCCATGGCGTCCTTGCCGGGCTTGATGGCCCGTGCGATGAGACCGACGATCAGGCCGACAAGAATGGTTCCGATGATGGACATGGTGTTTTTCCCTATTTGTGGTGGACGGCAGACATTGCCGATGCGGTGGTTATAGGGATGGCCGGTGTCGGACGTGTGACCCGGTGTAAGCGCTGCCGCCCGCGCGCCACGGATCAGCCGCGCTGTGCCTCCGACTGCGGATCGACCTGGCTGCCGCTGCGCAGCAGCCGCCCGTCGGCGCCGAAGGTGGCGCTGAACACCATCGACGTGTTGGGCGGCGCCAGGTAGCGCCATTCCCACACCGTCTCGGTGGTGCGCGAAAACGGCGTCTCCTGCATCGGCCGGCCGAGCAGGCGGCGGACTTCCAGCGCCGGCATGCCGGGCTGCAGCCGGGCGAAGTTGGCGGGCGTGAGCACCTGGCGCAGGGCGCGCATCTTGCCGTCGGTGCCGACGGTGATCATGTAGTTGCGCAGGCCGGCCGGCTGGCGGTTGTACTCGAAGGTGCGGGCGCCGTCGGCCTCGGGCCAGACGCGCTCGGGCTCGCCGAAGGCACGGCGCACGTCGGCCTCGGTCGCCACGCCTTCCTCCAGCGATTCGATGCGCTGCGGGTCGCAGGCGGACAGGGCGGCCACCAGCAGGCAGGCGGTGGCGGCGCGGAGGGTCCATCGGGCAAGGGTGTGCATGCGTCTCCTGGGGCGAAAGCGGTGGCGGCCGACGGTGGCCGACCCCTCGATCATGCGGCACCGGGCGCGGCCGGTAAAATACCCGTCCGGCCCGTGCCGGCCCCCGTCCGCCGGCGTCCGTGCCGGCAGGCCCCTCTCCTTCTGCCGAGCGTCCCACCATGTCCTTCTTCAACCGCGCGCACTACACCTCCGACGCCACCCAGTTCATCAACCAGCCGAAGAAAGACAACCCGGCCATCGAAGAGGGCCAGCGCGCCGGCCGCGCCCTGCTGTGGGACAAGAAGGTAGACCGCGACGCCTGGCAGGAGTACGACGCCGGCGGTGTGGCCCAGAAGCCCTACGTCTACCAGACGGACAACAGCAAGTTCTAAGCAAAAGTAGCCACGGCCGGCCTACCACGCCGGCCACAAGCTATCTTTTTTATAGCATACCAGCATGCAGGCGAAAACGCGGGCCGTGCCCCCCGAAGACGCCCCGCAGGCGGGCATGGGCCTGGGCCCGGCGGGCGGCCTGTCGCCCGAGGTGATCGACCAGGTGGCGCTGGCCCGGCTCTACGGCGAGCCGCTGTTCGCGCTGCCGACCGACCTCTACATCCCGCCCGATGCGCTCGAGGTCTTCCTGGAAGCCTTCGAAGGCCCGCTGGACCTGCTGCTCTACCTGATCCGCAAGCAGAACTTCAACATCCTCGACATCCCGATGGCGGGGCTCACCCGGCAGTACCTGAGCTATGTGGACGAGGTGCGCACCCGCAACCTGGAGCTCGCCGCCGAGTACCTGCTGATGGCGGCGATGCTGATCGAGATCAAGTCGCGGATGCTGCTGCCGCCCAAGAAGGTGGCCGAGGGCCAGGAGCCCGAGGACCCGCGCGCCGAGCTGGTCCGCCGCCTGCTGGAGTACGAGCAGACCAAGCTGGCCGCCGCCGCGATCAACGCCCTGCCCCAGGCCGGCCGAGATTTTCTGAAGGCCCAGGTGCATATCGAGCAGAACCTGCAGACGCGCTTCCCCGACGTGGACGTGGGCGACCTGCAATCGGCCTGGCGCGACATCCTGCGCCGCGCCAAGCTGGTCCAGCACCACAAAATCACCCGCGAGGAACTGAGCGTGCGCGAGTACATGAGCATGGTGCTGAAAACCCTGCAGGGCCGGCGCTTCGTGGAGTTCGAAGAACTGTTCCAGCCCGAGAAGGGCGCGACCGTGCTGGTGGTGACCTTCATCGCCCTGCTGGAGCTGGCCAAGGAAACGCTGGTGGAGATCACCCAGGCCGAGGCGTTCGCGCCCATCTATGTGCGTCTGTCCTTCAAGACCTGACACTCGCCCGCAGCGCCTTACGGGCGCCGAGAATCCTCACGATGACCCCTGACACCCTCGCAGCCCGCAGCCTCGCCAGCGTCTGGCACCCGTGCACCCAGATGAAGCGCCACGAGGCCGATCCGCCGGTGGCGATCGACCGTGCGCGGGGGCCGTGGCTGTACGGCACCGACGGGCGGCGCTACCTGGACGGCATCAGCTCCTGGTGGGTCAACCTGTTCGGCCACGGCCATCCGCACATCCAGGCGGCGCTGGCCGACCAGCTGGCGCGGCTCGACCATGTGATGCTGGCGGGCTTCACCCATGCGCCGGTGGTGGAGCTGTCGGAGCGCCTGGGCGCGCTCACCGGCCTGGGCCACGCCTTCTACGGCAGCGACGGCGCCACCGCCACCGAGATCGCGCTGAAGATGAGCGCCCATCACTGGCGCAATGCCGGGCAGCCGGCCAAGAGCCGCTTCGTCGGCCTGGCCGGCGGCTACCACGGCGAGACGGTGGGTGCGCTGGCCGTCACCGACATCGCCCTGTTCCGCGAGGCCTACGCCCCCCTGGTGCGCCTGGCCGCCACCGTGCCCAGCCCCGATGCGCGCGGCGCCCTGCCCGGCGAGAGCGCGGCCGACGCGGCCCGGCGCGCGGCCGATGCGCTGGCGCAATGGCTGGCCGAACACCACGCCACCACCGCCGCCCTGATCGTCGAGCCGCTGGTCCAGTGCGCCGCCGGCATGGCGATGCACGATGCCGACTACCTGCGCCAGGCCCGCGCGCTGTGCGACCGCTACCGGGTGCACCTGGTGGTCGACGAGATCGCCACCGGCTTCGGCCGCACCGGCACGATGTTCGCGCACCAGCAGGCGGGCATCCGGCCCGATTTCCTCTGCCTGTCGAAGGGCCTGACCGGCGGCACGCTGCCGCTGTCGGCGGTGCTGACCACCGACGCGGTGTACGCCGCCTTCTACGACGACGACGTGGCGCGGGGCTTTCTGCATTCGCACTCCTACACCGGCAATCCGTTGGCCTGCCGCGCCGCCCTGGCCACGCTGGAGCTGTTCGACCAGCTCGATCCGCTGGCGCACAACCCGGCGCTGGCGCAGCGCATCGACGCCGCCTGCGCGCCGATCACCCGGCACCCCCGGGTGCGCCACGCCCGCCGGCAGGGCATGGTGTGGGCCTGGGACCTGCAGACCCCCCTGCCCGACTTCTCCCGCCGCTACCACCGCCACGCGATGGCGCGCGGCCTGGTGCTGCGGCCGATCGGCACCACCCTCTACGCGATGCCGCCCTATGTGCTCGACGACGAGGCGGTGCAGCATCTGGGCACTGCCGCCTTCGCCGCGCTGGAAGCGACGCTCGCCGAGGAAACCGCCACGCCATGAACGACCTCACGCACAACACCGGTGCCGGCCGTCCGCCGCTGAAATTCGCCTGCTTCGTCACCGGTACCGACACCGGCGTCGGCAAGACGCTGGCCTCGGCCGGCCTGCTGCATGCGCTGGCGCGCCACCATGCCCGCGTCGTCGGCATGAAGCCGATCGCCGCCGGCGCCGAACTGCACGGCGGCGTGCTGGCCAACGACGACGTGCTCGCGTTGCGCGCGGCCTCGACCCTGGCCGTGCCGCCCGTGCTCGACAACCCGGTGCTGCTCCCCGATCCGCTCTCGCCCCACATCGCCGCCCTGCGCGCCGGCACGCGCATCGACATCGCCGACATCGTGCGCAGCTACCGGGCGCTGGCGGCGCGGGCCGACGCGGTGGTGGTCGAAGGCGCGGGCGGCTTCCACGTGCCGCTGTCGGACACCGAAACCGGCGCCGACCTGGCCCGGGCGCTGGGCCTGCCGGTGGTGCTGGTGGTGGGGCTGCGGCTGGGCTGCCTGAACCATGCGGCGCTCACCGCCGACGCGGTCCGCGCGCGCGGCCTGCCGCTGGCCGGCTGGATCGCCAACCGGATCGATCCGCAGATGCTCGCCCCGCAGGACAACCTGCGCTGGCTGGCCCAGCGCCTGGACGCGCCGCTGCTGGCCGACATTCCCCACCAGGCCGTGCCGGACGCCCGCGCCCTGCACTTCGACCTGCCCGCCGCATGGACCGCATGACAGACGCCGCCCCCTTCTCCTCCTCCTGGCTCGACGAGTTTCCCGCACGCATCGCCGCGCTCGACGCCGCCCACCTGCGCCGCACCCGGCGCACCGTGGAGCCCGCCGGTGGCGCGCACCTGGTGGTCGACGGCGTGCCGATGCTCGCCTTCTGCAGCAACGACTACCTGGGCCTGTCCGGCCATCCGGCGCTGGTCGAGGCCGCCTGCGAAAGCGCGCGCAGCGTCGGCGTGGGCGCAGGCGCCTCGCCGCTGGTGAGCGGCCATAGCGCGGCCAATGCGGCGCTGGAGGCCGACCTGGCCCGCTTCGTCGGCCTGCCGCGCGCGCTGTATTTCTATGCCGGCTACGCCACCAACATCGGCATCGTGCCGGCGCTGGTGGGCGACGGCGACGCGCTGTTCTCCGATGCGCTCAACCATGCCTGCCTGATCGACGGCGCCCGGCTGTCGCGTGCCCGCATCCACCGCTATCCGCATGCCGACCTGGCCGCGCTCGATACCGCGCTGGCCGGCAGCCCCGCCCGCCGCAAGCTGGTCATCACCGACGCGGTGTTCAGCATGGACGGCGACGTGGCCGATATCCGCGCGCTGCTGGCGCTGTGCGAGCGCCACGACGCGCTGCTGCTGCTCGACGACGCGCACGGCTTCGGCGTGCTCGGCCCGCAGGGCCGCGGCGCGCTGGCCGAGGCGGGCCTGACCGGCGCGCAGGCCGCGCGCCGCGTGCTCTACATGGCCACGCTGGGCAAGGCCGCGGGCGTGTCCGGCGCCTTCGTCGCAGGCGACGCAGCCCTCGTCGAATGGCTGCTGCAGAAGACGCGCAGCTACATCTTCGCCACCGCCGCGCCGCCGCTGCTGGCGCGGGCGCTGCAGGCCAGCCTGGCGCTGATCGAAGCCGAGGAATGGCGGCGCACCCACCTCGCCCGGCTGGTGCAGCGGCTGCGCGCCGGCCTGGCGCCGCTGCTGCACGGCACCCCCTGGCAGCTGGGCGCATCGCGCACCGCCGTGCAGGCGGTGGTGATCGGCCCCAACGACCAGGCGCTTGCCGCGATGGAGGGCCTGCGCCAGCGCGGCCTGTGGGTGCCGGCGATCCGCCCGCCCACCGTGCCCGAGGGCACCGCCCGGCTGCGCATCGCGCTGTCGGCCGCGCACACCGAGGCCGACGTCGACCGGCTGCTGCAGGCCCTCGCCGCACTCGCGCCCGCCCCCTCCGCGGCGCCCCACGCCGCGCCGGCACCGCACCGCGCAGCGCCCCCGATCGAAAGCCGCCCATGAGCTACGCCGTCAAGGAAATCTTCTACACCCTGCAAGGCGAAGGCGGCCAGGCCGGCACGCCGGCGGTGTTCTGCCGCTTCGCCGGCTGCAACCTCTGGAGCGGCCGCGAACAAGACCGCGACACCGCCGTCTGCCGGTTCTGCGACACCGACTTCGTCGGCACCGACGGCACGCTGGGCGGCAGGTTCGCCACCGCCGAAGCCCTGGCCGCGCGGATCGCCGCGCTCTGGCCCCTGCACGACCGCGGCCACCGGCTGGTGGTGCTGACCGGCGGCGAGCCGCTGCTGCAGGTCGATGCGGCCCTGGTCGATGCGCTGCATGCCCACGACTTCCGCATCGCGGTGGAGAGCAACGGCACCCTGGCCGCGCCCGACGGCATCGACTGGCTCTGCATCAGCCCCAAGGCCGGCGCGCCGTGGGTGCAGCGGAGCGGCCAGGAGCTGAAGCTGGTCTGGCCCCAGCCCGGCTTCGACCTGGCCGCGCTGGAATCGCAAACGCAATTCCAGCACCGCTTCCTGCAGCCGATGGACGGCCCCGAGCAGGCCGCCAACATCGAGCGCTGCATCGCCACCTGCCTGGAGCGGCCCGCCTGGCGCCTGAGCCTGCAGACGCACAAGCTCACCGGCATTCGCTGAAAATAAGCCTCCGAGCCCTGTACACGGCCCGCCGTCGTTCCGCCCTGCTTTCGCCTCTCGCCTCTCGCCTTTCCCCGCTCGCCCGCCACCATGCAGTTCACCGTCCACCAGCGCTTCTTCTTCGACGCCGCCCACACCCTGCAGCGCGAGATCGAAGCCGCTGGCAGCCGCCGCATCCACGGCCATACCTACCATGCCGAAGTCGCGGTGCGCGGCCCGCGCGACCTGGCCACCGGCATGGTGATCGACCTGGGCCACCTGCGCGCCAGACTGCAGACGGTGCGCGAGCAGCTCGACCACCACCTGCTCGACGAGGTGCCCGGCCTGGGCGTGCCGACGCTGGAGAATCTCTGCATGTTCATCGCCGATGCGCTGGGCGACCTGCGGCCCGCGCCGAGCCAGGTGCGCGTCTGGCGCGACGCGATGGGCGATGCCTGCACACTGAATCTGATGTCCGACGCCTGAGCCGGACGAGCCACAGCCGACCGACCCTTTCCACCACCCGGAGACCGCCATGCCCCACCTGACCCTCGAATACACCCGCAACCTCGACGGCTTCCCCGTCGGCGACACGCTGGCAGCGATCAACCGGACCCTGTTCGAGAGCGGCGAAGTCCAGGCCGAGTCCGACCTGAAATCCCGCGCCATCGCCCTCGACGCGGTGCAGATCGGCACCGCCGGCGGCGCGCGCGGTTTCGTGCACGTCCAGCTGCGCCTGCTGGCCGGCCGCACCCCCGAGGCCAAGAAGGGCCTGACCGAGCGCATCGCCGTCGTCCTGCGCACCCGCATCCCGCGCCCGGCCGGCACGATGGTCCAGCTGAGCGTCGAGGTCGTCGACATGGACCGCGACTCCTACGTCAAGGAAAAGCTGCCGCTGGCCTGACAATGCCGCCCGGGTCGTGCGGCACCGCGGGCTACCAGCCGCCGCTGCCCGGTGCGCCCTTGAAGGGTCCGGCCAGGTCGGGGGTGATCCAGCCCCCGTAGAAGCCGCCCGCCTGGGGACGGGCTTCCCATCCACCGACGCGACAGTCGAGGTCGTGGGCGTAGAAGGCCACACAGCCCGCGAGCGGCTCGGCACCCGCCAGGGGATGCGGATAGCTCCAGGCGACCCGGTCCAATCGGCGTGCGCCCTCCACCATGTTCCAGTAGCGCGCGGGCCCCTTCCATTCACAGAACGACCCGTCGCCGGCAGGCTGCAACAGCCCGGGCTGGACATCGGCCATCGGCAGGTAGTAAGTAGGCGGGTGGCTGGTTTCGCGCACCGCCCAAGCGGCACGGGTGCGCGCCACCTCGATGCGACCCCAGCGCACGACGATCTCACGCGCTTCGCGCACCAGCTCCGGCGGCCTGGGGAAATCCCACACCGAGATCTGCCCCGGAGCAGGCAGGTCGGCAAACGGGGGCCGCGCCATGCCCCGCCAAAGCCACTGTGCGCGGGCGCTGTCAAGCCAATCGGAATCGTTGCTCATGGTGGCGTAGAGCATACCTACCGGGCCGATGGCACCGACCTGCCGCGACCATGCGACGGCCCGTGCGCGTAACCTCGACCCCGTCACCCCGGCAGCGATGCCTCCACCCACCCGCGCAGGCTGTTGAGAAAAGCCCAGGCCCGCACCTGCGGCACCGCGTCGCGCCGCAGCACCGCCTCCTCCACCCGGCCCTCCCGCAAGGCCAGCGTGCGCCCCACGCCCGGCAACAGCCCGCAGGCCAGCGCCGGCGTGACCCACCGGCCATCCGGCAGCAGCGCGGCGATGTTGCCGCGGGTGCATTCGGTGATCTCGCCCTCGGCGTTCCACAGCAGCGTGTCGAACACGCCGTCCTCCGCCGGCGTGAAGGCGTCGTAGTGCGCGCGCCGGGTCGTCTTGTGGCGCACGAACTCGCCGTGCGCCTCCTCCAGCGGCCGGTCGGCCAGCCGCAGCTGCACCGGCCCGGCGGTGGGCACCATCGCCCAGGCCTCGGCGCGGGGCGTGCCGGCGGTGTCGAGCAGCAGCCGCGCCCGCCACAGGCCCTGCGGATGCGCCCCGGCCAGCGCGTCCAGGCAGGCGCCGACGCGGCCCGCATCCCACACGTGTCCGAAGTGCGCGGCACTGCCTTCCATCCGCGCCAGATGCTCGGCCCGGTGGCGCAGCACGCCGCCCTCCAGCGCCAGCGTCTCCAGCAGATCGAAGGGCGCGCTGGCCCGGACCAGGAAGGCGCCCTTGTGCCGCCACTCGTCCCATTCGGCCCGCACCTGCGAGCCGGAGGTGATGCCGCTGCCGACACCGCTCGTGGCCGAGCGCCCCCGCAGCGTGACGGTGCGGATCGGCACGTTGAAGGTGGCCGCGATGCCGCCGTCGCCACCGGGCCGCACCACGCCCACCGCGCCGCAGTACACGCCGCGCGGCGCCGGCTCCAGCGCGCGGATCGCCTGCATCGCCCGCACCTTGGGGGCGCCGGTGATCGAGCCGCACGGGAACAGCGCGCCGAACACCTCGGCCAGCGTGGTGCCGGCGCGGGTGCGGGCCTCGACGTCGGAGGTCATCTGCCACACCGCGGGCAGCGGCTCGGTGTGGAACAGCGACGGCACCCGCACGCTGTGCGGCTCGGCGATGCGGGAGATGTCGTTGCGCAGCAGATCGACGATCATCACGTTCTCGGCCCGCTCCTTGGGCGAGGCGCGCAGCGCCGCGGCCCGGGCGGCATCGCTGTGCGGCGTGTCGCCACGCGGCGCGGTGCCCTTCATCGGCCGGGCCAGCAGCCGGCCGCCGCGCCAGTCGAAGAACAGCTCGGGCGAGACCGACAGCACCTGCTCCTCCCCGGTGTCGATGCAGGCCGCATAGCCGCCGGGCTGGGCCCGCTGCAGCGCGGCGAAGAGCGCCTGCGCGGCGGCCGGGCCGCCCTCGCCGGCCAGGGTGCCCGCCCGCTGCGCGGTGTAGTTGACCTGGTAGAACTCGCCGGCGGCGATGGCGTCGTGCAGCGTGCCCAGCGCGGCGTCGAACGCGCTGCGCCGGGGCTGCGTGTGCCAATCGACGGCGGGAGCGTCGGCCCCGCGGCCCGCCGCATCGTCCGGCCACGGCAGCGGGCCGTCGAACACGCCGAACCAGGCCAGCGGTCCGTCGGCCGGGTGGGTGACCAGCGCGGCGTCGAACGCGCCGGCCGCTTCGTAGCGCAGGTAGCCCAGGCACCAGGCGCCGCCCCGGGCCGCGGCCTCGACCGCATCGAGGACGGCGCGCACCGCGTCGAACGAACGGGCGATCAGCGTCCGGCGGGGTGTGCCGAAGGCGTGGCGCAGGCGCGGCGCGGCGCGGCTGCGGGGGTCGGAGAAGTCGATCCGGAAATTGAGCATCGAATAGTGCGGTAGCCGGCATGCGGCGCCGGCCACCAGCTATGAATAATGTAGCAAACGCACCTGCGGCGTCGTGGCGGCGGAGGATAGCGCCATCCGGCCGGGCCGCGGGCGCGCGTGCTACATTCCGCGCCGTTTCGGCTGCCACCGCGCGCCGCAGGGCCCGGGGCCCGACCGCCCGCGGCAACGCACGCCACCTTCCGCCCTCCCGACGAAAGACCGATCCGATGCATATCGCCCGTACCCCCCAAGACCTGCGCGCCCACCTGGAACCGCTGGGCGGCGTCGCCTTCGTGCCCACGATGGGCAACCTGCACGAAGGCCACATCGCGCTGGTGCGCCAGGCCCGGCACCATGGCCAGGCGGTGGTCGCCAGCATCTTCGTCAACCGGCTGCAGTTCTTGCCGCACGAGGATTTCGACACCTATCCGCGCACCTGGGAATCGGACTGCGCGCAACTGGAGGCCGCCGGCTGCGACGTGCTCTTCGCCCCCGACGAGCGGGCGCTCTACCCCGAGCCGCAGACCTGCAAGGTGCATCCCGACCCGGCGGTGGCCGACATCCTGGAAGGGCACTTTCGGCCCGGCTTCTTCACCGGCGTCTGCACCGTGGTCGCCAAGCTCTTCCACTGCGTGCAGCCGCGCGCCGCGCTGTTCGGCCGGAAGGACTACCAGCAGCTGATGGTGGTGCGGCACATGGTGCGGCAACTGGCGATGCCGGTGGAGATCGTGGCGTGCGACACGCTGCGGGCGGCCGACGGGCTGGCGCTGTCGTCGCGCAACGGCTACCTGTCGGCGGCCGAGCGGGCCGAGGCGGTGCAGCTCTCGGTGGCGCTGCGCGGCATGGCCGATGCGGTGCGGGCCGGCGAGCGGGACCTCGCGGCGATCGAGCGGCGCGCCACCGAGGCCCTGGCCGCGCGCGGCTGGCAGCCCGACTACCTGGCGCTGCGCCGCCGCAGCGACCTGCTGCCGCCGGCGCCGGGCGACGCGCTGGTGGCGCTGGGAGCGGCACGCCTGGGGGCCACGCGGCTGATCGACAACCTGGAGATCGACGCCTAGGTGTGAAGCGTCAAGAGGTTGTTTGCAGATTTGAGTCGGGCGATGGGCGCGATGCGCCCGATGCCGCTGTGGGGTCGA
>JBHZQV010000001.1:240207-418769 GCA_042867185.1 Sphingomonas sp. NCPPB 2930 | reverse complement strand
CGCCTTTTCTTGGTTACTTCTTTTGGCGAAGCAAAAGAAGTGACTCGCCCGCGGGGGCGAAATCCCCGCCTCCGGACTCAACACGTGCAGTGTTTCATCGAACAGCAACACCACAGGAAAGCCGGTCGCGCAGCCCTCATCCCACCCGCTCCCAGCGAAAGAGGAAACAAGTCCACCCAGCCCCGCCCCCCTCCCCCGTAAGCAAGCGCAACATCAAGCGCCAAAGTCCTACCACCCCACCCACCCCCCTCCCCCCATACTCCCTCCCCATGCTGCGCTCCCTCCTCGACAGGCTGCCCACCATCCCCGAACACCTGCTGTTCGGCACCCTGGCGGTCCTGGCCTATGTCATCACGACCCGTGCGCGCGGCGAGCAGCGGGCGCCGTCCAGCGCGATCGCCTGGGTCATGGGGCTGGCGCTGCTGCCGTACCTGGTGCTGCCGATGTACCTCGTCTTCGGCAGCCGCAAGCTCCGCCCGGCCCGGCTGCCGCGCGCCCGGCCGGCCGTCCCGCTCGGGCACTGGGCGGCGGAACTGATCGAGAGCTTCGGCCTGGCGCCGCCCTCGGCCTGCAGCGTGCGGATGCACCACGACGGCAGCGAGGCGCTGGCCGCGCTCTGGGACACGATCGCGCAGGCGCGCTCCCGGATCGACGTCTGCACCTTCCTGATCGGCGACGACGACGTCGGCCGCGAGACCGTCGCGCGGCTGGCCGCCCGGGCGCGCGACGGCGTGCGGGTGCGGCTGCTGCTCGACGGCTACGGCGCACTGCTGGCGCCGCGGGATGCATTCGATGCGCTGCGCGGTGCGGGGGCCGAGGTCTCGGTGTTCCGGCCCTTCCTCAGCCTGCACCGCAGCGGCCCGCGCAACCTGCGCAACCACCGCAAGCTGCTGATCGCCGACCACGCCTGGCTCTGGTGCGGCGGCCGCAACCTGGCGGCCGAATACTTCGAAGGGCGCCCGGGCGAGGCGCCGTGGGCCGACCTGTCGTTCGACCTGCACGGCGGCGTGGCGGCCGCGGCGGCCCACCAGTTCGAGCAGGACTGGGCCTCGGCCGGCGGCCATGCGCCCCGGCCGGTGGCGAGCCCGGCAGAGGTGCCGCACGGCGCGCTCGCCCAGTTCCTGCCCAGCGGTCCCGACCAGACCGAGGACACCGCCCAGGCCCTGCTGATCGACGCCTGCTTCCGCGCGCAGAACCGCATCCTGGTCGTCACCCCTTACTTCGTGCCCGACAACTTCTTGCGCGACGCGATGCGGCTGGCCGCGCGGCGCGGCGTCGAGATCACGGTGGCGCTGCCCACCCGCTCCAACCACCGGCTGGCCGACTTCGTCCGCATGCGGGCGATGCGCGAGCTGTCGCGCGTCGGGGTGCGGTTCCGGATGCTGCCGGCGATGGCGCATGCCAAGGCGGTGGTGGTCGACGACAGCCTGGCGATGTGCGGATCGATCAACCTCGACCTGCGCAGCCTGCTGCTGAACCACGAGGCCGCCGTCGTCTTCTACAGCCTGGCCGAGATCGAATGGCTGGCCGACTGGATCGGCGCGCTGGCCGCAACCGGCCACGACTTCGACCCCCGGCCACCCTCGCTGCTGCGCGACATCAGCGAAGGCCTGCTGCTGACGGTCGCCTTCCAGCTCTGACTTCCCCCTTTTCTTTTCCGCCAGAATCCCGCCCCATGTTCCACCCCTCCGAACTTTTGCAGGACTACGGCTACTACGCCGTCTTCTTCGCCGGCCTGCTCGAAGGCGAAACCATCCTGCTGCTGGGCGCCTACGCGGTGCACGAGGGGTATCTGAAGATCTGGCCGCTGATCGCCTGCGGCGCGGCGGCGGCCTTCCTGAGCGACCAGTTCTATTTCTTCCTGGGCCGGCGCAAGGGCCAGCAGGTGCTGGCGCGGCACCCCAAGATGCAGAAGCGCTTCACCCGGGCCTTCGGCTTCGTCCACCGCCATCCGATCTGGACGGTGATGCTGATGCGCTTCGCCTGGGGCCTGCGCATCGTGTTCCCGGTCGCCCTCGGCATGACCAAGATGCGCGCGGCGCTGTTCGTGCCGCTGAGCGCCTTCGCCTCGGTCGCATGGGCGGTGATCGTCTCGTTCTTCGGCATCTGGGCCAGCGAGCTGATCAAGTCGATGATCGGCAGCCTGCGGCCGTACGAGTACGTGCTGATCGGCATCGCGGCGGCGGTGGGGCTGGTGGTGGCGATCCGGCACATCCGAATGGACTAGGCCATGGCGTACCCGGTGCGGTGGATGGTTATGGCGGCGTGTCTGCTCACGAACATGTGCGTGCAGGCGGCCGACACGCTGCGCATCGGCTCCAAGCGTTTTACCGAGAGCTACATCCTGGCCGAGATCGTGGCGCAGCAGGCGGCGGGCGCGGGGGCGGCGACGCGGGTGTCGCAGGGGCTGGGCAATACCGCGATCGTGTACGCGGCGCTGCGGGGCGGCAGCATCGACGTGTACCCGGAATACACCGGCACCATCGCGCAGGAGATCCTGCGGCAGCCCGGTGCCACCGGCCTGGAAGCGCTGCGCAGCGCGCTCGCACCGCTGGGCCTGAGCGTCGCGGTGCCGCTGGGTTTCAATGACGGCTATGCGCTGGCGATGCGCGCCGACGCGGCCGAACGGCGCGGCATCCGCAGCCTGGCCGATCTGGCGCGGCACCCCGAGCTGCGGCCGGGCCTGTCGAACGAGTTCCTGGGCCGGGCCGACGGCTGGCCGGGTCTGGCGCGCCACCACGCCCTGCCGCAAACGCCGCAGGCGCTCGACCACGGCCTGGCCTACGACGCCCTGGCCCGCGGCCAGGTGGACCTGGTCGACATCTACACCACCGACGCGCAGATCGAGCGCCGCGGCCTGCGGGTGCTGCAGGACGCCGACGGGTATTTCCCGCGCTACGACGCGGTGCTGCTCTACCGGCTGGACGTGCCGCAGCGTTTTCCGGCCGCGTGGGCGGCCCTGCAGCGGCTGGAGGGCCGGATCGACGAGGCGCAGATGGTGCGGATGAACGCCCGGGCCGAGGTGGACGGCCAGCCGTTCGAGGTGATCGCCCGCGCATGGCACCGGCAGGCGGGCACAGCCGTGGCCGGCGCCGCTTCTGCTTCCGCTGCGGACGCGACCGCCCCTGCGCCACGGGCAGCGGCCGCCGCTGCCGCCGCGCCCCCGCCCTCGGCGATCCGCGGTTTCGCCGCCAAGCTCTGGGGCCCCGACCTCTGGCGGCTGACGCGCCAGCACCTGCTGCTGGTGGCCGTCTCCGTGGGACTGGCGCTGCTGGTCGGGGTGCCGATGGCGATGGCGGTGGCCCACCGGCCCCGGCTGCGCGCGCTGATGCTGGGCGCCGCGGGGCTGCTGCAGACGGTGCCCTCGCTCGCGCTGCTGGCGATGCTGATCTCGCTCACCGGCAGCATCGGCAGCCTGCCGGCGCTGGCCGCGCTGATGCTGTATGCGCTGCTGCCGATCATGCGCAATACCGCCACCGGCCTGGCCGCCGTGCCGCCGGGGCTGCGGCAGGCGGCGCTGGCGCTGGGCATGACGCCGGGGCAGCGGATGCGGGCGGTCGAACTGCCGCTGGCCTTGCCGACCCTGATGGCCGGCGTGCGCACCGCCACCGCCATCGCCATCGGCACCGCGACCATCGCGGCCTTCATCGGCGCGGGCGGCTACGGCGAGCGGATCGTCACCGGTCTGGCGCTCAACGACCGCGGCCTGCTGCTGGCCGGTGCGCTGCCGGCGGCCGGGCTGGCGCTGGCGAGCGAGTTGGTGTTCGAATGCCTGGAGCGGGTGCTGCGCCGGCGGCAGGGGGCGGCGGCACGGCCGTCAGACGGGCCTTCGCTGAGGTGAACGTGCGCAGCCGTTCCCCTGTCAGGCGGGCCCTCGGGATACGCAAGGCAGACGCGACATGCCACCGTACCCCACCGCCAACGCACCGCTTCGGCATCGATTCCGCACCGCCGGGCGTCGGCGGCGCGTCACGCGGCGAGGCCTTCCCTCGACGCGTTCGTTCATCGGCATCGGCATCGGCATCGGCATCGGCATCGGCATCGGCATCGGCATCGGAATGTGCGGCTTCCGGTAGTCGGGTGCGACGCGCGTGCGCAATGCCGCCGGGCGCGCCGCAACAGCACTGCCAGCCAGGGCCGGCTCCGCCTGTTCTACGCTTCGAGCCTCTCGACCATGCGAAGAGGCAGGCCATCAGCCCTTCGAAGCATCCTCGCGCAGCGCCTGCAGTTGCCCGTTCAGTGCGGCCAGGTCCCTGTTCGCGGCCTGCAGTTCCTGCTGGAGCCGGCGGTTCCGGTCCGTGATTTCCTTCAGCGCGAAGGCCTCCCGCAGGTGGGCACCCAGCGGCGCGTCGTCCCGAAGCTCGGCAAGGAACTTGTCGATCGCCCCCTCGTCCATCGCACCGGTGGCCGGCTGCGGTCCGGTGTCGTCCGACTGCACCAGCCTGCCTTCGCTGCGCAACAGCCGACGCAGCGCGGCGACGATGTTCTCCTCCTCGTCGTCGGCCAGCAGCAGGGCGCGTGGCCGCGAACCCCGGTCGAAGTGCGCCGGATCGATCTGCCGGCCCTCGCGCAGCATCGCCTCGACGGCCGCCGCGGGCCGTGCCGCACTGAACCAGTAGCCCTGCATCTGGTCGCACTGGTTGGCCGCCAGCAGCACGGCCTGGCCTTCGCTTTCGACGCCTTCGGCAAGCACCTTCATCTGCAACTGGTGCGCCATGGTGATGATGGCGCGCGTGATCGACACATCCTCCGCCGGCCCGGTGACGTCGGGCACCAGCGAGCGGTCGATCTTGACCACGTCCACCGGCAGCCGGCGCAGGTAGCTCAGGCTCGAATAGCCGGTGCCGAAGTCGTCGAGAGAGACTTCGACGCCGAGCGCACGCAGCGCCTCGAGGTGCTGCACCGCCTGGTCGAAATTGGCGATCAGCATGCTCTCGGTGACCTCGACGCCGAACAGCCGCGGGTCGAGGCCGGACGCGGCGAGCAGGCTTTCGATGCGCAGCGCCAGTTCCGGCTGCAGCAGTTGGCGTGCCGAGAGGTTGACCGCCATGCGCAACGGTGGCAGCCCGGCCCGCTGCCACGCCGCGGCCTGCTCGATGGCGCGGCGCAGCACCCAGTCGCCGATGGCGAGGATCAGCCCTGTCTCCTCCGCGATCGGGATGAACCGGTCCGGCGCGATGCGGCCCAGGATCGGGTGCTGCCAGCGCAGCAGGGCCTCGACGCCCACGATGCGTCCGTGCACCAGGTCCACCTGCGGCTGGTAGTGCAGGTCGAGCTGCTCGTCGCGCAGCGCGTGGCGCAGCGCGGTTTCCAGGGCCAATCGTTCCGGGTCGTCGTCGTACGGCGCACCGGCGTAGACCGCCGCCTGGTTGCGGCCCTGCAGCTTGGCCTGGTGCAGCGCCGCGTTGGCACGGCGCACCAGGGTGTCCGGAAGGTCGCCATGGTCGGGTGCCGTGGCGATGCCGATGCTGCAGGTGACGTAGATCTCGTGACCGTCGATCGACATCGGGCGGGCCATGGCGTCGAGCAGCGCCTGCGCCGTCTGCAGCGGCGGCGCCGAGGGCGTCGGCATCACGACCACGAACTCGTCGCCGCCGCGCCGCGCGACCAGGTCGATGCTGCGCACGGTGGCCGAGATCCGCTGCGCGGCTTCGCGCAGCACGGCATCGCCGATCTCCGGGCCGAGACCGTCATTGATCCGCTTGAATCGGTCGATCTCCAGCAGGAACAGGGCCGTGTCGGTGCTCGTCTGCAAGGTCGCGCCCAGACGCTCGTAGAGCAGCTGGCGGTTCGGCAGTCCGGTCAGTTCGTCGAACTGCAGCAATTGCCGGATGCGGCGTTCCGCGGCGCGGCGCTCGCGCAGGTCGTCGAGGCAGACGTGGGCAAAGGTCTCGTTCTCGCTCGTGACCAGGCTGACGGAGACATCGGCGGGAATCTCGTGGCCCTCCTGGTGGCGGACGTTGGTCTCGAACCGCAGCGAACCTTGATCGCACAGTTCGCGCCAACGGTGCGGCCACTGCGTCGCATCCACCTGGGTATCGATGTCGGACACCCGCAGCCGCAGCAACTGCGCACGTTCCAGTCCCAACAACCGGCAAGCCGCCCGGTTGGCATCGCGCAGGGCGCCATCGGGCCCGACCTGCAGCAGCGCGTCGCTGGCCTGCTCGACCGCATGGCGGGTGAGCTGCAGCTGGTGCTGTGCCTGCTCGCGTTCGCTCACGTCGCGCGCCGAGGGGATCAGCCAGAGCACCCGACCGTCCGGGCCGTAGAGCGGCAGCAGCGAGAAGTCCATCGACAAGGTGGTGCCGCCGCTGGTGGCGATCCGCACGTCGAAGCGCGAAGCCTCGCCGCGCAATGCGCTGGCCATCGCCTCCCGCAGCCGCTGCTGCGAGCGGTCGCACGCCTGCCACCAGGGCGTGGTGTCGAAGCGCTGCCCCAGCACCTGGTCCGGCGTGCAGCCGATCGCCTGCAGGGCCGCCTGGTTGGCGTAGCGCAGCACGCCATCGCTGTCGAGGAGGCCGGCGAAGATGGACGGGCCCAGCAGGTCCATCACCTCGTGCAGGGTCATCTCCGGACCGGCTGGCGAACGGGCCCCCACGCGCACCTGCACGGCATCGCGGGGCGGGGTGACGGCGGGGGGTGTTTTCTTGGACATGCGTCCAGTGTGTGCGGCGGCCCGCACCCGCGGCGTGTGCAGTTGCCCCCCCGGGCGACCGGATCAGCGCCGGGGCTGCGCGGAGGCATCCGCGCGTGGTGCGTCGGCGACCAGCCGCGCCAGCGTGCGCATGGCGCGCTCGAGCGCCGCGTCCCATGGCTGGCCGCAGGTCAGCCGGATGTGGTGCCTGAACTCCGCGCCTGCCGAGAACATCGGCCCGGGCGCCAGGCTGATCTGTCGTGCCGACGCGGCCCGGTGCAGCGCCATCGCATCCACCCCGGTGGGCAGTTCGACCCAGACGAAGTAGCCGCCGGCCGGCCGAACCACCCGCGTTCCGTCCGGAAAGGACCGGGTGACGGAATCGAACAGGCTGTTGCGCTGCGCCTGCAGCGACTGGCGCAGGCTGCGCAAGTGGCGATCGTAACCACCTTCCTGGAGATACGCCGCCACCGCCGACTGCACCGGGATCGACCCCGAGAGGCTCGTCGTCAACTTCAGGCGTTCGACCTCGCGGGTGAACCGGCCGGGCGTCGCCCAGCCGACCCGGTAGCCGGGTGCGAGGCACTTGGAGAACGACGAACAGTGCAGCACCAGGCCGCCGCGGTCGAAGGCCTTGGCCGGCAGGGGCGCCACCGAGCCTTCGTAGAGCTCCGCATAGACGTCGTCCTCGATCAACGCCACACCGTGCAGGGCCAACAGTGCGACGAGGTCGCGCTTCTTCGTCTCGGGCATCAGGCTGCCGAGAGGATTCTGAAAATTCGTCGTCAGCCAGCAGGCCTTCGGACGGTGGCGCTCGATGACCTGCGCCAGCCGACCGAGATCGATGCCCTCGCGTACGTGGGTCGGCACTTCGATGGCGCGCAGGCCCCGCCGCCGCAGCGCCTGCAGCGCGACATAGAACGTCGGCGATTCGACCACCACGGCGTCGCCGGGCCGGGTCACTGCGTGGAGGCACAGGTTGAGCGCCTCCATCGCCCCGTGGGTCAGCACGATCTCGTCGGTGGCCACGGCGAATCCCTGGCGCAGGTAGCGTTTCGCGATCTCGCGCTTGAGCTGCAGGTTGCCCGGCGGCAGGTCTTCGAGCATGGACCAGGGGTCGCACCGCCGCATGCTGGACACCAGCGCGCGGCGCAGCCGATCGAGCGGAAACAGGGTCGGGCTGAGGAATGCGGAACCGAAAGGCACCACCGCGCGCGCGCGGGCGGTGCCCAGGCAGGCGTAGACCAGGTCGTCGATCTCGAACGGCTGCGATCCGGACCGCGGCTGCGAGGATGGCGGTTCCGGCAACAGGACACCGCCGGCACGGGCGGCGACGAAATAGCCGGACCGTGGCACCGCACGGACCAGCCCGCGGGATTCGAGCAGGTAGTAGGCCTGGAATACGGTGCTCGGACTCACGCGTCGCGTGGTAGACGCCTGGCGTACCGAAGGCAGGCGGTCCCCGGGACGGAGCACACCGGCCGCGATCTGCTGTTCGAATTCTCCGGCGAGCACTTCGTACCGCGTGCGCGCAGCGTTCGGGCGATGGGGCATGGTGTGTGCACCGCGCCTCGGTCGACTGCCGGCTGGGTGGGTGGGGTTTTTGCAGTCTACGCCTTGCACGCTGCGATGCAAGCATCGGCGGGCGGCGCCTGGGCGACGGGTCGGCCGCAACCCCGTGTGCAACGCGGCGATCGGCCGTCGTGCGCGTTCCCGGCCTGCCCGTTGACGTTCGGCGGCGCTGCAGGTCAGGGGCCCTCGCGCCATCCCATGGACCCGCGCCGGGCACGGACGCGGCATCCGACTGCGGCGGCGACCTAGGCCAGGGTGTAGGCCGTCTTCACCACGGTGAAGAACTCCTGCGCGTACCTGCCCTGTTCCCGCGGGCCGTAGCTGCTGGCCTTGCGGCCGCCGAACGGCACGTGGTAGTCGACGCCCGCCGTCGGCAGGTTGACCATCACCATGCCGGCCTGGCTGTGGCGCTTGAAGTGGGTGGCGTACTTCAGGCTGGTGGTGGCGATGCCGGCCGACAGGCCGAACTCGGTCGCGTTGGCGGTGGCCAGCGCTTCCTCGTAATCCTTCACCCGGATGACGCTCGCGACCGGGCCGAAGATCTCCTCGCGGTTGACCCGCATCGACTGGGTGGTGTCGGTCAGCAGCGTCGGGGCCATGAAGTAGCCGTCGTGGCCGCTGCCGGTGTGGCAGGCCACCCGGCCGCCGCCCGAGTAGACGGTGGCGCCCTCGGCCTTGCCGATCTCGACGTAGCTCAGGTCCTGCTCCAGCTGCGCCTGGCTCACCACCGGGCCGATGTCGGTGCCGGCGGTGAGCGCGTCGCCCACCTTGATTGTGTCCATCCGCGCCTTCAGCGCCTCGATGAACTTCGGGTAGATGCCCTGGGTGACGATCAGCCGGCTCGACGCGGTGCAGCGCTGGCCGGTGGAGTAAAAGGCGCTTTGCACGCTGAGCTCGACGGCCTGGGCCAGGTCGGCGTCGTCCAGCACGATCTGCGGGTTCTTGCCGCCCATCTCCAGCTGCACCTTCTTGTGGGTCTGCACGCAGCGCTCGGCGATGCGCTTGCCGACGCCGGTGGAGCCGGTGAAGCTGATCGCGGCGATGTCCGCGTGGTTGACCAGCGCGTCGCCGATGACGCGGCCCGGGCCCATCACCAGGCTGAAGACGCCGGCCGGGATGCCGCTGCGGTGGATGATGTCGGCCAGCGCCCAGGCGCTGCCGGGGACCAGGTCGGCGGGCTTCAACACCACGCAATTGCCGAAGGCCAGCGCCGGTGCGATCTTCCACGCGGGGATCGCGATGGGAAAGTTCCACGGGGTGATCAGGCCGACCACGCCGATCGGCTCGCGGGTGACCTCCACGCCGATGTTGGGCCGCACCGACGGGATGGTTTCGCCCGCGAGGCGCAGGCATTCGCCGGCGAAGAACTTGAAGATCTGGCCGGCGCGGGTGGCCTCGCCGATGCCTTCGGGACGGGTCTTGCCCTCTTCGCGGGAGAGCAGCGTGCCCAGCTCTTCGCGGCGCGCCAGGATCTCGGTGCCGATCTTGTCGAGCGCGTCGCTGCGGGCCTGGATGCCGCTGGTGGACCAGGCCGGGAACGCGGCCAGGGCGGCCTGCACCGCCGCATCGACCTGCGCCGCATCGCCCTGGGCGTAGCGGCCCACCACGTCGGCGAGGTTGGAAGGATTGCGGTTGTCGCTCAGCGACGCGCCGGCGGTCCATTCGCCGTTGACCAGGTTATTGAATTCGCTCATGGGATTCCTTGTTGGAAACGAAAGGGCCACCGCCGGCAGGACGCCGGCAGTGCAGGATCAGGGGGCCGGCGGTCAGCGCACCAGACAGGGACGCTTGGGGTCGAACTGCCAGCCGGGCACCAGGAACTGCATCGCCTGCGCGTCGTCGCGGGCGCCCAGGCCGTGCTGCAGGTACAGCTGGTGCGCCTTCTCGACCTCGGCCATGTCCAGTTCGATGCCCAGGCCGGGCTTCTGCGGCACCGCGATGTAGCCGCCCTCGATCTGCAGTGGCGCCGTGGTGAGCCGCTGGCCGTCCTGCCAGATCCAGTGGGTGTCGATCGCGGTGACGCGGCCCGGCGCGGCGGCGCCGACATGGGTGAACATCGCCAGCGACACGTCGAAATGGTTGTTGGAATGCGAGCCCCAGGTCAGCCCGAAGGCATGGCACAGCTGGGCCACCCGCACCGAGCCGGCCATCGTCCAGAAGTGCGGATCGGCCAGCGGGATGTCGACCGACTGCAGCGACAGCGCATGCGCCATCTCGCGCCAGTCGGTCGCGATCATGTTGGTGGCGGTAGGCAGGCCGGTGGCGCGGCGGAACTCGGCCATCACCTCGCGGCCGCTGAACACGCCCTCGGCGCCGCACGGGTCCTCGGCATAGGCGACCACGCCCTGCATGCCGCGGGCCAGGCGGATCGCGTCCTTCAGCAGCCAGCCGCCGTTGGGGTCGAGGGTGACGCGGGCGTCGGGAAAGCGTTCGTGGATCGCGCGGATCGCCTCGACCTCTTCCTCGCCGCGCAGCACGCCGCCCTTGAGCTTGAAATCCTGGAAGCCGTAGCGGGCGTGCGAAGCCTCGGCCAGCCGCACGATCGCCTCGGGCGTCATGGCTTCCTCGTGGCGCAGGCGCAGCCAGTCGTCGGCCTGGTCGGGCTCGCTGGCATAGGGCAGGTCGGTCTTCCTGCGGTCGCCCACATAGAACAGGTAGCCCAGCATCTGCACCTTGTCGCGCTGCTGGCCTTCTCCGAGCAGCGCCGCCACCGGCACGCCCAGGTGCTGGCCCAGCAGGTCGAGCAGCGCCGATTCGGCCGCCGTCACCGCATGGATCGCGATGCGCAGGTCGAAGGTCTGCTGCCCGCGGCCGGCGCTGTCGCGGTCGGCGAAGCGGGCGCGCATGCGATTGAGGATGGCGTTGTGGTCGCCGATCGGCTGCCCCACGACAAGGCCGCGCGCGTCTTCCAGCGTCTGGCGGATCTTCTCGCCGCCGGGCACCTCGCCGACGCCCGTGGCGCCGCTGCTGTCGGTCAGGATCAGCAGGTTGCGGGTGAAGAACGGCGCGTGCGCCCCGCTCAGGTTGAGCAGCATGCCGTCGTGGCCCGCGACGGGGACGACGCGCAGGTCGGTGATGGCGGGCGTGTGGCGGGGCATCGCGGTGGCGGTCATGTCGGTGCGGTGGGAGCGAAGGATGAACAGGAGAAAAGGCGCCCGGAACGCCCGGGCGCCGTGCGGCTTACACCGGTGGCCGCACCGCCTGCCGGGCCAGCAGCTTCCACTGCCCGCCCTGCTGCTGCCAGACCTGCAGGATCTTGATCGTCACGTTGCCCGGCTTGCCGCCGTCGTTGGTCTGGGCCGACAGGGTGTGGCGGACCAGGGCCACGTCCTTCACCACCTTCACCGTCTGGTCGGTGATGGTGATGGTGATGAAGTCCGACGTGCCGTCGAGCAGGTCCGAGATGAAGCTGGCCTTGGTGTCGACCTTGCCGAGCGAATGCCCATAGCTCAGGTCGTCGGCTACCAGGGCGTCCAGCGCGGGACGGGTCGGATCGACCATCACCCGCCGCAGATTTTCTGCCGCCGCCGTGACGGAGGCAACGGCTCCGGTATTTGCGGAGCCGTCGTTGCCGCCCTGCGGCATCGCCGAGCAGGCCGCCAGCGCGGCGGCAAATACGAGGGTGATCGCTGTCTTATGGAACATAGGGCTTCCTGTTGGTTATGAGACGATCGCTGCAGGATGCAGCACTTACTGGGGGCCGAGCTTGTCGATCAGCGCCTTCAGTTCTTCCACTTCCGCCGGCTTCAGGTCGCTCAGCGGCGGGCGCACCGGGCCCGCGCCGTGGCCGACGATGGTAGCGCCGGCCTTGACGATGCTCACCGAGTATCCGGCCACCTTGTTGCGGATGTCGAGGTACGGCATGAAGAAGTCCTTCAGCAGGCGGTGCTGCGTGGCCAGGTCGTCGGTGCGCACCGCCTCGTAGAACTCCATCGCCGTCTTGGGGATGAAGTTGAAGACGGCCGACGAATACACCGGCGTGCCCAACGCCTTGTACGCCGCGGCATACACCTCGGCGGTGGGCAGGCCGCCCAGGTAGCTGAAGCGGTCGCCCATGCGCTGGTAGACCGAGACCATCGCCTCGATGTCGCCCACGCCGTCCTTGAAGCCGACCAGGTTCGGGCAGGCGTCGGCCAGCTTCTCCAACGTGTCGGGGCTGTAGCGGGCCTGGGCGCGGTTGTAGATGATCACGCCGAAATCGACGCTGTCGCAGACCGCCTTCACATGGGCGTAGAGGCCTTCCTGGCCGGCTTCGGTCAGGTAGTGCGGCATCAGCAGGATGCCGTGGGCGCCGGCCTTCTCGGCGGCGCGGGCGTACTGGATCGTCTGGCGGGTCGGGCCGCCGGCGCCTGCGATGATCGGCACCGTGCCGCGGCAGGCATCGACCGCGGTCTGGATGATCGTCGGGTATTCCTCCTGCGTCAGCGAGAAGAACTCGCCGGTACCGCCGGCCGCGAACAGCGCGGTGGCGCCGTAAGGGGCCAGCCATTCGAGGCGCTTGGTGTAACCCTTGGCATCGAAGTCGCCGTTGGCATCGAAATCGGTGACCGGGAACGACAGCAGGCCGGAGCCCATGATCGACTTGAGTTCTTGCGGGGTGAAGCTCATGGTGTGCGAGTGGTGTTGAAAGGTTTTAGGAGAAGGGAAAAATCAGTCCAGCTTGATCTGGGCGTCGGTCACGACCTTGGACCAGCGGGCGCGCTCCTTGTTGAAGAAGGCTTCCTGCTCGGCCGGCGCCATCGTCACCACCTCGGCGCCCTGCCCGGCCAGGCGCGAGCGGATCTCGGGGGTGCGGATGACCTTGATCAGCTCCTGGTTCAGGCGGGCGACCAGCGCGTCGGGCGTGCCCTTGGCGACCATCACGCCCTGCCAGGTGCCCGACTCGAAGCCCGGCACGCCCTGCTCGGCGATGGTCGGCACGTCGCCCACCAGCGGCATGCGGGTGCCCTTGGAGACGGCCAGCAGCTTGAGCTTGCCGCTCTGCACGTGCGGCAGCGTGGCCAGCATGCCGTTCATGAGGATCTGCGTCTGGCCGGCGACCGTGTCCTGGATCGACTGCACGCCGCCCTTGTAGGGCACGTATTCCCACTTGGCGCCGGTGGCCCGCTGGAGCGCCACGCCGGCCAGGTGCGGCGCGCTGCCCGAGGCGGTGACGGCGAAGTTCAGGTCGGACGTCTTCGACAGCGCCACCAGCTCCTGCAGGTTGGAGGCCTTGACCGACGGATGCACCACCAGCAGGTGCGGCGAGTACGCCAGCATCGTCACGCTGCGCAGGTCCTTCGACGGATCGAACGGCAGCTTGGTGTAGACCGAGGGGCTGATCGCCAGCGCGCCCACGTCGCACAGCAGCAGGGTGTAGCCGTCGGGCTGCGACTTGGAGACGAAGTCGGCGCCCAGGTTGCCGTTGGCGCCGGCCTTGTTCTCGACGATGACCGACTGCTTCAGCGCCTCCGACAGCGACTGGCTGATCGAGCGGGCGATGATGTCCGAGGAGCCGCCCGGCGGGTACGGCACGACCAGCTTGATCGGGCGGGCGGGCCAGGTGTCGGCCGCGTGGACGGCGGTGCCGGCGCCGAGGGCGGCCAGCGCGGAAGAGCCCAGCAGGGCGCGGCGGGAAATGCTCATGTCGTGTCTCCTAGGAACGATGCCCGGACTCTGGGGCCCGGGTGGAATGCGGCGCTTGTCACACCACGTGTCATCAGTCATCGTACAACTATCCGGAGAAAAGTACCATCCGTGCAAACCCCGTAGGGTCCGCGGGGGCGTTCGGCTAGTCGGTGGCGGGCTGGCCGGGGACCGACTGCGCGGCCTCGCGGGCGCGGCGCAGCCGTTCGCGGCTGTTGGTCAGGTGGATCCGCATCGCGGCCCGGGCGGATTCGGCGTCGCGCCGGGCGATGGCGTTGAAGATTTCTTCGTGCTCGCGGTTGACCCGGTGCAGGTAGTGCGACTGGTCTTCCTGCGGCACCCGGGTGGCGGTGATGCGGGTGCGCGGGATCAGGGCCGCGCCCAGGTGGCCCAGGATGTCCGAGAAATAGCGGTTGCCGGTGGCCTTGGCGATCTCCAGGTGGAACCGGAAGTCGGGCGACACCGTGTCGCCCTTGGCCATCGCCACGTTGCGCTCGAACTCGTCGAGCGCTTCGCGCATCTCCAGCAGTTGCTCGTCGGTGCGGCGCGCCGCGGCCAGGCCGGCGGATTCGGTCTCCAGGCTCACCCGCAGCTCCAGCACCGCGATCGCGTCGATCGAGGTGGCGATGTCCGCCGGGTCGAGACGGAAGATGCCGCCCGGCCGGGATTCGAGCACGAAGGTGCCGATGCCGTGGTGCGTCTCCACCAGGCCCGCCGCCTGCAGCCGCGAGATCGCCTCGCGCACCACGGTGCGGCTCACGCCGTAGGCCTGCACGATGGCCGATTCGGTCGGCAGCTTGTCGCCCGGCGCCAGCACCTTGGCATGGATGCGGCCGCTGATGTCTTCCACCAGGTCGTGCGCCAGCCCGCGGGAGCGTTTGCGCTGCCGCACGGCCCCGCCCGCCATGGGGAATGGCGCCGTGTCTGCCGGGGTGGTGGACCCCGTCGAAACCACCGTTGACATGTTCGACATTGCCTGATGATAATGGTCCGAGCGTTGTACGACAACCGATGACATACCCCCGTTCATCCATCCCAGCCTCGCACCTCAACATGACAGAAGAGACACACCCGAAGGCCGTCGCCCCCCAGGCGCCCGCCACCCGGAAACTGCGGCGCCTGCTGCTCACCGGCGCGGCCGGGGGTCTGGGCGTCGAACTGCGCGAACGGCTCCGGCCCTTCGCCGAAACGCTGCGCCTTTCCGACATCGCCCGGCTGGCGCCCGCCCAGGGCCCGCACGAGGAGGTTGTGGCCTGCGACCTGGCCGACAAGCAGGCGGTGCATGCGCTGGTCGAAGGCTGCGACGCGATCGTCCACCTGGGCGGCGTCTCGGTCGAGCGGCCGTTCGAGGAAATCCTCGAGGCCAACATCCGCGGCACCTTCCATTTGTACGAAGCCGCGCGCCGCCACGGCGTCCGGCGGGTGGTGTTCGCCAGTTCCAACCACGTGGTCGGCTTCCACCGCCAGACCGAGACGCTCGATGCGCACTGCCCGCGCCGGCCCGACGGCTACTACGGCCTGTCGAAGTCCTACGGCGAGGACCTGGCGCAGTTCTACTTCGACCGCTACGGCATCCAGACGGTCAGCATCCGCATCGGCTCGTCCTTCCCCGAGCCGCGCGACCGCCGGATGATGAGCACCTGGCTCAGCTACCGCGACCTGACCGAACTGGTGCGCTGCTGCCTGTTCGCGCCCGACGTCGGCCACACCGTCGTCTACGGCGCATCGGCCAACCGCGACGTCTGGTGGGACAACCACGCCGCCGCCCACCTGGGCTGGACGCCGCAGGACACGTCGGAAGTCTTCCGCGACAAGATCGAGCGGCAGCCCGCACCGGCGCCGACCGATGCGGTCGCGGTCTACCAGGGCGGCGCCTTCACCCAGGCCGGCCCGTTCGAGGGGTAGCGCGATGACCGCGGAACTGGTACTCGACGCGCGCTGCGCCACCGGCGAAAGCCCGGTCTGGGACGCGCGCGGCCAGGCGCTGTGGTGGGTCGACATTCCGGCCCGCCGCCTGCACCGCTGGAGCGCCGCCGACGGCGCCACCCGCCACTGGACCGCGCCCGAGATGCTGGCCTGCATCGCCCGCCGCGAAGACGCCCACGGCGGCGGCTGGGTGGCCGGCGCCGAGACCGGCCTGTTCCACCTGCAGCCGCACGACGACGGCTCGCTGGGCTTCGACCCGCTGGCGAGGGTGGAGCACGCCCGCCCCGGCATGCGCTTCAACGACGGCCGCTGCGACCGCCAGGGCCGCCTCTGGGCCGGCACCATGCTGCTCGACATGGCCGCCGCCGCACCGGTCGGCGCCGTGTATCGCTACGATTTCGATAGCACCGGGCCGGCGCGGATGGCCTGCTACCGGCCGATATCGCCCTTGATCGTGCCCAACGGCCTGGGTTTCAGCCCCGACGGCCGGACCATGTACCTGTCGGATTCGCACCCGACGGTGCAGACCGTCTGGGCCTTCGACTACGACACCGACACCGGCACGCCGTCGAACCGGCGGGTCTTCGTCGACATGACCGCCCTGCCCGGCCGGCCCGACGGCGCCGCGGTCGATGCCGACGGCTGCTACTGGATCTGCGGCAACGACGCCGGCATGGTGCACCGCTTCACGCCCGAGGGCCGGCTCGACCGCTCCTTGGAAGTGCCGGCCAAGAAGCCCGCGATGTGCGCCTTCGGCGGCGCCGGGCTCGACACGCTCTTCGTCACCTCGATCCGCCCTGCCGGCGATGTGTCCGACCAGCCGCTGGCGGGCGGCGTCTTCGCCCTGCGCCCCGGCGTGCAGGGCCTGCCGGAGCCTGCCTGCCGCGGATAGCCGCCCCCCGTTTTCCCATTTCCTTCCACCGTTTCATCACCACCCAAAAACAGAGACAACCGCATGAAATTCCACCGCACCCTCCTCGCACTTTCCCTGGCGGTCCTGGCGCCGCTGACCTCCCAGGCGACCGAGTTCCGCTCGGCCGATATCCACCCCGACGGCTACCCCACCGTCGAGGCCGTCAAGTTCATGGGCGAGCGGCTCAAGGCGCTCTCCGGCGGCAAGAACACGGTGCGGGTCTACAACAACGGCGCCCTCGGCGGCGAGAAGGACACGATCGAGCAGGCCAAGATCGGCGCGCTGCAGATGGTGCGGATCAACGTCGGCGCGATGAACAACATCTGTCCCGAGACGCTGGTGCCGACGATGCCCTTCCTGTTCAAGTCGGTCGACCACATGCACAAAGTGCTCGACGGCCCGGTCGGCGAAGAGATCCTGAAAGCCTGCGAGAAGCAGGGCTTCGTGGGACTGGCCTTCTACGACAGCGGCTCGCGCTCGGTCTTCACCGCCAAGAAGCCGGTCAAGAGCATCGCCGACATGAAGGGCCTGAAGGTCCGGGTGCAGCAGTCGGACCTGTGGGTCGCCACCATGGAAGCCATGGGCGCCAACGCCACCCCGATGCCGCAGGGCGAGGTCTACACCGGCCTGAAGACCGGCCTGATCGACGCCGCCGAAAACAACTACCCCACCTACGAAAGCTCGCGCGCCTTCGAGGTCGCCAAGTACTACACCAAGACCGAACACTCGATGGCGCCCGAGATCCTGCTGTTCTCCAAGCGCGCCTGGGACCGCCTCTCGGCCGAGGAGCAGGCGCAGGTGCGCCAGGCCGCCAAGGAATCGGTGCCGCACATGCGCAAGCTCTGGGCCGAGCGCGAGATCAAGTCGTTCGACACCGCCAAGGCCGGCGGCGCCGAGTTCTTCGAGATCGACAAGGCTCCGTTCCAGGCCGCGATGAAGCCGGTCTACGACAAGTTCATCACCGACGCAAAACTCAAAGATCTGGTCAAGCGGGCCCAGGCGGACTAGCTCGCCCCCAGGCTTGCTCACTGCGTGTAGCCGCCAACCCCCTACCGGGGGCAACACCTGCGGCCCGGCGAAGCCGGTTCCGCGGTGTTCCTGGACAGGCACGCCACCTCCACTTTTTCCAGACAGCAATCCATGTACACCCGACTCTGCCGCGCGCTCGCCCGCGCCTGCATGTGGCTCGGCATCGCCGGACTGGTCGCGCTCATCTGCGCGGTCAGCTGGCAGGTGTTCGGCCGCTACGTGCTCAACAACACGCCCACCTGGGCCGAGAGCCTGGCCCTGCTGCTGGTGCTCTACGTGACGATGTTCGGCGTGGCCGTCGGCGTGCGCGACGCCGGCCACATCGGCCTCGAATCCTTCCTGGTGCTGGCGCCCGAGGGCGTGCGGATCAAGATGGAATTTTTGATCCACGCGCTGGTGCTGGTCTTCGGCGCGGCGATGGCCTGGAACTGCGCCTCGCTCGCCCAGTCGGTCTGGGACTACCGCCTGCCCACGCTGCCGCTGTCGGAGGGCTGGAAGTACGTGCCCGCGACGATCGCCGGCGTCCTCATCGTGATGTTCTCGGTCGAGCACATCATCGCTCTCGCGCAAGGCCGCGAAGTCGAAGCTTCCTGGAATTGACAGCGCCATGACGATCCCGCTCATCATTCTCTGCGTCACCTTCACGCTGCTGCTGCTGCTCGGCGTGCCCGTCGCGTTCTCGATCGGCCTGTCGGCCCTCGCGACGCTCGCCTACGAAGGCCTTCCGCTGGAGGTCGGCTTCCAGCAGATGACCTCGGGCATGGGCATCTTCTCGTTCCTGGCGATCCCGTTCTTCATCTTCGCCGGGGAGCTGATGCTCTACGGCGGCATCGCCGACCGGATCGTCGCGCTGGCCAAGAACCTGGTCGGCCATGTGCGCGGCGGCCTGGGCATGTCGAACGTGGTGGCCTGCACCCTGTTCGGCGGCGTGTCCGGCTCGCCGGTGGCCGACGTCTCGGCCATGGGCGCGGTGATGATCCCGATGATGAAGAAGGAGGGCTACCACGCCGACTACGCGGTCAACGTGACGACCCACGCGGCCCTGGTCGGCGCGCTGATGCCCACCAGCCACAACCTGATCATCTATTCGCTGGCCGCCGGCGGCAAGGTGTCGATCGCGGCGCTGATCCTGGCGGCACTGGTGCCGGCCGCGATCCTCACGATCAGCAACCTGGCCGCGGCCTACTTCGTGGCGGTCAAGCGCGGCTACCCCGCCGGCACCTTCCCCGGCTGGCACATCGTGGCCCGCTCGCTGGCCGCGGCCCTGCCCGGCCTGCTCGTGGTGGTGCTGATCCTGGGCGGCATCCTGTCGGGCGTCTTCACCGCGACCGAGTCGGCAGCGGTGGCGGTGCTCTACGCGCTGGCGCTCACCGTACTGCTCTACCGCACGCTCAAGTGGGAGCACTTCATCAAGGCCGCGGCCAAGGCGGTCAAGACGACCGGGGTGGTGCTGCTGCTGATCGGCATCTCCAGCACCTTCGGCTACCTGATCAGCCTCTACGGCGTGGCCGAGCTGACCGGGCGGATGCTGTCCGAGATCACCACCACGCCGTGGATGATCTTTTTGATGATCAACGTGATCCTGTTCCTGCTCGGCACGTTCCTCGACATGGCCGCGACCATCCTGCTCTGCACGCCGATCTTCCTGCCGATCGCGCAGCAGTACGGCATGAGCTCGGTGCAGTTCGGCATCGTGCTGCTGATCAACTGCGCGCTGGGCCTGAACACGCCGCCGGTCGGCACGACCCAGTTCGTCGGCTGCGCCATCGGCGGCGTGTCGGTGGGCGAGGTGATGCGCACCATCTGGCCGTTCTACGGCGCGCTGGTGTTCGCGCTCCTGCTGGTGACCTTCGTGCCGGCGTTCTCGATGTGGCTGCCGAGCATGTTCATGGCGGTCAAGTGAACCTGTCGCCGCACCCGATAGACCCTTCTGCCGGTGTGCCGCGCACCCCCGCGCGGGCGGCGGGGGGCAAGAATCCAGACCGGGTCGAGACCGTCGACCTGTACTGACATCCCTCCGGCCCCACGCGTTCCTGGCTCCCCCACAATGACTGCGCTTCCCACGCCCGTTCCCCTCACCATCCGCATGCATGCGGCCGACAACGTGGCCATCGTCGCCAACGACGGCGGCCTGCCCGCCGGCACCGTGCTGGCCGACGGCCTGGTGCTGCGCGACCGGGTGCCCCAGGCCCACAAGGTGTCGCTGGTCGACATCGCGGAGGGCGGCGCGGTGGTGCGCTACGGCGTGGTCATCGGCCGGGCGGTCCAGCCGCTGCCGGCCGGCACCTGGGTGCACGAGCGGCTGCTGCGGATGCCCGACGCGCTGTCGCTCGAAAGCCTGCCGATCGCCACCGTGAGGCCCGAGCCGCAGCCGCCGCTCGAGGGCTTCACCTTCGAGGGTTTCCGCAACGCCGACGGCTCGGTCGGCACCCGCAACATCCTGGCCATCACCCAGACGGTGCAGTGCGTGGCCGGCGTGACCGACTTCGCGGTGCGGCGGATCAAGGCCGAGCTGCTGCCCCGCTTCCCGAACGTCGACGACGTGGTGGCGCTGGAGCACACCTACGGCTGCGGCGTCGCGATCGACGCACCCGACGCGATCATCCCGATCCGCACGCTGCGCAACATCAGCCTGAACCCCAACTTCGGCGGCGAGGTGATGGTGGTGAGCCTGGGCTGCGAGAAGCTGCAGCCCGAGCGGCTGCTCCCGCCGGGCAGCTTCGCCATCGTCGACGAGCGCAACGTGGCCGACGTGGGCGCCAACGAAGAGACCAAGCTCGACGTGGTCTGCCTGCAGGACGATGCGCACGTCGGCTTCATGTCGATGGTCGCATCGATCATGCGGCAGGCCGAGGAACACCTGGAGCGGCTCAACGCCCGCACCCGCGAAACGGTGCCGGCCAGCGCGCTGGTCGTTGGCGTGCAGTGCGGCGGCAGCGACGCCTTCAGCGGCGTCACCGCCAACCCGGCCGTCGGCTTCTGCACCGACCTGCTGGTGCGCGCCGGTGCCACGGTGATGTTCTCCGAGGTGACCGAGGTACGCGACGGCATCGACCAGCTCACCTCGCGCGCCGCCACGCCCGAAGTGGCCGCCGCCATGATCCGCGAGATGGCCTGGTACGACGCCTACCTGGACAAGGGCCGGGTCGACCGCAGCGCCAACACCACGCCCGGCAACAAGAAGGGCGGGCTGTCGAACATCGTCGAGAAGGCGATGGGCTCGATCGTCAAGTCGGGCTCGTCGCCCATCTCGGGCGTGGTCTCGCCGGGCGAGAAGGCGATGCAGAAGGGCCTGCTCTACGCCGCCACGCCGGCGAGCGATTTCATCTGCGGCACGCTGCAGCTGGCCGCCGGCATGAACCTGCATGTGTTCACCACCGGCCGCGGCACGCCGTACGGGCTGGCGCAGGTGCCGGTCATCAAGGTGGCCACCCGCACCGACCTGGCGCGGCGCTGGCACGACCTGATGGACATCGACGCCGGCTCCATCGCCACCGGCGCCAAGAGCATCGAGGACGTGGGCTGGGAGATGTTCAGGCTGATGCTGGACGTGGCCAGCGGCCGCAAGAAGACCTGGGCCGAACACTGGAAGCTGCACAACGCCCTGGTCCTTTTCAATCCGGCGCCGGTGACCTGAGCCACGCCTTTCGTTCCGTAAAAAAAAGGAGACCTTTCCCATGCAACGCAGAACCTTCGTCCAGTCGGCCACGGCCGCCGCGCTCGTCGCCGCCTTCCCGGCCGCCTTCCACCCGGCGTTCGCGCAGGACAACTGGCCGACCAAGCCGGTGACCTACCTGGTGCCCTTCCCCACCGGCGGCACCACCGACATCCTGGCGCGGCTGATCGGCCAGAAGCTGGGCGCGGTGCTCAACACGACCTTCGTGGTCGACAACCGCGCCGGCGCCGGCGGCAGCATCGGCTCGGAGCTGGGCGCGCGCGCGCCGGCCGACGGCTACACCATCGTGGGCGGCACCGTCAGCTCGCATGCGATCAACGTCAGCATCTACCCCAAGCTGGGCTACGACCCGGTCAAGTCGTTCACCCCGATCGTGCTGATCGGCGCCAACCCGGTGGTGCTGGTGGTGGGCGAGAAGAGCCCGTTCAGGACGCTGAAGGACGTGATCGCCGCCGCCAAGGCCAGGCCCGGCACGGTGACCTCGGCCTCGGCCGGCAACGGCACCTCGCAGCACATGTCGCTGGAGCTGCTGGGCTTCCAGTCGGGCACGAAGTTCGTGCACGTGCCGTACAAGGGCAGCGGCCCCGCGATCCAGGACGTGATCGCCGGCCAGGTCGACATGATGTTCGACACCACCGTGGTGGCCGGTCCGCACATCCAGAGCGGCAAGCTGCGCGCCATCGCCGTCAGCTCGGCCAAGCGGCTCGAGGCTTTCCCCGACGTGCCGACCGTCGCCGAGACGGTGCCGGGCTTCGAGGTGCTGTCGTGGCAGGGCATCTTCGCGCCGGCCAACACGCCCAAGCCGATCGTCGACAAGCTCAACGCCGAGATCCTGAAGATCCTCGCCACCGCCGAGATGCAGGACCGCCTGAAGAGCCTGGGCATGCAGCCCAACCCGATGACGCCGGCCCAGTTCGGCGAATTCCAGAAGAAGGAAGTCGACAAGTGGGCCCAGGTGGTGAAGGCGACCGGCATCAAGCTGGAGTGACCGCCACCGGCACCGCCGACCGGGCGGTGTTTCCGCGCGAAAACAGGCTGCAGCCGTTCTTCCACGCCGGCCACCAGCTATTAAACTTGTAGCATTCGCCAATGTCGGCTATATTGCCAACGCACCCGACACCCGCCTTTCGCCACAGGAGCTTTCGCGCATGAGTCCCAAGGAAAACGCCGCCGTTCACCAGTTGTTCGACCTGCTCGAATCGCGCTACGCGATGCGCGTGCTCTGGGCGCTGCGCGATGGCCACCACCAGACCTTCCGGCTGCTGCAGGACAGCGTCGGCGGCATCACGCCGAACACGCTCAACACCCGCCTGAAAGAGCTGCGCCAGGCCGGCCTGGTCGACCACGGCGGCGACGGCTACGGCACCACCGACGCGGGCAAGGACCTGCTCAAGCGCCTGAGCGACCTGCACGCCTTCGCCGGCCGCTGGGTGCAGACGCTGCCACCCAAGGCCGCCTGAGCCGCTGCGCCTACCCGGGCCTGCGGCGCCTGCCGACCGCACCGTCGCCGCAGATCCTTCACCCTTTCGTGCCCGTAGCAGGCCCTTCGCGGGCCTGCCCTGTTTTTACCGAAGCATCCATCCAAGGAGATCACCATGGCCATGACGACCACCGCATCCGGACTGCAATACGAAGACGTCACGCCCGGCACCGGCGACGAAGCCACCGCCGGCCAGAACGTCAGCGTGCACTACACCGGCTGGCTCTACAACGACGGCGTGCAGGGAGCCAAGTTCGATTCCAGCCGCGACCGCAACAGCCCGTTCGACTTCTCGCTCGGCGCCGGAATGGTCATCAAGGGCTGGGACGAAGGCGTGCAGGGCATGAAGGTCGGCGGCCACCGTACCCTGGTGATCACCGCCAACCTGGGCTACGGTGCCCGCGGCGCCGGCGGCGTGATTCCGCCGAACGCCACGCTGAAGTTCGACGTCGAACTGATCAAGATCGGCCGCTGAGCCGGGCGGGCGCCGGCGCCAGCCGCGCAGTCTCCTACCCGTTCAGCGCCCGGTCCAGCGGCGCGTACTTTTCGGGGCCGACCGCCTCGCGGATCTTGGGTGCCAGCTGCACCAGATCCTCGTAGCCCGACGCGGCTTCCAGCGACAGGTTGAGCCGGAATCCGCGCAACCCGAGTCCGGAGGTGAGCTGGGTCGCGATCGGGTAGGCGTCGCTGTAGCGCTGCTGCGGCGTGCGCGCGGCTCCCGGCGGGGCCGCGTCGATCGCCGCCGGCCCGCCCGCGGTGCCGGCATCCGCCCGCGCCGCCGATTCGGCCAGCAGACCCGCCGCCACCATCGCATCGACATCGGCATCGGCCACGCCCATGCCGGCGGTGGCGGCCAGCACCTCGTCTCGGGTGCGCCGGCCGTCGAACAGGATGAAGGCCGAGCGCTGCCGCGGCGTCAGCGGCACCGACCGGTCTTTCATCGCCTGGTGGCCCAGGACCGTCTTGGCGAGGATCATGGGCGCAGCTTGCCATGCGGTCGTGCACCGCTACACGGTATTTACCCACAGGCAAAAACCTCACCCGCGCCGCGGCTTTCCCGCCGCCACGCTCGCCAGCCAGACCACCGCCACGCCCACCGGCACGCCGAACACGCCCGCCGAGATCGGCTGGATGCCCCACCACGACGGCGCCGCGGCGGCCAGGCCCAGCAGGCCGCGCAGCGGCTCCACATGCGCGAGCTGGTAGTACAGCGCCACGCCCAGCCCGGCCAGCATGCCGGCCACCGCGCCGCGCCGGGTGGCACCGCGCCAGAAGATGCCCAGCACCATCGCCGGCACGAAGGCCGAGGCGGCCAGCGAGAACGACGCGGTGACCAGCGTCAGGATCTCGGCGGGCCGCAAAGCCGCCACCGCCGCGGCGGCCAGCGCCACGCCCAGCAGCGCGAACTTGGTCAGGATCACCCGCTGCTCGGGCGTGCGGCGCGACGGCCGCTCCTGCGACACCATGTCGCGCACCAGCGCGTTGCTGATCGTCAGCAGCAGGCCGTCGGCGGTGGAGAGCGCCGCGGCCAGCCCGCCGGCCGCCACCAGCCCCGACACCACGTAGGTCAGCCCGCCCAGTTCGGGCGTGGCCAGCATGATCATGTCGGCCCCCATGCGGATCTCGGCGAACTGCACCCGGCCGTCGCCGTTGACGTCCTCGATCGCCAGCAGCGACGCGTCGAGCCGGGTCCACTGCGCCACCCAGCCCGGCAGCGCGTCGAACGGCGTGCCGACCAGGTTCTGCATCACCTCGAACTTCACCATCACCGCCAGGGCCGGCGCACTCACGTACAACAGCACGATGAAGAACAGCGACCACGCCACCGAGCGCCGGGCCGCGCCCACGCTGGGCGTGGTGTAGTAGCGGGTCAGCAGGTGCGGCAGGCCGGCGGTGCCGACCATCAGGCAGAACATCAGCGCGAGGAAGTTGCGGCGCGCATCGTCGAACGCGGCCCGCTCGCCGGGCGAGCCGTCGGGGTCGCCGGCGAAGGCCCGGGCGTGGGGCGGCAGGCCGCCGAGCGGGCGGGCGCGCTCGGTGTCCTCGCGCAGCGCCCGGGTCCAGCGCTCGCGGGCGGCGGCCCCGTCGCGCGGCAGGGCGGCCAGCGCGCGGCTGGCGGCCATCACCTCGGCCACCTCGGCATTGCGGCTGCGCAGCTGCTCCAGCTGCCGCTGCAGCCGCGCCCGCTCGGCCGCCAGCGCGCCTTCGACATCGCGCAGCCGCTCGGCATGCGCCTGCGCCCGCTGCCGGTAGATGTCGGCCACCTGGCGCTCGGCCGGCGATACGCGCAGCGCCTCTTCCAGCTGGCCGATCTTCGCGATCTGGGTGCCGTAGACCAGCGGAGCCAGCGGGTTGCCGAGCTGCTTGTAGGCGAGCCACGAGACGGGGATCAGGAAGGCCAGCAGCAGCACCAGGTACTGCGCCACCTGCGTCCAGGTGATCGCCCGCATGCCGCCCAGGAACGAGCAGAGCAGCACGCCGCCCAGGCCCAGCATGATGCCGATCTCGAACTGCACGCCGGTGAGCCGCGAGGCGATCAGCCCCACGCCGTAGATCTGCGCCACCAGGTAGGTGAAAGAGCACAGCACCGCCGACACCGCCGCGATGCGCCGCGGCCAGCGGCCGCCGTAGCGCACCTGGAAGAAATCGGGCACGGTGTAGAGGTTCATCGCCCGCAGCGTCGGCGCGATCAGCATCGCCACCAGGCAGAAGCCGCCGGTCCAGCCCAGCAGGTAGGCCAGCCCGCCGGCCTGCCCCTCGCCGCCGGAGAAGCCCTGCAGGTACAGCGCGCCCGCCAGGCTGAGGAACGAGGCCGCGCTCATCCAGTCGGCCGCCGTCGCCATGCCGTTGTAGATCGGCGGGATGCGCCGGCCGGCGACGTAGTACTCGTCGGCCTCGGTGGTGCGGCCCCAGACGCCGATCGCGGCGTAGACCATCACCGTGCCGAACAGGAAGATCGGCCCGATCCAGTGGCGCGACAGGCCGTTCCGCTCGGCCCAGCCCAGCACCAGCAGAAACGCGACCACGCCCAGGGCATAGGCGCCGAAGATCAGGTGCAGCCGCCGGGCATCGGCCCGGCCGTCGTCGGGTGGAAGGGCCACGGCGCGCGTGTCAGCCGTGCGGCGCCCGGGCAGCAGGCGAAGGCGAACGCGCATCGGCAGCGCCGGCCGGATCGCCCGCGGCAGGGGTATCGGCGGCGGCCCGGGCGACCCGCACCGCCTCGCGCCGGTCGCTGCGCCCGGTGCCGACCGCATAGGCCACCACCACCAGCAGGAACACCCCCAGCGCGCCCTGCCCGGCCATCCAGACGCCCAGCGGCCAGCCCTGCACCATGACGTCCAGCGACCGCGCGAAGTAGCACACCCCGAACGACCCGACCGCCCACACCGCCAGCAATGCCGCCCGCAGCGGCCAGTCCCGCGGCACCGGCACCGCGACAGGCACCGGCGCGGCCTCGTGCCCCGCATGCGACGAGGACGGCGGCAGTGCGGAAAAACCAGGAAAAGCCATGCCGCGATCATCGCAGCGGGCGGATGGCGGCGCCTCGGTGTTTGCCATCAAGGCCCCCGCCCGTCGCAGCCCATGCATTCCCATCAGGGATACCGCGGAACCGGCTTTGCCGGGCCGCCGGTATCGCCCCCGGCGAGGGGGAGGGCGAAGACGCGAAGCGCGTAGCCTGGGGGGGTGCTTCAGCCCGCGGCCAGACGCTTCCAGGTTTCGATCACGCTGTCCGGGTTCAGCGAGATCGAGGCGATGCCCTCGTCGGCCAGCCACTGGGCAAAGTCGGGGTGGTCGCTCGGGCCCTGGCCGCAGATGCCGACGTACTTGCCGGCGGCCTTGCAGGCGTCGATCGCCTTCGACAGCATCGCCTGCACCGCCGGGTCGCGCTCGTCGAAGTCGGCGGCCAGCAGTTCCAGGCCCGAATCGCGGTCCAGGCCCAGGGTGAGCTGGGTCAGGTCGTTGGAGCCGATCGAGAAGCCGTCGAAGTACTCCAGGAAGCGCTCGGCCAGGATGGCGTTGCTCGGCACCTCGCACATCATGATCACCTTGAGCGCGGAGCCGGCGGTGCCGTCGCCGCCCTCCCCGCGCCGCAGGCCGTGCTCGGCCAGCAGCTGGGTGACCTTGTCGGCCTGCCCCAGCGTGCGCACGAAGGGCACCATCACCTGCACGTTGGTCAGGCCCATGTCGTTGCGCACCCGGCGCATCGCCTCGCACTCCATCGCGAAGGCCTCGCGGAACTCGGTGCTCACGTAACGCGCCGCGCCGCGGAAGCCCAGCATCGGGTTCTCTTCTTCCGGCTCGTAGCGGCTGCCGCCGATCAGCTTGCGGTACTCGTTGGACTTGAAATCCGACAGGCGCACGATCACCGGCTTGGGCCAGAATGCGGCGGCGATGGTCGCCACGCCTTCGGCCACCTTGTCGACATAGAACGCCTTGGGGCTCGCATGGCCGCGGGCCACCGACTCGACCGCCTTCTTCAGGTCGGCATCGACGTTCGGGTAGTCGAGGATCGCCTTCGGGTGCACGCCGATGTTGTTGTTGATGATGAACTCCAGCCGGGCCAGGCCCACGCCGTCGTTGGGCAGCTGGCAGAAGTCGAAGGCCAGCTGCGGGTTGCCGACGTTCATCATGATCTTGGTCTTGATCGCGGGCATCTCGCCGCGCTCGACCTCGGTCACCTCGGTCTCGATCAGGCCGTCGTAGATCAGGCCGGTGTCGCCCTCGGCGCAGCTCACGGTGACGAGGGTGCCGTCCTTCAGCAGCTCGGTCGCGTCGCCGCAGCCGACCACCGCCGGGATGCCCAGCTCGCGGGCGATGATGGCCGCGTGGCAGGTGCGGCCGCCGCGGTTGGTGACGATGGCCGAGGCGCGCTTCATCACCGGCTCCCAGTTCGGGTCGGTCATGTCGGTGACCAGCACGTCGCCGGGCTGGACGGTGTCCATCTCGCTGATGTTGTAGACCAGCCGGACCGGACCGGTGCCGATCTTCTGGCCGATGGCGCGGCCCTCGGCCAGCACGGTACCGGTGCCCTTCAGCTTGTAGCGCTGCTCGGCCTTGCCCTGCTGCTGGCTCTTCACCGTCTCGGGGCGGGCCTGCAGGATGTAGAGCAGGCCGTCGGTGCCGTCCTTGCCCCATTCGATGTCCATCGGGCGGCCGTAGTGCTCCTCGATCACCAGGGCGTACCGGGCAAGCAGCTCGACGTCGGCGTCGGTGAGCGAGTAGCGGTTGCGCTGCTCGGTGGGCACGTCGACGGTCTTCACCAGCTTGCCGCTGGCGGCCTTTTCTTCCGGCGTGGCGAAGGTCATCTGGACCAGCTTGCTGCCCAGGTTGCGGCGGATCACCGCGCGCTTGCCGGCCTTGAGCATCGGCTTGTGCACGTAGAACTCGTCGGGGTTCACCGCGCCCTGCACCACCGTCTCGCCCAGGCCGTAGCTGCTGGTGATGAAGACGACCTGGTCGAAGCCCGACTCGGTGTCGATGGTGAACATCACGCCCGCCGCGCCCAGGTCGGAGCGCACCATGCGCTGCACGCCGGCCGACAGCGCCACGATGTCGTGCGCGAAGCCCTTGTGCACCCGGTAGCTGATCGCCCGGTCGTTGTAGAGGGAGGCGAACACCTCCTTCATCTTGTGCAGCACGTCGTCGATGCCGACCACGTTGAGGAAGGTCTCCTGCTGGCCGGCGAAAGAGGCGTCGGGCAGGTCTTCGGCGGTGGCCGACGAGCGCACCGCGAACGAGGCGGCCGGGTTGCCCGCCGACAGCGCGGCGAAGGATTCGCCGATGGCCGCCTGCAGGTCGGCCGGAAAGGGCTGGGCCTCGACCCAGCCGCGGATCTCGGCACCGGCGGCGGCCAGGGCGCGCACGTCTTCGGTGTCGAGCGCGGCCAGCTTGGCGCTGATCCGGTCGGCCAGGCCCTCGTGGGCCAGGAACTGGCGGAAGGCGTGCGCCGTGGTGGCGAAGCCGGTGGGCACCCGCACGCCCTCGGGCAGCTGGGAGATCATCTCGCCGAGGGAGGCGTTCTTGCCGCCGACCGACTCGACGTCGGTCATCCTCAGGTTCTCGAACGGTACGACCAGCGCGGTCGCCTCAAAGCGTGCAGACATGGGAAAGCTCCAGAAGTTGAAACCGGGGCGCCGCCGGGGGTGGGCGGGCGTGCACGCATGTCCGGGCGAGGACTTTGGTCTTGTTCTGGTGGGTCGGAGAACATGCGTGAAAAATAGGCAGGCTAGCCGGGCATTCTAGGCCGCAGGGCCCCGGTCATGCTTTGTTGCAAGGCCCCGGGCAAACCCGCCGGACCGCCCGGTATCGCGCGGGGATGCTCCGTACAACCACCCGAGAGCGCGCTACGTACGTCCGTTCGTGCGATAAAACTGAGCAGATGTGGGGTTGATCCGCTCCCGACGAGCCGGCGTCGCCGAAGGCATCCGACCCCCGCCCAGTGCAGCGGACGGTTGGCCTCTGCTACTGCGAAAGGGGCGACAGCGTCTGTGCGCCAATGTGTTGTGAACCTCGCCATCCACACTCCCGTGAACAGGGCTGCAGCGACGCTACTATTCTGTCCCGGTAATCATTAGTTCCACGGCGTCGAAGCATTCTCAATTGCGTGTGCGCTTGCCGTGTTGCTCACATACGGGCCGACTTGATGCATGGTTACGATCGGACCGTTATGCGATCATCGGACTGGAGTTGATCGTATTCTTGGGCGATTGCAACCAAACAACCACAGGCGGGGAGAAACGGTTGAACCAGAATCAAATTGCTGCTACTGTTTGACCCGCTTTGCTATGGACCAGCTTCGTCGGATTGGGTCGGAACAGCGTATTTATAGCCAGCAAGACCTTATCTTTCAAGCCATAGCAAAACGCGAATCCAATCTCATTAAAAATATCCTATATCAATCATTATTTTTCGATCAAATTTTCGATTAGCACAAGGAATGCCGATCAAAATGAGAAATAATATATTTGCACTAGCGCTATTTTCGATGGCCGCCACAACTTATGCAGTCTGGAAAGTCGATATGGTCTACAAAGAAAAAAACACAGCACGAGTTTTGGATTAAAGACACATGTACGGCCGGAAAACCAGAAACTTCAAGAAAAAACATCATTAAAACGATTCAAAACTTGAAGCAGATAGGCTCTTGATGAGGATATTTTTTATATTTTTCATCCATCTTTCCGCGGGCTGGATAATCATGTTGTCGGTGCCATTCTTGCTACTATATGTGAATTTTCCTGTCGCGTATCTTATCGCAAAAACCTTGCAGTTTATTTGGTTCATCGTTTGGGCTCCCTGGTCGTTCCTGTTTACTTTTTCGAAATATCCTAATTTTGAACTTTCTCTGCTGAGCATCGCAAATAGCTTGATTTTTGCTTTGTTCGCCAACCGATATTGCCAGTGGCGCGCCATGGATAAAAAAGGGCCGAAAAGGCCCACGCAGGCAAACCCGGGCTAGACCGCTTCACCCCGCGGTGGCTTCCCGGTACACATCGACCGTGCCATCCACAGGAGGCGCGTTTCGAAGGAGCGTTCCGCTTGGGCTGATGTCTGACTCGATCCGCGCCGCCGTCTCCGTCAATGCCTGCACGGGAGCCCGCTCTGTGCTCTGCTTCTTGCGCTTGGAGTGCCAGAAGGCGGCCTGCCCTTATTCTTGCGGCTGCGCCAGCCGCCGCCCGGCGCTGGCCACCACCGCAGCACCAACACCGCCCGCCCATGCACACCCGCACCGTTTTCTTCATCTCCGACGGCACCGGCATCACCGCCGAGGCCTTCGGCATCGCGATCCTGTCGCAGTTCGAGTTCAAGCCGCGGCATGTGCGGCTGCCCTTCATCGACACGGTCGACAAGGCCTTCCAGGCGGTGCGCCAGGTCAACCACGTGGCCGAGGTGGAGGGGCGCAAGCCCATCGTCTTCACCACCCTGGTCAACATGGAGGTGCTGCGGGTGGTGCAGGAGGGCTGCAAGGGCATGCTGCTCGACATGTTCGGCACCTTCGTGCAGCCGCTCGAGAAAGAGCTGGGCATCAAGTCGCTGCACCGGGTCGGTCGGTTCAGCGACGTGAGCAAGAGCAAGGAATACAACGACCGGATCGAAGCGATCAACTTCAGCCTGGCGCACGACGACGGCCAGAGCAACCGCGACCTGCAGGGCGCCGACGTGATCCTGGTCGGGGTGAGCCGCAGCGGCAAGACGCCCACCTCGCTCTACCTGGCGATGCAGTACGGCCTGAAGGCGGCCAACTACCCGCTGATCCCCGAGGATTTCGAGCGCCAGCAGCTGCCGCCCGCCCTGGTACCGCACCGCAAGAAGATCTTCGGCCTGTCGATCTCGCCCGAGCGGCTCTCCGAGATCCGCAACGAGCGCCGGCCCGATTCCAAATACGCCGCACTGGCCAACTGCCGCCACGAGATCGCCGAGGCCGAGGCGATGATGCGGCGCAGCGGCATCCGCTGGCTCAGCACCACCACCAAGTCGATCGAAGAGATCGCCACCACCATCCTGCAGGAGCTGCGGCCCGAGCGGCTGGTGTACTGAAGCAGGGCAACGCCGGCGCTGGAGGCCCACCCGTTGCGCCTTGGCCGCGTTCTTGCGACAGGGTCCACCACCGCAGCCGCATAACCCTTCCCGCATCGCCGAACGGAGCCCCCCAAAGACCATGCCCGCATCCACCGCCCCTGCCCCGGCACCCCGCCCGCGCCGCAAGCTGCACCACCGCCTCGCGCCCGTCGTGTTCGCCTTCTACATGGCCGCCATCATGGCGCTGCTGATGTGCTGCGTGATCGTGGCGGCCAACAGCGGCATCGACGCCACCTATCCGCTGCGGGTGCTGCGGGCCTATGCGGTGGCGATGCCGGCCGCCTTCTGCTGCGTGCTGGTGGTGCGGCCCCTGGTGATGCGGATGGTGGCCGCCACGGTGCACCCCCCTTCCTGATCTCCCCGGGCCGGGCCTCGAAACGGCCGCGCACCTAGAATCGCCGGCTGTCTTCCACCGGCCCGCCGACCGACCATGCCCTCGCCCGCAACGCCCTCCCCCGCCCCGCGCCCGGTGCGCACCCAGTACGAGGATTTCGTGCGCCACGTGCTGGCCCACGGCGTACAGAAGGGCGACCGCACCGGCACCGGCACCACCAGCGTCTTCGGCTACCAGATGCGCTTCGACCTGTCCGAAGGCTTTCCGCTGGTGACCACCAAGAAGGTGCACCTGCGCTCCATCATCCAGGAGCTGCTCTGGTTTTTGACCGGCAGCAGCAGCAACACCTGGCTGCAGGAGCGCGGCGTGACGATCTGGGACGAATGGGCGCGCGAGGACGGCGACCTGGGCCCGGTCTACGGCGTGCAGTGGCGCAGCTGGCCGACGCCCGACGGCGGCCACATCGACCAGATCGCGCAGGTGATCGACACGCTCAAGCGCAATCCCGATTCCCGCCGCATCATCGTCAGCGCCTGGAACGTGGCCGACCTGGACAAGATGGCGCTGATGCCCTGCCACGCGTTCTTCCAGTTCTACGTGGCGCCGCCGCAGGCGCCCGGCGCGCGCGGCACGCTCAGCTGCCAGCTCTACCAGCGCAGTGCCGACATCTTTTTGGGCGTGCCCTTCAACATCGCCAGCTATGCGCTGCTGACCCACATGGTGGCCCAGCAGTGCGACCTGGACGTGGGCGATTTCATCTGGACCGGCGGCGACTGCCACATCTTTTCGGAACCTAAAAAAGTATCAATTCATTGAAAATCAACGGGTTAGCGTCTCATTCCGTTGACACTTTTCCAAAAAACACCAGCCCGCACGGTCGCTTTAGGTTCGCCAAAGCCCGCAAGGTGTCCTCACGTGGCAGCACCAAATGGGGTCAATTTTGCCCCGACTGTCGCAAAGAGTTACGAATGCTCCGCCAGCATGTAGCATGCGTACCAAACATGGGGTCGCATCTTGGCAGAAAACGAACATACGGCCCATCAGGCCGAAATCCTGGCGAGTGAACTTTTTTCAGAGTTTTTCTGGTCGCGGCTCGGGCCAACCAATCACGATTGGCCGTGCGAGGACACGGAGCGACACGGGGCCGCAACGCACCCGTGCGACGTCGTGTACTACTACGATGAGCCGTATGCCGCGCGTCAGACGTACGTGCACTGTGATCTCAAAAGCTACGCGAAAGGCACGATTACAGCCGCAGCTGTGAAAGCTGCCGTTGAAAGTCTCGGGAAGCAGGTGGCTTGTGCGGAGCGAAGCGACGAGTGGCGCAAATTGCACACCCACGACAACGTCACGTTTTCGGTCAGTGGTCTGTTATTCGTCTACAACCACGATGGGGAGTACGAGGCGGACTTTCAGAAGAATTTGGTGCACATCGCCCCCGAGAGTCTTCAACTACCACGTGGCAGCAAGCTCTTCGTACTAGGTCCGAGAGAGATCTTTTGGCTCGATAACATACGCGCTGACATCCAGCGAATGCGGGGCAAGGCGACCCCCGAGGTCCCTGCGCCCGAACACTGCTTCTTCTTTCACCCCCAATTGATGCGGCGTGCAAACTTGCAAGTAAAGAAGGCGAAGGCTGCGACGCTTGAGACGCTAACGTCCCCGATCATCATCCTTGAGCACCGCGACCCTCGTCGGCCAGTCAGCCGAGGGGTGCTGATTTTCTATTCAAGGCCGGGCGACACGGTCGACGAATTCATGTACCTCATCGACACAATGCGCAAGTATGACTTACTTGATGAGAACACTACTGTGACGGTCAAGACGCTTGGAGCATCGCCGATTTCGTCGCCTACGTTTCAGAAAGCGCAACTCCAGTACATCGAAGGACTCACCGGCAGCGGCGTATATACGGATCTTGGCGAGTACGTAAAAGCAATCCGTTATGAACCCATGAGGGAGACACGCACTGTGTACTCGAACATTGACCTGGGGACGTGGGGATGAGCGAATTTCTCGATCATTTGAGCGCGAACGACAACGACATCTACGATCTGCTGCTCTCAGGAAAGCAGAAGATTACTGAGAATGTGCTCAGGGAGCTCGCCCGAGATCGAGGCATTTTTTGCTCTTCACAGGACTCCCGCGAAGAACTGGCGGACTACCTGTCAATCCTGCCGCATGCCTTCCAGGATGTGGCGACCATCGTGCACAAGCGCGAACCAGGCGGTCGCAAGGAGAAGACGACTTCAGTACGGTTGAACGCTGTGATCTCCCAGGAGGACCTCAAAGCCGCTGTCGAAGAATACATTAGCGCGACGGGAAAGGCAGAGCGCGTAGTTCACCGTCCAACAACCGCGGATGGGCTCATCGTCAATGTGAAGTACGAGGAGTTCAACCATTCGCGTGCCCGACTACTGCAGCGCGAACGGCAGGAGGCCGAGATCGAGTTTTTTATTGTGGACGGACAAACGGTCGTCCGCATGCCCGCGACGGAAAAGGCCAAACGGATCGTTCAAGCGCTGAAAGACAACGTCGAACGCCGCCGCAGGGAAGTGATTGAGGAAGAAGTGATTGAACTCCGTGGCCTTACGTCGGTAGGCCTCCGGTCAAAGTTCTTCACGCGGCTTATCTCGACGTTGCAGGGATTCAAGCTGAGAAACGTGATGAGTTTGCGCGTTTCCTCTCACCTATCCGAAGACGGCGAGGATGACGAGTCACTTGACCTAGACGATGTGGATGAAAGCGAGGCCCGTGCTGAGATGTTTGCGGTGGTCCACAGCATGGCGCTATCGGGCCAGAATCTTGTCCAGTCGCAAGAGTACAAGGATCTAACCGCGCGCGGCTTTTACATTACCTCCATCTCGTGGCGATCGGAACAAGACGCCAATCCCCCTGACATTCTTCAGTTTGAAGCCGGCTTCCAAGACCGAAAACTTGGTACCGGGTTCAAGTACAACGTTCAGGGTGCCTTCCGCGCTTATAAAGGGAGCCACCGCAAAACCATCGTTCCGGTAGGACCCTCGGAAAAAGCACAACTGCTTGGGTTGCTCGAAACAACAGCTCGCGAGGTTTTGGCCGCATTGGTCGCGGAGACAGATGCGCTTTCTCCTGACGACATTACTGAACTGGGAGAGCAGCCTTGAAGCGATACCGATGGCTGCAGGCCGACTGGCCTATCTCGATGCGTGCTCTGGGCAGGCGCTTGAAGGCACGACCGTTTGGCCCTGAGGTATCTCACGGATTCGTGATTGATCGAGTGCGCGACGACTTTCTGGAAGGACGATACGTAGAACGCATCGAATTTACAGAGACCGTGACCGATCCTTTTGGCCTCGAACTGTCGTTTGACCGCGTTGAATTTCGGCAAAGTTCATTCCGGGCTAGTCCCTCAGGCGCTGGATTAGAGTTGCGAGATCCTCCACGTAGCGTTCAGGCGCTTTTGAATCGTCTTTCGGAGGCCTCTGACTTTGAGGTAGCAATCATCGCGCAGACGGTGGATGTGCTCCGATGGAGTGCGAAGTTCCAGGAGATGGCTAATCTGAGCCCCATTGTTGATTCTCTTCAGATCAGCGCTTTAGAGCTCGAGCCCGGCATCAAGGCGAAGATAGTGGTTAAAGGAGATCGAGACGTCCGTTCGGCTTGCAACTCCCTGACCGGGGCACGGAAATTCGAGGTCGAGAAGATCCAACTTCGACTTGCGGCTCCCAGCTCCGGAACAATCATTCTTGGAAGCTCCGCATCAGCATCAATTGGGGTCGATGATCCAGAAGAGCGGACGCTTCAAGCGCTTCGTGCATCGTTGCCGGACTAGATTGAGCAGCTACAGCTAGTGAGACTGTGCGCTGCAGCGCGATGGCCGGCCCAGCCGCCCCGTCTTGGGCTCCGTCGGCCCACCTGCAGGGCGGTGCGTAAGTCATTCGCGGGCCACAGAATCGAGCCTGCCGCTGGACAACAGGTGATGGTTGATCAGGTTGCATCGTTTTTCGCCGGAGGCGGCCCCGGCCATAATTTTCATACACGCCATACTTTCCATACTTCACCAAGATGGTTCGTCCGCGCGTCCGCTCTCCGTCTCGGTGCGCCTGTCACGAACCCCTAATGCGGCCGCAAACAATCTGGCCTTCGGACCGCAGGCTCATTCGTGTGCGCCAGTGATGACCAACGTCCAATGTCTCAGCCCGCGATTCGATAGGCCGCAGGCCTACGGCATCACGCACGGGATCGAAGTCGCCGTGCGGATCCCCAAAGAAACGATTTTTAGTCGGTCCGCCGATGCGTTTTTCGGCCTGGGATTGGACTCGGAAGCCGTCTTTTCTTTCAAGCGGGCGATGCCGGATTGCGGGTCATGAGGTGTCGGTGCGCAGAATCGAATCGGGTGCAGCGTGAACCTTCGCAGAAGAAACGCCTCGGCCCCGTCGCGGTGCGTGTGTGGGACGGCTAATCCGTTCCGACAAGCACGGCCAGTGCGAGGTGATTGAGCCTTGGCACGAGCCGCTGCCCTTGTACCTGCCTGATAACGGCTTGCACCAGGGCCACCGGCAAAGAGAATAGAAATCCGAAGATCACGCCTGCGACGATGAAAGAAACATCCGTGCCGGCGGAGATGGCACACAGCACCCCAATGCCGGTGCCAATGATCAGCCCCCATTTGATGCGCTTTTTATAAAAGCCCGGCGGAAGGTAGAGTCCGAGCGGCCGCAGGCGGTCGCAGTGAATCGACTTGTCGAAGTTGAATTTTCCGGTGGTGTTGTTCAGGGCGCCGAACACGGAACCTTCTTCGATGCCTTCGGCGGCACCGTACACCAGCGACATGTCGTGGCCAACTCTCGAGTCGACGGGAAATTCGCTCAGGTCATGGGCGGACTCCTTCCCGTCGGGCGAGCGCAGCCAAACCTTGTTGATTGACACGATCTCGGAGTGCAGACGTCCAGGACGAACAATCGCCGTACCTCCAATGTACTGCCGTTGGTCGCGATCTTGGTGGACGACGGCGACTGAAGTTTCGGAAGCATCGATGACGACACCGCGAGCAACATCAAGCCAGATGCGTCGCTTGCCGGGTAATGTGATCGTGGTGGGCATGAGCGGGTGTTGGGTGGAGTTAAAGGGCCGAGGTGCTAGCTTCGGAGCCTTTGGCAAGTCGCAGCGAAACTCATCCGTTGCTTCGGCTCCCGACTGGCTGGCTGAAGTTGATTGGGATCACAAAGCCAGAGAAGGCGAGCCGGCCTCAAGCGTCTATGGATTTGCTCAGCTAACCTGAGATGACGCACGTCGGCCGACCCCGGAGCGACTGAAGTTGGCCGGAAGTCGGCGGCGAAAGAAGCGGGCCAATCACCAGGAAGTCAGTCGCCTCCGCGGCTTGAACAACGAGGAAGGGTGGCTTGCCCGAACTCACACTCCAGCGGTTGCCCTCGGCGTCGCTCAGGTACACGCTCTCGATCGAACCCCGAGCTCGTTTCGGGCAGCCTTTCAGGATCGTGGCTTTGTCGGCAGCGTGTTCGAACGTCAGTGGACGTATAGCCCCGTGGGCGGGTAGCCAGCACGCGAACGCGAGCAAAGTTGCGAGGCATCTCAAGAGTTGGGCACGAGAGCGGAGGTTCACAGCACCTCCCTGGACAGGCGATCGGATTGCGCCAATTTGCTTGCGCATGCATTGCGCATCCATTCGACCGCAGAAGGCAGGGGCGTGCCCAGGCCCGTCAATGCTGCGGCCAACATCTCGCCATAAACCCGGCCCGCGCCATCAACCGCATAGTCGGCGCCGCCGATCAGAACAGCACAGTGCGTTGGATTGGCCAAGAAGGCTGAAACCGCAGCGGGTACGGGGCCGCGATCCTGAGCCTGCGCACCGTGCATGCAGGCGAGCGCGAGCGCGCAAAGTGAGAGCGATGGGTATTTCACAGGTTCCATTGGTTGCCCGCCCGCGAGGGCGAAGGATGCGGATCGACACCAACGAAGGATGTTGAGTATCGCGTACACGATAAAATTATCTCATGCTAGGGAATGATAAAAATCAATCGGTCGCGACAATTTGCGGATGCCCTCCGCCGTTGACCCGAAAGCCTTTGGCACGCGCTTTCGTCAAGCGATGCAACGCAAGGGGCACGGCGGTCTCGGTGCGACCCAGTTGGCAGAGGCTCTGGTGTCGGAGTTCCCTGAAGGGCTGTCCGTCCAGAGCGTGCACAAGTGGGTCAACGGCACAGCAGTGCCCCGCCCGGATCGATTGGCGATTTTGGCGCGTTGGCTAGACGTGTCCGAGCATTGGTTGCGTTTTGGGCCCGACCCGAAGGCCTCGAACCGGCAGACCGGCGGTTCGGATCGGCCTCTTAACGCCAAGGACCTCGCTCGTCGGCTGCAAGCGCTGTCAGAACCCCAGCGCGAAATTTTGGAGGCCCTGCTCCTGGAGTTTGAGAGGATTCCTCCAGAGTGACGCTGAACGTGTTCTTGGGTGCCGGGTAGCGTGATGCGCCTTGGCCTTGGGGCCCGAGTCTTCCAAAGCCGGCCTACGGGCACTCCGGTCAACGGACTGTTTTGCGCCGAGATCTTCGCTTCCGCTGCGTGCCAAGATTCGTGCACTTTGATGCTGGTCAGGACTGACGATTTCCGGCACGGGCGCGTTTTCGGGACACGAACGGCAGCTGCTGCGAACGACGATCGGTCAAGGACCAGAAATGGACCCCGATCGCGCGAACGAGGTGGTCTCGACCATCAGCTACCAGGCGCTGCTCGAGCAAGGCTCATTAGAGCGGCGGCGGGGTTGCTTTCGCCGGGATGATCTCGTAGTTCTGGTTCGGCATGTCGATCACCAGGTCGAACCGATCGCCGGGAGCGACCCCGGCCTTGTTCGCGGATAGTGCCAAGCTGAAGAATTGCTGGCTGTTCGCCTTGATGTTGATCGGAGGGAGGCTTTCGCCTTTGTGCGCGAAGGTGCCATAGATCTTCCCGAGAAGGAATTTCGGCAGGTAGACGACCTGACGCCGTAGCGGTTCCATCGACGCCGATTGCGTGACGCTGAAGCGGTAGGGACAAGTCAGGTCGACGGCCCCTTCCAAGGGAGCATTGCGGCCGACCTCGACTTCCCTTCGCCGGCGGGCATCGATCAGGCCTTGTGCAGGGATCGGCCGACCACGGATCGCATAGATCGAGTGCTCGAGCTTCTGAATCGCAGGTGAACTGCTGAGCGCCACCGAAACCGCCATGTTCGAGACGCCACCTAGTACCACCAAGCGGGCTGCAATTTCATTGCGCGTGGCCGCGCCGCCGTGTTCCTCGATGATGCTGACGATCGTGGCCTCTGTCGGCGAAAGAGCGTCGCGCGCGACGGTGGCTTTCGGTGTGTACTTGTTGTGCGCGTTGGCCGTGAGCCAATTCCAGCCTCCGATGAGGGCAGTCATCACGTGCAGCGGCGGCATGGCCAGCCCACGTCCGGCGCCGTCACGATAGAACCAGGCATCGTCGGTGACCAGTGCCGAGATCACGGCGTCGATCTCGACGCTACCCACGGCGACGCTCATGAGCTTGCGCATGCGCGCCGCGGCGGCACTGATGTCGCTGTCGATGAGGGTGAACCATCCAGACTCGGCGTCCAGGATGCGAAACCCAGGTGCGCGCTCGAACAGCGAGCGCAGCGTGTCCTCGTTCTGCGCCACGCCCTCTTTGATCGCCAGAATCCCCGCAATGCGGATGAAATTGGTGCAACCCACGAACGTGCAATCCCGGCGCGCTTCCGACAGGGCCACTCTCATCCAGGTCGACGGCTCGACAGCGAGGTCCAGCATCGCGATGCTTCTGATGCCATCACTCGTGCTCGTGCGCGTGGCGACAACCTGGATCGGCGGTGCGACGCCAAGCTCCTTGGCGAAGTCGATCGCTGCAATGATCCCGGCGCCCTCCCCGAGGAAGCGCTGCAGCTGCTCGTTGGCCGCTGTGGCGGACAGGGGCATGACGCGCGAGGCCGACGCGAAGAGGCGGTCCAGCGCCGGCAGCGCGAGCGGCCGCGCACGCAGCGAGGCCAAGAGGCCTTCACAGATCTGCCGCACGCGCTCACGGGTGAGGTCATGCACGTCGGCCACCGCCTGCAAAGTCGCTCCCTCCAAGCCAGCAAAGCGGCCGAGAAAGAGTTCTCGGCGGCGCTGCAGGCCTGCGTGATCTGGGCGCAGGCCGGCGTCGACCAGCGCGTGGCGCAGAAGGTCTTCGAGTTCCTCGGCCCAAGTCGCCTTGTGGGCAGCGATCAGGCGCACGCAGAGTTCGTGGGCGAATCCTGAAAGGGACGGCTTTGCGATCTGCTGCGTGAGCCACGGCGCGAGCGCGGAACCCGCGACGCCCGGAAACCTCAGGTCGTCGATGTCCAGGCCTTTGACCCAGGCTGCGTTGAGGCAATCTTCGACGGCGGCGCGGAAGGTGTCGTCCACGCAGACATTCGGCGAGACCTGGGGCGCCAGCGCCACCATCCTGGCGCCTACAGGCTGGCCAACCCAGTAGGTCGCCTCGATGCGTGCGAGGAGGCCGAGCAGCTCGGCCACCGGCATTTTGAGGGCGTCCTTCACCTGGCGAAGCGTCATCGAGGGGAATGCCTGCGTGAACCCCGCGCTTCGCGTGAGCGCCAGCAACCTGGCCCGCTCCGTGCCGCTGGTTGCCAAGTGCCATTCATCGGTCAGGCGCACACCGATGGGCGAATTCCAGATCACATCGAAGCTGGCGCGCCGGCGTGCAACGATCATCTCGCGCATCTCGGCGGCAAACCGCGCACTAGGAAGGCCCTGGCGCTGCCAGTTAAAAAGCTCGTGCGCCTCGACGTCGCCGTGCACCGAAGGCAAGGCGCTCTTGACGAAGGGCCTCATGAAACTCGGCACTACCCTGGCATGGCGGACGATGGCGCCGGCTGAAGTTGGCGCAGGCTGGCCGGAGCCTGCGACTTCGGGCTGGAGGGCGGCGTCGAGCTGTTTCAATGCATGCCCTTATTCGAGGTCGTCCTCTTCGGCGTGATCGTAGGTCTCGGTGGCCTGCGCGCTCTCGCGCATGCGGGGAGACAGCCGCGGCAGTTTACCGATTCGACAGCGCGCCCTCCAGGCTGCAATGCATCAGCCAGGGCGGTGCAGGCGCCGTTGCCATCGGGGGGGACGCTTCGCCCAGCGCCGGCGAGGCACCACCGTGGCGACTCGCCCATGCGCGAATAGGCCCCTTTTTGAGAACTTGCTGCCGTGACGACAGCCGCTCAAAATTGCATGGCTCGAAACGAAGAACGCCCGATCCATGAACCAACCGACCTCGACAGCGTGGAGCGACTCCTCTCAACTTCGCGCCCTGCTTGCAAGGTTTCAGTACATGTTTCCATTGACGGGTGTGGAACGGAAGCGGGCGTACATTTTCTTTCGCGGATGGATGCCAACATTCGCGCTGCTGTGCCAACACATCGATGAGGCCCTCGGGAGCGAAAAACGCACTTTCCGGTGGACGCGCGTTCGAGAAAAGTTCGGTGCACCGACCTTCGCATACGAAATGCAAGGACGGGCACGGCACGTGATTCACGCGCATCGCCCAACTGACGTCAGGCGAATCATTTGTGAGCCAAGCGAATCATTTGACCCTACAGCAGTTGCGATCCAAGAAGCTGTGCTGGAAGCTGAGGTGAGGTTGCGAGAGACATGCATCGTCTGTGGGACGAGTTCAACCATCACCAATGATGTCGGGCCATGGGTATCACTTTGCGTCGCTCATCGGAAGTGGACATTCGTGAAAAGCTTGGAAAACGAGGCTGCGTCGGTATGGGGAGCTGCCCAGCTTCGCGAAGCATGAACGGACGACCGACAATGATTACCATCGGCGCCTCGTTTCCCAACGGACGTGTCCAAATGCCTTACCCGCTTGAAGCAAGCCAAGTAGCCGGCGCGTTTGGAAGTGATGCTGACATCTGCTAGGTCCCCCACGCTAAGTTGTAGTCCATACGACAAACCCACGCTTGGATCGGGGCGCGCGTCAGACGACCGAGATTCGCCGAAGCGGTCGTTCTACACCGGGCGGCGGTCGGCAGCCTCAGACTGACTGCAGTCGGTCGACCTGGCCCGATCAATGTCGGCGCTTGCACAAAGCAGCATCACGCTGGCCCCTCGCGCGCGCAAAACTTCGGCCTGGTTCGCCAGCGGCACTACATCGATGCCCAGTTGCTCCATCAACGTCGCATTGCCGATGGCAAGGGTCTTGACGCTCACGACGCCCTTGATTCCGATTCCCGACGCGGAGTCAAATTGCTCGGCCTTGTCCAACTTCAGCTCGCGATCCCTTCTGGGCGAACCAGTGAGATGGCCAAACGCGCGAGCGATCGACCGCCTGGCGTTCGGCAGCCTGCTGTTCGGTGTCAGTTGGGGCCTTGCGGGCTTCTGTCCTGGACCGGGTCTGGTGGCGCTCGGAATGGGGGAAAGCGAGGCGCTTGTCTTCACCGCCGCGATGCTCACCGGAATGATCGTCTTCGAAGGCATTGAGCGTCGCAAGTCGCTGCGTGCAGAACCCGCGATCTAACACAGGCTCAGGGATTCGGCTTCTGCGCCATCGGCGATTCGATCGGATTGCCATAGAGCGGTCGCGCGCCGAATTGTGTGCTGATGGCGTAGGCCACGCCGCAGGCTAGCATCACGGGAACGGTGAGCTGGAATTGATTTGTCATCTCCAGCACCATCACGATCGCCATCAGCGGTGCATGGGTGACTGCGGCCAGCACCGCCGCCATGCCGACCACCGCGAGCAGACGCGGATCGCCCACCCACACCGCCGGCAACCAGAGCGCCGCCACTTGGGCCAAGACACTTCCAGCGGTCGCCCCGACGAAGAGCGATGGCGTGAACACACCGCCGATCGCGCCGCTGCCCGAACTCAGCGTCGTCGCCACCACTTTTGCGAGCAGCACCCACGCGAGCCATTGCCAGGCGTGGTCACCGTGAAGCACCTGCGACACCACGCTGTAGCCATTGCCCCAGACCTGCGGCACCCAGGCCGACAACAGGCCCACGAGCAAGCCCCCGAGTCCCAGGCGCAGGACTGGCGTACGGATGCGCGCGAACCAGCTTCGCCCTGATTCCAGCAGCGCCAGCAACCCCCAGCCCAACCCCCCGAACAGCACGCCGGCGAGTAAGGCGATACCGAGGCTCGTCGGTGCCATGACGACAGGCGGAACGTCGTAGAGCGGTTTGGGTTCGACCAGCCAGTAGATCAGTGAACTGGCCGTGGCCGACGCGATCAGCACCGGAGCGACCGTGTGGCGCGCGAGGAAACCGAGCGCCAGTTCCAGAACGAAGACGACGCCCGCAATGGGTGCGTGATAGGCCGAGCCGATGCCTGCGGCGATGCCGCACACCAGCAGCGTGTTGCGTTGTTCCGGCGCCGTCGCGACGAGTCGTGCCAGCCGCGCACTGACCCAGGCAGCCAGTTGGACCATCGGCCCTTCGCGTCCGATGGAAGCGCCCGTGCCGACGGATAAGAGCGCGGACACGGTGCGTGTCAACGTCGTTCGATCGTTCAGGTCGACTCTTCCTGCGCGCGCGGCATCGATGTAGTCGAGGTTCGCCGCGCCGCCCGGGCCCCGCCTGGCCCAGGCCGTTCCGCCTTGCAGGACCAGCCCTGCGAGCAAGCCGCCCAAGGTGCAGACCAGCGCGCGGTGCCAGGGCGACAACGACAACGCGGCTTCGACCAGTCCGCCGCGCTGACCGGTCGCGAGTTCCTCGACCCATTGCGTCAACCACCGGAAGCCCAAGACGGCAGCCGCAGCGAGCGCGCCCGTCACGGCCGCCCACCACCAGACGCGCAACGTTTCGGCAGCCGGTCCCATGGCCCACAGGCGCGCACGACCGCGTCTGGGAGACGCTACTTCTTCGGGAAATTCGTTGGCAGCCACGGGGATTCCATTTCAAGACGCTCGCAGTGCGCCACGAAGCGTTGCAGGTTGCCCGAAAGGCGCTTTTTCTGATGGTGCACCAGATAGAAGCGGCGAGTCAGACGAGGCAACGTGGTTCGCAGAACGACCAGTCTGCCGAGTGTCACCAGGTCCTGCACCGCGCACAGCGACAGGCAAGCCAGCCCGAGGCCTTCGGCCGTCGCCTGCTTGATCGCCTCGGTGCTGCCCGGCTGCATGTCGCCGTCCAGGTGGTGGAGGTGCGGCAGCAACACGTGCTCCACGGCCTCGCGCGTGCCGGAACCCGGCTCACGGAGCAACCAGCGTGCCTGCCGCAAGGCCTTCAACGGAACGCGTGCCTGCACGCCCTCCTGCACCAGCGCATGCGTCGGTGCAGCCACGATGACCAACTCGTCCTGAAGCCATGGCGTCACTCGAAGCTCGGCCTCGTGGCAGGGCCCTTCGATCAGACCAATGTCGACCTCCAGGCGGGTCACGGCCGCAGCGATGTCGCGCGTGTTGCCGATGACGACATCCACTGCGGCACCGGGCCACGTCCTGCTGTAGCCGGCGATCAGCGCCGGCAGCACGTAATTGCCGATCGTCGTGCTGGCACCGACGCGAAGTCGCGTGACCAGCGGCGCGGTGTCAGCGCCCGCGCTTCCGAGACCGAACCGGCTTTCGATCTCCTGTGCGCCGTCGAGCAATGACCTGGCTTGCGGCAGCAGCGCACGGCCGTTGTCGTTCAGCAGCAAGCGCTTGCCGATGCGGTCGAACAGTTGGGCGCCGAGCAGGCTCTCCAGTTCGTTCAGTGCGCCACTGGTTGCCGACTGGGACAGTGCGACGCGCTCACCGGCGGCCGTGGTGCTGCCGGTGTCCGCCACGGCCGTGAAGATCAGGAGTTGACGCAATGTCAGGCGCATCCAAACGCTTTCGTTACCTGTTCGATGGCTAGGTTATAGCGGAAGTATCCGTTTGTCGGATAGATCGTGCCGGTTCAAAGTTCGTTCATGCCTTCCGAAAACGACGTGATGGAGAAAACGATGCACACCGCCACTTCCGCAGCCCACCTGACGCACACCCCCGCAGCGATGCACCGTGTACGCCTGTTGGTTCCTGGTCTCGCACTCACGGGCGCTCTGGCTTTCGTGTCGATCCAACTGGGCAAGATCGGCTGGCTGCAGTCCAACGGCATCAGCGCGCTGACCCTGGCCATCGTGCTGGGCATGGTGGTCGGCAATACCGTCTACCCCCGCATAGGCGCCGCGGCCGGCGGCGGCGTGACCTTTTCCAAGGCCAACCTGCTGCGCCTGGGCATCATCCTGTACGGCCTGCGCCTGACCTTCCAGGACATCGGTAACGTGGGCTGGACCGGCGTCGCGATCGACGCCACGGTGCTGTGCAGCACCTTCGGGCTCGCCTGCTTCCTCGGCACCCGAGTCTTCGGGCTCGACCGCAAGACGGCCATGCTGATCGGCGCCGGCAGTTCGATCTGCGGCGCGGCAGCTGTGATGGCGGCCGAACCCGTCGTGCGCGGTCGCGCCGAGCAGGTGATGGTCGCGGTGGCCACGGTGGTGGTGTTCGGCACGCTGGCGATCTTCCTGTATCCGGTGCTGTATCACCTGGTCGCTCAATACCGGCTGTTCGACCTGTCGCCGACCGCTTACGGCGTGTTCGCCGGCTCGACCATCCACGAAGTGGCACAGGTGGTCGCTGCCGGTCGTGCCGTCAGCGAGCAGGCTGCGAACACCGCCGTCATCGCCAAGATGGTCCGCGTGATGATGCTGGCGCCGTTCCTCATCATCCTGTCGGCTTACCTCTCCCGCTCCAGCGCCAAGGATGCCGATGCTGTCGACGGCGGCGACGAAAGCAAAGCCTCGCCACGCGGCGGCATCGTGATTCCCTGGTTCGCCCTCGGTTTCGTGGCGGTCGCCGGGCTCAACTCGCTCGCGTTGCTGCCCCATGCGGTGGTGACGCAGGTGATCGACATCGACACCGTGCTGCTGGCGATGGCCATGGCCGGCCTCGGGCTGACGACGCACGTCTCGGCCATCCGCAAGGCCGGCATCAAGCCGCTGGCGCTGGCGGCCGTGCTCTTCGTCTGGCTGGTGTGCGGCGGCTTCGCCATCAACGCGGGAATCACTGCACTCCTCAAATGACAGGGCGGACCTGGAATAAATCGCCCCCGCCATTCGTCCATCCATCCAGACAACCGAAAGAATCTCATGAAACTCCGTCCTCTTGCACTCTCGCTGTGCCTCGCCCTCTCGACACTCGCCTCGATCCCTTCGACGGTCACGGCACAGCCGGCGCCTGTCGCAGCGTCCGCAAGTGCGACGCAGCGCTGGACCTTCGACGGTGCCATCCACAACAATTCGCTGGCGCTCAGCCCGGACGAGGGCACGGCCGTAGTGTCGTACAGCGAACGCCCGGACGTCGTCGTCTACGACCTGAAGACCGGCAAGGTGCGCAAGGTGCTCAATGGCTTCGTGACGCCACGCAACATCGTGTTTGCGCCGTCGGGCGAGTTTTTCTACGTCTCGGACAGCAGCCGGGGCACCGTGGCCAAGATCGCCGCTTCCAGCCTGAAGACGGTCAGCAGCCTGCCGGCAGGCCCCGGTGCCTTCGGCACCGTGCTGAGCAAGGACGGCGCCACGATGTACGTGAACAACCAGGCCGCCAGCACGGTCACGCGTTTCGATCTCGCAAGCGGCGAACCGCGCGCCGTCATCACCGGCTTCGCGCAGCCGCGCCAGGGCGTGCGCCTGAGTCCCGACGGATCGGCGCTGTACGTCACCAACTTCATGGGCGACAAGATCACCATCGTGAACACGGCGACCAACAGGATCGACGGCGAGATCACCGGGTTCAACAAGCTGCGCGCGATCTCAGTCACCGCCGACGGCAAGACGCTCTTCGCTGCAAACAGCGGCAGCAACACCATCGCGGTCGTCGATCTGGACAAGCGCGCCATCGAGTCGACGATTCCCGTCGGAAAGGACCCGTATGGTGCGGCGCTGTCGCCCGACGGCAGGCGCGTCTACGCCGGCAACCTGGGCGACAACTCCCTGTCCGTCATCGATGTAGCGAGCAAGAGCGTGGTCGCCACCATCACCGGATTCAAGGAGCCGCGGCAAGCCATCGTCTTCACGCGCGACGGCAAGACGGCCTATGTTCTGAACGAAGACTTGGGAATCGCCAAAGTGGACTTGGCGAGCAACCGTGTGGAGGCGACGCTGGCTGCGCCTGCGGCAAAGATGCAGAAGGCCGCGCCGTGAAGAAGCGCTCGTGGACTACCTGAGATCGCCTGCAGCACAAGCAATCTTCGAGAAGTGGTGTTGGAAGACACCCTGAATAGCCACTGTATTTATCTAACAAACGAGACAAACCATGAGATCAGGTCGCGAAGCCACACCCACCGCGCAGCACGACGCCAAGCGCCCTCCATCCCGTCGGCGCTTCGTCCAGGGCGCCGGTCTTCTCGCGCTGGGTGCGTCGCCGCTCGCCGCGCTGGCGGCTGGTCGCGATACTGGCGAAGGCGTGACCTTTGCCGACGGACCGCGCCCCATGGTGACGTACCCGCAAAAACGGCCGCTGATTCGCGTTCACACCCGGCCGCCGCATCTGGAAACGCCGTTCTCAGTCTTCAACGAAGGGCCGATCACCGCCAACGACGCTTTCTTCGTGCGTTACCACCTGGCCAACATCCCGCTGGCGGTCGACCCTGCTACCTACCGGCTCACCGTCAAGGGAAAGGTCAACACGCCGCTGAACCTGTCGCTGGCCGATCTGAAGGCATTGGCAGAGCCTGTGGAAGTGGTGGCGGTCAATCAGTGTTCCGGCAACAGCCGCGGGTACTCGTCGCCGCGCGTCTTCGGCGCCCAGCTCGCCAATGGCGCGATGGGCAATGCCCGCTGGGTCGGCGTGCCGCTGCGCAAGGTGCTCGAGAAGGCGGGTGTGGCTGCGGGTGCCCGGCAGGTGACCTTCAACGGCCTCGACACGCCGGTGCTGCCCGCGACCTCGGACTTTCGCAAGGCGCTGGACATCGAACACGCGCTGCAGGACGAACCGATGCTCGCTTGGGGCATGAACGGCAAGGACCTTCCGTTCCTCAACGGCTACCCGGTCAAGCTCATCGTACCGGGCTACTTCGGCACCTACTGGGTCAAGCACCTCTCGGAAATCGAGGTCATCGACCATGTGTTCGACGGCCATGACGCGCTGTTCATGACGACCGCCTACCGCGTGCCCGACAACGACTGCCAGTGCGTGGCACCGGGTTCCGCAGCGGCGAAGACGCGGCCGATCTCGACGCTGCCCGTGCGCAGCTTCATCACCAGCGTCCAGGCCGGTGGCATCCTGCCTTCCGCTCGCTCGATCGAACTCAAGGGCATCGCCTTCGATGGCGGTGCCGGCATCAAGACGGTGGAAGTCTCCATCGACGGCGGCCAGAGCTGGAAGGCGGCGACGCTCGGCAAGGATCTGGGGCGCTTCTCGTTTCGGGAATGGCGGGCACCGGTGAGCTTCGCGAAGAAGGGCCGAGCCGTGCTCATGGTCCGCGCGACCAATCAGAAGGGCGAAGGCCAGCCTGCCACGGTGGACTGGAATCCGGCAGGTTACCGCCGCCATGTGGTCGAGTCCACGCCGGTCACCATCGCCTGAGGACACGCCATGAAAACCACCACTTTTTTGGCCCGCGCCGTTCTTGGCTGCTGCGTGTTGATCGCGTTCAACGCGTTGGCCGCGCCGCCCGACATCAAGCTGCAGCCCGACACGTCGAAGCTGCGCCCGTCGAAGCTGCCGGGCTACGCCATCGCGATGCAGAAATGCGCGATCTGCCATTCGGCGGACTACGTCAACTACCAGCCACCCGGCATGACGCAGACGCAGTGGACCGCCGAGATGGCCAAGATGCAGCACACCTACGGTGCGCCGATCAGTGATGACGAAGTCAAGCAGTTGGGTGCCTATTTGGCGGTCGCCTACGGGTCTGCGAAGGCCACAGACGCCAGTGTGATCGCCGCATCCACACCAGCGTCTGCGCCGCCCGCTCCGCCAACGTCACCGGGTGCTGCGGCCGCGCCACCAGCTGGTGGCGGGAGTGTCAACGTCCAAGCGCTTCTTGCGAGCAACGCGTGTCTGAGTTGCCATGGCCTGACCCAGAAGATCGTCGGTCCGGGCTATCACGACATCGCCGAAAAGTACAAGGCCGATCAGCAGGCGCAGTCGAAGCTGGAGGCCAGCATCCGTGGCGGCAGCGTCGGCAAGTGGGGCAGCGTGCCGATGCCGCCTTTCGCCGCACTGAAACCCGAAGAGGTGAAAGCGCTGGCTGCGTTCGTCTTGAAGCAGTAAGCACGCCCCCGATCGCCGGAGCGATGACTCCGGCAACGACTAAAAACCCCCCACGAGATTAAAAAAATGACCCCCACGAATCGCCGCTTTTTCATCTTGCAAGTTGCCGGCGCGGCAACTGCGCTGTCCGTCTCCGCCGCCCACGCACAGTCCGGTGGCCCGAAGCTGGCCGAGACCGATCCTCAGGCCGTGGCGCTCGGCTACAAGGAAGACACCACCAAGGTCGACGCCAAGAAATTCCCCAATCACGCGGCCAGCCAGAACTGCGCGAACTGTCAGCTGTTTCAAGGCAAGCCCAAGGAAGCGACGGGCGGCTGCCCGCTGTTCGCCGGCAAGCAGGTCGCTGCTGCGGGCTGGTGCAGCGCATGGAACAAGAAAGCGGCATGAGCAGCGGCTTCGTTCGTGCGGGGTTCCTCGGGTTGCTGGTCGCAGGGAGCACGTTGACGCAGGCGGCCGACATGCACGCGCACAGTATGAAAGCCGAGGGCGTCGTGCCTCCCAGCTTCATGGCCAGCACGGCCAAGCCCTTCGATGCGCTGATGGGCGATGCCATGGCCGTAATGGACCACGACATGCGCACCGCACCCATGAACGGCCAGCCCGCGCACGACTTCATGACCATGATGATTCCCCATCACCAGGGCGCCATCGACATGGCCAAGTCGATCCTGCTCAACACGCAAGACCCGGAAGTGCGCAACCTCGCGCAGGGAATCATCACCGAGCAGTCCAACGAGATCCGGCTGATGCAGGCCTGGCTCGCACGCCACGCATCACCCGCCAAGTAGTCGCTCCAGACACGTCGAAGAAGGACCTTTCATGAATTCACTCAAACCCCTTGTCCTTGCCACGGCGCTGGCCGTTGCATCTTTCGGTGCATCGGCCGCTTCCAATCCCGGCGACCGCGTCTACACCGCAGACCAGAACACCAACACGGTGTCGGTGATCGACCCGAACACCAACACATTGCTCGGCCAGATCAAGCTGGGGAACCAGCGCCCCGACGTGCTGTCGCCGATCTACAAGGGCGAGATCAACGTTCACGGCCTCGGTTTCTCGCCCGACCACCGCGCGCTGGTCGCCATTGCCAACGGCTCGAACTCGGTGACCTTCATCGACACGGCGACCAACAAGGTCAAGGGCGTGACTTACGTCGGCCGCTCGCCGCACGAGGCCTTCTTCACGCGCGACGGCAAGGAGGTCTGGGCCGTGGTGCGCGGAGAAAACTACGTCTCGGTGATCGACGCGAAGACCTTCAAGGAGAAACGCCGGATCGAGACCGCGCCGGGTCCCGGCATGGTGCTGTTCACGCCGGACGGTGGGCGCGCCTTCGTGGTGTCGAGCTTCACGCCCGAAGTGGCCGTGGTCGACACGCGCTCGTACAAGATCGTGAAGCGCATTCCGGTCGTGAGTCCGTTCTCGCCGTTCCTGCAGTTCACGCCGGACGGCAAGGAAGTCTGGATGGGCCACAAGGACGTCGGCAAGGTCACTCGCATCGACGTGAAGTCGATGGCGGTGACGAGCGTGATCGACACCGGCTTCATCACCAACCATCTCGGCTTCGCCAAAACCGCGCGCGGCACGCTGGCTTACGTCGCCGTGGGTGGCGAGAACGTCGTGAAGGTCTACTCGACCGATGGCGAGGCGAAGCTGCTCAACACCATCGCGACTGGCGCGCTGCCGCATGGCGTCTGGCCATCGGACGACGGCACGCGCATGTACGTCGGACTGGAGAACGGCGATGCGGTCCAGGTGATCGATACCGCCAGCGACAAAGTCATCGCGGCAGTGCCGATTGGACAGGCTCCGCAGGCGCTGGTCTACGTTTCGAACGCCGTGCCGTCGGGTGCCGGCACGGACAACCTGAAGCCGCTGGCGAACGCGGCGCCGGTCAACATTCCGCTCATGCCCGATTCCGGCGACGCCAAGGGCTTCGTGGTGGCACGCAATTTCGGCGTGGTCGATGCGCTGGAACTGTTCCTCTACAAACTCAAGCCGGAAACGGTCTACAGCATCTACGTGGGCGATCAGAAAGTGCCCGTCGCCAGCTTCAAGACCAATCCGATGGGAATGGCCGACGGCACGGCGATCGGCGAAATCCGCGAGGTCACTCGTCTGCAGTCGGAAGCCAATCCGAAGACCGCATCGATCGTGGTCATCGAAGGCGATGGGCCGATGGATGCAGCCAAGGTGGTTCTGCGCAGCCCGATGTGATCCAAGGCCCGCGCATCTTTCGTTACGTCGTGCGGCAAGACCGCGGCGGGTCGCCGAATCCTTTTCACGGCTGGTGCTCGCTCGCTGTGTGCAAGCCGCAGATTCGTCGCTCGGCACGTGTCGGCGACTGGATCGTCGGCCTGCGCAGCCGCCACAACGACCAGCTCGTCTACGCGATGCGCGTCGATGAGGTCATGGCGCTGGGCGACTACTGGGCGGACCCGCGCTTTGTCGCCAAGCGACCTGGCGGCGATGGCCCCCCGGACAACTTCTATCGGGCGATGGCGAACGGCTCGATAAAGCAGGTGGCCAACACGTTGCACGACGACAGCGAGGCCGCGCGAGACATTGCGGGCCTCAACGCCCTGGTGTCGTGGCATTTCTGGTACTTCGGCGACCAGAGCCCACCGCTGTCGACCGATCTGGTGCACCTGACGCATTCGGGCCAGGGACACTCGCTGCACCGGCGGCGTCGAGCGGATGACGTCGCCGTGCTGCAGCACTGGCTGGACCACTGGCCGATGGGCCGCAACGGAAATCCCGTCGATGCCTGGCCCATCGGGCGCCAAGACTACTTGTGCACTTCGAGCTGGCTGTAGACCGCCTCCGCGACCCGCAGCATTTCGGACTTGCTGTCGCCTGAAGAGATGGCGTAGCCGAATTCCTTGTCGACCCAGTAGAAGACATTCACCGGGCCATCCTGGCCGAACTTGAAGGCCGTCTCGCGTCCGGCGTCCTCGCGGGTGACGTACAGCGTCAGACGCTCGCCCTTTGCGCCGCCGAACATGAACTGCGCCACCGGCCCCTTGTCGCCCGGCAGCAGCCGCCCGCCGATGAGCTCGTAGCCCAGGGCGCGCAGGTCGGGCGGCTTCACTTCGGTGCCCATGCGCTTGGTCAGCCAGGTGACGAGTGCCTGCTCCTGGTCGGCGCCGACCTCCACCGGACGACGCACGTCCGGGCTGTAGACCACGTGGGCCACGGCTGCACGGTGAGCGAAACCATTGAGCGTGCCCACTCGCGCCGCCGCCAGCGTGGCACTGCGCTGCAGTTGCCCATCGTAGGCGCCACGGCCCCACCAAGCCGACCCGGTGCTGACGACCGCGATCGCCACGCCGGCTGCCAGGGAGCGCCACGGCCATTCCTGCCAGCCCGCCCCCGGCGCCGGCTTCAGCGGCAGGCGCAACGGCAAGGGCTCGGACAGGACCGGGTCGAGCAACTGCTTGAGCGCCAGATTCTGGGCACGCCAATCGTCCACGCGCTGGCGTTCGGCCGGGTGGGCATCCAGGAATTTATCGATTTCGACATGCCGCGAAGAGTCCAGAAGCTGGTCCGCGTAAGCATGCAGATCGGCTTCGGTCACCGGCTTGATGCCGTCGGTGGAAATGGGTTTGAGTGGGGGAGAGTCCATGTCACTTGATCCTGCGCAGGGGCGCGGCAACTTGGGCTGATGGCGCGCGGCCTTGCAGTTCCTGTCGCAGCTTGTCACGGCCGCGCGCCAGGCGGGACATCACCGTGCCGATGGGCACGCCGAGCGCGGTGGCGGCTTCTGCATAGCTCATTTCTTCGACTGCGATGAGCAGCAGCACCTCGCGTTGCTCCACGGGCAGCCGCTGCAGGACGCGGTCCAGGTCGCGGACCTCGATGCCGTCGGACTGGCTGGCTCGTTGTGGGATTTCGGGCAGGTCGTCGCCCGCGCTGTCCTCGGGTCGCCTGCCCTTGGCGCGTACACCGTCGATGAAGTGGTTGTGCATGATGCCGAACATCCAGGCGCGGATGTCGCCGCGTTTCTGCCAAAGCGAGAACCGACTCCAAGCCCGTTCCAGCGTGTCCTGCACCAGGTCGTCAGCTCGCTCGGTGTCTGCCACCAGCCCGCGCGCGTAACGGCGCAGGCTGGGAATGCAGGCGACGATCGAGGCTTCGTCCTGTGCGCGCATGGGATGAAGCGTCGTGCTCTCTTCCGTTCTGGTCGGTCAGGGCTTGATGACGTGCCAGACGTTCTTGAAGTTGTCGCCAGTCATGTCGCCGACCTTCATGTCGGACTTGTACAGGTACACCGGCTTGCCCTTGTAGGCCCACTGCTTGGTGCCGTCGTCGCGCACAACGATGGTCATGTCGCCTTCGGGCTTCGCGTCCGCTTCTGCCATCACCGGTGGCCACAGTCCGGCGCACGGGCCGTTGCAGGCACTCTTGCCGCTGCCCGCCGTGTCGTTGTCGAAGGTGTAGAGCGTCATGCCGCTGGTGTTGACCAGCATGCCGCCGGCTGTCTTGACAGGAGCGGCGGCCATAGCGGCGCCAGAGGCGAGCGCGGCGAGCGCAAGAATCAGGGTGGGCAGAAGGGAAGATTTCATGGGAAGTCCTGTGGAAGATGGAATTGGTCAGAGTTGACATCCAGACAGACGCTTGGCCGCCTGCGTTTATTCCGCTGTCTCAAAGAATTTTTGAGATGGGCGCCAGCGCAGATGGCTGCCAGATGCATTGCAGATGCAGTGTGCGACCAGCGCCTGACTCATAGGCACGCATTTCGCCGTTGGCGATCTCCAGGCACGAGACCGCTTGTTCACTGAGTTCTTCAAGCTGCATCACCAGCGCCCGCAGGCTGTTGCCATGACCGACGACAGCTACCGTTTGGGCCAACGCCAATGATGGTTCGATCAGTTCCTGCCAGAGCGCGGTCACCCGCAGAACGGTTTGCGCGAGTGATTCCGCCAAGGGCAGGGGTTCCAGCCCTGCGCAGGGTGGTTCCATCGATGGATCCGTCGCCACCCGACCGACATCGTCCTGAGTCCACGGCGGCGGTACCGCGCGGTACGACCTGCGCCAAGCTTGCACCTGATCGGCACCGTACCGCGCGATGGCTTCGGCCTTGGATGACCCCGTCAATGCACCATAGTGCCGCTCGTTCAACCGCCAGTCGGCTGTGCGTGGCGCCGATGGACTTCCCGCTGCGAGCAGCAAGCAGTCGACAGACCGTACGCAACGGACCAGCATCGAGGAGAAGACGCGGTCGACGACCAGACCTGACCGCCGAATCGCACGGCCGGCCTCCTGCATCTGACGCACACCCCGCGGCGTGAGGCCCACGTCGGCCCAGCCGGTGAAACGCTGTGCCAGGTTCCATTCGGACTCACCGTGTCGGATGAGCAGCAGTTGCACCTGCGATCGTGGCGCCGACACGTTCAATTGCCCTGCCTGTCGGCATGCGGATCCAGTGGCGTGGGTGTTCTCAGCCGGGCCATCGAACGTCGCAGATGCAGCGTCGATGCCCAAACGAGCGCGCAAGCAAGGTGCCTGTTCATGATCTTCTTTAGATTCGGGATTTTTGAAACATGATCTGAGTGTTACTTCAGTCGATCTGCGCGCAGGCGCTGTCGGTCGTCGGTGACGGCCCTCGCCGCCAGATAGACCGCGCCCGCCGACGCGAGACCGCCGGCGCCTGTGAGCAGGAAAAGCAGCAGGATCTGGTATTTCACGGCCTCGAGTGGATCCATGCCGGCCAGCAACTGCCCCGTCATGATGCCGGGCAGCGTGATGACACCCGCGGCCGACATCTGGTTGATGATCGGAATCATCCCGCGGCGGATCGCATGGCGGATCGGTGCGGCCAGCGCTTGGTGGATGCTGGCGCCGAGCGCCAGCTGCGCCTCGATCGCCGGGCGCCCGGTGCTGATGCCTTCGAAGAAGCTGTCGAGACCCAGGCTGGCCGAATTGAGCACACTGCCGAGCACGATGCCCATCAGCGGGATGGCGTAGCGCGGGTCGTACCAGGGCTGCGGGCGGATCGCCGTCATCAATGCGAGCAACACGGTGGCGATGCTCGAGAAGCCGACGACCACCGCCGCGATGCGGTGACTCCCGGCACCCTTGAGACGCCGAGTTGGACGCACTGCGACTTCGCGCGCGGCCGCCAGCAGCATGAGCGCGACGATCCCGAGAGTGGCCGCCGGCGACGCCGCCTGGAACACGAAGCGCAGCACCAGGCCGACCAGCAGGAGCTGGACGACCATGCGGGTAGCGGCCCAGAGCACCTGCCGATGCAACTGCAGGTGCAGGAGCACGGACGCCAGGGCGTTGATCAGCACCAGCAACGTGGCGAGCGCCACGTCCGTGGCGTGAAGATGGATGGTGCTCATGGCGCGTGCAGCTTGCCGTCGCGCATCTCGAAGTGGCGATGGCTCATCCGCACAGCCTGCTCACGCGAGTGCGTCACCATCACGATGCCGAGGCCGGAGCGGAGCTGTTGCAGAAGCAGGGATTCCATCGCCAGCGTGGAGGCGCCGTCGAGCGAGGCCGAAGGCTCGTCGAGCAGCAGCACGTCGGGCTCCCGCACCATCGAGCGGACGAGCGCCAGGCGTTGACGCTCGCCGGTCGAAAGGCGTGCGATGTCGGCGTCCAGCAGGTCCGGGCTCAGCCCGAGCGCCGCCATCAGTTCGGCGACCCGGCTCGACGCGGCAGACGGAAAGTGGGCTGCCGGCGTTGACGCCCACCAAGCGGGTTCGGCTGACTGGTAGATCACACGACCTCGCCACGCCGGCGCTGCAAACGTCTCCCGGCGTTTCCCGGCCAGGTTCACGCCGCCGGTGCCGGGGTCCATGTCGGCGATCAGGCGCAGCAGGACGCTCTTGCCCGATCCTGATCTGCCGAGCACGCAGACACATTCGCCGGCGTTCAAGGCCAGATCGAACGGACCGCCGAACGGCGACGCAAGACCGGAGATCGCCAGCAAGCAGTTGTCGACAGTCATTCGTAAACGGTCCTCGGCGAAGGTCAACGCTGCGGTCAATCGCCGGCATCAGTGGCATCACCGGCCAACGCGGGCGGCGTTGCTTTGCCGATCCGCCCGTAGACCATTGGCACCTGGATGTAGAACACCGTGACCGGCTCAAGCGCAATCGCTGCAAGCAGTCGTTCGGCGACCTCTTCCGTGGCCGATACGGTCACCGCCACAGGCTGCTGGGCCAGTTCGAAAAAGTGAGTGGAATGCATTTTTCCGGCGGATCCGAAACCCGTAGCCGCGCCCATCAAGCTTCCGCCCAACGCACCGTTGTCTTTGGCAAATTGCAAAAGCCAGTCTCCCATGGGGGTGTGGTCGTGTCGATGTTCCTGCTCGGCAAAGAACGTGATCTGGAAACCCTTCATGATGAACTCCTGGTGAGCGTGAACGAAAAAGAGAAACCGATGCCGTGACTGGCACTCTCATGAGCCACGTGCCGTTGATGGCGGCACTGGCGGTCGGCACGATTGGGCGTTGGTTGGCGACTCCGACTCGCCGTCGGTCATTGGAAGCTCGCAAGCGAAAAGAACGGCCCGCACCTTGCCCAACTCCTCCGCGTGCTCCTGCATGAAGGTCCGAAGCCGAGTTTCAGAGTCAAGCAACTCCAGACATTGCGGATGTCGCAAAGCATGGCCTTCAAGGTGGTGGTGCGTGAGCCGCTCCCCTGGCAGGTAGCCCGATCCGATGGGGTACAGCAAGGCTTGCTGAATGCCCGAGCGACGAGCAACCTCCAACAGATGCTGCGCCAGCGCGGGCGCGCCCAATCGGTGCCAGAAACGCGTGGCCTTGGCGCGGCTGTTGGCGGGAAAGTACAGACGCAAAACGGTCAGGTCGTACGTAGGAGTGGAGGCCTGAGTCGTCATTACTTCGTCTCCTGCAAAACGACGTCCTGCTTCTCCTGCTTCTGCTTGCGCCGGAACTGAGCGATGTCCGCCTGCCGAGGGTTTTTGGGCAAGGATTGGCGATGCTTGCCGGGGCGGACGCGCTGCGCGTGGCAGATGAACGCCCGTAGCTGCATTTCGGTGTCGATCAGCTCCAGGCACTGCGGATGCAGCATGTGGGAGCCGTCGATCTGGTGATGTGTCACGCGCTCTCGTTTGAGGTGGTCCGATGTGACGTGGTAGAGCAGCGCCGACTGCAGGTGCGCGCGCTTTGCCGAGACCAACAGTTGCTGCGCAAACCCTGGAACGCTCAGGTGATACCAGATACGGGTTGGGTTCGCATGGCTGCCGGCTGGGAAATACAGCTGCAGTGCCATCACCGTCGACGGATAGTTTTCAGCGCGACTCATGAGCGGTCATCTCTGGTTGCGGAGACGTGCTGGGTCTGCTGCTTTTTACGGAATTGCGGGACATCGGCGATACGCAGTTCCTCTGGGGGACCGCCATGGTGTTTGATGTGGCCGACGCGCTGCGAGTGGTAGATGCCGGTGTGGCCGGAGCAGAGGTAGCTGGTGATGCAGCCGATGGCTGCGAGCGGTCCGATCTGCGGCCCAAACAGTTCGATTGCCATGACGATGGTGGCCAGTGGCGTGTTGGCCGCGCCCGCGAACACGGCCACAAAGCCGATGCCGGCGAGCATGGCGAAGGGCAGCTGCAGCATGGGCGCCAGGACGTTGCCCAAGGTCGCGCCGATGTAGAACAGCGGCGTGACCTCGCCGCCCTTGAAGCCTGTGCCGAGCGAGGTGACGGTGAAGGCCAGCTTGCCAAAAAAATCCCACGGCGCCGAAGGTTCCTGGAAGGCGTTGACGATGCTAGGAATGCCCAGCCCGATGTAGCGATGCGCATCGAAGCCCGCTCTGCCGAGAGCCCAGAGGGCGAGCGCGATCACGATGCCGCCCAACATCGGGCGCAGCGGCGGATAAAAGATCCATCGCTTGACAAGCCCTCCGAGCTGGTGCGTCGCGGTCGCAAACACGAGGCCGACGAGACCGAAAATCACACCAGCGATCACGACGGCTCCGACGCTCCAAGGCGTAACCGCGACCACCTCTCCGATCGCGTAGTGCATGTGGTGCACGCCCCAGGCCATGCCGACCTGATCGGCCACGATGCCAGCGACCATGCAGGGAAATAGGGCGTCGTAGCGCATCCGGCCTATGGCCAGCACCTCGAGGCCGAAGAGTGCCCCCGCCAGCGGGGTCCCGAACACGGAGGCGAAGCCAGCGCTGATGCCCGCCATCAGCAGGATGCGGCGATCGGCAGGCTGCATTCGAAAGACGTGCGTGAGCTGGTCCGCCAGTGCGCCGCCCATCTGCACCGCCGTCCCCTCGCGACCCACGGACGCGCCGAAGAGATGTGACATGACGGTGCCGCCCAGGACGAGCGGGACCATGCGCAGCGGCACGACCTTCTTCGGGTCGTGGATCTCGTCGATCAGCAGGTTGTTGCCGGCCTCGACCTGCTTGCCGAGCTTGAAGTACACCCAGCCGACGGCGCCACCGGCGAGGGGCAACAGCCAGATGATCCAACGATGCGCTTCGCGCCAAGCCGTGGCGCGGTCGAGGGCGAAGAGGAAAAGTGCGGAAGCGCTGCCGGCCAGGAAGGCCACAACGGAGGCAATCACGAGCCACTTGCCGATGTACGGCAGCAGGTCGAATTGTTCAGGTCGTCTAAATCGGCTCATGCGGGTCAAGGAAACGAATCAATCGGCCTGACCAAGCAAAGAATCTGAGCGCGAACGCCTACAGCCCTGTAATGTGATCAGGTGTCTGTAGGCATCATTAGCCCCGGGCGATGCCAGGGCGGTTCACGGAAGGAATGCCATCTCCGTCGAAAAATTATAGCGAAATGGACTGGAAAAAGTAAAACGGCGCGGCATGCGGTTGAGGCTGCTTTCAGATCACAAGGCAAACATCAACTCGGCAAGTCATGAAGAGGTCGTACTTGCAACATACCCTGCCCGACATTTACATCACCTGGGGCAGCTGGTGCAGGGAGCATCGCACTCGCCGGCAGCAATGGCGACGTCAGGAACGTTGATGTGGGCGACGCCGCACAGTAGGGGTGTTCATCCGAAATAAGCCGTCAGCCGTCAGCAAACGGCAGCTACCCCGCCTAGAGCAGACACTGATCGGCCGACGGTCGCCGGCAGCAATCGCTGCTTAGCCGTCATCGGACCCCTCACAGCCGCTGCTCGGAGCCCAAGGCGGAAGTCCAGTCGTGCAAACAGCACGTTTAAAAACGGATTTTTGCCGAACTAACCTGGACTGATCGCTCGCCCAAACGCACCGACATGAGCGCAAGAAAGGCGATGAGCCCCGGCCTCGGCTGTCTCGCCTTGAGTCGAATCGGTTCAAGACGCCATAAGAGCCGTCGCTTATTCACTTTCGCTCCGAAGAAGCGAGTCATGGCGGGTGCCGTCTCAGACCGCAATCGGAGCAGAAATGGGTGGATGGGGGTCGTATCCTTCGATCACAAAATCCTCAAAACGATAGTCGTAAATCGAATCAGGCTTACGCGCAATGGTGAGCTTCGGTAACTCTCGCACATCCCTCTTCAACTGCGTGTGAATTTGGTCCATGTGGTTTGAGTAAGCATGCAAGTCGCCGATGCTTACGATGATTTCGTGGGCAATCAGATCGCACTGCTGAGCCAGCATGTGCGTGAGTAGTGCGAGAGATGCGATGTTGTAAGGAAGCCCCAAGAAGCTGTCTGAACTTCTGATGTACAACTGTGCAGAAAGCCTCCCGTTCGCCACATAAAACTGGTAAAGCAGATGGCAGGGAGGAAGAGCCATCTTCCCCAGTCTCGCATTGTCCTGAGGACTCAAATTTTCATCTGGAAGGTATTCAGGATTCCAACCGTGAAAAAGAATGCGGCGGCTGTTCGGATTGTTCTTGAGTGCGTCCACGACGTAATCAATTTGATTGATCGTGCCTCCATCCTTGGTTGGCCAAGCCGTCCATTGACTGCCATACACAGGGCCCAGGTCACCAGTTTCCGTTGCCCACTCATTCCAGATGCTAACGCCATGCTCCTTGAGCCACCCGACGTTTGTATCCCCCCTTAGAAACCAAATCAATTCATTGGCAATGCTTTTGAAGTGGAGTTTCTTGGTGGTGAGCAAAGGAAAGCCACCGGACAAATTATGTCTGATTTGCCGACCAAAGACCGATGTGGTTCCCGTGCCAGTCCGGTCACCTTTTGCCACCCCATTGTCTAAGATGTCATTCAAAAGATCCAGGTATTGCTTCATAAATTTGACGTCTAGTTCAAAGTAAAGTCAGGCGTTTACCCTGCAAAGCCAAAAGCGCATCGTCCCGCTTCTTGACCTGACTTCTAAGCCACATGATTTCCTCAAAAAGTAGCGCATTCTGGTTTAAGAGAGTGCGCAATCGATCACGCAGAGCATCTAAAGTCGGAACCTGCAAAACATCATCATGAGAATCCACAGAACTGAGTGCATTGGACTCATTCTTGGCCTCCCGCTTCATGTTTTTGAGTTTGATTAGCGCCCAACTTCGCGACCGTACAGTGTTCGTCGTCAATCCAGTGAGCACGCAAATCGAGCCCACCGTCAATTTTAACTTCTTTCGCTCAGCCGGGTTTGCCAAAGTGGCAAGTGCTTTGAGAATCGCCTCGTCGTTCTTGGCGGCAGTACGGTTGACATCAGGCCCCGGAGCGTTGCGAGACGAGGTCATGCATCCTTCTCCACTAACTTTCCGGCATGTCGGCCGAGCTTGTCTGCAAGACCAAGCCAGACCACCTTGAACTCAGCATTGCCCTCAGCTTGCGCTTGTGCCAGCGCATGCGTTCGCCTCGCGTTCAAAGCCATCCCACCCCGCTCTGTGATGACATGACTTCCGCAGTCTGGATCGCACTCGTAATCGCCATAGCACGGCGGGCGCTTGTCTTCGATCGGCAATTCAAAGTTCTTCGTGCAGTTGCCAATGCTAGTAGGCTGTAGTTTTACACCGCGACTTGCCATCGCTTTGATGTACTTGACACGGTCCGCACCAAATAGGGCCATCCCCGCAAAGAAGGCGTCTACCCGCATTTTGTGAGCAGCCCCTCCACCCCCTGCGAACTTGGCGTTCTCGTCATAAAGGTCGTTCAGCGCCGACTCGCTGGCCTGTGCCAGTCGGGTCGACACGCTCGTCATGAGCTGCGAGCGGTAATTTCCGTAGCCAGCAGTCACCTCGTTGGGCATCCCGTGAAACCTACTATGGAAATGTTTTAACTGCATACTGACGAATGGCAGCTTCACCTGCTGGCTTGCAAGCTGAAAAACCAATGTTTCTCTGCACTGATGAATGGAGAAAGTCCATTCTTTGAATTTCTCATCGACATGTATCTTACTCAGCCAACGCGAAAGCTTTTGACTTATGGTATGGAGGCTATAACCTCTTGATGCCCTAGTAAAACGAGCGAAGGGGCTCGAGATAAGAAATTCACTTCCTGTGAACCGACAGAAAAACGCGAGAACCTCGAACGCATCTCTAACGATGTCGATTGCAAGCCAGCCTTCGGTTGTCGGAGTATCTTTTTTCCGATGTTTCACGACCTTTGATTTGATGAACCAATAGCCGCGTTCAAAACTCAATGCCTCATTGCGCACGTGCACAATTTCACTTTGCCGCATTCCAGTGAACAACAGCAGCATCATGATCGATGCGCATTGCACGTCGGCAATAATTTCCTCGACCTGATAGGCACGCACCTTGAACCGCAGATCAAACTTTGCGCGGTCGACGGGTCCTTGCGGGTGCTCTGTCAAGAATGCGTGAATTGCGCTACCACTTTCACTATCCAATACATCATCTGTCAAAGCGACGTACTCGGAACAATGTACTGGCAACCCCAGTGCAGACTTGAACCGCCCGATCGCATTGAGGGCATAATCTTGAATGCGCAAAAAGTACAGATCGGGCAATGGTTGAATACCTTCGCCGTTGGTAGTCTCTGGCCACGCAATGGACGACTTCTCGATGTCCACCAATTGCCACTGCAAAGGACCCGACAAGTTTCTTTGCACCATCGGAGAAGATACAAGTTTAAGTGCCCTCTTTAAATGAGCCCCACGGCCTGGGTGATCCTTGATGCATTCTTTCAACAGGGCGAAATCAACATCCTGCAGCCGCGTCACAACTCTTCCGTATTTTGTTTTAGCTGCAATTATCGCAGCAGAGAAAATGTGCACCAGCTCTTCAATGCGGCCTTTAACCGTTTTCGGATTCAGTTGCTTTTTTGTGCGACGAGAGGTTTTTATCAATGCGGGAAAATAGCCATGAATAACAGCCGCAACTTTTAAGTCATCAACCATTTGCCGTGTAAGGCAGTTTACATAACGGGCTTTTTTGGCAGAGTTGTGGTGACCATGAGTTGATCCATGCCCGTGGATGAAATCGCTCCACATGATGGCGCTTCCCGTCTTGCCCATGTGAAGTGGATCGCTTAACGGCAACAGTGGCCATACGTCATCACCGAATCTGCCACACCAAACAGGTAGGTCGGGAGCAAATAAGGCTTGCCCGCCAACGAGCGCGTCTAACGAGGGCAAGCTTGATACGGCTAGCATTCAAATTCCTTGATAAATCAGTTGATCCACAAGCACATCATCAAGTGCGACCGCCTTGTCGCGCGCTTCCTCAATGACGGGTTTTGGGAAGATCACGTCTTCTTTCAGGATCCCGTCAATGAGCGTGATCACATCTTTGAAGAGACCGATTCTCGGACGAATAGCGGGTGAATCACCAGCCACAGCCTCGCTCAACCGTTTTCTGTACACAATAATCTTTGGGAGACTTGACTCCGTCACGATAGCCTGATCGCAAAAAAGGCACATGTTCCAGAATTTGCAGACCGAACCTTTTTTGTACTTCGTAAGAGCTTGGACCCGTTCACTTGGTGCATAAGGGTCCGAGCATCCGCATCCGGACAGGGTTTCGCTAAAGCCCGATTGAGAACTGTTTGACTCTATCTTTACCTGCTTTTCTTGGGCAGTGCCATTGCGGTGTTCATTAGAACGGCGGACGATCCGCTCCATCGCGCCTGTAACCTCTCGATTGAAGGCTGGTTGCAGTTGATGTTCGTCTAAATAACTCGCGCTGGTAAGGATTGATCGGTGGCCAAGAGTTGCTTGAACTTGTAGCAAGCTTGCTCCCGCCAAGACCATGTTGGTTGCAAGCGTCGGTCGGCACCTGGAAATGTTAAAACTGAATTCTTTTCCAAATTGAGTCAGCAAACCTTCCTCTTGCTTGAACCTGCGACCCCAAGTTTTTACCTTGCCTTTCGGGTCGATTGCAAGAATAACCTTTCGTCCCGCTCGGCGCGACTGCTCCACGTCTTCAAAAATGAACAGTCGCCGCGAAAGCTCTGGAGGTGCGTGATGTCGAATCCTCAGCGTAATTGCAAGGATAATGTTGATTAATGTCTTAACCCGCTTTGCGATTTCCCCAGGGACGAAAACCTCTTCCACTTCAAGCAAGCCTATGTGTAAACTCTGATCTTCTGACCGAGTTGCACTTCCAGAGCGCGGCTTCCGGTATGCAATCACAGGCTCGCCGGTGAGACCGTGCTCATCTTGATACGAATCAACCTCAAGCTGCTTGAGTGCCTCAACGTTCAACCCAGTAAGTACGCAGAGTTCGGTGGCGAGCGGCATCACCAATCGGTCATCAACATGAGCCCACACACCCCAACGACTAAAGAGCGCACGCAAACGTTCCTGGGAACAAACAACACCCAGTTTTCGTCGATTGAAATGGGTCAGCATGGCTTCCGCGTCGCATTCATACTCGTTCTCAAAAGCCCAAAGGAGCGCACGCTCGTCGGATTGAAGCACTCTGGTCGGCACGACGCCCAGCGCTTGCTCAGGGGTGCCGCCCACGCGGAGGCGTAAGGCGACGGTTCCGGCAGGAACACCGTAGGCTTTCGCTGCCTCAGCGATGGATTGGTAGGTCTGCCCCTCGACCTCAATGGGTTGCGCGATGCCCGCATCACAATTGCCACGCTCGTCCAGACCAAGTGTCTCTCGGACAGTCCAACCCTGTTGCAGCCGCGTGGTGAGCTTTTGATGAGAGAGGTTGTAAAGGCTCGCAGCATCCGAGATTTCTACAACTGCTCCATCTATTTCAATTGAGCCAAAGTTTCTTTTTTTATAGGGCACACCTTTGCCACTCCGCGTATAACCCACTACAACGCTCGCAGCAAGGCCAAGCCACTTCGCCAAAGCCGCGTTTATAACCTCCTGTTCGTCTTCGCTATAGGCCGAACGACTGTTCGTTTCACGAGTACCTTTAAACACTCCGGGTGAGTAGATCGCCGTATCTATCACACGAAGCGCATAAGCGAAATCCATGACCCTGCGCACACATTTGTAAAGGCTATACCGAGTTTTACTTGTCAACCTCATGCCGAGCCAGTCGCAAAATCGAACAAGCGCATCGGCTCCCCATTGCTCATGCAAATAGAATCGAACACGATCTTCCGACGATTTGCTATTCGCGTAAGTTTCCTCAAGGTATTTTAGGAACGAATTCTTGGCCCATCTGTAATTGGCCGCCGTTGGCTCGTCATACTCTCGCTCAACCTGGTAGAAAATCCAAATCACTTGGGCGTATGGATTACGAAGCGTAGGCTCGGGCGGACGGCTAATCTTATACGGCGTTGATGACATGATGCCCGCGTCTTTCTTTGTGCTGAATTGGCCCCAAATAGGTCTTGGCTCGTATCTCCTCAGCCTCTTCAAGGCGATTGATCAGTTTTCCGGCTTTTGTCAACTTGTCCAGAATTTGAGGCGGCACTTGAGTATAAATCTCTGTAGTACTCAAATTATTATGACCAAGCATTTTTTGGACGATGAGCATCCTGTCGACGAAATCTTTTCCCGCGTCAGAACGGAGGACCGAAAAGGCCATCCCATGTCGTAGCCAATGAGATCGAAATTCCGGGGGCAAACCTGCTCTCGTTACGGCCGATTTGAACTGTTTAGTGGCATTTCTCAGGCTCCAACGAAGTTGATTGGTCGTAAGGAAAGCAGGCTTATTCGCATCTGTGATGTCCCAATCGGGCGCAAGCCTATAATCTCGAGTATTGTGGTATGCCTTGATTCGGCGAAGAACCGCTCTGGAAATTAATGTGATTCTTTCCTTGCCTTGGTCTGCGCGCCCTTTGACGCCGTTGATGCAAATTGGAATGCATTCATGACCAGAATCATAGGTGCTGTCGTCGGGCAAATCCCCTCGTTTTAAATTGATTAATTCTGAAATTCGTAAGCCCATGTCGTATTGAGCGTGAAAAGCCGTCCTCTCGCATTCGCTGTACAAACCGCTTAGAACATCGATGACATGCGAAGTTGTAATGAACTTTGGACTCTTCGCATTTGACTTTTTAGTAACGTAGCCTGCAGCGCCATCGCGCCCCCAAGGTAGATACTCGACGTCCCTCCGCCTTCCACCTTCCTCCGTGCACAACCACGTCAGAAACTCGCGTACACAAGATTCCCTGCTGTGACGCGTCCTGCCTGTCACGCCTCGATCGCGCATGAAAGTCAACCAATGCACCAGGTCGTCTCTGTTGAGTTGGCAGATGTTCTCGTCGACGTTTACACCCGGGAGCGGTGGATCCGTATCGATCCAGTGGCAAAGGTATTTAAGGGTCTTGCCGTACTGGTGGACGGTGTCGGCAGCGTACGAGTGTCCGACTTCAGCCCAAAGCTTTCGGAGCCAGTTCGAAGCCGTTCTTACAATGACCCCGTGGCGGTCCGTGACCGTGAAGACGGTTGTCCGAGATTTCGGAAAGGAAAGCTCAACCTCTTCTCCTGAAGACTGCAAAGCGAACTTATGACTTTCAGGGGTAACAGCCACCGTCGTAAGGCTCGTTTCCAGGCACAAGGCAAGCTTCCGCACGTCGGACTTCTTGGGCATCTCTGATAGGTTGTGTTTGGTTGCCACAGTTCGTCCATTCTGCACGTTTGCATGCACCTTTGGTTCTTAAAAAAACATGCGAAAAACGAAAACCAGTCACTATCTTCCCAAGGAACGAAGATGCTTTTGATACTTTGTCTTTGGTTCCGTAAACACATCTACAGCAACCACCGGGAGCAGGTGGCGCTGCAGCTCGCGCGCGATCCCTTCCCGTACCCGGTGCTGCAGATCCAGCGCCGGCCGGATTCGATCTTCGACTACCGGTTCGAGGACTTCGCGGTGCTGGACTACCAATGCCACCCCGCCATCAAGGCGCCGGTGGCGGTATGAAGCTGCACCTGGTCTACGCCCGCGCCGCCAACGGCGTGATCGGCAAGGACGGCACCCTGCCCTGGCACCTGCCGGAAGACCTGGCCCATTTCCGCGCCCTGACCCGCGGCCATCCGGTGGTCATGGGCCGCCGCACCTGGGACTCTTTGCCGCCGCGCTTCCGGCCGCTGCCGGGCCGCACCAACATCGTGGTCACCCGACAAGCAGATTGGAACGAAACAGGCGCCCAGCCGGCGACCAGCCTCGACCATGCGCTATCGTTTTGCGAGCAACTGCCGGAGGCCTGGGTGATCGGCGGCGCCCAGCTCTACGCCCTGGCCCTGCCCCGCGCCGACCGGGTCGAGGTGACCGAGATCGCGCGGGATTTCGAGGGCGACGCGTGGGCGCCGGTGCTGGGCGCCGAATGGCGCGAGGTGTCGCGCGAGCCGCACGCCGCGGCCGACGGCATGCGCTTCGACTTCGTGCGCTACGAGCGCTGAGCCCGCCGGGGCCCCACCGATCACGCCAGGGGCGCCAGCAGCCCCTCCAGGTCCCCCACCCCGAACTTCACCGCCGCCTCCGCATCCTGCCCCAGCACCCCGTCGGCCAGCAGCGCCTTGCGGGCCTGCAGCGCCAGCATCCGCTCTTCGATGCTGCCCTCGGCCACCATGCGGTAGACGAAGACCGGCCGCTGCTGGCCGATGCGGTGGGCGCGGGCGGTGGCCTGGGCCTCGACGGCGGGGTTCCACCACGGGTCCAGGTGGATGACCGTGTCGGCCGCGGTCAGGTTCAGGCCGGTGCCGCCGGCCTTCAGGCTGGCGAGCAGGATCGGCGCCGCACCGGCCTGGAAGCGCTGCACCAGCGCACCGCGCTCGGCCGGCGGCGTGCTGCCGGTGAGCAGCAGGCGCGGCAGGCCCAGCGGCTCCAGCGCCGCATCCACCAGCCGCAGCATGGTCGCGAACTGCGAGAAGACCAGCACCGCGCGGCCGGCCTCCACCATCGCCGGCAGCATCTCGCACAGCCGCTCCATCTTGGCCCGCTCGATGCCGGGCGGCGTGGCGGTGTCGCGCAGCAGGTGCGGATCGCAGCAGACCTGCCGCAGCTTGAGCAGCGCATCCAGCACCGCGATCTGCGCACCCTGGAAGCCGGTGCGCTGCAGCACCCGGCGCACCTGCTTGTCGGCCGCGACGCGCACGCTTTCGTACAGATCGCGCTGCATGCCCAGCAGCGGCACCCGCTCGACCACCTCGGTCACCGGCGGCAGCTCGGTCGCGACCGTGTCCTTGCGGCGGCGCAGGACGAAGGGCCGCACCCGGCGCGCCAGCAGCGCGGCCCGCGCCGTCTCGCCGCCCACCTCGATCGGCTTGCGCCAGACGCGCTGGAAGCTGCGCGCATCGCCCAGGAAGCCCGGCATCAGGAAATCGAACTGCGCCCACAGCTCGCCCAGGTGGTTCTCCAGCGGCGTGCCGGTGAGGCACAGCCGGTGGCGGGCCTGCAGCCGGCGCAGGGCATGGGCCGCGCGGCTGGCGGCGTTCTTGGCGACCTGGGCCTCGTCAAGAATCAGCAGGTGCCAGGGCTGGGGCCGCAGCCGGTCCAGGTCGCGCCAGGCCAGCGGATAGGTGGTGATGACGATGTCGTGCGCCGCCATCCGCGCGAAATCCTCGTGCCGGTCGGCGCCCTGCAGCGCCAGCACCTTCAGTTGCGGCGCCACGCGGGCCGCCTCGGCCTGCCAGTTGAAGACCAGCGAGGTGGGCACCACCACCAGCGAGGGCCGGTCGGCCCGGCCCTGCTGCTTCTCGGTCAGCAGGTGGGCCAGGGCCTGCGCCGTCTTGCCCAGGCCCATGTCGTCGGCCAGGATGCCGCCCAGGCCCTCGGCGCGCAGGTACTGGAGCCAGGCCAGGCCCTCGCGCTGGTAGGGCCGCAAGCTCACGCCCAGGCCGGCCGGCACATCGACCAGCGCCGGCGGCCCGCTGCGGGCCAGGCGGGCGGCCAAGGCCTCCAGCCCCTCGGCGCCCTGCAAGGCCCAGGCGCCTTGCGCGCCGGCGCGCTGCGACTGGCTGGCGGCCAGGTGGTAGCGCAACGATTCGAGCCGCTCGGCATCCCACTGCGACAGCTTCAGCGGCCCGGCCGCGCGGCGCGGATCGGTCAGCAGATCGAGCATCGCACCGACGATCGCCTTCAATGGCGCCGCCTCCACATCGATGCGCCGGCCGCCCGGCGCGCGCAGCCGCACCTGCGCCGCATCGTCGATCGCGGCCAGCGCCGCGGCATCGCGCCAGCGGGCATCGCGCTTCAACAACTCGGCCAGCAGCGGCGCCAGGTCGAGCATCTCGCCCTGCACCTCGATGCCCAGCGTCAGCAGCCACGAGCCCTCGCGCCGCGGCAGCGCCAGCCCGCCCGCCGGCACCACCGGGGCCGGCCGGGTGCCGAGCGGCGCCGCAAGCTCGCGGCCCTGCGGTTCGCCCGTCGCCGGGTCGAGCAGCAAGTGCCAGGCATCGACCGGCACGCTCTGGTGCGCGAAGCCGGGCACCACCACCACCGACCATCCCGCCGCCTGCAGCACCGGCACCCGGTCGGCCCAGAAATCGCCAAAACGCTCTTCCTGCGGCAGCGTCCACAGCACCGGCGGCGCGTCGCCGAGCGCGGCCGTGGCGGCCTCGGGAGCCCGCCACTGCAGCGCATCGGCCGGCACCGGCCGCAGGTCCAGCGTGGCGAGCAGGTCGCGGGCATCGGCTTCGGCGGCGCGGTCGCGGGTGACGGGCGCGGCGTCGTGTGCCGCACCGGCACGCGGCGCCAGGACCGAGGTCGGCGCCGGCACCTGCCAGCGCAGCCCGCCCGGGGCCGAATAGGTCCAATCGACCTGCGCCACCGTGACCTGCTCGCCGCGCGGCGCCAGCGATTCGGACGGCGCCATGCCCAGCAGGCCGTCGCCGCGGCCGAGGGTGCGCAGGGTCAAACGGGGGCGGAAGGTGGCTGGGGGTGGTGCGGAAGGCGCGGGGGCGGCGGGCATGGGGGAATTGTGGCGCGACGGGAGCGAGGCCTCGACCCACCGGACAGACCCGACTTCGTGGAGGTCTGCTCTGGGCGAAGCGCAACTGCCCGGCATCGCGGCCGCGCGCAGCGAATGCCTCTATCCGGCCGAGCCGACCGCCGGCACAGGCGCGCCCGTCAACCCCGCTTCCGCGCCCGCACCACCGTCGCGATCTGCGTCTGCGGCCGGATGTCGGTGTAGGCCGCCACGTCCTGCTGGATCACCCTGGCATGCGGCGCGAAGGCGGTCTGGAACGCCTCCATCGATTCGAAGTACATGTGCACCGCCGCCACGAAGGGCGGTGGGCTGTTGGGCGCGGCGCCGGCCAGCCCCTGGTCGATCTCGACATCCAGCAGCGCGTCGCCGAGGCGCTCGGCGATCATCGCCACGTGGCGGTCGACGTAGTAGTCCATGTCGAAGCGGGCGCCTTCGGCGGCGGGGTAGAGCACGCTGACCTTGATCATGTGATGGTCCTAGGAGGTGGATTGCAGATGTGACAGCACCGTCGCGAGCGGCCCGAACGTGCAGTGAGGACCGGATCTGCACCGTCGGGCTGCACGGCAGGTTCTCTCACCTCTGCTTGGCGACGAGGGTCAGGATGTCGTAGCTGGCGACGATCTCGTCGTGCTGGTTGGTCACGGCCACGTCCCAGGCCACGACGCCCTGGCCCTGGCCGTTGGCGTCTTTCTTGTTGCGGTCGGTCTTGCGCTTGCAGGTCAGCCGGGCGCGGATGGTGTCGCCGATGGCGACCGGCTTCACGAAGCGCAGCGTGTCCAGCCCGTAGTTGGCCAGTACCGGCCCGGGCGCGGGCGAGACGAAGAGCCCCGCCGCGGCCGACAACACGAAGTACCCGTGGGCGATGCGCTGGCCGAAGGGCGATTCCCTCGCCGCGATCTCGTCGAAATGCATGTAGAAGTAGTCGCCCGAAATGCCACCGAAGGCGACGATGTCGGCCTCGCCCACGGTGCGGCGGTGGGTCAGCAGCGAGTCGCCGATCTGCAGCTCTTCGAAGTGCTTGCGAAACGGGTGCAGCGTGCTCTCCTGCACCGCGGCGCCGCGCAGGTACTCGCCGGTGATCGCGGCGATCATGGTGGGCGAGCCCTGCACCGCGGTGCGCTGCAGGTAGTGCTTCACCGCGCGGATGCCGCCCAGCTCTTCGCCGCCGCCCGCGCGGCCCGGGCCGCCGTGCTTGAGCTGCGGCAGCGGCGAGCCGTGGCCGGTGGATTCGGCCGCCGCTTCGCGGTCGAGCACCAGCAGCCGGCCGTGCAGCGCCGCCACCTCCGGCACCACCTGCGCGGCGATGCGCGGATCGCGGGTGACCAGCGTGCCGACCAGGCTGCCGCGGCCGCGGGCGGCCAGGGCCAGCGCCTCGTCGATGCCGTCGTAGGGCATCAGGGTGCTGACCGGGCCGAAGGCCTCGATGTCGTGCGCGGCGTCGTGTTCCAGGGGTGTTCGGCTCAGCAGCAGGGTGGGCGCGAAGAAGGCGCCCCCGGCCACGCCCTCGCCCACCGGCGCGAAGCCGTCCTGCGCGCCGAAGACCTGCTCGGCGCCCTGCAGCAGGGCGGCCACCCGCTCGGCCACGTCGGCCTGCTGGGCGTGGGAGGCGAGCGCGCCCATGCGCACGTCGTCGCGTGACGGGTCGCCCACCACCACCTTCGCCAGGCGGGCGCGCAGCCGCTCGACCACCGCGTCGAGGTGCCGGCGGGGCACGATGGCGCGGCGGATCGCGGTGCATTTCTGGCCGGCCTTGGTGGTCATCTCGCGGGCCACCTCCTTCACGAAGAGGTCGAATTCCTCGTCGTCGGGCGTCACGTCGGGCGCCAGGATGGCGCAGTTGAGCGAGTCGGCCTCGGCGTTGAACGGGACCGACTGGCGCACCAGGTTCGGATGCACCCGCAGCTTCGCCGCGGTGTCGGCCGAGCCGGTGAAGGTGACCATATCGGAGCCGCCCAGCCGGTCGAGCAGGTCGCCGGTGCCGCCCACCACCAGCTGCAGGCTGCCCTCGGGCAGCAGGCCCGATTCGACGATCAGCCGCACCGCGGCCTCGGTCAGGTAGCTGGTGGCGGTGGCGGGCTTGCCGATGCAGGGCATGCCGGCCAGGAAGCTGGGCGCGAACTTCTCCAGCAGGCCCCATACCGGGAAGTTGAACGCGTTGATGTGCACCGCCACCCCGCGCCGCGGCACCAGGATGTGGGTGCCGGCGAAGCCGCCCTGCTTGCCCAGCGGCATCGCCGGACCTTCGTGCACCAGGTTGCCCGAAGGCAGCTCGTTGCTGCCCATGCTCGCATAGGCGAAGAGCGTGCCGGCACCGCCCTCGATGTCGATCCAGCCGTCGGCCCGCGTCGCGCCGGTGGCGGTCGAGAGCGCATACAGCGTTTCCTTGCGCTCGGCCAAGTACTTGGCCAGGGCCTTGAGCCGCTCGGCGCGCTGCTGGAAATCCAGCGCCAGCAGGCCGGGCAGGCCGACGCTGCGCGCGTGGTGCAGCGCCTCGGCGAAGTCGGGCGCCTCGGCATGGGTGTGGGCCACGGTGCGGCCGTCGACGGCGCTGCGCAGCGCCTGGGCGGCCTGCCGGCCGACCCAGCGGCCGCCGATGTAGCTTTGGAGGGTGCGTGTCATGGAGATGCTCAGTGCTCAGTGCTTGGTGCCGATGCCGAGGTAGGTGTCGATGATCCGCTGGTCGTGCAGCAGCTCGCGGGCCGGTCCCTGGAGGGCGACGGCGCCGGTCTCCAGCACGTAGCCGCGGTCGGCCACATGCAGCGCGGCGCGGGCGTTCTGCTCCACCAGCAGCACCGACACGCCGTGCTGGCGCAGCGACGACACCACCTGCAGCACCTCGCGCACGATCAGCGGGGCCAGGCCGAGCGAAGGCTCGTCCAGCATCAGCAGGCGCGGCCGGGCCATCAGCGCGCGGCCGATCGCCAGCATCTGCCGCTCGCCGCCCGACAGGGTCGAGGCCATCTGCGGCCGCCGCTCGCGCAGCCGCGGGAAGATCTCGAAGACCTCCTGCATCCGCGCCTTCTGGTCGCGCTGGCCCTTGCGCCAGCGGTAGAAGCCGCCGAGCAGCAGGTTGTCCTCGACCGACATCTCGCCGAACAGCTCGCGCCGCTCGGGCACCAGCGCCACGCCGCGCGCCACCAGCGCCTCGACGCTCGGCCGCACGATGCGCTCGCCCGCCAGCGTCAGGCTGCCGGTGGAGGGCAGCAGGCCCATCGCCGCGCAGAGCAGCGTCGTCTTGCCGGCACCGTTGGGGCCGATCACGGTGACGATCTCGCCCTCGTCCACCTGCAAGGCGATGTTGTGCACCGCCTCCACCGTGCGGTAGGAGACGCAGAAATCCTCAAGTCGCAATACCGTGTTCATGGGCGATGTGTCCTGCATGCCGTTGCTTCGTAGGGAGGCCGCTGCGCACGGCCGCCCGAAGCGGCCGGCCTGCCCCCGGAAGGGGGTTGGCGCAGCGACACGCAGTGCGCGCAGCCTGGGGGAGAGCTCATGCCGCGCCACCTAAGTAAGCATCCAGCACCCGCTGGTTGCTTTGGATCTCGCTCGGCGTGCCTTCGGCGATCACGGTGCCGAACTCGAAGACGGTGATCCGGTCGGCCAGGTTCATCACGAACTCCATGTCGTGTTCCACCACCAGGATGCCCAGGCCTTCGGCCCGCAGCTGCGACAGCAGGTCGGCCAGGGCCCGCTTCTCCAGGTGGCGCAGGCCGGCGGCGGGTTCGTCGAGCAGCAGCAGCACCGGCTGGCCGGCCAGCGCGCGGGCGATTTCCACCACCCGCTGCTGGCCCAGCGCCAGCGATGCGGCGGGCGTGTCGGCATGCGCCCCCAGGCCGCAGCGCACGATCTGGGCGCGGGCCTCGGCGAGCACGGCGGATTCTTCCGCGCGGTCGAGCCGCAGCATCGAGGCGACCCAGCCGCGCCGCGCCCGGCCGTGCGCGCCCAGCGCCACGTTCTCGACCACGCTGCGCTGGCCCAGCAGCCGCACATGCTGGAAGGTGCGGCCCAGGCCCAGCGCGGCGAAGGCACGCGACGGCCGCCCGGCCATCGGCTGCTCCAGCACCCGCACCTCGCCCTCGGTGGGGTCGGCCACGCCGGAGACCATGTTGAAGAAGGTGCTCTTGCCCGCACCGTTGGGGCCGATCAGCGCGTGGATCTCGCCGGCCCTGACGTTCATCGTCACCGCGTTGTTGGCGACCAGCCCGCCGAAGCGCTTGGTGACGCCGGTGGCCTGCAGCAGCACCTGGCCCGCGGCCGGCGTGGGCCGCCGCGCCAGGGCGGCGCCGTGGTGGGCGGCACGCGGCGCATCGGGCTTCAGCCAGCGGCCGCCCAGCCGCGCGAAGGTGGGCCAGAGGCCGTCGGCGAAGCGCTGCAGCACGAAGAGCATCAGCAGGCCGAAGACGATCACCTCGAAGTTGCCGCTGGTGCCGAGCAGGCCGGGGAGCAGGTCCTGCAGCTTCTCCTTCAACAGCGTGATGACGGTGGCGCCCAGCACCGCGCCCCAGAGGTGCCCGGCCCCGCCGACCACCGCCATGAACAGGTATTCGATGCCGATGTTGAGGTTGAACGGCGTCGGGTTCACGAAGCGCTGCATGTGGGCGTAGAGCCAGCCCGAGATGGCGGCCATCAGCGCGGCCAGCACGAAGAGCTTGATCCGGTAGCGGGCGGTGTCGACGCCCATCGATTCGGCCATCACCCGGCCGCCCTTCAGTGCCCGGATCGCCCGGCCTTCGCGCGAATCCAGCAGGTTGTGCAGCAGCCACAACGCCACCAGCAGCACCGCCCAGACGACGATGCCCAGCGCCCGCGGCGAGGCCAGCGACCAGCCGCCCACCACCAGCGCCGGCACGCCGGTGATGCCGGTCTGCCCGCCCAAGAACTGCATGTTGCCGAACAGGTAGTACAGGCTCAGGCCCCAGGCGATGGTGCAGAGCGGCAGGTAGTGGCCCGAGAGCTTGACCGTGACCGCCCCCAGCGTCCACGCCACCGCGAAGGTGATCGCCAGCCCCAGCAGCAGCCCCACCCACGGCAGCCCCGCCATGCCGACCATCCCACCCAGGAACGCGACCGAAGCCGGCGCGGTGCAGACCCAGGCCGTCGCGTACGCCCCCACGCCGACGAACGCCGCCTGGCCGAACGAGGTCATGCCGCCCACGCCGGTGAGCATCACCAGGCCCGCGGCCACGATCGAATACAGGCCGATGTAGCTCATCACCACCACGGTGAATTCGGGCAAGAAGAACCAGGATGCGGCCAGCACCGCCACGGCCAGCAGGGTGAGCTGCCGGCGGGTGACGAAGCCGCGCGGGGGTTGCGAAGATTGCGATGAGGCGCCCGCGGGCGCCCCGGTGTGCGACACGGGCGCGCTCATTCCTCGTCCTCCACATGCACGCTGTGCAGCGACCGCCACCACAGCACCGGAATGATCAGGGTGAACACCAGCACCTCCTTGAACGCGCTGGCCCAAAAGGACGAGAACGACTCCAGCTGCCCCACCAGCAGCGCGCCGGCCAGCGCCAGCGGATAGCTCGCCAGCCCGCCCACGATGGCGGCGACGAAGCCTTTCAGACCGATCAGGAAACCGGTGTCGTAATACACGGTGGTGAGCGGCGCGATCAGCAGGCCCGAAACCACGCCGATCAGCGCGGCCAGGGCGAAGCTGATGTCGCCCGACAGCTCCGTCGGGATGCCCATCAGCCGCGCGCCGACCCGGTTGATCGCGGTGGCGCGCAGCGCCTTGCCGATCATCGACCGGCCGAAGAAGACGAACAGCAATAGCACCAGCACCAGCGTGGTCCCCACCACCACCAGCGACTGGCCCGACACCTGCATGCCGCCCAGCGCGAACCGCGCATCCGAGAACGCCGGCGTGCGCGAGCCCTCGGCGCCGAAGAACAGCAGCCCCAGCCCGATCAGCACCCCGTGCAGCGCCACCGACACGATCAGCAGGGTGAGCACCGTCGCATGGGCCAGCGGCCGGAAGGCCAGGCGGTACAGCAACGGGCCCAGCGGCACGATCAGCACCACCGTGGCGAACGCCTGCGCCGCCAGCCCGGCCGGCTTCCACACCAGCAGCAGCACGCAGGCCAGCGCGGGCAGCGCCACGCACCAGACCAGCGCCGACGTCCAGTCCACCGCCGCCCCGCGCTTCCAGCGCCAGGCCTCGACCACCAGCACCACGGCCGCCAGCGCCAGCAAGAGCCACAGCGTGGCCGGCACCTTGCCCGCCTGCAGCATCGCCATCGACAGGGCACCGAAAGCGACGAACTCGCCCTGCGGAATGAAGATGACCCGCGTCACCGAAAACACCAACACCAGCGCCAGGGCCATCAGCCCGTACACCGCACCGTTGATGAGGCCGTCCTGCGCCAGGAGCAGGGCGATCTGCGCATCCATGGATTGACTTTCAAGAAGGCCCTGTGGGCCGAAAACCTATGGACAGCCCTTGTCGGGTGTCCCCAGAAACGCCGCGAAGCCGGTTCAGCCTGGCCGCGGCAGTTGTCGGCACAGGCGCAGCAAAGGCATGCCCCGCCCTGTCCGCGCCATCCCTTTCAGGAACACCGCAGATCCGGCTTCGCCGGTCTGCCGGTGTTGCCCCCTGCAAGGGGGTGGGCGAAGACACGCAGTGCGCAGCCTGGGGGTTTACGGCACATACTTCCAGGCGCCGTTCTCGATCTTCACCATCACCCGCGCCCGCTGGTCCAGGCCCAGGTGGTCGGTGGGCGACATGGTGAAGATGCCGTGGGCGCCCGGCAGTTCCTTGGTCTGCTCCAGCGCGTCGCGCAGGGCGGCACGGAACTCGGCGGTGCCGGGCTGCGCCTTCTTCAGCGCGACCGGCACCGCGGCCGTCATCAGCAGGCCGGCATCCCAGGCGTGGGCGCCGAAGGTGGAGACGCTGCCCCTGCCGTTGGCGGCCTCGTAGGCGGCGACATAGGCCTGCGCGCTCTTGCGCACCGGGTCGGAGGCGGGCAGCTGGTCGGCCACCAGCACCGGGCCGGCGGGCAGGAAGGTGCCCTCCACGTCCTTGCCGCCCACGCGCAGGAAATCGGCATTGGCCACGCCGTGGGTCTGGTAGATCTTGCCGGCGTAGCCGCGCTCCTTGAGCGCCTTCTGCGGCAGCGCGGCCGGGGTGCCCGAGCCGGCGACCAGCACCGCGTCGGGCTTGGCGGCGATCAGCTTCAGGGTCTGGCCGGTGACCGAGGTGTCGGTGCGGTTGAAGCGCTCGTTGGTCACCACCGTCAGGCCCTTCAGGCCCGCGGCCTTGGCGAACTCCTGCGACCAGCCTTCGCCGTACGCGTCGGCGAAACCGATGAAGCCGACCGTCTTCACGCCCGACTTCTGCATGTGCTCGGCGATGGCCAGCGACATCATGATGTCGTTCTGCGGCGTCTTGAAGACCCACTTGCGCTTGGCATCCATCGGCTCGACGATGCGGGCCGATGCGGCCATCGAGATCATCGGCGTGGCGGCCTCGGCGGCCACGTCGATCATCGCCAGCGATGCGGGCGTGACGGTCGAGCCGAGGAGGATGTCGACCTTGCTCTCGGTGATCAGCTTGCGGGCGTTGGCGACGGCCGCGGTGGTGTCCGACGCGTCGTCGAGCACGATGTAGTTGATCTTCTGGCCGCCGATGGTCTTGGGCATCAGGGCGATCGTGTTCTTCTCCGGGATGCCGAGCGAGGCCGCCGGGCCGGTGGCCGAGAGCGACACGCCCACGGTCACGTCGGCATGGGCGGACAGCGCAGCGGCGACCAGGCTGGCCAGAAGAAGGGGCTTCGCAAATTTCATTCGGAGTCTCCGGTGTGGTGAGAAAAACGACAGGGGCGTAGTGGACGGGAAGGGCGGAATTCTTGCATCGGGATCGACCCGCGTGCAGGCACGGATCGTCAACGTTCGTCGAAGGACAGCACCACCCGGTCGGTCAGCGGATGGGCCTGGCAGGCCAGCACGAAACCGGCGGCCACCTCCTTCTTGTCGAGCGCGAAATTGCGTTCCATCCGCACTTCGCCCTCGACCACCTTGGCGCGGCAGGTGCCGCAGACGCCCGAGGTGCAGGAGTACGGCACCTCCAGCCCCGCGGCCGAGGCGGCGTCGAGGATGCTGGGCTGGCCCTTGCGGAATGCAATCTCGCGCCGCAGGCCGTCGCGCACGATGACGATGCGCGCCTGCTCGGCATCGCCCGGCTGCGGCGCATGCAGCACTGCGCCACCCGGAGCGGTGCCGGCCGGGGTGCCGGCGGGAAGCGCGACGCCGAAGCGCTCGATGTGGATGCGCTCCTCCGGCACGCCGGCGGCGAGCAGCGCCGCCTCGGCCTCGTCGTTCATCTGGAACGGGCCGCAGACGAAGACGTGGTCGATCTGCGCCGCCGGCACCACGCTCGCCAGGAACGCGCCGATCTTCTCGCGGTTCATCACACCGTGGTTGAGCGGTGCGTCGGTATGCTCGTCGGAGAAGACGTGCTGCAGCACCAGGCGCTGCATGTAGCGGTTCTTCAGGTCCTCGATCTCTTCCTTGAACATCGTGGACTGCAGCTGCCGGTTGCCGTAGACCAGGGTGAAGCGGCTCAGCGGCTCCCGCGCCAGCACCGTCTTCATGATCGACAGGATCGGCGTGATGCCGCTGCCGCCGGCGATGCCCACGTGGTGGCGCCGCGCCGCGGGATCGAGCGGCACGAAGAATCGGCCCTGCGGCGCCATCACCTGTACCGTGTCGCCCGGCTTCAGATGCGCGTTGATCCACTGCGAGAACACGCCGCCGCGCACCTTGCGCACGCCGACCCGCAGCTCGCCGTCGTCCACGCCCGCGCAGATCGAGTAGGAGCGGCGCAGGTCCTGCCCGTCGATCTGGGAGCGCAGCGTGAGGTACTGGCCCTGGGTGAAGGCGAAGGCATCGCGCAGCTCGGCCGGCACGTCGAAGGACACGACGACCGCCTCGGCCGTGTCCGGCTGGACCGAGCGCACGCGCAAGGGATGGAAGATGACGCTCATGGACCTGTCGCGGTTCAGATGGGTTTGAAATGCTCGAAAGGCTCCCGGCACGCCCGGCAGCGGTACAGGGCCTTGCAGGCGGTGGAGCCGAAGGCCGACAGCCGCTCGGTCTGCAGGCTGCCGCAGCGCGGGCAGGCCAGCCGCGCGGCGCCGGAGCGCCCGCCGAAGAAGCGGATCGGCACCGCCGCGCCTGGCTCCAGGTGGGCGGGCGGCGCGATGCCGTAGGCGGCGAGCTTGCGGCGGCCCTCGGCGCTGATCCAGTCGGTGGTCCAGGCCGGCGCGCGCCGCAGCGTCACGCGGGCCGGGCCCAGGCCGGCGGCGGCCAGGGCGGCCAGCACGTCGGCCTCGATCGCCTCGGTGGCGGGGCAGCCGGAGTAGGTGGGCGTCAGCACGATCTCCAGCCCCTCGCCCTCCCCCGCCTCGACCACCTCGCGCACGATGCCCAGGTCGCAGACCGAGACGGCCGGCACCTCCGGGTCGAGCACCGTGGCCAGCGCGTCCCAGGCGGCCTGCACCCGCGGGCTGTGGACCGGGGCTACGGCAACGGCCGCGACGTTCACCAGACGCCTCCGGGATAGGCCCGCTGCAGGTACTGCATGTCGGTCAGGATGAAGCCCATGTGCTCGCTGTGCTGCCCGCGCTTGCCGTGGCTGCGGAAGGCCGAATCGGCCGGCACGGCCAGGCCGGCTTCGCCCAGGATCAGCGCCATCTCCGCGCGCCAGCCGGCCTCCAGGTCGGACCAGAGCGGACCCAGCCCGGCGTCGGCCGCGGCCCGGTCGGCCGCATCCACGTCGAACATCTCGGCCGCATAGCGCCACAGGTCGTGCAGCGCCGCCTCCATCCGCCTGCGGGATTCGTCGGTGCCGTCGCCCAGGCGCACCACCCAGTCGCCCGAATGCTGCTGGTGGTAGCGCGCTTCCTTCACCGCCTTGGCGGCGATGGCCGACAGCTCGGCATCGCGCGACGACGCCAGCCGCTCCCAGAGCAGCTTGAGCCAGGTCGCGACCATCGTGTTGCGCAGCACGCTGAAGGCGAAGTCGCCGCGCGGCAGCTCGACGATGGTGAGGTTGAAGTAGTCGCGCTCGTCGCGCAGGAAGGCCAGCCGGTCCTCGTCGTGCCCGCCGCCTTCCACCGCGCCGGCACGGGTCAGCAGCGCGCGGGCCTGCCCGACCAGGTCGAGCGCGATGTTGGCCATGGCGATGTCTTCCTCCAGCACCGGCGCGTGGCCGCACCACTCGCCCAGGCGCTGCGCCAGGATCAGGCAGGTATCGCCGATGCGCAGCAGGTACTGGGTGTCGGGGGTGCGGCGGAGATCGATCGAGGCTTGCATCGCGGTCTCCGGCTACATGTGGTCCACGGACCGCGGCAACGCGTAGAACGTCGGATGCCGGTACACCTTGTCCTCCGACGGGTCGAAGTACATCTGCTTGTCGCCCGGGTCGCTCGCCACGATCTGGTCGGAGCGGACCACCCAGATGCTGCTGCCCTCCTGGCGGCGGGTGTAGACGTCGCGCGCCATCTGGATCGCCATCTTCGGGTCGGCCGCATGCAGGCTGCCGCAGTGCTTGTGGTCCAGGCCGGCCTTGCTGCGGACGAACACTTCCCACAGGGGCCACTCGGTGCCGGGGGCGAGAGAGGTGGTGTCGGTCATCGGGGTCCTTGTCGTGTGGATGTCTGGCGCTCAGGCCGCCAGGGCCGTGCGCTCCTGCTTCGCGGCATGGGCCAGGGCGGCGTCGCGCACCCAGGCACCGTCGTCCCAGGCCTTGACGCGGGTGGCCAGCCGCTCGCGGTTGCAGGGGCCGTCGCCGGCGATCACCCGCCAGAACTCGCTCCAGTCGATGGCGCCGAAGTCGTGCGACTGGCGCTCTTCGTTCCACTGCAGGTCGGGGTCGGGCAGGGTCACGCCCAGGATGCGGGCCTGCTCCACCGCGCTATCGATGAACTTCTGGCGCAGTTCGTCGTTGCTCACCCGCTTGATGCCCCAGCGCATCGACTGGGCGCTGTTGGGCGACTGGTCGTCGGGCGGGCCGAACATCATGATCGACGGCCACCACCAGCGGTTCACCGCGTCCTGCACCATCGCCTTCTGCGCCTCGGTGCCCTGGGTCATCATCGTCAGCAGCGCCTCGTAGCCCTGGCGCTGGTGGAAGCTCTCCTCGCGGCAGATGCGGACCATGGCGCGGGCATACGGCGCGTAGGAGCAGCGGCAGATCGGCACCTGGTTCATGATCGCCGCGCCATCCACCAGCCAGCCGATGGTGCCCATGTCGGCCCAGGTCAGGGTGGGGTAGTTGAAGATCGAGCTGTACTTGGCCTTGCCGGTGTGCAGGGCCTCGAACATCTGGTCGCGCGAGGTGCCGAGCGTCTCGGCCGCGGCGTACAGGTACAGGCCGTGGCCGCCTTCGTCCTGCACCTTGGCCAGCAGGATGGCCTTGCGCTTGAGCGTGGGCGCGCGGCTGATCCAGTTGCCCTCGGGCAGCATGCCGACGATCTCCGAATGGGCGTGCTGGCTGATCTGCCGCACCAGCGTTTTGCGGTAGTGGTCGGGCATCCAGTCTTTCGCCTCGATGAAGTCGCCCGCGTCGATATGCGCGTCGAAGCGCTCCTGCAGCCGCAGCTCGTCGGTGGAGCGCACCGGCTTCCGGCGGGCGTCGGCAGCGTCGCCGTCCTGGCCCATCGTGTCCATCGCCTGGGTGTACATGCGTTTCTCCTTCGGGGGTCTTCGGTTGACGGTCGGGGCTCAGCGGCTGCGGGTATCGACCACGCGGCGCGCCTTGCCGGTCTGGGTGCGCTCGATCGAGTGCGGGTCGAATACCCGCACCCGGGTGGAGATGCCGACCAGCGTCTTGACCCGGTGCTGCACCCACTGCGCGATCGCGCTGCGGTCGGCGTCGGGCATCGGGCAGGCGGCGGGCTGCAGTTCGCAGTGCACCTCCACTTCGTCCATCAGGCCGGTGCGGCTCACATGCACCTGGTAGAGGCCCGAGAGCTGCCGGTGCGCCAGCACGATCTCCTCGACCTGCGTGGGAAACACGTTGACGCCGCGGATGATCATCATGTCGTCGCTGCGGCCGACGATCTTGCCCATGCGGCGGAACGCGCGCGCAGTGGGCGGCAGCAGCCGGGTGAGGTCGCGGGTGCGATAACGCACGATCGGCATCGCCTCCTTGGTGAGCGAGGTGAAGACCAGCTCGCCCTCTTCCCCGTCGGCCACCAGCGCGCCGGTGTCGGGGTCGATGATCTCGGGATAGAAATGGTCTTCCCAGACCACCGGGCCGTCCTTGCTCTCGATGCATTCGCTGGCCACGCCCGGGCCCATGACCTCCGACAAACCGTAGATGTCGACCGCGTCGATGCGGGCCTTGGCCTCGATGTCGTGGCGCATCGCCTCGGTCCAGGGCTCGGCGCCGAAGATGCCCAGTTGCAGCGAGCTGTCGCGCGCATCGAGTCCCTGGCGCGCGAATTCTTCGATGATCACCTGCATGTAGCTGGGCGTGACCATGATGATCGACGGCTGGAAGTCGCGGATCAGCTGCACCTGCTTCTCGGTCTGCCCGCCCGACACCGGGACCACGGTGCACCCGGCGCGCTCGGCGCCGTAGTGCGCGCCCAGGCCGCCGGTGAAGAGGCCGTAGCCGTAGGCGATGTGGACCAGGTCGCCCGGCCGCCCGCCCGCGGCGCGGATCGAGCGCGCGACCAGTTCGGCCCAGGTGTCGATGTCGTTCTGGGTGTAGCCCACCACCGTCGGCTTGCCGGTGGTGCCCGACGACGCGTGGATGCGGGCCACCTGCTCGCGGGGCACCGCGAACATGCCGAAGGGGTAGTTCTCGCGCAGGTCCTGTTTGACGGTGAACGGGAACTTCGCCAGGTCCGAGAGCTGCTTCAGGTCGCCGGGGTGCACGCCGTGCGCATCGAAGGCCCGGCGGTAGTGCGGCACATGCGCGTAGGCCCGCTGCAGCGTGGCCTGCATGCGCTGCAACTGCAGCGCCGCGATCTCGTCGCGGCTGGCGGTCTCGATCGGCGACAGGTCGCCGGGGCGGGGTTGCTGCACGGGCATGGTGGTGGCTCGTTTGTCGTGGGCGGCAGAAGGGTGCGCGTCAGGCGGCGGGTACCGCCGGCCGGCCCCGGGCAGTATAGGAGCGGCCGCGGAAGACGGCGATACGCTCACCGTGCTGGTTGACGACGTCGGTGTCGTAGACGCCGGTGCGGCCGGCCTTCGACACCTCCCGGCAGCAAGCGCTCAGCACATCGCCCAGCCGGGCAGGCGCCAGGAAGTCGATGCCGAAGCCCGAGGCGACGGTGAGTTCGTCGTAGGAATTGCAGGCGAATGCGAAGGCCGAATCGGCCAGCGTGGCGATCAGGCCGCCGTGGCAGGTGCCGTGGCCGTTGAGCATGTCCTGGCGCACCCGCATCGCGAGCGTCGCCGTGCCGGGTGCGACCTGCAGCACCTCCATGCCCAGGGCACGGGTGGCGTGGTCGGTGCGCAGCATGCCGTCGCGCACGCGCTCCGCCGTCTGCTGGGGGGTGGGGTCGGCCATGGCTGTCGATCGTCCGTGTGTTCAGCGCTCGGTGAAGTGCGGTGCGCGCTTCTGGCGGAAGGCGTCGACGCCTTCCAGGTAATCGGGCGCGGTGCCCAAGGTGCTTTGCAGCGCGGCCTCGTTCGCCAGCGCGCTGGTCAGGTCCATGCCGTGCGCGGCCGCCAGCGCGTGGCGGGTGGCGACCAGCGCCCGCAGCGGCATGCCGGCCAGCCGGGCGGCCAGCGCGGCAGCGGCGCCCGGCAGTGCCGCGTCGTCCACGCACTGCCAAATCAGGCCGATGCGGGCGGCCTCTTCGGCCGGCAGCTTGTCGCCGAGCAGGGCGAGGCCCATCGCCCGCGCATGGCCGACCAGGCGCGGCAGCAGCCAGGTGCCGCCGGTGTCGGGCACCAGGCCGATCTTGGAGAAGGCCTGGATGAAGCTGGCCGAGCGCGCCGCCAGCACCATGTCGCAGCACAGCGCCAGGTTGGCGCCGGCGCCGGCCGCCACCCCGTTCACCGCGGCCACCACCGGCACCGGCATCGAGCGGATGCGCTCCACCAGCGGCGTGTAGTGGTCGGCGATCAGCCGGCCCAGGTCGCGGCCCGGCGCGGCGGCCGGGTCGCCCAGGTCCTGACCGGCGCAGAAGCCGCGACCGGCGCCGGTGACGACCACGCAGCGCACCGTGCCGTCGCCGGCCGCGGCATCCAGCGCCGCGCGCAGCTCGGCATGCAGGGCCGGATCGAAGCTGTTCATCGCCGCGGGGCGGTTCAGCGTCAGCGTGGTCACCGAGGCGGTGCGATCGACCAGGACGAGAGGTTCGGACATGGGATTCCTGCAGCAAATACGGTTCAGCAAAAAAGGGAACTACGCACAAACATTATCTACCGACCGTTCGGTATATTTTAAAGTAGGCGGCCGGACCGGTGCAAGGGTGCATGCCGTGGGCCTGCCTAGCGAAAACCCTCGGCCGGGCGGTTCGGATGCACGGACATGGGTTCCGCCGGCCCAGGAACGGTTCGCCGGGGTCCATCACGCTCGGTAACCCCAGACCAAGGAGACATTGCATGAAGACATCGGGATTCGACCATTCGGTCAGCGCTACCCCCACGCCGAGCGCGGAAATCCAGGAGGCGGAGGCGCCGGGGGCCTCCGGCTCCCGGCCCGCAGGACCGGACACCGTGTCCGGCAGCGCGCTGGCGCATCTGCCGCGGCCGCCCGGCCTGCCCGGTGCGGAAGCCGCGCGCCGCCCCCTGCGTGCATCGCAGCCGACAGCGCCGTCGGACGCCCTCCCCCTGCCCGATGCGCCGCTGGCGGCATCGATGCGCTCTCCGGAAGCGTCGCTGTCGCGGCTCGGCGACCAGTTGCGTGCGGACAACCGACGCCCGGTGGACACCCGACTGGCTGCCGGCCTCGTCAACACGCTCCGGCCGATAAAGCCGCGTGGCGCCACGGGCGAGCAGGGTCGTGCGGCCACGTACGAAGAGCTGTCCGGCCGCATCGATGCGAAAGACGTGGCCCGCTGGTACGAGGCGCAGGGGCTGAGCGAGAACGACGTCTCCAAGCTGCGGCGCGTGGCCTTGTTTTCGGGCATGCCGAACCCCACCGGCAGTTTCTTGAACAACGCGATGCAGTACATCGCCTCGCCCTGGATCAACTACGCCACCGGCAATCCGTGGGCCGGCGCGGGATTCGGCTTCGCCACGGCGGCCATCGCCGCGCCGATGAACGCGGTCCAGCAATCGGCGGTGGTCGCGCTGTGCGAGTCGATCCGCGAGCACGGCGGTCATGTCATCGTGCCGGACAAGAAGCAGATCAGCGACAAGCATTGGCTTCCGGATCTGGCGAAAAGCCTGGAAACCCAGCTCCAGGAATTCGGCAGTCTCTGCGCCCGGTTCCGCGAACTTCGGCACGCCGCGGAACAGGACCCTTCGGAGGCGGCGCAGGACAGCCTCGTGGCCGCGGCCGGCGAATTGCTGGAAGCCGAAACGCGACTGGTACAGGCCCAGCAGAATTTCATCATGACCCAGGGTGCGCACGATCGCCAATGGAAGGGCAATCGCTGGCAGAGCATCCCGCGCACCTTGCGTTCGCCCTCTGCGAGCACGCTGGGCCTGCTCGGCAAGACCGGCGCGACGGCTGCCGTGTCGCCGGCGGCACAGACCGCAGGTGCCTTGCTGATGACCGCTGCGCAGCATGTGGCGGCCGGCTTCGACGAACAGGCGAAGCAGGACTCCAACAACCTGCTCAATCTGCTGTATGCCGACATATTCACCGCGGCGGGCAAGCAGAAGTTCGCACGGGGCGAACCGGTCGAAGAGGACGACATCGATCCCGGCAAACTGCGCCGGCTGATTCAGTCGCCCACGCAGGCGCTGGTGAAACGCGTCACCGCCGAAGTGGGGTCGATGGAAAAAGCACTGGCGGCCGAGGTGGCGGCATCCCCGTCGTCCGCCGCCGCGACGGTCGAGGACGACGACGACCTGGATCTGGAACTCGGCCACGGGACCGGTGCGGCGAAGACCTTGAATCTTGTGCGCAACGACCTGCAGGCCTTGCGCGAAGGCAGGCTGGACGCACTGGCCCCGGACGGCGTCGCCGCCTCCCTGCTGCTCGGCGCCGAGAATTCCGTACTGTCGAATCAACTGTCCCGCGACATCGCCAAGAAGTACACCACGCGCGAATTCTCCTCACAGACCGCCCAGCGCATCGGCCAGATGTTCCACCTCGGGGTGCTGGGCAGCGCGGCGTCCTCGGTGATGGGCAAGGCGACGTCGGCCTCGCAGGGGGGATCACGGCAGGTGCCGACGGAACAGACCGCCGGCATCGCGGCGCTGTCGGGAGCGATGGCGGCCGTCGGTGCCCTCAACCAGCACACCGCCATCACGGTCAAGAACAACCGGCGCGAGGGCGAAACCGACATCGGAGTCGGCCGGCAGATCCTGCGTGGGGTCCAGGGGGGTGCCGCCGAAGCGCTGGCACAGCGCAGGGGGACGCAGGCCAGCAAGGCCATCAACGCCTATCTGGACGACGGAGAGAACGAGCGACTCATCCGAGACGCCCGGTCGCTGACAGAGCACGATGCCGCCTCGCCGAGCCGGCAAGCGCCTGCGACGCTCACGCTGGAAGAAGCCGCCGCGCACCTGCGCCCGGGAGACACGTCGCTCCCGCCCGCGGCGCAGGTGGTGGTCGAGATGGAAAACCCGCCAGAACCCGGGCACACCGCGCCTTAGTGCACCATCGCACTCTTTGTTCCTTTTGCACCGAGAACCCCCGACATGCCGCGCGGACGATCAGCCAGCTACGACGACCAACGCAACCTGATCCTGCGACGGGCCGCCGCCCTTTTCGCGAAGCACGGCTATCCCTCCACCTCGATGAACCAGGTGGCGCAGGCCTGCGAGCTGTCGAAGGCCACGCTCTACCACTACTACCGCGACAAATACAGCCTGCTGGTGAGCATCGCCGACGGCCACGTGTCGCGGCTGGCCGCCCTGGTGGACGACGAACCCACGCTGGACCTGGACGGCGAGGCACGCCTGCGCCACCTGATCCACCGCATCGTCGAGGAATACGCCGGCGCCCAGGACGCGCATCGGGTGCTGACCGAGGACGTGCGTTTCCTGGAGGCGGAAGACCGCGAACGGGTGCTGGGCAAAGAGCGCCGCGTGGTGGCCGGGTTCGCCGACGCGGTGGCCGAGATGCGGCCCGGCGCACCCGGCGCTCCGCTCGCCAAGCCGCTGACCATGCTGTTGTTCGGCATGGTCAACTGGATGTTCACCTGGATGAAGCCCGACGGCGCGCTGAGCCATGCGGCGATGGGCCCGATCGTGGCCGACCTGTTCCTGGGCGGCATCGGCAAGGTCGAGCTGCCGCCGCTCGCCGTGCCGTACGCGCCGCAGCCGGAGCCGGCCGCCGCGCCCGACGCCTAGGTCGCCCACACGCCGGCCGGGGGCCGCCCCGTTAAGGCAGGGTTCAGCCGAAACCGCGACCCTCCGCGGCATGGAACGTTTTTCGAACAAGGGCCCGGGCCTGGGCCTGGTCACGGCGGCGTGCGGGCTGGTCCTGCTGGCCTGGGATGCCACCGGGCTGGACCTGCCGCTGGCGCAGGTCTTCGGCGGCCCCGCCGGTTTTCCGCTGCAGGACCACTGGCTGCTGACCCGGGTGCTGCACAGCGGCGCCCGCAACCTGGCCTGGGTCGTGGTCGCGTGGCTGTGGGTGGGCGTATGGCGTCCGATGGGCGGCCTGCGGCGCATTCCGTTCGGCCGCCGGCTGCAGTGGGCGGTCACCACCTTGGCGGCCGTGGCGGCGGTCAGCCTGCTCAAGGCGACCAGTACCACCAGCTGTCCCTGGAGCCTGGAGGATTTCGGCGGCATTGCGCATTACCGCTCGCACTGGGCGAATCTGTTCGGCTCCGACGGCGGCAGCGGCGGCTGCTTTCCGGCCGGGCATGCATCGACCGGCTTCGCCTTCGTCGGCGGCTATTTCGCCTACCGCGGCAGCGAGCCCGGGCGGGCGCGTGCCTGGCTGGTCGGCGGGTTGACCGCGGGTCTGGTCCTGGGGCTCACGCAGCAGATGCGCGGCGCGCATTTCATGAGCCATACGCTGTGGAGCGGCTGGGTTTGCTGGTGCGTGGCGTGGGGCATCGATGCGGTGGCGCGGCGCATCCGGGACCGCCGCACGCCGGCATGCGGCGCAGTGGCGCATGCCGCCGGCACCGCCCCACCCGCAGCGGCGGGCGGGCGATGACGATCGGCCCTCTCCCCAAGGCGGCGCACGGGCCCGTGGCCGTGGCCGCGGTGCTTTCGGCCCGTCGCCAGAGCGCGATGCTGTGCCTGCTGTCGGCCATGGCACTGCTGCTGCTGGCCCGCGACGCCGCCACCCACCAGGGCCTGGCCCGCTACGACCGTGCCGCGACGATGCTGCTGCAAGGCGCCGGCACCCCGCTCCACACCCAGCTGCTGGCGGGGTGACCGCCCTGCACAGTACGCTCGGCATCCTGGCCATGGGCGCGGTGCTGGCCGTCTGGCTGCTGCGCCGCGACGAAAAGGCCTGGCTGACGCTGTGGTGCCGGGTGGTCCCGGCCGGCATGCTGGCCCACCTGGCGCTGAAGCACCTGGTCCGCCGGCCCCGCCCGTCGTTCGACCTCGCCCTGCCCCACCTGTCGAACTTCAGCTTTCCCAGCGGCCACACCACCGGCGCGGCGCTGTTCTATGGGTTCCTGGTGCTGTACGCGTCGCACCGCACGGCGCAGGCTTCCCCGCGATGGCTGGCGGTGCTGGCCGGCTGCGCCATGACCGGCCTGGTGGGGTTCAGCCGGGTGTACCTGGGCTTCCACTTCCCGAGCGATGTGGCGGCGTCCGTGGCGATGGCCATGGCGTGGACGGCGGGTGTGCTGGCGGTCGTAGACCTGCCGACGCGCCCGTGCCGACCGCCGCAGAAAACCTGACTCCTTCCGCGCCACGGCAGGCACGGGAACGTGCGGCTGGCCCCTGCGCACTTCGCGTTTCATGGCTGCCGGCAAAATGGCTCCCAGCCGCTTTGCCCGTGACCCGCCGCAGCACCGAGGTGCCCACGCCGCAGGACCGGGACCCACCCCTTTTCCGGATACCCATGAAACTCGCCACCTGGAACGTCAACTCCCTCACCGTCCGCCTGCCGCAGGTGCTCGACTGGCTGGCCGCCAACCCGGTCGACGTGCTGTGCCTGCAGGAGTTGAAACTCACCGACGACAAGTTCCCGCTCGATGCGCTGCAGGCGGTGGGCTACCACAGCGCGGTGTTCGGCCAGAAGACCTACAACGGCGTGGCGATCCTCAGCCGGGCGCCGCTGGCCGAGGTGGAGCGCAACATCACCGGCTTCGACGATCCGCAGTCGCGGGTGATCGCGGCCACGGTGGAGACGGCCGACGGCCCGCTGCGCGTGGTCAACGGCTACTTCGTCAACGGCCAGGAGCCGGGCTCCGACAAGTTCGCCTACAAGATGCTGTGGCTCGACGCGCTCAACGCGCAGGTCAAGGCGCAGCTGGCCGCCTATCCGCGGCTGGTGGTGCTGGGCGACTTCAACGTCGCGCCCGAAGACCGCGATTCGTTCGACCCCGACGGCCTGCGCGACACGATCCACCACACGGTCGAGGAGCGCGCCCATTTCCGCGCCCTGCTCGACCTGGGCCTGACCGACGCGTTCCGCATGTTCGACCAGCCCGACAAGAGCTTCTCGTGGTGGGACTACCGGATGCTCGGCTTCCAGAAGAACCGGGGCCTGCGGATCGACCACATCCTGGTGAGCGATGCGCTCAAGCCGCAGGTGAAGGCCTGCACCATCGACCGCACCCCGCGCAAGAACAAGCAGCCGAGCGACCACACGCCGGTGGTGCTGGAGATCTGATTGCTCTATTTTTGATAGCTGACAGTCGGCACCGCACGCCGGCTGCGGCCACTATTCGTTCAAAACCCCGCTGACACGGCCCGGCGCGGCCAGGGCGCGGCGCGGGTGCGACCAGCGCCGGCCCGACGGGGCGGCCCGCTGCCCTACTCCAGCCCCAGCTCCTGGATCTTGCGGGTGATGGTGTTGCGCCCGATGCCCAGCTTCTGCGCGGCCTCGATGCGGCGGCCGCGGGTGCTGGCCAGGGCCGACAGGATCAGGCGCGATTCGAAGCGACGGGTCAGCGCGTCCCACACGTCGTGGCGGCCCTCGCCCAGCAGTGCCAGCGCCTCGGTTTCCAGGCCCTGCTCCCATCCGAAGGCCGACGGCGCATCGCCCGCAGGTGCGGATGCCACGGCAGGCGACGCGGTGGCGTTGGCGCTGCCGAAGACCGGCTCCGAGATCGGCGGCCACACCGGGAGATGCGACGGTGCCGGACTGGCCACCGCCGCCACGACCGGTGCAGGCGGCGCGGCGACCGGGGCCGGCACATAGGCCGCGGCGCCTTCGGCGAGGGCCACCTCGGGCGGCAGGTCTTTCGGCTCGATCACCTGCGAAGGCGCCATCACCGTCAGCCAGTGGCAGATGTTCTCCAGCTGGCGCACGTTGCCGGGAAAATTGAAATTGCTGAGCTGGGCCAGCGCCGCGTCGGCGATGCGCTTGGGCTCCACGCCCAGTTGCTTGGCGCTCTGCTGCAGGAAATGGCGGGTGAGCGCGAAGACGTCTTCGCGGCGCTCGCGCAGGGCCGGCAGCCGCAGGCGGATCACGTTCAGGCGGTGGAACAGGTCTTCGCGGAACCCGCCGTCCTTCACCCGCTGCTCCAGGTCCTGGTGGGTGGCGGCGATCACCCGCACGTTGGTCTTCACCGCGCTGTGGCCGCCGACGCGATAGAAATGGCCGTCCGACAGCACCCGCAGCAGGCGGGTCTGCAGGTCGAAAGGCATGTCGCCGATCTCGTCGAGAAACAGGGTGCCGCCGTCGGCCTGCTCGAAGCGGCCACGGCGCATCGTCTGCGCGCCGGTGAAGGCGCCGCGCTCGTGGCCGAAGAGTTCGGATTCGAGCAGGTCCTTGGGGATGGCCGCGGTGTTGATCGCGACGAAGGGGCCGTTGGCGCGCGGCGAATGCTTGTGCAGCGCCCGCGCCACCAGTTCCTTGCCCGAACCCGATTCGCCGGTGACCATCACCGTGACGTTGCTCTGGCTCAGGCGGCCGATCGCGCGGAACACGTCCTGCATCGCGGGCGCCTGGCCCAGCATCTCGGGCGCGGCGGCCATGCGCTCCTCGGCCACTTCCTCGCGCTGGCTTTCCTCCACCGCGCGGCGGATCAGCTCCACCGCCTTGGGCAGGTCGAAGGGCTTGGGCAGGTATTCGAAGGCGCCGCCCTGGAAGGCCGACACCGCGCTGTCGAGATCGGAGAACGCGGTCATGATGATGACCGGCAGGCCGGGGTGGCGCACCTTGACCTTCTCGAGCAGATCCAGGCCCGAGCCGCCCGGCATGCGGATGTCGCTCACCAGGATCTGCGGACCCTGGTTGTCGGTGTCGTCGTCGCCGATCTCTTCCAGCGCCGCCAGCACCTCGCGCGGATTGGTGAAGCTGCGGGTGGGCAGGTCCTCGCGCAAAAGCGCCTTTTCCAGCACGAAGCGGATGGATTGGTCGTCGTCTACTATCCAGATCGGCTTCATGAATTGCGCTTGCCTCAGAGTCAGCTTGGGGTGGATGTCATGGCAACGGAATCAACAGTTTGAAATCCGTCCGGCCGGGAACGCTGTCGCACTCGATCAGGCCGTGGTGTTGCTGAACGAAGGTTTGCGCCAACGTCAGCCCCAGCCCCGAACCGCCTTCCCGCCCCGATACCAGCGGGTAGAAGATGCGGTCCTTGATCGAGTCCGGCACGCCGGGCCCGTTGTCGATGACATGCAATTCCAGTGCCAGTCGGTAGCGCTGCTTGCCGAAGGTGACCTGCCGGGCGATCCGGGTCCGCAGCACGATCTGGCCTTCGCCCTCGGCGATACGCTCGGACAGGGCCTGCGCCGCGTTGTGGGTGATGTTGAGCACCGCCTGGATCAGCTGCTCGCGGTCGCCGCGGAATTCGGGGATCGAGGTGTCGTAGTCGCGCACTACCCGCAGGCCGCGCGGGAACTCGGCCACGATCAGGGAGCGCACCCGCTCGCAGACCTCGTGCATGTTGACGTCGCCCACCACGTGCGGCCGGCGGTGCGGCGCCAGCAGCCGGTCGACCAGTGTCTGCAGCCGGTCGGCCTCGTGGATGATGACCTGGGTGTACTCGATCAGGTCGCGCGATTCGACCTCCATCTGCAGCAGCTGCGCCGCGCCCCGGATGCCGCCCAGCGGGTTCTTGATCTCGTGGGCCAGGTTGCGGATCAGCTCCTTGTTGGCCTGCGCCTGGTCGATCAGCCGCTCTTCCCGGTCCTGCTTGACCTGCTGCTCCAGCGGCAGCAGCTCGACCACGATCTCGCCGCGCCGGTCGGTCTGCGCCACGATCACATGGACCGGGAACGAATCCTGGTTGGCGCGCTTGACCCAGGCCTCGTAGCGCAGCGCGGCGAAGACGTTGCCGTGCGCGCCGTCGAGCGCATTGCGCAGCACGTCGGGCTCGGTGAAGAAGTCGATGAACGAGGTGCCCTCGATCGCGCGGCGCGAGGTGCCGATCGCGTCCTCGAGCGCCGAGTTGGCGAACAGCACCGCGCCGTCGGGCCGCACCACCGCCACCAGCGTGGCCAGCAGGTCGAAGGCGCGGTAGCGCGCGGCGCGCGAGCCCAGCTTGGGAACGCCCGGTATGCGCAGGCTCATCGGGAGGCCGGCAGGCGGGCGATCTCGCGCTTGATGCCGGCGATGTCGCCGTCGTTGCGGGCGATGCTGGCCTTCAGCTCGGCCACGCGGTCGCGGTATTTCTGGCTGTCGGGGGTTTCGGTGGCGAGACGGTCGGGCGTGCCGTTGGCGTATTCGCGCAGCAGGTCGGCCTGCCGGGCCTCGGCGCGGCGCAGTTCGCCTTCGAGGATGGCGCGGGCGTCGGAATCGCGGGCGCGCTGCTCGCCGGTGTCGATGCGGGGTGCCGACGGCGGCGCGGTGACCACGTTGCCGCCCCCGCCTCCCCCGCCGCCGCTGGCCTGCGGTGCGGCGGAAGGCCGGGTGCCCTGGATGACCGTCACGTTGCCGCCTTCGACGAGCTTGCAGTCGCGCTGCTTGGCGCTCGCGGAGCTGTTGGTGTATTCGTTGCCGCAGCGGTAGATGCGGTCCTGGGCCATGGCGGGCGTCGCGGCCGCCAGCAGCGTGGCCGCGGCAGCCACGGAAAGAATGAATGCGGTTGTCATGCGGGTTCGGGTGAGGGGGCACGGAGCCGGCCGGGAGGGGCCTCAGTATCCTGCAAATCCCCCGCCGGGCCACCAAAACCCGTGGATCCGGTGGGTGGAGCCGACATGCGGGCCGCCAAGAAAAAGGGCGGCCGAAGCCGCCCCTGGGAACCCTGCGGCGCGCAGGATTACAGCGAGTAGTACATGTCGAATTCGATCGGGTGGGTGGCCATGCGCAGACGCGTGACTTCGCCCATCTTCAGCTCGATGTAGGCGTCGAGCATCGAATCGGTGAACACGCCGCCCTTGGTCAGGAACGCACGGTCCTTGTCGAGGTATTCCAGCGCCTGGTCGAGGCTGTGGCAGACGGTCGGCACCAGCGCGTCTTCTTCCGGCGGCAGATGGTAGAGGTCCTTGGTGGCGGCTTCGCCCGGATCGATCTTGTTCTCGACGCCGTCGAGGCCGGCCATCATCAGGGCCGAGAAGCACAGGTACGGGTTGGCCAGCGGATCGGGGAAGCGCGCTTCGATGCGGCGGCCCTTCGGGTTGGCGACGTACGGAATGCGGATCGAGGCCGAGCGGTTCTTGGCCGAGTAGGCCAGCTTCACCGGGGCTTCGAAGCCGGGCACCAGGCGCTTGTAGCTGTTGGTGCCGGGGTTGGTGATCGCGTTCAGGGCACGGGCGTGCTTGATGATGCCGCCGATGTAGTGCAGCGCGAATTCCGACAGGCCGGCGTAGCCGTCGCCGGCGAACAGGTTCTTGCCGTCCTTCCAGATCGACTGGTGCACGTGCATGCCGGAGCCGTTGTCGCCGACGATCGGCTTGGGCATGAAGGTGGCCGTCTTGCCGTAGGCGTGCGACACGTTCCAGACCACGTACTTCAGCAGCTGCGTCCAGTCGGCGCGCTGCACGAGGGTGCTGAACTTGGTGCCGATCTCGTTCTGGCCGGCGCCCGCCACTTCGTGGTGGAACACCTCGACCGGGATGCCCAGCGATTCGAGGATCAGGGACATCTCGGCGCGCATGTCCTGCGTGCTGTCGACCGGCGGCACCGGGAAGTAGCCGCCCTTGGTGGTCGGACGGTGGCCCTTGTTGCCGCCTTCGATCTTGGCGCCGCTGTTCCACGGCGCTTCGTATTCGTCGATCTTGAAGAAGGTGCCCGACGCGTCGGTGTTCCAGCGGATGCCGTCGAAGATGAAGAATTCCGGCTCCGGGCCGAAGAAGGCGGTGTCGCCCAGTCCGGAGGCCTTGAGGTAGGCTTCTGCGCGCTTGGCGATCGAGCGCGGGTCGCGGTCGTAGGCCTTGCCGTCGCCCGGCTCCAGCACGTCGCAGGAGATGAACAGGGTGGGTTCTTCGAAAAACGGATCGATGTTGGCGGTGGCCGGATCCGGCATCAGCAGCATGTCGGAGGCTTCGATGCCCTTCCAGCCGGCGATCGAGGAGCCGTCGAAGGCGTGGCCCGAGGTGAACTTGTCTTCGTCGAAGTGGGAAACGGGCACGGTCACATGCTGTTCCTTGCCACGGGTGTCGGTGAAGCGGAAGTCGACGAACTTGACTTCGTTTTCTTTCACCAGCTTCATCACGTCTGCGACGGTCTTTGCCATCAGGGCTCTCCAGTTATTTGCGCGTTGAGAAATAAGTGCGACAGGTGGGGGAATGCAGTTTCTGTGCCAAACGTGGTGCATGGGCGCCCGCTGCATCGCCGACTATTCTGCCTTCGCCCGGCCATCTTTCCCGCGTCCGGGGCGGAGTTTTGTCCGGCGCGCGTCGAAAGCCCACCCGAATGCACCAAACCAGGGCAACCGCAGGAGCGCACCAACGCAATGCGTTCAGCGCACCAATTCGGGGCCGAGCGGCAGGTTCATCGACCGGAGTTCCGCGAGCAGCAGCGGAAACACCGTCTCGACCAAAGCGACCTGCCCCTTCACGCCCAGCTCGATGTGGCGCCCGTGCTCGGGGTGGTCGACGCTCGGCAGGCTGAAGATGCGGATGCCGGCATGGTCCTGCTCCAGCCGCTCCATCAGCGGCGTCAGGGTCGCCTCGATCGAACCGTAGACGACGACCGAATGCTCCCGCTGCAGGTTCTGGTGCGCCAGGTGGGCGTACTGGTTATCCAGCACCCACTCGATCATCGGCCAGGCCATCACCGGGAACCCGGGCACGAAGTGCACCGTGCCGCCGGCCGGGCCGTGGCAGCTGAAGCCCGGGATCTTGTTGTACGGATTGGGGATGATCCGGGCGCGCTGCGGGAACACGCCCATGTTGAGCCGGTGCAGGTTGTCGGCGCGGTCGGGCTCGTAGGGCACGCCCTGCTCGCGGGCGGTGTCCTGCATCCGCTCACGGATCAGGGCCTCGGCCTCGGGGTGCAGCTGCAGCGGCTCGCCCAGGGCGCGCGCCGCGCACTGGCGGGTGTGGTCGTCGGGGGTGGCGCCGATGCCGCCGCAGCTGAAGACCACGTCGCGGCTGGAAAACGCCCGCTCCAGCGTGGCGGTCAGCCGGTCGGGCACGTCGCCCACGTAGTCGGCCCAGGCCAGTTGCAGCCCGCGGGCTGCCAGCAGCTCGATCGTCTTGGGCATGTGCTTGTCGGCACGCTTGCCCGAGAGGATCTCGTCGCCGACGATGATCAGGCCGAAGGACGGGGCCCCTTCCAGCGCCGGCAGGGCCGACGCGTCAGACGGGGGTGCGGTGGGGTGGGGAGTGGTCGGCTGGATCATCCGGCAATGCTAGCGGCTGCCGGCCACCCGTGCCGGCCGCGGGCGTCGACGCCGACGCCGATGCGGCCCGCAACGCTTCCAGCGCCGACAGGCCGTAGTGCAGGAACCAGAGCGACGAAAACGCGAACACCAGCGTGTAGATCCACACCGCGACCAGCAGCAGCACCGGAAAGAACGCGGCGAAGAACAGCGCGCCGGCCGCCCACACCAGGCCTGGCGCGGCGCCCAGGTAGCCGCAGACGATGCCCATCGCCAGCATGCGCCCGCCGTGGCGCCGGAACAGCGCCTTGCGCTCCGCGGTGCTGGCGTGGGTGGCCAGGGCGTCGAAGGCCATCACCCGGTAGGTGAGCCAGCCCCAGATCAGCGGCGGAATCAGCAGCACCAGGGGCGGCACCAGCCACAGCGGCACCGACACCACCAGCGCCACCAGCGCGGCCGCGGTGGCGCCGACCGACCACAGCACGCTCTGCAGCAGCGACGCGCCGTGCCGCCGCTCCAGCGCCGGGAAACGGCGGCCGGCCACCAGCCCGGTCAGCGCCGGCGTCATGACCAGCGCGACGACCAGCATCGACACCACCACGATGACCGGCACCGCCACCAGCACCACCAGCACCGGCGCCAGGGCCGTCTGCATGCCGCCCATCTGCAGCGCCTGCAGCCAGCTCCAGAAACCCTGCAGCCAGCCGGCACTGCCCAGCCAGTCGAGGGTCCAGGCGACGGCCGGGGACCAGTACAGGTAACCCAGGCCACCGGCAGCCGCGACGATCAGCGCCAGCGGCAGCAGCGACATCGCGATCACCCGCGGATAGAAGCAATACGCCAGGGCGCGCCAGAAGGAATCGAAGATCAGGGCCATCGCGCCAGCATAACGGTGCGGGGCTGCGGGGCCGTGTCGACGTGTGGCGCGATCGCCCGCGCCGCCGGCTGCGTCACAGCGGCGGCAGGCCGGTCAGGCGCGGCCCACCAGCCGCTTCAATCCCTGCCACTGCTGCGACCAGAAACCGTGCCCGTAGTCGCGCACCTTGCCCTCGGCATCGGGCTCCACCTGGTCGCGGATGCCGGTGGGGTCGTAGCGCACCACGAAGTCCGCGGTCCGGAACAGCATGTCCCACCACGGCAGCAGCACGCCGAAGTTGCAGCCGCCCAGGCGCGGGCCGACGCTGGGCACGCTCTCGCCGGCATGGCCACCCTCCCCGGTCGTGCGCTCCACGCCGGTCGGCCATTCGTGGCCGATGCCGATGCTGTGGTGCCGCCGGTGGAAGCGCGGGCTAACCCACAGCCGCTCGCCCAGCCGGCCGAACCAGACGCGCAGGTTGGCGTGCTGCAGGTTCTCGCTCAACTGCATGATCGCCACCACCGCGATGAACTGGCCCGGCGCGATGCCGATCAGCTGGGCCACCACCACCACGATGCAGTCGTGCAGCAGCGAATCGAGCAGGTGGTTGCGGTTGTCGCTCCACATCGTCATCTGCCGCTGCGAATGGTGCAGCGCGTGCAGGTTCCACCACCAGCCCAGCTGGTGCTGGCCGCGGTGGATCCAGTACTCCAGGAAATCGAAGACCACCAGGTAGATCAACAGGCTGACCAGCGGCAGGTCGGTCACGCCGGGCCAGACCTCGTCGACGTGGAAGGTGCTCCAGCCCTGCACCCGCAGCAGGCCGAACAACTCGTCGAACAGCGGATCGGCCATGAAGAACAGGGCCACCCGGAACACCCCCAGCCGGTGGATCAGGGTGTAGAGGATGTCGACCCGGATCGCCGCCCGGTCGCGCACCGGCTCGGCCGGCCGCCAGCGCTGCAGCGGGCCGATCACCGCCACCATCACCAGCAGTTGCAGCACGCCGACCAGCAGCCAGCCGGTGGCGTCGTAGGCGTCTTCCAGCAGGTTGCCCATGTGCAGGGAGAAGAGCAGCGGCTGCACCACGGCTTCGAAGAGCCATTGCTGGGCCAGGGAGAAAAGATCGGTGATCGCGTCCATGGTTCGGTGGTTCTACGCGGGGGCGCACGGCGCCGGGTACAGGCTGCGGCCGCTCAGCGGTGCTGGGCGATCCACGGGCGGTAGTCGGGATGGTCGCGCAGGGTGGCGAAGCAGTAGCCCTTCTGCTGCAGGCCGGTGATCAACGGCTCGAGCACGCCGGGCGCCCAGGCGTCCTTGCGCGACCAGATGCCCAGGTGGGCCAGCAAAATGTCGCCGGGCCGGATGTCCCGCAGCGCCTTGGCCAGCAGGGCCTGGTTGGGGTAGCGGTCGCTCGGCAGTTCGTCGCCCAGGAACCCGGCCGGCGCCCAGCCCACGTGGGCATAGCCGCACGCGCGCGCCGCGGCCAGCAGGGCTGGAGAGGTCTTGCCACCCGGCGCGCGGAACAGCGGCAGCGGCGCCTGGCCGGTGATCTGCTGCAGCCGGGTCTCGGAGCGCTTGATCTCGGCGCAGTAGGCGGCGGCGTCCATCGTCAGGTCGCGGCCTTCCTGCGGGCCGGCCGACGGCCGTATGCGGAAGCGGGTGCCGGTCTCGCCCGCAGCGGGCGGCAGGTCGGCGCGCCAATAGGCATGGTCGTAGGTGTGGGAGGCGAAGGCGTGGCCTTCTGCGGCACGCGCCTTCCACCAGGGAGCCCAGTGGTCGCCCAGGCTGCCGTCGCCTTCCTGGGTGCGCTCGTTGGCGGCGAAGAAGGTCACCTTCACCTGGTGGCGCCGCAGCACGTCGGCGATGAGGGGGGCCACCGCCATGTGGCCGGTGTCGAACGTCAGGTAGACCGGCTTTTCGCACGACGCTGCCGCTGCCGCGTTCTGGGCACCGAAAGTTACGCTGGCCGGCACCGCGCACAGGCCCACAGCTACCAATTTGATAGCATGGCGCCGAACGAGCTCAGCGGCGTGCATGGTCCAGCGTCCACACGCCGTGCGGCGAGCGACCCACCGCCACCTGCTTGACCACCTGGCGCGAATGGGTGTCGATGATGGTGAGCTTCTTGGCCCAGCGCGAAGTGACCAGCAGGTAGCGGCCGTCGGATGACACATCCATGCAGTCGGGCCCGCCCGGCGCCGGATAGCTCGCCACCGTCTTCAGGGCGAGGTAGTCGATCTTGCTGATCGTGTTGGCCACCCGGTTGCTCACATAGACATGGCGGCCGTCGCCGGCCGGGCGGAACGCGTGCGCGCCCTTGCCGGTGTCGATGCGCCCGGTACGGCGTGGCTCGGGACCGCTCACATCGAAGATCTCGACGCCGTCGCCGCCGGTCAGGGCGAGCAGCAGGGTGCGGTCGTCGGGGGTGACGAAGACATCGGCCGGCATCGGGCCGGTGCGGGTGCGCCACTTGACCGCCTGCGTCGCCATGTCGATCGCCACCAGCTCGTCGCTGTCCTGCATCGACGAATACACGGTGGTGCTCTTGCTGTCGATCCACAGGTGGCTCGGCGTCTTGGCGGTGGAGACGCGCTTGGCCAGCACCGGCTCGCGGCCGTCCCAGCGGTAGATGTCGACATGGTTCAGCCGGTTGGCGGCGGTCACGAACCACTTCATGTCGGGCGAGAACTGCAGCTGGTACGGATCGACGATGCCGCGGACCGTGCGCTGGACCTCGGCGGTGCGCGGATCGAGGAAGGTCAGCGAATCGCTCAGCGCATTCGCGACGATCAGCGACTTCTCGTCGGGCGTCAGGTAGAGGTGGTGCGGCTCCTTGCCGGTGGGAATCCGCTGCGTCTCGGTCCAGGTGACCGGGTCGATCACGCTGACGTTGGCATCGAGCGAATTGAGCACGAAGACCGGATGCCGCAGCACCATGTCGCCGGGGGCGGCAGGGGCAGCGGCGGCGGCCGCCGGTGCACGGTTGGCGGCCGCCGGGGCGGGCCTGGGCTGCTGCGCCTGCACGAGGGAAGGCAGGAGACCTGCCGAAAGCGCCGCCGCAACCGCTGCGCGCGCCAGAATACGAACACAAAACATCAGTCCAACCACCTTCCGGTTAACCGCCAAGTGTAGCGGGCCGGGATTCGGCGAACGCCCCCGAAAAGGTAACGGACCCGCAACCGTCGGACCTTCGCCCTTCGCCCTTCGCCCTTCGCCCTTCGCCGACCGGAGCCTGCCAGGCCGTCAGCGCGGAACCAGCAGAGCCATTTCCTCCGCACCCAGCCAGCGCCAGCTTCCGGGCGCCAGATCGGCCGGCAGCGCCAGCCCGCCGATCCGTGAGCGGTGCAGGCTCTCCACCCGGTTGCCCACCGCGGCCACCATCCGCTTGACCTGGTGGTACTTGCCCTCGGTCAGCGTCAGGCGCAGGTGGCGGGAAACGCCCGGCTCGCCGACGATCTCGCAGGCCGCGGCCTTGACCGGCTTGGGATCGTCGTCCAGCACCACGCCGGCCAGCAGCCTGTCGACCTGGTTCTGGTGCAGGGGATGGCAGGCCGTCACCTCGTAGACCTTGGGCAGGTGCTTCTTCGGCGAGCTCATGCGGTGGATGAACTGCCCGTCGTCCGACAGCAGCAGCAGCCCGGTCGTGTCCTGGTCGAGCCGGCCGACGGCCTGCACGCCCTGCACCGCGCTCTTGGTGGGGCGCAGCCGCAGCGGCGACGGCAGCAGGGTGTAGATGCTCGGGTAGGTGGAGGGCTTCTGCGAACACTCGGTGCCGGCCGGCTTGTGCAGCATCACGTAGGCCTTCTCGTGCACCTGCCATTCGGTGCCCTGCACCCGCAGCCGCAGGCCCTGCATCTCGAAATGTTCTGTCGAGTCGACGCATGCCGCGAAGTCCGCCGAGCCCGCGGGTGCGACCTGCACCAGGCCCTGCTGGACCAGGCCCGCGCACACCCGGCGCGTGCCGAAACCCTGGCTGAAAAGAATGTCTTGGAGCTGCATGGAAAAAATGGGGCAAGGATGCGCCGGCCCGCCGCACGCTGCGACGGCGCCCGCCGCTATTTCTGGTGGCTGAGGGCGTTGCTGACCAGGCGCGAGGTGATGTCCACGATCTGGATCATCCGGTCGTAGGGCATGCGCGTCGGGCCGATCACGCCCAGCGTGCCGACGATCTGGCCGTCGACCTCGTAGGGCGCGCTGACCACCGACAGTTCCTCGATCGGCACCACCTGGCTCTCGCCGCCGATGTAGATCCGCACGCCCGCGGCCTGGCTGGACACTTCGAGCAGGCGCATCAGCTGGGTCTTCTGCTCGAACAGCTCGAAGGCCCGGCGCAGTTGGCCCATGTCGCTGGAAAAATCGGACACCGCCAGCAGGTTGCGCTCGCCCGAGATCACCACCTCGTCCTGCGACTGCGCCAGCGCATCCGAACTGGCGCTGACCGCCGCCTGCATCAGCGACGCGATCTCGCCCTGCAACTGCTGCACCTCGGTCTTCAGCCGCTCCCGCACCTGCTCGATCGCGAGGCCCGCATAGTGGGCATTGAGGAAGTTGGAAGCCTCGACCAGCTGGGGCTGGGTGAGGTCGGTCTCGGTGAAGATCACCCGGTTCTGCACGTCGCCGTCGGGCGAGACGATGATGACCAGGATGCGCCGCTCCGAGAGCCGCAAGAATTCGATATGCCGGAACACCGAGGTGCGGCGCGGTGCCATCACCACGCCCACGAACTGCGACAGGTTCGACAGGATGTGCGCCGCGTTGGCGATCACCTTCTGCGGCTGGTCGGGCATCAGCGCGGGCGTGTCGAGCGGGCTGCGCTCGGCGGTGAGCATCGTGTCGACGAAGAGCCGGTAGCCGCGCGCAGTGGGGATGCGCCCGGCCGAGGTGTGGGGGCTGACGATCAGGCCCAGCGCTTCAAGATCCGACATCACGTTGCGCACCGTGGCGGGCGACAGTTCGATGCCGGTGGCCCGCGACAGGGTGCGGGAACCCACCGGCAGCCCGTCTGCGATGTAGCGCTCTACCAGCGCTCTGAGCAACAACTTGGCGCGGTCATCGAGCATCGGGGCATTCTAAGGCTCTGCGCCCTCGCCGAATGCGGCGCAGCCACGGCCGCAGCGCTGGAGAAACATACAGGCCGCGCAGGGTTCCTGTGCTGTAATTTGCGAATGAATTCGCGCTTTGGCCGTGTGGCCCTGATCGGCAAATACCATGTGCCCCTGACCGGCGCCGCGGCCGATACCGCGCGCGAGGCGATGGCCGGCATCGCCGCCTTCCTCGACCGGCAGGGCTGCGAGATCGTGCTGGAGCAGGACACCGCCACCGGCACCGGCCTGCCCTACCCCGCCTACGCGGCCGACTGCATCGGCGCGCACTGCGACCTGGGGCTGGTGGTGGGCGGCGACGGCACCATGCTGGGCATCGCCCGGCAGCTCGCCCGCTACGGCATCCCGGTGATCGGCATCAACCAGGGCCGCCTGGGCTTCATCACCGACATCCGCCTGGACGACTACGCCGCCTCGCTGCCCGCGATGCTCGCCGGCGATTTCGAGGAAGACTGCCGCGGCCTGATCCATGCGCAGGTGATGCGCGACGGCCACTGCGTCTTCGATGCGCTGGCGATGAACGACGTGGTCGTCAACCGCGGCGCCACCTCGGGCATGGTCGAGCTGCGGGTCGAGATCGACGGGCATTTCGTCGCCAGCCACCGGGCCGACGGCCTGATCATCGCCTCGCCCACCGGCTCGACCGCCTATGCGCTGTCGGCCGGCGGGCCGGTGCTGCACCCGTCGATCGCCGGCTGGGTGCTGGTGCCGATCGCGCCGCACACGCTGTCGAACCGGCCGCTGGTGCTGGCCGACAGCGCCGAGATCGTGATCGAGCTGGTGGCCGGCCGCGACGCCAGCGCCAACTTCGACATGCAATCGCTCGCATCCTTGCTGCACGGCGACCGGGTGGTGGTGCGCCGCTCGGAGGACCAGGTGCGCTTCCTGCACCCGGTCGGCTGGAACTACTTCGACACGCTGCGCAACAAGCTGCACTGGAACGAGGGGAACGGTTAGGCATGGCCCTCAAAAGGATTTCGCTGCGCGATTTCGTGATCGTCCGCGCGCTGGAGCTGGACCTGTCGGGCGGCTTCAGCGCCCTCACCGGGGAGACCGGCGCCGGCAAGTCGATCCTGGTCGATGCGCTGCAGCTGGCCCTCGGCAGCCGGGCCGACGCGTCGGTGGTGCGCGAAGGCGCCGCCCGCGCCGAGATCAGCGCCGAGTTCGACACGCCCGCGGCGCTCGCGACCTGGCTGGACGCCGCCGGCTTCGAGCCGCACGACCCGCTGCTGCTGCGCCGCACGATCGACGCCCAGGGCAAGAGCCGCGCCTGGATCAACGGCAGCCCCGCCACCGCCGGCCAGCTGCGCGAGGTGGGCGAGCAGTTGCTCGACATCCATGGCCAGCATGCCTGGCAAAGCCTCACCCGGCCCGACGCGGTACGCGGTTTGCTCGACGCCTATGCGGGCGCCGACACCCGGCCGCTCGCCGGCCTGTGGCAGACCTGGCGCACGGCGGTGCAGGCACTGGAGAACGCCCGCACCGCCCAGGAATCGCTGCACCGCGAGCGCGAACGCCTGTCGTGGCAGATCGGCGAGGTGCAGAAGCTCGCGCCCGCGGCCGACGAGTGGGAAGAGCTCAACGGACAGCACACCCGGCTGTCGCATGCACAGGCCCTGATCGACGGCGCGCAGGGCGCGCTGACCGCACTGGAAGAGGACGAGCACGGCACTACCGAATCGCTCTCCCGCGCGCTGGCGCTGCTGCAGGACCAGCAGCACCTGGAGCCGGAATTCGCGGAACTCTGCGGTGTGCTGTCGTCCGCTCTGGCGCAGGCCGAGGACGCCGCGCACTCGCTGCACGCCTACCTGCGCAAGACCGATCCCGATCCGCAGCAACTGGCCTCGCTCGACGAGCGCATGGGCCTCTGGATGTCGCTGGCCCGCCGCTACCGCCGCCCGCCCGAGGAACTGCCGGCGCTGCTGGCCGGCTGGCGCGAAGAGCTGGCCCGGCTCGACGCGGCCGCGGATCTGGCCGCGCTGGAGAAAGCCGAGCGCACCGCCGCCGCCGCCTTCCAGGCCGAGGCGGCCACCCTCTCGAAGGCACGGGCCCGCGCCGCGCCCCGGCTGTCCCGCGAGATCACGCAGGCGATGCAGGGGCTGGGCATGCACGGCGGCCGCTTCGAGGTGTCGCTGCAGAAATCGGCCCAGGCGTCGGCCCACGGCATGGAGGATGTGCACTTCATGGTGGCGGGCCATGCCGGCAGCACGCCGCGGCCGGTCGCCAAGGTGGCGTCGGGCGGCGAGCTGTCGCGGCTGGCGCTGGCGATCGCGGTGACCACCAGCGCGCTGGGCAGCGCCGACACCCTGATCTTCGACGAGGTGGATGCCGGCGTCGGCGGCACCGTCGCCGAGACGGTCGGCCGGCTGATGCAGCAACTGGGCCGCGACCGCCAGGTGCTGGCCGTCACCCACCTGCCCCAGGTCGCCTCCTGCGCCGACCACCATCTGGTGGTCGCCAAACAGCGCGATGCCGACGGCGTCACCAGCAGTTCGGTCGCCGCGGTCGAAGGCGAGGCCCGGGTGGCCGAAGTCTCCCGCATGCTGGGCGGCGAGCGCCGGTCCGCGACCAGCATGGCCCATGCGCGCGAGATGCTCGAACGCCGCAACATGCCGCCCGCTACCCCGGCCGCGCAGGCGCGGGAGCCCGCGTGAGCGAACCGTTGCCCGCAGACCGGCCGGATGGACCGGGTGGTCCCGTCGGTGCACCCGTCATCGGCGCCGCGGCGGCGATGGACATCGTGCTGATCACCGGCATGTCGGGCTCGGGCAAATCGGTGGCGCTGCACGCGCTGGAAGACGCGGGCTACTACTGCGTCGACAACCTGCCGCCCGACCTGCTGCTGTCCTTCGTCGCGCTGGAGCAGCGGCACGGCGCGACCCGCGTCGGCATCGCGATGGATGTGCGCAGCGCGGCGTCGCTGCCGCTGGTGCCGCAGCAGTTGGCGGTGTTGCGCGCACAGGGCATCCGGCTGCAGATGCTGTTCCTCGATGCGCAGACCGACACGCTGGTGCGCCGATACTCCGAGACCCGCCGTCGCCATCCGCTGTCGAGCGACACCATAGCCGACCGGCAGCGCGCCCTCACCCAGGCCATCGAGCTGGAGCGCGAGCTGCTGGCCGATCTGCGCGAGGAAGCCCATGTGCTCGATTCGAGCCTGATGCGGGCGTCGCAGTTGCAGGGCTATGTCAAATCGCTGGTCGCCGTCGCCGCCACGCCCCTGCTGCTGGTGTTCCAGTCGTTCGCCTTCAAGCGCGGCATACCGGTCGATGCCGACTTCGTCTTCGACGTGCGGATGCTGCCCAACCCACACTACGAGGCGAGCCTGCGGCCCCTGACCGGACGGGATGCGCCGGTGGCCGAGTTCCTGCAGAAAGAGCCGGCGGTCGAGCGCATGTTCGACGACATCGGCCAGTTCCTGGCCCGCTGGCTCGACACCCTGGCCCAGGACCACCGCAGCTATGTGACGGTGGGCATCGGCTGCACCGGCGGGCAGCACCGGTCGGTGTACTTGGTGGAGCGGCTGGCCGCATCCTTCGCCGGCCGCTGGGTGACCCTGAAGCGGCACCGCGAACTGGACGCGCAGACCTGACCGGTTGCGCGGCGGTGGTGAGGGCAGCGGCCGGGCCGCCGGTTCAGCCGAGGCTGTCGAGCAGCTTGCGCACCGGCGCGGGCAAACCCAGCGCCGTCCATTCTTCGCGCGTGGCCCAGCGGCCGGGGGACTGGGGCTCCCGGCCCGGCGGCACCACCGCTTCCACCGGGTGGAGATGCAGGTCCTTGTGCGTCAGCACATGGAGGAACACCGGCAGCGCGTGGGGTTCCCCAGCGCCCGCCTCTCGCAGCGCGGTGTCCGTGCCGTCCCGGTGCGCGAACACCGGCAGGCAATGCAGGCCGGCCCAGATGCCGGTGTCGGGCCGGCGCTCCAGCCACACCCGGCCGGCACCGTCGCGCGCCAGCAGCAGCCACCAGGATTCGCTGCTGCGCTTGAGCGTGCGGGTGCGCACCGGGTAGGCCTCTTCCCGGCCTTCGGCGTGTGCCACGCAGTCCTGCTGCAGCGGGCACAGCAGGCACAGGGGCTTGCGTGGGATGCACAGGGTGGCGCCCAGGTCCATCAGGCCCTGGGTGTAGCGGGGCATGTCGACATCGAGCGCGGCCTGCGATCCCTGCGGCAACAGCGCGGTCGCCTGGTCCCACAGCAGCCGCTCGTGGGCCGGACGCGCCAGGTCCGCGGAGAAGCCCAGCACCCGGGTCAGCACCCGCTTGACGTTGGCATCGAGGATCGCCACCCGCTCGCCGAAGCAGAAAGACGCGATCGCCGCCGCGGTGGAGCGGCCGATGCCCGGCAGGGTCTCCAGCAGCGCCGCACTGCGCGGAAACTCGCCGCCGAAGCGCTCCACCACCTGCTGCGCGCACCGGTGCAGGTTGCGGGCGCGGCTGTAGTAGCCCAGGCCGCTCCACAGCCCCAGCACCTCGTCGGCCGGTGCCGCGGCCAGCGCCTGCACCGTCGGCAACCGCGCCAGGAAGCGGGGAAAGTAATCCAGCACGGTCGCGACCTGGGTCTGCTGCAGCATGATCTCCGACAGCCACACCCGGTACGGATCGCGGGTGTTCTGCCAGGGCAGGGCATGGCGGCCATGCGTGGCCTGCCACGCCGTCACGCGGACGGCGATGCGCGACGCCGGGGCGCTCATGCCGCGGAAGTCGCGGGGACGCTGCGGGCCGCGGGCGTCTCGAAATGCCGCACCCAGCCGGCGACCGATGCTTCCAGCGTGGCCAGATCCTCGACCTGCTGCTCCAGTTCGGCCATGCGTTCGCCCAGTCCCGACGCGGCCTGCTGGATCCGGTCGATCGCCTCGATGCGCCGCACGAAACCCTGCCGGCGCTCCTTCAATTGCGAATCGACCGGGGCCGCGGCGGCGCGGCTCCAGCCTTCGAGCTCGGTCGCGGCGTCGTCCAGCACCACCTGCACCCGGCTGGCCAGGGCCCGCACCAGGCGGCCGGCGAAATCGGGCTGGGCCAGGCGCAGCGCATTGCCGACGCCGACGTAGTGCAGATGCGTCTCGCCGATCGCCGCCAGCTCGCGTTCGTGCGGGCCGAGCGCCGGGGGCGGCGGCACCTGCAAGGAAAACCCGTGCTCGGCGTTGAGCTGGCGAAAGCTCGCCTCCAGCATCGCGTGCATTTCCAGCGCCATGCGCTGGGCCTGCGACACCCGCTCTGCAACCTGCGCGAAAGCCTGCTGGTAGTCGCGCCGGGCGTTGAGCTTCATCAGGCCCGACCCCAGGCCCGCCAGCAGCGCGACGAACTCCGGCGCAGGCGTCTTGCCCCGCAGCAACCCGACCGCCTCGTGCCGCATCCGGCGGTGCACCATGCGCAGGGCCTGCACCCGCTTGTCGCTGGCGTCGAACTCGTGCTGCTCCTGCTCGACCCGGGTGCGCATGCCGGCGATCACGTTGGCGTTCTTGCCGCGCAGGCTGCGCAGCTCCAGCATCTGGTCGTCGATCTCGCGGCGGCGCATGTTCAGGGTGCGGGCCGCGTCCGAGCGCATGCGCACCACCGCCGCCGCCACCGCGCCGCGCAGGATGGCGTGGCGGCGGTCGACGATGCCGTGGATCAGCACGTCTTCCAGGATCGGCAGGCCGCTGGCCTGCAGCATCGCGGCGTCGTTGTTGATCCGCGCCAGCAAGCCCTTCTGGGCCGAGACCGGTATCACCCGGCCCACCGGCACGCCCAGCAGCGCCGCCGAGGTGGCGCGCTGGCGGTCGGTCTGCGCCTGGATCTGCTGCGGGGTGAGCATGCCGTCCCACAGCACGTCGATCTTGTTGAGCACCACGACCCGCGAGCGCACTTCGGATTGCCCCGCCGCCGGCGCCAGGTGCTCGCGCCACAGGTTCAGGTCGGAGCGGGTCACGCCCGCATCGGCGGCCAGCAGGAACACGGTGGCATGCGCCTCCGACAGCAGGTTGACCGTCAGTTCCGGCTCGGCGCCGACCGCGTTCAGGCCCGGGGTGTCGAGCACCACCAGGCCCTGGCGCAGCAGCGGGTGGTCGATGTTGACCAGCGCATGGCGCCACATCGGCACCTCGACCATGCCGTCGCTGCCGACCATCGGGTTGTCGTCGGGCGTGTCGTCGTTCCAGAAGCCCAGGTCCCGCGCCATGCCGGGCGATACGCGCCGCACCTGGGACACCGTCTCCAGCGTCTGCGCCATCTGGGCGGGATGGGCCTGGTCGAGCGGGAACCGTGTCCAGGCGTCGGGGCTGGCGCGCCACTCGTTCAGCGCCCGGGATTCGAGTCGCGTCTCGATCGGCAGCAGCCGCACGGAGCAGGGTTCGCCGGCGTCGTACGCCAGTTCGGTCGGGCACATGGTGGTGCGGCCCGCGCTGGCCGGAACGATGCGGCGCCCGTGCTGCGCGAAGAAGATCGCGTTGATCAGCTCCGACTTGCCCCGGGAGAATTCGGCGACGAAGGCGACCACGACCCGGTCGCTGCCCAGCCCGTCGGCGATATGTTCCAGCCGCCCCGACAAGGCCGTGTCGGCCAGTTCGTGCGCGACGAGCCAGGCCGACATCTCGCGCAGTTTGCGGGCCGTCTCCGACCGCCACGCGCCGTGCCGGTCGAACTGTTCTGAAGAGGAGGGGTTCAAGGCACGTCGTGGGGGAGTCTTCGGGTCAATATAGCATCGCCGCCGGTCTCAGGGCTTTTGGCAGACCGGGCAGAAAAACGTCGAGCGCTGCCCCTGGCGGATGCTGCGGATCGGCGATCCGCAGACGCGGCACGGCAGGCCCTCGCGGGCGTACACCATCGCCTCGATCTGAAAATGCCCCGCCTGGCCGTCGGCATTCGAGAAATCGCGCAGGGTGCTGCCGCCCGTCTCCACCGCCCGGGCCAGCACTTCGCGCACCGCCGTCCACAGCCGCAGCGACCGGGGCCGGGTGATGCGCGCGGCGGGCATCGTCGGCCGTATGCCCGCCCGGAACAGCACCTCCGACGCGTAGATGTTGCCCACCCCCACCACCAGCTCGCCCGCCAGCAGCACCTGCTTGATCGGCGATTGCCGGCGCTTCAGGCCCAGGTAGAAATGCGCCGGGTCGAAGCCTTCGCCCAAAGGCTCCATGCCCAGGCGCCCGAGCAGCTTGTGTGCGACCGGATCGCCCTCGCCTTCCGCGAACACCACCGCGCCGAAGCGCCGCGGATCGTGCAGCCGCAGCGTGCCGCGGGTGGTTTCCAGCTCGAAATGGTCGTGCACCCCGCGCGGCGGCAAGGTGTCGGCGAACGACAGGCTGCCCGACATGCCCAGGTGCAGCAGCAGCAAGCCGGTATCGAGCTCGACCAGCAGGTACTTGCCACGGCGGCGCACCCGGACCACCTCGCGGCCCGCCAGGGCGGCCGGGTCCAGCCCCAGCGCCCAGCGCAGGGGCTTGCCGATCCGCGCCTCCTGGATCCGGCCACCGGCGATACGGTCGGCAAAGCTCAGGCGGGTGACTTCGACTTCGGGCAACTCGGGCATGGCGATTCCGGGAGAGAACGTAAGACGGCACGGCGGCCGGATGCAGGCATTCGCCGGGAACTGCCGGGTTGCGGTAAAGAGTGGTAAACCGTCGGGCGGCGCCGCAGCGCACGGGGAAGGGCTTGAATTATTATGGGTCGATGAATCCCCTACGACTCGTGACGGCCCTGGCCGCTGCGCTTGCGGCTTTCGCCGCGGCCCCGGTACTGCATGCACAACCGCAGCCCATCGTCCCGCCCACCCAGGCGGAAAAGGTCGAACCCTCGCCCGACAGCGATGCGGCGGACGTCTCGATGCTCAATGCGGAGCTGTTCTACGAGGTGCTGCTGGGCGAGATCAATTCCGCCGACGGCGACCGCAGCGCCGGCTTCGCCCTGCTGCTCGATGCCGCCCGCAAGGCCAACGACCCCGACCTGTACCGCCGCGCGGCCGATGTCGCGCTGCGCGCCCGCTCGGGCGATGCGGCACTGCTGGCCACCCGGGCCTGGCAGGAGGCGTTTCCCACCTCGCGCGAAGCCAACCGCTACGTGCTGCAGATCCTGGTCGCGCTCAACCGCGTCGGCGAAACCGCGGTGCCGCTGGCCCGCGAACTGGCCCTGACCGAGCCGCGCACCCGCGCCCTGGCCTACACCGCCATTCCCCCGCTCTACGCCCGGGTCGGCGACAAGCGGGCCGCCCTCGCCGTGGTCGAACGGGTGCTGGCCGACGACCTGGAAAAGCCGGCACGCCCCGAAGACGGCGCATCGGCCTGGGTCACCGTGGGTCGCATGCGGCTGGCGGTCAACGACACCGCCGGCACGCTGGATGCCGCCAGCCGTGCCCAGGCGCTGGAGCCGACCGGCGAAGGCCCGGCGATCCTGGCGCTGGAGCTGATGGACCCGAAGCAGCCGCTGGCCGAGCCGATCGTCAAGCGCTACCTCGCCAGCGGCAAGGTCCTGCCCGAGATCCGGTTGGGCTACGCCCGCGCGCTGGCCGATGCCCAACGCAACGCCGAAGCGACCCGCGAACTGCAGACGCTCACCGTCGAGAACGCCGATTTCCCCGAAGGCTGGCTCTTGCGCGGGGCGCAGGAGGCGCAAGACGGCCAGTTCGCCGCCGCCGAGCAATCGATCAAGACCTTCCTGGACCTGGTCGCGTCGCGCACTGCGCCCACCCGCCCCGACGAGAACCAGGCCCGCTCGCTGGCCCAGGCATACCTCGTGATGGCGGAGATCGCCGAGAAGCGGGGCGACCTGACGGCCGCGGCCGCCTGGCTCGACAAAATCGACAGTCCGCAGGCCCTGCTGGGCGTGCAGTCGCGCAAGGCTTCGCTGCTGGCGCGGCAGGGCCGCTTCGAAGAAGGCCGCGCCCTGATCCGCGCGGTGCCGGAGCGCTCGGCCGCCGACAAGCGCGGCAAGCTGATGGCCGAAGTGCAGCTGCTGCGCGACTTCAAGCGGGAAGATGAAGCCTACAAGCTGCTGCAGGACGCCAGCGCCGCCGTACCCGACGATGCCGACCTGCTCTACGACCTGGCCATGACCGCCGAGAAGCTGGGCCGCCTGGACGACATGGAGCGGATGCTGCGCCAGCTGATCAAGCAGCACCCGGACTACCACCACGCCTACAACGCCCTCGGCTACTCGTTCGCCGAGCGCAACGTGCGCCTGCCCGAAGCCCGCGACCTGATCAAGAAGGCGCTGGAGTTCGTGCCCAACGACCCGTTCATCACCGACAGCCTGGGATGGGTCGAATTCCGGATGGGCAACCAGGAAGAGGCGGCACGCCTGCTGCAGGGTGCCTACAAAACCAAGCCCGACGCCGAGATCGCCGCCCACCTGGGCGAAGTGCTGTGGAGCATGGGCCAGCGCGAGCAGGCCAACGCGATCTGGAACGAGGGCCTGCTGATCAACGCCGACAACCCCACGCTGACGCAGACGCTCAAGCGCCTGCGCGCCAAACCGTGACGCAGCGTATCGGCCGCCGTCTCTGCCTGAGCGCCGCGGCCGCTGTTGCTATATTTTCGATAGCTGGATGCCAAGGAATGGTGCCGGCCATGGCATCGAAAGCACCCGAAGATCGCCTCTGGAGCGGCCGCATGGCGCTGCAGGTCGACGGGCAGGACACCCAGTCGTTCGCCGCCTCGTTCGAGTTGCAGGGCAACGCCGGCGCGGGCCAGCTGTCGCTTTTCACGCCGCTGGGCGGAACGGTCGCGGTGCTCGAATGGGCGCCGGGCAGTGCCACCCTGCGGTCGGGCCAGGACGTGCGCAGTTTCGGCTCGCTCGACACGCTGGTGGCCCAGGTCACCGGCACGCCGATTCCGGTGGCCGCGCTGTTCGACTGGCTGGCCGGCACCCCGAGCCAGGTGCCGGGATGGACACCCGATCTCCGCCAGCAGGCCGAAGGCCGCATCACCGCGCGGCGCGACACGCCGCTGCCGGCCGCCACCCTGCGCGTCGTCTTCGAGCGCTGAGCCTCCGACGCATGCGCGCCCTCTACGACGTGCCGGCCCCGGCCAAGCTGAACCTGTTCCTGCACATCCTCGGCCGGCGTGCCGACGGGTACCACCTGCTGCAGTCGGTCTTCATGCTGATCGACTGGTGCGATGTGCTGCATTTCGAATCGCGCAGCGATGGCCGGCTGAGCCGCGAGGATCTCACCACCCCGCTGCCCCAAGACGACCTGGTGCTGCGCGCCGCGCGGCTCCTGCAGCAGGCGGGCGGCGTCGCCGCCGGCGCCCACATCGGCATCGCCAAGCACCTGCCCGCCCAGGCCGGCATGGGCGGCGGATCGTCCGACGCAGCGAGCTGCCTGCTGGCCCTCAACCGCTTGTGGGCACTCGACCTGCCGCTGGAACGGCTGGAGGCGCTGGGCCTGCAGCTGGGCGCCGACGTGCCTTTCTTCCTGCGCGGGCACAACGCCTGGGTCGAAGGCGTGGGCGAGCGCATCGTGCCGCTGGCGGGCGAGGCGGCACTGCCGCACGCGCGCTTCGCGGTGGTCAAACCTGCCACAGGCCTCGACACGAAATCGATTTTTTTGTCAGATCATTTGAAACGCGATTCTTCCAGTGCTAGAATCGCAGGCTTCGCTGCAGAGCACTTCGGTTTCGGCCGAAACGACCTCCAGCCTGTTGCCGAGACGCAATGCCCCGACGTCCGGCAAGCCATCGACTGGCTTGCCGCACGCGGACTCAGCGCCCGAATGACAGGCTCCGGAAGCGCCGTGTTCGCACCGATGCCGCACGAAGCGGATTTGACCGGCGCACCCAGCGGCTGGCAGGTCCGGCAGTGCAGCAACCTGGGTATCCATCCTTTGGCGGGGTGGGCATCCAACCAGAATAAAGGGTAGGCAGCGGTTCGCTGCAGACCTGTGTAGGGGAATCGCCAAGCTGGTTAAGGCACTGGATTTTGATTCCAGCATGCGAAGGTTCGAATCCTTCTTCCCCTGCCAATGTCTTCGTGACGCCGCCGGCGCACACCGCAGTTTTCCAAGGTTGCCGGGATCGCCCATGCAGGTTCAAAACCACCACCCCGATTTCCTCGTGTTCACCGGCAATGCCAATCCAGGCATGGCCTCCGAGATCGCCTCCCACCTCGGCATCACCCTCGGCAGCGCCCAGGTCGGCCGGTTCTCCGACGGCGAAATCACCGTCGAGATCAACCAGAACGTGCGGGCCCGCGACGTCTTCGTGGTGCAGTCCACCTGCGCGCCCACCAACGACAACCTGATGGAACTGCTGGTGATGGTCGATGCGCTCAAGCGCTCGTCGGCCGAACGTATCAGCGCCGTGATCCCCTACTTCGGCTATGCCCGCCAGGACCGCCGCCCCCGCTCGTCGCGGGTGCCAATCTCGGCCAAGGTGGTGGCCAACCTGCTGCAGACCGTCGGTGTGTCGCGCGTCCTCACGATGGACCTGCACGCCGACCAGATCCAGGGTTTCTTCGACATTCCGGTCGACAACATCTACGCGTCGCCGGTACTGCTGGGCGACCTGCGCCAGCAGAACTACGAAGACCTGATCGTCGTCTCTCCCGACGTCGGCGGCGTGGTGCGCGCCCGGGCGCTCGCCAAGCAGCTCAACTGCGACCTGGCCATCATCGACAAGCGCCGGCCCAAGGCCAACGTGAGCGAGGTGATGCACGTCATCGGCGAGATCGACGGCCGCAACTGCGTGATCATGGACGACATGATCGACACCGCCGGCACGCTGGTGAAGGCGGCCGAGGTCCTGAAGGAACGCGGCGCCAAGAAGGTCTACGCCTACTGCACCCACCCGGTCTTCTCGGGCCCGGCGCTCGAGCGCATCGCCAGCGGCACCGCCCTCGACGAAGTGGTCGTCACCAACACCATCCCGCTCGCCGACAACGCGCGCGGCTGCACCAAGATTCGCCAACTGTCCGTGGCCCCGCTGATCGCCGAGACGATCCAGCGCATCGCCAAGGGCGAGTCGGTGATGAGTCTGTTCTCGGACCAGGACAACCTGTTCTGACCGTCCGCGAACGCCGCAGGGCCCTTGTACGAGGGCCCTTTTTTGCAATCGGAGCCGCACTGGTCGCGGTCGGCTTCCACAGGAGTCAGTTATGAAATTCGTCGCTTTTGAGCGCGCCAAGCAGGGCACGGGTGCGAGCCGCCGTCTCCGCAATTCCGGCAAGACGCCGGGCATCGTCTACGGTGGCGACAGCCAGCCGCAGCTGGTCGAGCTCGACCACAACGCGCTGTGGCATGCCCTCAAGAAGGAAGCCTTCCACGCCTCCGTCCTCGAGATGGAATTCGCCGGCGCGACCAGCAAGGTGCTGCTGCGCAACGTGCAGTACCACCCGTTCAAGCAACTCGTCCAGCACGTCGACTTCCAGCGCGTCGATGCCAAGACCCGCCTGACGATGAAGGTGCCGGTGCACTACAAGGGCGAGGAAGACTCCCCTGCCGTCAAGGTCGACCAGAACCTGATCACGCACGTGATGACCGAAATGGAAGTCACCTGCCTGCCCGCAGACCTGCCGGAATTCATCGAAGTCGACCTGTCCGGCATGACCAAGATGGGCACGCTGCACATCAACGACATCAAGCTGCCGAAGGGCGTGAAGTTCGTGAGCCACGGCAAGGTCAACCCGGTGCTGGCGTCCGCCGTGCCGCCGGCCGCCGAAGAAGAGCCAACGCCGGAAGAAGCCGCTGCCGCGGCGGCCGCCGCCGCGGCCGCTCCTGCCGAAAAGGGCAAGGGCAAGAAGAAGTAAGCCTTCGCCCTCGCCGGCGAGGCGCGGCCCTCCAGGCCGCACCAAGGCCCGCTTCGGCGGGCCTTTTCTTTGGGCGGCGCGGTGCGCTCGCCGCCGGGCCGCGTCCGGCCACCACCCCCACTCCGGATAATTCACCTCCATGATCAAACTGTTCGTGGGCCTGGGCAACCCGGGTCCGGACTACGAGGCGACCCGCCACAACGCCGGCTTCTGGTGGATCGACGCGCTCGCACGCGCGTGGAAGCTGCAGCTCAACGTCGAGAAGGGCTACTGGGGCTTGATGGCCCGCACCACCATCGCCGGGCAGGCGGTCTGGCTGCTGGAGCCGCTGACCTTCATGAACGCGTCGGGCAAGTCGGTCGCGGCGCTGGCCCGCTTCTTCAAGATCGCGCCGGCCGAGATCCTGGTGGTGCACGACGAACTCGACATCGTGCCCGGCCAGGTCAAGCTCAAGTTCGGCGGCAGCCACGCCGGCCACAACGGCCTGCGCGACATCCATGCCCAGCTGGGCAGCCCCGACTACTGGCGGCTGCGCCTGGGCATCGGGCATCCGGGCGACCGGGCCGAGGTGATCCACTGGGTGCTGAAAAAACCCTCGCTCGACCACCGCATCGCCATCGACCAGTGCATCGACCGGTCCTTGAAGGCGGTGCCGGCGCTGCTGGCGGGCGAGATGGACAAGGCGACGATGCTGATCCACACCGCCCTGCCGCCGCGCCCCAAGCCGCCGCGCCCGGAAGGCGTCTGATGCGGCCGCGGGTGGCTTCCCCGCCACCCTGGCCGCAACTGAGAACCGTGTATCAACTGTATGATCCGCAGCCTCGGTTTCCCATGCGCAAACACTTCCCCGTCCTCCTCTGGCTGCTGCTGGTCCTGGCCTGTTTCCACGCCGCGGCCGGCGTTGTCCACCAGGCCCATTGCGCCGGGCCGGGCAGCGCCGCCGCGGTCGTGGCGCATGCGGCGACCGACGAGGCACCGGCCGATCCGGCACCCGGCGCCACGCATGCCGTCTGCACCGCCTGCGTGTTGCAGGCACACGGCGGGCTGCCGGCATGCCCGATGCCGGCCGCGTGGGCGCCGATGGTGTCGCCGGCCGCACCGCTGCCCTGGGCCACCCTCGAAGACACGGCCCACCGCGCGCCGTGGCGCAGCAGGTTCGCGGCACGCGATCCGCCCACGGCGGGATAGGCCGCGGCACGCCCGGTGCCGCCCTCCCCGTCGTGGCCCCGCGCCACGGCCTGTTCTTGCACCGTGCGGTCCTGCGGGTGCAACTGGTCTTTCTGTCGCAGACTCCAATGCCCTTTCGCTTTTTTCCCGCCACGGCCCGCCTGCCCGTGGCCCTCGCCGTGTCCGCCCTGTGGGCCTCCGGGGCCCTGGCCCAGGATGCCAATTCCCGCACCGCCGAGGCTCCGGCGCTCGCCACCACCGACGTGGTCGGCCGTACCGAATCGGGTACCTACCATTCTGACGAGGCGGCCGGCGCCAAGACCGACCTGCCACTGCGGGAGCTGCCCCAGTCGGTGCGCATCATCACCCGCCAGGTGATCGACGACCTGGGCGCGACCCGGCTCGACGACGTGCTGAGCTACGTGGGCGGCGTCTCGCGGCAGAACAACTTCGGCGGGCTCTGGGACAACATCGCGATCCGCGGCCTGCCGGGCAACGAGAACACCGGCATGGCGACGCTGCAGAACGGCTTCTCGGCCAACCGCGGCTTCAACGCGCCGCGCGACCTGGCCGGCGTGGAGCGGATCGAGTTCCTGAAAGGCACCGCCGCCGCCCTCTACGGCAGCACCGAGCCCGGCGGCACGCTCAACATCGTCACGAAGAAGCCGCTGTGGAAGGCCGCGAACGCGGTCGAGGCGTATGCCGGCAGCTTCGGCCTGAAACGCGCCGCCTTCGACAGCACCGGCCCGATCGGCGAGCGCTTCGCCTACCGGCTCAACGTGGCGGCGGAAGACCGCGACGGCTTCCGCGATTTCGTCGGCTCCGAGCGCCGGGTGGTGGCGCCCGCCTTCACCTGGAAGCTGACCAACGCCACGGTGCTGGAGTACAGCGGCGAGATCCTGCGCCACAGCACCCCGCTCGACCGCGGCGTGGTCGCGGTCGACAACCGCCTGGGCGCGATTCCGCGCGAACGCTTCCTGGGCGAGCCGGCCGACGGCGACGTGACGGTCGACAACCAGACCCACCAGTTCATCCTGTCGCACGACTGGAACACCCAGTGGCGCAGCCGCCTGGGCCTGTCCTACCGCGAGACGCAGCTCAAGGGTTTCTCCACCGAGGCCACCGCGCTGCGCACCGACGGCATCCTGACCCGCCAGCGCCGCTACCGCGACTACAGCTCCGACGACACCGCGGTGCAGGCCGAGCTGATCGGCAACGTCGCCACCGGCGCGCTGGAGCACGAGCTGCTTTTCGGCGTGGAGACCTACCGCTTCGGCATGGACACGCTGATGCTGCGGGCCAACCCGACCGCCGCGGCGCCCTACGGCATCGACATCGACCACCCGGTCTACGGCCAGACTCCGCCGACGCCGCAGCCCAACACCAGCACCTACGAGCGGCAGCGCAACACCGCGTTCTACCTGCAGGACGCGGTCAAGCTCTCGCCCGCCTGGCGCGTCGTCGCCGGCCTGCGAACCGACAACTACCACCAGAGCCTGGCGAACCGCCGCACCGGCGGCACTGCGTCGCAGGAGCCGTCGGCCACCTCGCCGCGCATCGGCGTGTCGTGGCTGCCCACTGCGCAGTGGACGGTGTACGGCAACGCCGGCCAGTCCTTCCGGCCCAATGCCGGCAGCAGCGCCGCCAGCACCGCGTTCGGTCCCGAGAAGGGACGCGCGCTGGAACTCGGCACCAAGTGGGAGAGCCCCGACCACGGCATCGGCGCCACCGCCGCGCTGTTCGATATCCGCAAGCGCAATGTGCTCACCAGCGACCCGCTCAACGGCGGCTTCTCGGTGGCGGCGGGCGAGGTGCGCAGCCGCGGCGCCGAGTTCGACTTCGCCGGCCAGGTCACCCGGCAGTGGCGGATCAACGCCAGCCTGGTGGTCAACGACGTGGAGGTGACCCGCGACAACACGCTGGAGGTGGGCGGCCGCCTGCTCAACGTGCCCAAGGTCACCGGCAGTGTCCTGGCGGTGTACGAGAACGCGTTTGCCGACGGCCAGCGCTACGGCATCGGCGGCGGCGTCACCCACACCGGCAAGCGGCTGGGCGAGGCCCGCACCCAGGCCCAGGCCGACGCCGGCACCGCCGCCTTCGACCTGCCCGACTACACCACCGCCAAGATCGTCGCCTATTGGCGCCTGACGCCCGCCGTGCGGCTCACGCTGGATGTGGACAATCTCTTCGACCGCAGCTACTACCCCAGCTCCTACAACCGGGTGTGGGTGACGCCCGGCATGGGCCGGGCGGTGACGCTGGGGTTGCAAGCCAGATTTTGAGTACATCCCCCCGAGCGGCTGCGCCGCTCCGCCCCTTCTCTCGCTGCGCGGGAAGGGGAGCGCGCCCGGTGGACCGGCGGAGCCGGATCCACGGGTGCCCGGGTAGTCAACCATCTCTCGCTTTTATGTCCGATGCTTCTTCTTTGGCCGTCGAGCGGCGGCGCCTGTTGCAGTGCGGCGCGCTCCTCGGTGCGCTTCCGGCGCTCGCCCGGGCGGCCGAGCCCGCGCCCCTGCAGCTGGTCGGGCCGTGGGAGGTGAGCGGGCTGGCGCCGGCGGCCAGCGGCTACATGTTCACCCGGCTGCAGGTGGCCGAGACGCTGATGGGCGCGGCGGACGACGGCACGCCGGCGCCGGCCCTGGCGGAGCGCTGGAGCACCTCGGCCGACGGCCTGGTATGGCGCTTCGTGCTGCGGCCCGCCGCGCGCTTCCACGACGACACGCCGGTCACCGCCGAGGCGGTGGTGCGCTGCCTGCGGGCGGCGCAGGTGGCGCCGTCGCTGCTGAGCGGCGCGCCGATCCGGTCGATCGAGGCCGAAGGCCCCGGCACGGTGGCGATCGCCCTCGCCGCGCCGCACGGCCGGCTGCCCTCGTTGCTGGCGCACAGCAGCACGCTGGTGCTGGCGTCTTCCAGCTTCGACGCGCAGGGCCGGGTAGAGCGGATCGTCGGCAGCGGGCCCTACCGCATCGCGGTGCTGTCGGCGCCGCAGCGCATCGAGACCACGGTGTTCGACGGCTACGACGGCCCGCGCCCCGCCATCGCCCGGGTGCGCTACCTGGCCGCCGGCCGCGCCGAAACCCGCGCGCTGATGGCCGAGGCCGGCCAGGCCGACCTGGCTTTCGGTCTGGACCCGGTGAGCCTGCAGCGCCTGCGCCGCCATGGCAAGGTGCCGATCGCCGCGGTCACGCTGCCGCGCACCGCGGTGCTCAAGCTCAACGCCGCCGACCCGGCGCTGCAGGACCTCCGGGTGCGGCAGGCGCTGAGCCTGTCGATCGACCGCGCCGGCATCGCCCGCGCCCTGCTGCGCGATACCGAACTGGCCGCGACCCAGCTCTTTCCGCCGACGCTGGGCGACTGGCACAACGCCGCGCTGCCGCCGCTGCGCCACGATCCGCCGGCCGCCGCGCAGCTGCTGCTGCAGGCCGGCTGGCGCCCCTCGCCCGACGGCCTGCGCAACGCCGCCGGGCAGCCGCTGCGGCTGGTGCTGCGCACCTTCGTCGACCGGCCCGAGCTGCCGCTCTTCGCCACCGCGCTGCAGGAGCAGTGGCGGCAGGCCGGCATCGCGGTGCAGATCGCCATCGGCAACGCGGGCGACATCCCGCTGGGCCACCGCGACGGCAGCCTGCAGCTGGGCCTGGGCGCCCGCAACTACGCCACCGTGCCCGACCCGGGCGGCACCCTGGCGCAGGACTTCGGCCCGCGCGGCGGCGACTGGGGCGCGATGGGCTGGAAGAGCGATGCGGTGGTCGCCGCGCTCGAGGAGTTGACCCGCGGCACGCCCACCGCGGCCCGTGCCACCGCCCTGCGCGGCCGGATCGCCCGGGTGCTGCAGGACGAACTGCCGGTGATCCCGGTCGTCTGGTACCGGCAGCAGGTCGCCGTCAGCCCCCGGGTGACCGGCGTGCGCCTGGACCCGCTGGAGCGCTCCTACCGGCTGACCGAGATGGCATGGCGCGGGTGAGCCTGCGGGCAGGCCCGCTGCGCTCCTGCATGGCCCCGGGTGCCGACATTCGAACGGAAAGTGCTTGCAGCCGGCGCCGCACGCCGGCCATCAGCTATGAAAAATATAGCAAACCGCCTGCCGCGCCCGACATGCGCCGCAGGCCCCTTTTCCGCCAGGAGGTGAAACGATGACCCCGCTACGGTCCCCCTGGGCGGCGCTGCTGGCCCGCCGCGCGGTGCAGGTGGTGGCGCTGGCGCTGCTGATCGGCACCCTGTGCTTCTTCATGGCCCGCGCCCTGCCCGGCGACGTCGCGATGCGCATCGCGGCCAGCCGCTACGGCTACGACCTGGTCGGCAACGGCGCCGCGGCCGCGGTGCGCGCCGAGCTGGGCCTCGACCGGCCGCTGTGGCAGGCCCTGGCCGACTGGTGGGGCACGCTGGCCCGCCTGGACCTGGGCCGCTCGCTGGTCAGCGGCGATCCGGTCTGGCACGAGGTGCGCGCGCAGCTGGGCGCCACCCTCGACCTGGCCGTGGCCGCGCTGCTGCTGGCCGTGGCCATCGGCCTGCCGCTGGGCGCCTGGGCCGGCCTGCATGCCGGTGGCCGCATCGACCGCGCCACGCTGGCGCTGGCGGTGCTGCTGCGGGCGATGCCGCCCTTCCTGCTGGCGGTGCTGCTGATGCTGCTGGTGGCGGTGCGGATCGGCGCTCTGCCGGTGGCCGGCGACGACCATGCCGGCAGCCTGCTGCTGCCCGCGCTCACCCTGGCGCTGGGCCTGGCCGCCGGCCTGGCCCGCGTCACCCGGCAGGCCCTGCGCGACGCGGTGCAGTCGCCCGCCTACGGGTTCGCCCGCACCAAGGGCCTGGGCGACACCCAGGCCCTGCTGCGGCGCGCCCTGCGCAGCGCCGCGGTGCCGGTCGTCGCCTACCTGGGCGTGCACGCGGTGTTTTTGGTCGAAGGCGCGGTGGTGGTCGAGAGCCTCTTCGCCTGGCCCGGCATCGGCCATGCGCTGGTGCACGCGATCTTCGGCCGCGACGTGCCGATGGTCCAGGGCGCCGCCCTCTGCATGGGCCTGCTCTTCGTCGTCTTCAACCTGCTGGTCGATGCCGCCTGCCTGGCGCTCGACCCGCGCCGCCGGCTGGAGGACGCGCGATGAGCGCAGTGCCGGGCCGCCCCCAACAAGCTCGCACCGCAGTGCGCAGCACGAAGGTACTTCCCATGGACACCGTGCCGGGCCGCCCCCGACAAGCGCGCACCGCAGTGCGCAGCACGAAGGTATCGCCATGAGCGCCGTGCTCGACACCCCCGCCGCGCCGTCGATCGCGCCGCCCGCCCGCCGCCGGGTCCGCCAACGTGTCGGATGGGGGGTGATGCTGGCGCTGGCCCTGTTCGCCGCCTGCGGGCCGGCCGTGGTCGGCACCGATCCGGCAGTCCAGGATTTGCACAACAGCCTGGCGCCGCCCGGCGCGGCCGAATGGCTGGGCACCGATGTCTTCGGCCGCAGCGTGGTCGCGCGGCTGGCGCATGCGGCGCAGCTCTCGCTCGGGCTGGCGCTGCTGGCCGCCGTCACCGCGGCGGTGCCCGGTGTGCTGCTGGGGCTGCTCGCCGCCTGGCGCGGCGGCGCGGTGGAACGGGCGCTGGTGATGCTGTCGGATGCCGCGCTGTCGGTGCCCGGCCTGCTGCTGGTGCTGCTGTTCGCGGGCCTGGCGCCGGGCCGGCACTGGGCGCTGTACCTGGGCCTGTCGCTGTCGCTCTGGGTGGAGTATTTCCGGGTGAGCCGGGCGGTGGCACGGCCGGTGATGGCGGGCGATGCGGTGCAGGCCTCGCGCCTGCTGGGCTTCGGCCCGGTCTACCTGGTGCGGCGCCACCTGCTGCCGGCGCTGGCCCCGGTGCTGGGCACTTTGCTGGCCTTCAGCGCGGCGCAGGCGGTGCTGGCGCTGGCCGCGCTCGGCTTCATCGGCGTGGGCCTGCAGCCGCCCACGGCCGAGCTGGGCCTGATGATGACCGAGGCCCTGCCGCACTACGAAGAAGCGCCCTGGCTCATCGCCGCGCCGGTCGCGCTGCTGACGCTGCTGGTGCTCGGGATGATGCTGCTGGCGGACGACCGGGAGGCACCGGCATGAAGGCCGTCGCAGCGTTCCACCCACCACCGCGCCACGACAGGCGTCCCGCATGACCGGCCCCGTGCTTCTCGCCGCCGACGGCCTGTCGGTCCATGCCGGCGCCCATACCCTGCTGCGCGGCGTGTCGTTCGCGCTGCGCGCCGGCGAATCGCTCACGCTGCTGGGCGAAAGCGGCGCCGGCAAATCGCTGCTGGCGCAGGCCATCGTCGGCAACCTGCCCGCCGCCCTGCGCGCTGTAGGCAGCGTCACGCTGGACGGCACCACCACCCGCGCGGCCGACGCCGCCGCCCGCCGCCCCGCCTGGGGCCGCACCCTGGCCCTGCTGCCGCAGGAGCCTGCGCTGGCCCTCGACCCGCTGGGCCGCATCGCGCCGCAGCTGGCCGAAGTGCACGCGCTGGTCCGTGGCGCCGACTCCGCCACCGCCGACGCCGCCGCCCGGCGGGGCCTGGCCGATGCCGGACTGGCCGCGGCGGCCCAGCGCTACCCCTGGCAGATCTCCGGCGGCATGGCCCAGCGCGCCGCCGCCACCATCGCCCTGGCCGGCGGCGCCCGGGTGCTGCTGGCCGACGAGCCCACCAAGGGCCTGGATGCGCACTGGCGCGCCCACACGGTGGCGCTGCTGCAGTCGGTGCAGCGGGCGGGCGGCTGCGTCGTCACCATCACCCACGACATCCAGGTCGCCCGCGCCCTCGGCGGCCAGGTGATCGTGCTGCAGGGCGGCGAGGCAATCGAGCAAGGCGACGCGGGCGCGGTGCTGGCCGCCCCCCGCCACGGGTTCACCCGCCGCCTGCTGGCCGCCGACCCGGCCCACTGGCCGAAGCGTGCCGAGCCCGCCACCGGTGCCCTGGTGCTGGAGGCCGACGGCATCGCCAAGCGCCTCGGCGGCCGCAGCCTGTTCGAGGACATCGGCATGCGCATCCACGCCGGACAGCGCTGGGCGGTGCAAGGCCCCAGCGGCACCGGCAAGAGCACGCTCGGCAACCTGCTGCTCGGCTTGCTGCCGCCCGACGCCGGCCAGGTGCGCCGGGCACCGCAGCTGAGCGCCCACGCCCTGCAGAAGCTCTACCAGGACCCGGTCGCCTCCTTCGCGCCGCACGCCCGCCTGGAGCGCTCGCTGCGCGACGTGGCCCGGTTGCACGGCCGGCCATGGACCAGCATCGAGGACCGCCTCAACAGGCTTCGCCTCCCCGACGGCGTGCTGGCCCGCAGGCCGTCGGAAGTCTCCGGCGGCGAGCTGCAACGCATCGCCCTGGCGCGCGCGCTGGCGGTGCAACCCGCCCTGCTCTTCGCCGACGAGCCCACCTCGCGCTTAGACCCGATCACCCAGCAGGACGCGATGGCGACGCTGCTGGATGCGGCCGACGACACCGGCGCCGCCCTGGTCCTGGTGACGCACGACGCCGACATGGCCGCGGCCGTAGGTTCGCATTTCGTGCACCTGCGGGAACGGACGGCAGACACCCCCAACACGGCGTAGACAAGCACCGAACACGGCGTTTTCGTGGACGGCATCCAGGCCCCACCACCGGGGCCCCGACCCACCGCAGGAACCGGCCGGTGGGGCGCTCCCCGCAGCGAAATAAAGGGGGAGGCCGCAGGCCGGAGGACATTCGCGGAGGGGAGCGCCCCGCCGGCCGGGTCCGGCCCAAGCGCGACAAAACCCCGCACGCCCCACCCCGCACCTCACCCCGCCGGCGCCACCTGCAGCCGGATGTACTTCTGGTACAGCATCTCGCGCCCTTCCGCGTGCGCCGGATCCTTCGGGATGCAGGCCACCGGGCAGATCTGCACGCACTGCGGCTCGTCGAAATGCCCGACGCATTCGGTACAGCGGTGCGGGTCGATCTCGTAGATCAGCTCGCCGGGGTAGATCGCGTCGTTCGGGCACTCGGGCTCGCACACGTCGCAGTTGATGCACTCGTCGGTGATCATCAGCGCCATGCGTCACCTCCGGCAGGGCAAGAACGAGGGACGGGGCGGCAGCGCATCCGGTCGATTATCCGCGCGCCCCGGAAACCCTGGCCTCGGCGGGCCTCTTGCAGGTCGCCGGCACCTGTCGCCGGTACACATCCCCCCATAATGACCAGCACCCCACCACGGCCGCAGCCCCGCGCTGCCGATCCTGCCCTGCGCCCACGATGAGTGTGTTCCTTGCCAAACGTTTCCTGACCCTGCTGCTCACGCTGGCGGCGGCGTCGGTCGTGGTGTTCGGGGTGCTGGACATCCTGCCCGGCAACGCAGCGCAAATATTGATGGGCCCCGACGCCGCGCCCGAGGCGGTGGCGGCCCTGTCCGCCAAGCTGGGCCTCGACCAGCCCGCCTGGACCCGCTACTGGCAGTGGATCGGCGGCTTGGCCACCGGGCAGCTGGGCGACAGCGCCAGCTACGGCTCGCCGGTGTGGGACCTGATCCTGGAGCGCCTGGCGCTCACCGTGCCGCTGGCCCTGCTGGCGATGGTGCTCAGCACCGTGCTGGCGCTGCTGGTGGGCGTCACCGCCGCGGCCCGCCACAACCGGCTGGGCGACGTCGGCCTGATGGGCATCGCGCAGGTCGGCATCGCCATCCCCAACTTCTGGTTCGCGATCCTGCTGATCCTGCTGTTCTCGGTGAAGCTGCAGTGGTTCTCGGCCGGCGGCTTCGACGGCTGGGGCGAAGGCGTGCTGCCGGGCCTGAAGGCGCTGGTGCTGCCGGCCCTCTCGCTGGCGGTGGTGCAGGCCGCGATCCTGGCGCGCATCACCCGCTCGGCCGTGCTGGAGGTGATGCGCGAGGATTTCGTGAGCACCGCCCGGGCCAAGGGCGTGTCGCAGCGGGCGGTGCTCTGGCGCCACGTGCTGCGCAACGCGATGGTGCCGGTCGTAACGGTCATGGGCATGCAGTTCACCGAGCTGCTGGCCGGCACCATCGTGGTCGAGAACGTCTTCTTCCTGCCCGGCCTGGGCCGCCTCATCTTCCAGGCGATCAGCAACCGCGACCTGCCGGTGGTGCGCAACTGCGTGATGCTGCTGGCCGCGATGGTGGTGGTCGTCAACTTCGTGGTCGACGTGCTGTACGCGGTGATCGATCCGCGCCTGAAGCCCAGCGATGTCTAGCGCCGCACCGACCCTCGTGCAGACGCGCCCGACGGGCTTCGGGCCGCGCGCGCTGCGCCACCCCAGCTTCGCCATCGGCGCGCTGCTGACGCTGCTGCTGGTGCTGGCCGCGGCGGTGTCGTACGCCTGGACGCCGTGGACGGTCTACGAGATGGACCTGGCGGCCAAGCTCCAGCCGCCGTCGCTCTCGCACTGGCTGGGCACCGACGCCTTCGGGCGCGACGTGGTGTCTCTCTTGCTGGTGGGCGCGCGGGCGTCGATCCTGGTGGGCGTGGTGGCGGTGGGCATCGGCCTGGTGGCCGGCACCGCCCTGGGCCTGCTGGCCGCGGCGCGGCGCGGCTGGGTGGAGGAAGCCATCATGCGGCTCGCCGATTTCTCGCTGGCCTTCCCGGCGATCCTGTCGGCGATCATGATGACCGCCGTCTTCGGGCCGGGCATGGTCAACGCCATCGTGGCCATCGGCATCTACAACATCCCCACCTTCGCCCGCATCACCCGCGCCTCGGCCGCGGCCGTCTGGTCGCGCGACTACGTGGCCGCCGCGCGGGCCTGCGGCAAGGGGCCGTGGGCGATCACCTGGGAGCATGTGCTGCCCAACATCTCGGCCGCGCTGATCGTGCAGGTCACCATCCGCTTCGCGATCGCGATCCTGGCCGAGGCCGCCCTCTCCTACCTGGGCCTGGGCACCCAGCCGCCGCAGCCCTCGTGGGGCCGCATGCTCAGCGAGGCGCAGACGCTGATGTTCCAGGCGCCGCTGCTGGCCGTCTGGCCCGGCGCGGCCATCGCCCTGGCGGTGCTGGGCCTGAACCTGCTGGGCGACGGCCTGCGCGACCTGCTCGACCCAAGGCTTTCACGATGACCCCCAGGCTACCCGCTGCGCGGTCCGCCCACCCCCTTGCAGGGGGCAACACCAGCGGCCCGGCGAAGCCGGTTCCGCGGTGTTCGCTCGAGAACGACACGGTATCCGCATGACGAAGTTGCTCCACGTCGAAGACCTGCGCATCCGCCTGCAGACGCCGCGCGGCCCGGCCGAGGCGGTGCGCGGCATCGGCTTCACCCTGGCGCGCGGCGAGACGCTGGGCATCGTCGGCGAATCGGGCTGCGGCAAGTCGCTGACGGTGCAGGCGCTGATGGGCCTGCTGCCCGCCAGCGCCGAGGTCTCGGGCAGCATCCATTTCGACGAGCGCGAGCTGGTCGGCCGCAGCGACCGCTCGATGTGCTCGATCCGCGGCAACCGCATCGGCATGGTGTTCCAGGAGCCGATGACCGCGCTCAACCCGCTGCACCCGGTCGGCCGGCAGGTGGCCGAGCCGCTGCGGCTGCACCGCGGCCTGTCGAAGGCCGATGCCCGTGGGCGGGCGCTGGCGCTGCTGGAGCGGGTCGGCATCCCGGACGCGGCGGCCAAGCTGGGCGCCTACCCGCACCAGTTCTCGGGCGGGCAGCGCCAGCGGATCGGCATCGCGATGGCCCTGGCCTGCGGCCCCGACCTGCTGATCGCCGACGAGCCGACCACCGCGCTCGATGTGACGGTGCAGCGCCAGATCCTCGACCTGATCGGCTCCCTGGTCGCCGAGCACGGCATGGGGCTGATTTTGATCTCGCACGACCTGGGCGTGATCGCGCAGAGCGTGCAGCGGGTGCTGGTGATGTACGGCGGCAGCGTGGTCGAGAGCGGCAGCACCGCCGAGGTCTTCGCCCGGCGTGCCCACCCCTACACCCGCGGCCTGTTCGCGGCCCGGCCGCTGCCCGGCGCGCCGCGCGGCACCCGGCTGCCCACCATCGCCGGCAGCGTGCCCGAACTGGTCGACCTGCCCGCCGGCTGCCCGTTCGCCGGCCGTTGCGCCCATACGGCGGCCGATTGCCACACGGTGCGGCCGCCGCCGGTCTGGCTCTCGCGCACCCACGCGGTCCGCTGCATCCGGCTGCGGGAGATCGCCGCATCGGCCGGCAGCGCCTGAAGGTTCACGATGGACGATGCTACAAAAACCATAGCTATAGGCCGGCCTGCGGAGCCGGCTACGGCCACTTTTTCTTCGGATTCCGCGGTGCAGGCGCCGCTGCTGGAGGTGACCGGCATCGTCCGCGACTACGCCCTGCCGCGCACTTCGCTGTTCAAACCGGCGCCGCAGGTCCGCGCGCTCGACGGCGTCAGCCTGCGCATCGAGGCCGGGCAAAGCCTGGGCATCGTCGGCGAATCGGGCTCGGGCAAATCGACGCTGGCCCGCATCGTGATGGCGCTGGATGCGCCCACCGCCGGCAGCGCGCGGCTGCGGGGCCAGGACCTGCACCGGCTGCCGCGCGAGGCGCTGCGCGCCGCCCGCCGCGACATCCAGATGGTGTTCCAGGACCCGTACGGCTCGCTCGACCCGCGCCAGACGGTGGGCCGCATCGTCGCCGAGCCGCTGGCCGCGCTGGACGGCGCCGCCGCCGGCACCCGCGCCGACCGCCGCGCGCGGGCGGCCGAGGCGCTCGTCGCCGTCGGCCTGCGCGCCAGCGATCTCGACAAAGTCCCGCACGAGTTCTCGGGCGGCCAGCGCCAGCGGATCGCGATCGCCCGGGCCCTCGTCACCCGGCCGAAACTGATCGTGGCCGACGAGCCGGTCAGCGCGCTCGACGTGTCGGTGCAGGCCCAGGTGCTGAACCTGCTGCAGGACCTGCAGCAGCGGTTCGGCATCGCCTACCTGCTGATCAGCCACGACCTGGCGGTGGTGAACCACCTGTGCGACGAGGTCGTGGTGCTGCTCCGGGGCCAGGTGGTCGAGCGCGGCACGCCGGAGCAGCTGTTCAGCGCGCCGGCCCATCCTTACACCCAGGCACTGCTGGCCGCGGTGCCGCGCGCCGAGCCGCCGGCCGCCGGGCAGCGCTGAGCGGGCGCGCCGCCCCGCCCACCGACCGCCGTATCGCTTACCGCCTCCCCTTCCCCGCCACTGTCCGGAGCCTGCCATGCCGAATCGCCGTACCGTCCTCGCCTCCAGCGCCCTCGCCGCCGCACCGCTGGTGCTACCCGCCGCCGCCTTCGCCCAGACCCGCAAGAACGCGGTCGTGCTCGGCATGACCCTGGAGCCGGCGGGCCTGGACCCGACGGCCGCCGCCGCCTCGTCCATCGCCGAGGTCACGCTCTACAACCTCTACGAGACACTCACCAAGATCAACGCCGACGGCAGCGTGACGCCGCTGCTGGCCGAGAGCTACGAGGTGTCGCCCGACCTGAAGACCCTCACCTTCCGGCTGCGGCGCGGCGTCAGGTTCCACAACGGCGAGCCCTTCGACGCGCAGGCGGTCAAGTTCAGCTTCGAGCGCGCCGCATCCGAGCAAAGCACCAACAAGGACAAGCGCAGTTTCGCCGACCTGAAGGTGCAGGCGGTGGACGCGCACACGGTGGTGCTGACCAAGGGCGAGGTCGATCCCGACTTTCCGTTCCTGCTGGGCCAGGCCACCGCGATCATCGTGGAGCCCAAGAGCGCCGACGGCAACGCGACCCAGCCGGTCGGCACCGGGCCGTACCGCCTCGCCAGCTACAACCGCGGCGCCTCGCTGGTGCTGGAGGCCTGGGACGGCTACCGCAACGCGGCGGCGATCCCGCTGAAGAAGGCCACCTTCCGCTTCATCGGCGACCCCGCGGCCCAGGGCGCGGCGCTGCAGGCGGGCGACGTGGACATCTTCGCGCGCTTCGCACCGCGCAGCGTGCCGCAGTTCAAGGGCAACCCGCGCTTCCAGGTGGTGGTGGGCGGCTCGCGCGCCAAGACCATCGTGGCGATCAACCACCGCCGCAAACCGCTCGACGACGTGCGGGTGCGGCGCGCGATCTCCGCCGCCATCGACCGCAAGGCCATGGTCGAAGGCGCGGCCGACGGCTACGGCGTGCCGATCGGCAGCCACTACGTGCCCGGCGCGCCGGGCTACGTCGACACCACCGGCATCAACCCGTTCGATGTGAACAAGGCCAAGGCGCTGCTGGCCGAGGCCGGGGTGAAGACCCCGCTGGAACTGACGGTGACGCTGCCGCCCACGCCCTACGCCCGCCAGGGCGGCGAGGTGCTGGCGGCGCAGCTGGCGAAGATCGGCATCGTCGCCAAGCTGCAGAACGTCGAATGGGCGCAGTGGCTCAGCGGCACCTACGGTAACAAGAATTACGACCTGTCGATCATTTCGCACGTCGAGCCCTTCGACCTGGGCAACTACGCCAAGGCCGACTACTACTGGGGCTACCAGTCGCCCGCGTTCGACGCGCTCTACGACAAGATCCGCAGCACCGGCGACAGCGCCGAGCGGGCCCGCCTGCTGGGCGACGCCCAGCGCCTGCTGGCCCAGGACGCGGCCAACGTCTTCCTGTACCAGCCGCAGTGGGTCACCGTGGCGCACAAGAACCTGAAGGGGTTCTGGAAGGACATGCCGATCTTCGTGAACGACCTCGGCGCGATGGCCTGGGGCTGAACGGGAACCGCGTGCGCGCATCCCGGCCGTGGCGGGCGCTGCCGGGAGCGGAAGCCGTGCCTTTGCGCGCATGACGCGCAACGGACGGCGGTGCGGGCCGGCCACCCACGAAAAAGGCTCCCGAAGGAGCCTTTTTCATTCTGCAGAAGCAGCTTAGTAACCGCCGCGGCCACCGCCACCGCCGTAACCGCCACCACCACCGCCGCCGTAACCACCGCCGCCGCCGCCACCACCGTAGCCGCCACGACCGCCGCCACCGCCAGGAGCACGTGGCTCCATCGGGCGGGCTTCGTTGACCGTCAGCGCGCGGCCGTCGAGTGCCTGGCCGTTCATGCCTTCGATGGCTGCCAGGGCTTCCGCCTCGGTACCCATTTCGACGAAGCCGAAGCCCTTCGAACGGTCGGTGTCACGTTCCATCATGACCTTGGCGCTGGCAACGGTGCCGTATTCGCCGAAGGCTTGTTGCAGATCGTTGTCGCGGATGCTGTAGGACAGATTGCCTACGTAGAGTTTTTTGCCCATGAGGACTCCAAAAAGAACCAAAGAAAGCGATGGAGTCCCAAATCACGACAAACAAATTAAAGCTGAAGCGCGAAACTGACCAATCACCAAAGTACGCCTGCACAGCGAAACTGCGCAAGCTCAAAGCGATTATGGACCGGTTTCGTTTTCGTGCGCCAGCTAAATCGTTACATTCATGCGTGCCGTGCAGGATGCCCGAAAACCCGGCACCTGCGACTTCCGGCACCGCGCCGCACAATCGGCAGATGCCCCCTCCCCGCCTGCCGACCGACGCCCTGGGCAATCCGCTCACGCTGCACGACCCTGCTTCGCGCGCCGCGGTCGATACGTTCGTCGAAGGCTTCATCGCCTGCGAGTCCCGCGCCGCCGAAACGATGGCCGCGGCCGACGACACCAGCCCGCTGGTGCAGGCCTACTGCGCCGCGCTGCACATGTTCTCCGAATCGCGCGGCGGGGCCGCGGCGGCGCATCCGTTCGTGGACCGCGCACAGGCGGGTTGCGCCGGCGCCACCGCCCGGGAGCGACGCTTCGTCGCGGCCGTGGCCGCCTGGGTCGGCGGCGACGTGCCGCGGGCGATCGCACTGCACCAGGAGCAGGCGGCCGAGCATCCGCGCGACCTGGTGTCGCTCAAGCTGGGCCAGTACCACGCGTTCAACCGCGGCGATGCGCCGGCGATGCTGCGGCTGGCGCTGGCCGCGCTGCCCGCGTCGGCCGATGTGCCGTACGCCCACGGCATGGCCGCCTTCGGCTGGGAGCAGTGCCATTGCATGCCCGAGGCCGAGGCCGCCGCCCGCCGGGCGATCGCCTTGCGCCGGAAGGAGCCCTGGGCCCACCATGCGCTCGGCCACGTGATGCTGACCGAAGGCCGGATCGCCGAGGGGCTGGATTTCATGCAGACGGCCAGCGCCACCTGGACCGGCCTCAACTCCTTCATGGTGACCCACAACTGGTGGCACCTGGCGCTGTTCCTGATCGAGCTCGACCGGCTGGACGAAGCGCTCGCCGTCTACGACACCCGGGTCTGGGGCGTGGCGCCCGACTATTCGCAGGACCAGGTGGGCGCGGTGTCGCTGCTGGCGCGGCTGGAGATGGCCGGGGCCGACGTGGGCGCACGCTGGCAGGACGTGGCCGACCGGCTGGCCGCCCGTACCCACGACCAGGTGCTGCCCTTCCTCGACCTGCAGTATCTCTACGGCCTGGCGCGTGCCGGCCGGCCCGAGGCCGCCCTGCTGCTCGGCCGGATCGCGCAGCACGCGAGCCACGGCCCGGCAGCCGACCGTGCGGCATGGCAGCGTGCGGCGGTGCCGGCGGCCCGCGGTGTGTTCGCCCACGCGCAGGGCCGGTTCGCCGACGCGGCGCAGGCCCTGGGCGGTGCGCTGCCGGTGCTGGTGGAGATCGGCGGGAGCCATGCGCAGCGCGACCTGTTCGCGCAGTGGCACCTGGATGCGCTGCAGCGCAGCGGCCAGGCGGCCGAGGCGCTGCACCTGCTGCAGCCGCAGTGCAACGCGCAGCCCGAATCGCGCCGGCTGGCGCGGCAGGCGCGGGGCCTCTATTCGGCGCTGGGACTGCCGGCCGACAGGCTATCGGCGCGGGCGGCCGCGGCGGCGGCGGCCTCGCGTTCGCGGGCCAACCGCGTCTGGTCGTAGACCGGCTGCGCGGGCAGGCCCGCGAGGTGGCCGACCTCGGCCCAGGCCCGGATCTCGATCGTGCCGCGCGCATCGACGCGCACCCGGTTGAAGCCGGCGTTGGGAATCTCGGCCATGCGCGGCCCGTCCAGGCTCAGCGCCTGCGCGGTGCGAAACACCATGTCGAGCACGCCGCCGTGGCTCACCACCAGCACCGTCTTGCCGGCATGCGCCGCCGCCACGCCGCGCAGCGCGGCGATGCTGCGGGCGTGGAACTGCCGCGTGCTCTCGCCGCCCGGCAGGCTGCGGTCGGCCCGGAAATCCAGCCAGCGCAGCCACGCGGCGGGCATCGTGTCGCGCAGCTCGGCGGCGGTCAGGCCCTCGGCCTCGCCGAAGAACTGCTCGCGCAGGCCGGCATCGGTCTGCAGTGGCAGGCCCAGCCGCGCCACCGAGGGCGCCGCGGTCTGGCGGGTGCGCAGCAGGTCGCTCGCCACCGCATGGTCGATCGCCTCGGTCGCCAGCCGGCCGGCCAGGCGCTCGGCCTGCGCCAGGCCGACGGCGTTCAGCGGCACGTCGGCGTGGCCCTGGAACCGCATCGCGCGGTTCCAGTCGGTCTCGCCGTGGCGGATCAGGATCAGGTCGGTGGACAAGGTGCCGGCGTCTTTCCGGAAACCGTCAGGACTTGGGCGGGCGCTGCATCGATTCGAGGCGCCGCAGATCGACCGCCTTGACCGCCTTGCGCAGGTCGTCGATCTCGACGTTGTCGCCGTCGCCCCGCACCACGATGCCGTTCTCGAGCATCACCGTGTACTCGCCGTGGGTCTTGTCCTTGCGGTACTCCTCGCGCACGGTGCGCTTGCCGTCGCGGTAGACCTTCTCGACGCTGTCGGCCGTCTCGCGGTCGAGGGTCATCTGCGACCAGGCCATGCCGATGAGCGCGGCGGCGCCGGCATCGGTCACCGACAGCTCGATGTTGCGGTCGTCCTTGCGGTACACCGCGCGGGCGGTGCTGCCGCCCAGGCCCATCGCGGCGCCGCTCTGCGCCTCGATCGACTCGCGCGGCAGGCCGTCGGCGGATTCGGGCAGCACGGCGCGCAGCTGGTCGGCCGGGACCACCGTGCCCGAGCCGCCGGCCAGCGCGCCCATCATCTCGCTGGCGGCCTTGCCCGCCGCGGCGCTGTCGCCGGAGGCCTGCGCAGCCTCCATCCGCTTGCCGGCCTCTTCCATGCGGCGGGCGGCTTCTTCCATCTTGGCGGTGTCGAGGGTGACGGCGCCCTCCGGGCCACGCAGCGTGACCTGGTGGCCGGCAGTGCCCGCGGCCATCAGGCCGACGGGCATCACCATGCCGGCGATCCACGAGACGAGCACCGCGGCGACGATGCAGCAGATCGCGACCACCGCGGTGTAGCCGGCGGCCTTCTCGGGCGGGCATTTCATCAGCACCGGCAGGCCGGTGTAGAGCAGGTAGATCGAATAGAGCGCCGCCACGATGCCCAGCACCGACAGCGCCGGCAGCAGGCTGAAGATGCCGCCCAGCAGCGCCGCGGTGCTGGCGTAGACCACCAGCTTGAGCGAGCCGATGCGGCTCTTGGTGCCGCCGAAGCCGGGCGCCAGCGCATCGACCACCAGCGCCACCACGAACACCATCACCAGCGTCAGCAGGTAGCCGACGACCATGCCGACGATGCCGGCCAGCAGCGGCACCCGCACCGACATGCCCACCATCCCGAAGCCGATCAGCGAGGTGCCGATGAAGCCCGCCACCGCCGGCACCAGCGCCAGCAGCATCAGGTACCGCGTGTAGAGCCCGTTGGGCGTGGCCGGCTCCGCGTCGATGACCGGCCAGGTCTGTTGGGGTTTGAGCAGGATGTCCTGCACGCGCTGCACGATGTTCATGTGTTGTTCTCCGTCTGGGGTCGAGTGTGTCGGGCGCCTGCCTCCCGCGCCGCCCGCAGTCTATGCCAGCCGGGTACCGTCTCGCGTGACAGCGACGGCCGGCCCGCGCCCGGCGCGGCTCACAGCCCGATCACCCGCAGGGGCCGGCTGCACTCCGCATCGCGGAAGGGCCCGCCGGCCTGCTTCCAGCCGCTGCCGGGCGAGGTCTGCTCGCAGACCTGGGTGCCGTTCTGCAGGCTGCGCCACTGGTACCAGGGCGCCGGGGCGCTGACCGCGGCCGTAGCGCACAGCAGGGCGAGCAGGCCCGCGACCCGGTGCCGCCCCCGCTTCTCGACTTGATGGACGGCCGGTGGCAAGGGTATAAGCATCAGGATATAAACCAAATGGATCACAGGCGCATGCTAGCGCGCTGCACCTCCCGATGCCGACGGACAGCCGACGCCCCTGGCCGTCGCGCGCCGCCGGTGGTCCCGGTCCCGCCCCTTCGAAACATCCCACTGCGGCCCCTGCCATGACGTCTTCCGCCCCTCTGCCACCCGCTGTCGCCACTGGATGCGAAGGCTGCCGCAACGGCGAGAGCCCGGGATTCGACTTCACGATGGCGTTCCAGCCGATCGTCGACGTGGAGCACCGCACCGTCTTCGCACACGAGGCGCTGGTGCGCGGCCTGCAGGGCGAAGGCGCGGGCAGCATCCTGTCGCAGGTGGGGCCGCACAACCGCTACGCCTTCGACCAGGCCTGCCGGGTCAAGGCGATCGAGCTGGCCAGCACGCTGGGCATGCAATCGATGCTGAGCATCAACTTCCTGCCGAACGCGGTGTACCGGGCCGAGGCCTGCATCCGCCTGACCCTGGCCACCGCGGAGAGGTGCCGCTTTCCGCTGGAGCGGATCATGTTCGAGCTGACCGAGGACGAGCGGGCCAGCGACGTGCCGCACCTGGTCTCGATCTTCAGCGAGTACCGCCAGCGCGGCTTCACCACCGCGATCGACGACTTCGGTGCCGGTTTCTCCAACTTCGGCCTGCTGGCCGACTTCGCGCCGGACATCATCAAGATCGACATGCACCTGGTGCGCAACATCCACCTCGATGTCCGGCGCCGCACCATCGCCCAGGGCCTGCTGACCATCTGCCACGGCCTGGGCAGCCGGGTGATCGCCGAGGGGGTGGAGCATCCGGAAGAGGTGGGGGTGCTGCGCGACATGGGCGTCACCCTCTTCCAGGGTTACGTCTTCGCCCGGCCCGCACTGGCCGCCCTGCCGCCGGTGGACTGGGCCCGCGCGCTGGGCAGCAGCGCCTGATGCTACACATTCGATAGCTGACAGCCGGCAGCGGTCGCCGGCTGCCGCCGTTTTTCATTCGGATTTTCGCCCTCAGGCGGTGACGATCCAGCCTTCGAGCGGATCGACGCCCTCGGGCAGCCCGTAGCGCGGCACGCCGGCCTGGTGCCGCTGCAGCGACCAGCCGGCCTGCAGCAGGCAGAGCACCGCGTCCAGCGCATCGCCGCTGGCGTCGGCCACCAGCAGGTCGTGCTGCAACGGGCTGAGCTTCAGGCGCAGGCCGATCCGCAGCGGCCCGGTGGGCGCGCGGCCCTGCTCCAGCGCCGCCAGCAGGTCCTTGCGGGCGATCAGCCGGTCGGGCGTCTGCTTGGCGCGGTCGTCGCTCTTGTAGCTGCGCCGGCCCAGCACCTCGCGGGCCAGCAGGCCGGGGTAGGCCTCCAGTGCGACACGGTCGGCGTCGGCGGCCGGCGCGTCGCCGACACCGGCCAGCCAGGCGCCGGCCGCCCGGATCAGCGGCACCCCGGCATGCAGCATGAAGGCGACCGGCGGGTTCACCCACTTCATCGACGGGCTGGAGACGGCCGGCCCGTCGGTGGCGCGGTGGGCGAACTTGCCGCCCACCGGCCGCGCATCGCAGAAGGCGGCGAAACGGGTGCGGATCTCGTCGCGGGTCAGGCCGGCGTAGTGGTCGATGCAGGCGCCCCATTCGGTCGGCCAGCCGAGCGTCTCGACCAGTTCGCGCGGCAGGCCGAACGGCAGGTCGAACCCGCCGACCCAGGCCGCACCCGGCGTGGCCATCCAGCCGGCCCACTCGGCCAGCGTGTCGAAGCGGCGCAACTCCAGCAGTTGCACCCGCGGCCCCGCCAGCCGGCCGAGCGCCACCACGATCGGCTTGCGCCGGCTGGGGCTGCTGGAGAAATCGCAGCCGAAAAGCCAGGGGGCGGCGGCCGGTGCGGCCGGTGTCGCGTGGGGGAGCGCCATCCGTCAGCCCAACCCGAGCGCGGTGACGCCGGCCGCGATGCAGAGCGCGCCCAGCAGCCGCTGCACACGGTCACCCTCGCCCAGCAGCCGGCCACCGATGAGGGCGGCGAACAGCATCGACACCTCGCGGGCCGGCGCCACGTGCGACAGCGGCGCGGTCTGCATCGCATAGAGCACCAGCACGTAGGAGACGGGGCTGATCGTGCCGACCAGCAGCGCGTACTTCCACTGGCTGCGCCACAGCGCCGCGGTGGCCGGCCGGTCGTGCAGCGCCACCGGCGCCAGCAGCACCACCCGCACGAAGTTGCCCATGTAGTCGACCAGGATCGGAGAGAGCAGCATCACCTTGACCGCATAGCCGTCGAGCACGGTGTAGGCCGCGATGAAGGCGCCGGTCGCCAGGCCGTAGCGCAGCCCGGTGTGCAGGCGCGCGCAGCGCTGCGGATCGTGCGCCAGCCGCAGCATGCCCACGCCGCCCGCGATCATGAACACGCCCACCGCCACCCCCAGGATGCCGATGGCACCCAGTGCCGACAGGTGCTCGCCCAGCAGCACGATCGCCACCGCCGACGAGATCAAGGGCCCCGAGCCGCGGGCCACCGGGTACACCACCGTCAGGTCGGCACGCCGGTAGCCGCGCAGCAGCACCACGAAATACAGCACATGCAATATCCCGCTGGCGGCCACGATGCCCCACGCGGCCACGCCCCAGCCCGGTACCACCTCCCGCCCGGCCCACCAGCCGATGGGCGCCCAGACGACCATCATGCAGACGCTGGTGAAGAAGGCGAAGCGCGCATCGCCCTTCGCCTTCTTGGCGGCGATGTTCCAGCAGGCGTGGATCAGGCCCGCCAGGATGACGAGCGCGAAGGCGAAGGGCGACATGGGAAAAAAACGAAGCCCGCCGGCCCGGCCGCTCGTTGCGACCGGCCGCGGGCGAAGGCGGTATCAGCAGGGGCGGCCGGCGATCGAGGCGGTCACCGTCAGCTCTTCGAGCAGCGCGAGCGATGCGCGGCCGGACACCGCGTACGGATCCAGCTCGGGCCGCTCGGAGTACTTCAGCACGATCGAGGCATTGAGCCGCGACAGGTTGACCTGGCCCATCGTCCAGCCGCCGAAGCGGCGCTCGGCGATTTCCTCGAACAGCAGCAGTTGCACGTCTTCGTGGCGCGGATCGCGCAGCAGCGTGCCGTACAGCTCGTTGACCGCGACGCGGCCGCCTTCGATCGCCTGCAGGAAGATGCCGCGGCCGTAGCAGAGGATGCCGGTGATGCCCGAGGCCGGGTTGTGTTCGCGCGACTTGGCGAGGATCGCGTCGATCGCCGCGGGCGAGTTGTCGACCGCGCGGCTGGCGTAGATCAGGCGTACCAGCATGGTCGGTCTTCCTTTCCGCCGGCGGCGGGCATCGAGCGGTACGGGCGAGGGGCGGCGGCCATGTCAGTTCTGCCGGGGAATGAGCGAGAGGAATTCGCGGCGCAGGGTCGCGTCCTTCAGGAAGGCGCCCCGCATCACCGAGTTGATCATCTTGCTGTCCATTTCCTTGACGCCGCGCCACGACATGCAGAAGTGGCTGGCCTCCATCACGAGGGCCAGGCCGTCGGGCTGGGTCTTGTCCATGATCAGGTCGGCCAGCTGCACCACCGCCTCTTCCTGGATCTGCGGCCGGCCCATCACCCAGTCCACCAGCCGGGCGTACTTCGACAGGCCGATGACGTTGGTGTGTTCGTTGGGCAGCACGCCGATCCAGATCTTGCCGATCACCGGGCAGAAGTGGTGGCTGCAGGCGCTGCGCACCGTGATCGGGCCGACGATCATCAGCTCGTTGAGCCGCTCGGCGTTGGGGAATTCTGTGATCCGCGGCGCCTCGACATAGCGGCCGCGGAACACCTCGTTGAGGTACATCTTGGCCACGCGCCGCGCGGTGTTGCGGGTGTTGTGGTCGGTCTTGGTGTCGATCACCATGCTGTCGAGCACGCCGTGCATCTTCTCCTCGACCTCGTCGAGCAGCTTCTCCAGCTCGCCGGGTTCGATGAAGGCGGCGATGTTGTCGTTGGCGTTGAACCGCTGCTTGGCCGCGGCCAGACGTTCACGGATCTTGACCGACACCGGCGTGCCTTCGTCGGAATCGCCAGTGGGCGGAACAAGGGAATTCATGGGTTCAGCGGCCTTCTTCAACATCCGAAGATAGTAGCAGCGCCGGGCCGAATGCCGCCTTACACTGCGCCCGGGCATTAATTTTGCACGCCACCCGCTCGCCCCACCACACGCCATGTCCAGATGACCGCTCCCGTCTTGCAAAAGATTTCCGAATGCCGGGCACTGGTCGTCGACGGCAATCCCACCTCGCGCAGCATCCTGGTATCGCAGCTGCGCGAGTACGGTGTGGGCAAGGTGATGCAATGTACCCGGGTATTAGAGGCGAGGTCAAGACTGGAGCATGCCCAGTTCGATTTCGTGCTCTGCGAGCAGAACTTCGCCGACGCCTCGTATTCCGGACAGGACCTGCTCGACGACCTGCGCCGCGCGCAGCTGCTGCCCTTCTCCACCGTCTTCTTCATGGTGACCGGCGAGGCGTCCTACGCCATCGTGGCCGAGGCCGCCGAATCGGCGCTCGACGGCTACCTGCTCAAGCCCTTCACCGCATCGGCCCTGTTCGACCGGCTGCAGGTCGCGCGGCAGCGCAAGGCCCACCTGAAGCCGATCTTCTCGGCCATCGAGGCGCAGCGCTTCGACGACGCGGCCCAGCTCTGCCTGGAGCGCTTCGAGAAGCGCGCGCCCTACTGGCTGTACGCCGCGCGCATCGGCACCGAACTGCTGCTGCGGCTGAACCGCCACGAGGAAGCCCGCATCCTGTGCGAAGCGGTGATCGCCGCCAAGGCGCTGCCCTGGGCCAAGCTGGGCGTGGCGCGGGTGCACATCGAGGCGGGCCACACCGCCAAGGCGATGAGCACGCTGGAGCGCCTCGTCGGCGAGGACAGCGGTTTCGCCGACGCCTACGACGTGATGGGCAGCGCCCAGGTCGAGCTGGGCAAGTTCGACGAGGCGCTGGAGACCTACCGCATGGCGGCCGAACTCACCCCGGGCTCGGTGGTGCGGCTGCAGAAGCACGGAATGATGGCGTACTACATGGGCGACCGGGCCACCGCCGCGCGCGTGCTGGCGCGCGCCGCGATGCTGGGCGCCGACTCGAAGATGTTCGACGCGCAGTCGCTGGTGCTGCTGGCCTTCGCCTCGTTCCAGGACGGCGACCGCAAGACGCTCGACCGCTGCGCCGCAGATTTCCAGCGCCTGATGGAGCGCGCACCCGACGACGCGCGGCTGGTGCGCTTCTCCGACGTGGTCGCCACGCTGCGCATGATCCAGCTGCGGCAGTTCGCGACCGCGGTGGCCTCGGTGCGCGCCTTCGCCGACACGATCCGCGACGCCTCCTTCGATTTCGAAGCGGCCTGCAACCTGGGCGGCCTGCTGTCGGTGCTGGCCGCCACCTCGATCGAGCTGGGCGACAGCCAGCTCTGGATCGAGACCATGGGCCTGCGCTACGCCAGCTCCCGCGGCCTGGGCGAGCTGCTGGCCCGGGCCTGCGTGGCGCACGCACCGCATGTGGAGATGCTGCGGACCAGCCATGCCCGCATCAACAAGATGGCCGAGACCTCGATGTCCCTGAGCCTGGCGGGCGACCCGGCCGGCGCGGTGCTGGGCCTGCTGGCCGACAGCGAGGCCACGCTCAACGCCAAGCTGGTCGATGTGGCGCAGCAGGTGCTGACCCGGCACGGCGCCCGCATCGACGACGCCGCGGGCCTGCATGTCCGCATCGCCCGCCTGCGCGACGCCTGCGGCTCCCAGCCGCGCCGCGCGGCGCTGACGCAGGACAAGCACCGCCAGCCCGGCGGCCTCAACCTGCGGGTCGCGCCGCCCGCCGAGGCGTTGGCCACCGCCGGCTGACGCGTCGGGCGGATGTCGCGCGTCTCACCCCGCCGCGAAACGCGGCAGCATCGTGATCGCCTCGGCGTTCGAGGGCGAGAAACACCGGTCGGCCGCAACCTGCCACGGCAACCAGACATGCCCGGTGTGCTCGCGCGGCGACAGCCGTACCGAAGTGCCCGCCGGCACCCGCAGGCCGAAGAGATGCTCGGTGTTGCGGGTCACGCCGGGCGCGTAGCGGTGGCGCCATTGCGGCCAGATGTCGTAGACGTTCTCCAGCGCCCAGTCGGTCAGCCGGCAGCCGGGCGCCAGCGCGTCGATGCCGGTTTCCTCGCCCACCTCGCGGACGGCGGTGGCGTGGAACGGTTCGGCGTCGAAATCCTTGCTGCCGGTGACCGACTGCCAGTGGTCGTCGTCACCGGTGCGCCGCAGCAGCAGCACGTCGAGCGCCGGCGTGTGGATCACGACCAGCACCGACTGCGGCAGCTTGAACACCGGCGGTACAGGATCCACAGGCCCGGTGGGTAGACGGCTGCCGCGGCGGAACGTCGGCCTCAGCCGGCCTTGACCGCGTCCGGGTTGCGCAGGCGGATGTGCAGCTCGCGCAGCTGCTTCTCGTCGACCGGGCTCGGGGCCTGGGTCAGCAGGCACTGGGCGCGCTGGGTCTTCGGGAAGGCGATCACGTCGCGGATCGACTCGGCGCCGGTCATCAGCGTCACGATGCGGTCGAGGCCGAAGGCCAGGCCGCCGTGCGGCGGCGCGCCGTACTGCAGCGCGTCGAGCAGGAAGCCGAACTTCTGCTGCGCTTCCTCGGGCGAGATCTTGAGCGCGTCGAACACCTTCTGCTGCACGTCTGCCCGGTGGATACGGACCGATCCGCCGCCCATCTCCCAGCCGTTGAGCACCATGTCGTAGCCCTTCGAGATGCACTTCTCGGGCGCGGTGACCATCCAGTCCTCGTGGCCGTCCTTGGGTGCGGTGAAGGGGTGGTGCACCGCGGTGTAGCGCTGCGATTCCTCGTCGTATTCGAACATCGGGAAATCGACCACCCACAGCGGCGCCCACTTGTTCTCGAAGAGGCCGGTCTTCTTGCCGAACTCACTGTGGCCGATCTTGATGCGCAGGGCGCCGATCGCGTCGTTGACGATCTTTTCCTTGTCGGCGCCGAAGAACAGCAGGTCGCCGTCCTGCGCGCCGGTGCGCTTCAGGATCTCGGCGATGGCCGCGTCGTGGATGTTCTTGACGATCGGCGACTGCAGGCCGTCACGGCCCTTGGCCAGTTCGTTGACCTTGATGTAGGCCAGGCCCTTGGCGCCGTAGATCTTCACGAACTCGGTGTAGCCGTCGATCTCGCCGCGCGAGAGGCCGCCGGTCTCGCGTGCGCCGCCGGGCACGCGCAGGGCCACCACGCGGCCGCCCTTCATGTTGGCGGCACCCGAGAACACCTTGAAATCGACGTCCTTCATCACCTCGGTCAGCTCGGTGAACTCCAGGTGCACCCGCAGGTCCGGCTTGTCGGAGCCGTAGCGGTAGGCGGCGTCCTGGTAGGTCATGACCGGGAACTCGCCCAGGTCCACGCCCAGCGTGTTCTGGAACACCGTCTTGATCATGCCCTGGAACATCTCGCGGATGTCTTCCTCGGTCAGGAACGAGGTCTCGATATCGATCTGGGTGAACTCGGGCTGGCGGTCGGCGCGCAGGTCCTCGTCGCGGAAGCACTTGGTGATCTGGTAGTAGCGGTCGAAGCCCGAGACCATCAGCAGCTGCTTGAAGAGCTGCGGCGACTGCGGCAGCGCGAAGAACTGGCCGTCGTGCACCCGGCTCGGCACCAGGTAGTCGCGCGCGCCTTCGGGCGTCGACTTGGTCAGCATCGGCGTCTCGATGTCGATGAAGCCGTTGGCGTCGAGGAACTTGCGCACCTCCATCGCCACCTTGTAGCGCAGCATCAGGTTGTTCTGCATGTACGGGCGGCGCAGGTCCAGCACCCGGTGGGTGAGGCGTGTGGTCTCCGACAGGTTGTCGTCGTCGATCTGGAACGGCGGGGTGACCGACGGGTTGAGCACGTTCAGCTCGTGGCACAGCACCTCGATCTTGCCGCTCTTCAGGCTGTCGTTGACGGTGCCTTCGGGGCGCGCGCGCACCAGGCCCTTGATCTGCACGCAGAACTCGTTGCGCACGTCCTCGGCCACCTTGAACATGTCGGCGCGGTCGGGGTCGCAGACCACCTGCACGTAGCCTTCGCGGTCGCGCAGGTCGATGAAGATCACGCCGCCATGGTCGCGGCGGCGGTTGACCCACCCGCACAGGGTGACGGTTTCGCCCATCAGGGCTTCGGTCACGAGACCGCAGTAATGGGAACGCATAGCCATGTCAGTGATTCCGTAAGCTGGGGGGCGCCGCCTGGGCGCCCTGTTGGGGTTGCGATGGTCCGACGGGCACGACCACGCCCATGGAGACGATGTACTTGAGCGCCTCGTCGACGCTCATGTCGAGTTCGATGCAGTCGCCGCGGCGCAGCATCACGAAATAGCCGCCGGTGGGGTTGGGCGTGGTCGGCACGTAGACGCTCAGGTAGTCCTCGCGCAGGTAGGTGGCCACGTCGCCGCCGGGCGACCCGGTGACGAAGCCGACCGTCCACACGCCGTCGCGCGGCCACTGCAGCAGCACCGCCGTGCGGAACGCGTTGCCGCCTTCGGAGAACAGCGTGTCCGACACCTGCTTGACGCTGGAATAGATCGAGCGCACCACCGGGATCCGCACCAGCACCGCATCGCCCCACTGCACCAGCTTCTTGCCGACGAAATTGCTGGTGACGGCCCCCACCACCAGCAGGATCACCAGCGTCAGCACCACGCCGAAGCCGGGAATGTGGATGCCCAGCAGGCGGTCGGGATGCCAGGCCGCCGGCAGGATCAGCAGCGTCTGGTCGAGCGTGCCCACGATCCAGTCGAGCACCCAGACGGTGATCGCCAGCGGAACGATGACGAGCAGTCCGGCGAAGAGCCAGCGGCGCAGTGCCGTCACGGGCGTGCCTTCAGCCGCCACTACCACTACCGCCGCTGCTGCCGCCGCCGCCACTGCTCGGTGCGGGAGCCGGCGCGGGTGCGGGGGCCGGGCCGGGGGACGCGGACGCGTCGGACTTGCCGGCCGGCGCCGACGCGGCGGGCGCGGCCGGGGCATCGCCCGATTCCTTACCGCCGCCGTCCTTTGCCGCTTCCTTGCCGCCGCCGTTGCCGCTGCGGAAATCGGTCACGTACCAGCCCGAGCCCTTCAGCTGGAAGCCTGCGGCCGTCACCTGCTTGCGGAACGCGTCGGCGCCGCAGGACGGGCACACCGTGAGCTGGGCATCCGACATCTTCTGCAGGACGTCCTTGGCGAAACCGCAGGACTCGCATTTGTAGGCGTAGAAAGGCATGGCGATGGATAGCGGAAAAAGACCGACGAAGGCGGGGCCGGTGGAGCCCGAAAAAACTTTCGATTATAGGCCGCGGCCCCTGTGCCCCCGGCCGGCGCCCGCACCCCGCCGGCGGTGCCGCTCAGTCCAGCCCGGCCACGGCCTGGTGGCTGCCATGCGCGTTGCGCACCGCCTGCGGGGCCAGCGAGCCGAGCAGCATGCCGGCGAACGCGGCCAGCACCCCGCCCAGCTGGGCCGGGAAGACCTGGCCCCAGGGCGTGGCCATCAGCACCAGCCAGGTCGCGATGCCGCAGCCGATCGACAGCAGCGCGCCCTGGGTCGTGGCGCGCTTCCAGTAGAGCCCGCAGGCCAGCGGCACGAAGGCGCCGACCAGCGTGACCTGGTAGGCACCCGACACCATCTCGTAGATCGAGGTGCCCTGCATCGCGATGGCATAGGCCAGCACGCAGGCGCTGAAGACCAGCACGGTGATCCGCATCGTGCGCAGGTTCTCCTTGTCGGAGCGGCCGGGCCGGAACTGGCGCCAGATGTTCTCGGTGAAGGTGACGCTGGGCGCCAGCAGGGTGGCCGACGCGGTCGACTTGATGGCCGACAGCAGCGCGCCGAAGAACAGCACCTGCATCACGAAGGGCATCCGCTCCAGCACCAGGGTGGGCAGCACCTTCTGCGGATCCTCTTTCAGCAGCGCCTGGGCCTGCTCCGGCATGATCAGCAGCGCACTGGCGACGAGGAACATCGGCACGAAGGCGAAGAGGATGTAGCAGATGCCGCCGATCACCGGGCCGCGTGTGGCGGCATGCAGGCTGTTGGCCGACATGACCCGCTGGAACACGTCCTGCTGCGGGATCGAGCCGAGCATCATCGTGATCGCCGCCGCGATGAAGAACACGATGTCGTGGAACTTCGGCTCGGGCCAGAAATTGAACAGCTCGCGGCTCAGCGCGAACTGCACCACCTTGTTCGCACCGCCGGCCATGCGGCCCGCGAACACCGCCAGGATCGCCAGCCCGCCGACCAGGATGATCATCTGGATGAAGTCGGTCACCGCCACCGACCACATGCCGCCGAAGAGCGTATAGGCCAGGATCGACACCACCCCGATCACCATGCCCGCCGGAACGGGGATGGCGCCGGCCGAGAGCACGTTGAACACCAGCCCCAGCGCGGTCACCTGGGCCGACACCCAGCCCAGGTAGCTCAGCATGATGATGAGGGAGCACACCACCTCCACCGCGCGGCCGTAGCGCTCGCGGTAGTAGTCGCTGATGGTGAGCAGCGTCATCCGGTAGAGCCGCGCCGCGAAGAAGAGCCCCACCAGGATCAGGCAGGTGCCCGCGCCGAACGGGTCTTCCACCACGTTGCCCAGGCCGCCCTCGATGAACTTGGCCGGGATGCCCAGCACCGTCTCCGAGCCGAACCAGGTGGCGAAGGTGGTGGTGACGATCATCACCAGCGGCAGGTTGCGGCCGGCGATCGCGAAGTCGGCGGTGTTCTTGACGCGCCGGGCGGCCAGAAGGCCGATGCCGATCGTGACGACCAGGTAGGCAAACACAAGCGTCAGCAGCACGGCGCGACCTCGGAAAAAAGAACGGGATTATCTACAAGCACGCACCATGCCCGCGTGTGCCCGGCGGGACGGCCCGGCTCAGAACATCCGGACCCGCACCAGCACCTGCATCACGATCAGCCCCAGCACGAAGCCCAGGCCGCCGTAGAGCAGGCTCTGCAGCAGGCGGTTGGTGCGCTTCTGCTCGCGCACCAGTTCCTCCATGTCGCGCCGGTAGTCGGACGGCCGGTGCTGCAGGTATTCGTAGACCAGCCGCGGCAGCTCGGGCAGCAGCTTGGCGTAGCGCGGCGCCTGGTCGCGCAGCTGCTTGAAGAGCTTCTTCGGGCCGATCTGGTCGATCATCCACTTCTCGAGGAAGGGCCGCGCGGTGCTCCAGAGGTCCAGTTCGGGGTCGAGCTGGCGGCCCAGGCCTTCGATGTTGAGCAGGGTCTTCTGCAGCAGCACCAGCTGGGGCTGGATCTCGACCTGGAAGCGGCGCGAGGTCTGGAACAGCCGCATCAGCACCATGCCGAGCGAGATCTCGCGCAGCGGCCGGTCGAAGTACGGCTCGCAGACCGCGCGGATCGAGGACTCGAGCTCGTCGATCCGGGTGTCGGCCGGCACCCAGCCCGACTCCACGTGCAGCTCGGCCACCCGCTTGTAGTCGCGCCGGAAGAACGCGGTGAAGTTCTGCGCCAGGTATTCCTTGTCGAACTCGGTCAGCGTACCGACGATGCCGAAATCCAGCAGCACGTAGCTGCCGAAAGACTTCGGCTCCAGGCTCACCTGGATGTTGCCGGGGTGCATGTCGGCATGGAAGAAGCCGTCGCGGAACACCTGGGTGAAGAAGATGGTGACGCCGTCGCGCGCCAGCTTCGGGATGTCGACGCCCGCGGCGCGCAGACGGTCGATCTGGTTGATCGGCACGCCCTTCATCCGCTCCATCACCATCACGTCGGGGTGGCAGAAATCCCAGAAGATCTCGGGGATCAGCACCAGCTCCACGCCGGCCATGTTGCGGCGCAGCTGGGCGGCGTTGGAGGCCTCGCGCACGAAATCCAGCTCGTCGTGCAGGTACTTGCTGAACTCGCCCACCACCTCGCGCGGCTTGAGCCGCTTGCCGTCGGCCGAGAGCTTCTCGACCCAGCGGGCCATCATCGCCATCAGCGCCAGGTCTTTCTCGATGACCGCCAGCATGCCCGGGCGGCGCACCTTGACCGCCACCTCGCGCTCCTGCCCGGTGCGGTCGCGCAGCACCGCGAAATGCACCTGCGCGATCGAGGCGCTCGCCACCGGGATGCGGTCGAACGCGGTGAAGACGGTGCCGACCGGCTTGCGGAACGCCCGCTCTATCGTGCCGATCGCCACGTCGAGGTCGAACGGCGGCACACGGTCCTGCAGCCGGGCCAGTTCGTCGGCGATGTCGGGCGGCAGCAGGTCGCGCCGGGTGGAGAGCACCTGGCCGAACTTCACGAAGATCGGCCCCAGGTGCTCCAGCGCCTCGCGCAGCCGCTGGCCGCGCGGTGCATCGAGCTTGCGGCCGATGGTGATGACGCGGGTCAGCCGCTGCAGCCAGGGCTGCCGGAAATTGGTGAGTACCAGTTCGTCCAGGCCGTAACGCAGGGCGATCCACAGGATGTAGGCACCCCGGTAAAAACGGGTCATGGGAGCGGCGGTGCCAGGTCAGGAAGAAGCGGAGGAGCCGGGCGCGCCGCCGGCCGGCGAGGATGCGGCCGGCCGGCGGCCGGCGACGAACTGGCGCAGGGCCTGCGCCACCCGCGACGCGCCGCGCACCAGGTTGTGGGCCGGCACGTCGCCCACGAAGCGGGCCAGGTCGTCCTCGACATCCCAGCGCACGTTGTCGACCACCCAGTTGATGTCGGCGGCCAGCTGCACGTCGCCCTCGATCCGCACGCCGGGCTTCTGGCCCTTAAACACCGCCTGCGCCAGGTCGAAGGGCGATTCCTCGGTGACGGTGAGGGTCAGGTCGGGCGGCGCCACCGGATCGGCCCGGTCGAGCAGGCCGGCCGGCGTGATCAGGAGGCGCAGGTTGAAACCCCGCCACTGCACCAGGGCCACCCGGCCCTTCTGGCGGGCCAGGCGGGCGGTGGCTTCGGGCTCCTGCTGGAGCACGTGGTTCACGAACAGCACCGCGCGGTGCTGCAGTTCGTCCACCAGCCAGTGCGGCGGCTGCAGACGCCCTCCGACGCGCGCGAGGAGACCGTCCAGAAAAGGAAATGGGGACTGTGGTGTTGCCATAGTCCCCATTATTCCCCTGATCGGGCCGCCCGACCCGGCATGCCCCTCATTCCAGGGGGCATGCCGCGCGTGGCGGCTGCGGTTTACTGCAGCGCCTGCACGCCCGCCACCAGCCAGCCGGCGCTGCCGTCCTTCGGCTTGGCCATGTTCCAGACTTCGCGGAAAGGGCTCGGGCCGGCCGAAGGCTCTTCGCGGATCATGCCGGAGAACTCGACGCTGGCGAGGTAGCCGTCGGCCTCTTCCTCGATGCCCAGCAGCTGCGCCTCGAGCACCACCACTTCGGTCTTGTTGGCGCGGCCGCCCAGGTGGCGCTCGCGCTCCGACAGCTGGGTGCGGATCTCGTTGACCATGTTGTTGGTCATCATCGAACGCAGGGCGTCGATGTCGGCACGGTCCCAGGCGTCCTGCAGGGTCACGAAGTTGCGCTTGGCAGCGGCCAGGAAGCCGGGGGTGTCGAAACCCGCGGGCACGCCCCAGGTCTGCGAACCGGCCAGGGCCGAGGTGCCGCTGGCGGCGGCCGCGCCGCCGAGGGCCGAGCCGATCATCGAGCCGGATTCGGCGCCGCCGGACGGGCGTGCGTCGAACGCCGTGGCCTGGTTTTCCCAGGGGCGCGCCGAGGCGTCGTTACCCACCTTGGCCGGGTTGTACTGCGCGGGCGTCTCGGGCTTCGGGCCGTTGCCGTTGCCGGCGCCCTGGAAGGCGAAAGGCGAGGCCGACGCGCCTGCATTGCCGCCGTTGCGGCGGCGCATGACGAAGCCGACGATGGCGATGGCCGCGAAGGCCAGCAGCGCGAACATCAGGATGTTGCCGAACGCACCGCCCAGGCCGAGCGAGTGGGCCAGCCACGCGAGGCCCAGGCCGGCGGCCAGGCCGCCCAGCATGCCCGCCCACGGCTTGCGCGCCGCGGCGGCGGCAGGCGCCGCGGCGGCACCGGCGGCGGCAGGCGCCGCGGCGGCACCGGCGGCGGCCGGCGCGGCGGCGTTGCTGCCGTTCTGCGGGTTGGCCGGCGCCTGGCGCGGTGCCGCTTCGCGCTGGGTCACGCTGTTCGACTGGCGGCCGACCGAGCCGCCCCCGCCCATGCGGCGAGCCTCGGCATCGAAACTTCCCACCATCAGCACTGCCACCAGCACTGCAGACCACACCTTCATCATGTCGCGCTCCTTCTTGTAGACCAAAACCCGATGCCGTACCTGGGGGCATCACTCGAAATTGACAGGGACCGGCGCGGCCCGTTCAGCACTTGATTCCAACATGCAGGGCCGCGATGCCGCCGGTCATGTTGTGGTAGTCCACATGGCCGAAACCGCTTTTCTGCATCAGGGTCTTCAGCTCCTGCTGGCCCGGATGCATGCGGATCGACTCGGCCAGGTAGCGGTAGCTCGACGCATCGCCCGCCACCAGCTGGCCGATGCGCGGCAGCACCTTGAAGGAATACCAGTCGTAGGCCTTGGCCAGCGGGCGGGCGACCTGCGAGAACTCCAGCACCAGCAGCTTGCCGCCGGGCCGCAGCACGCGGCACATCTCGGCCAGCGCCACGTCCTTGTGGGTCATGTTGCGCAGGCCGAAGGCCACGCTGACCAGGTCGAAACGGTTGTCGGCGAAGGGCAGCTGCTCGGCGTCGCACACGGTCGTGGGCAGCACCACGCCCAGGTCCAGCAGGCGGTCGCGCCCGGTGGAGAGCATCGCGGCGTTGATGTCGGTGTGCACCACGCAGCCGCGCAGGCCGGCCTTCTTGGCGAAGGCCAGTGCCAGGTCGCCGGTGCCGCCGGCGATGTCGAGCACCTGCTGGCCCTCCTGCACGTTGGCCACCATGACGGTGTAGGCCTTCCAGGCGCGGTGCAGCCCGGCGGACATCAGGTCGTTCATCACGTCGTACTTGGGCGCGACGGAATCGAAGACCTTGCGCACTGCGCGTGCCTTGTCTTTCTCTTCGACCGATTGGTATCCGAAATGGGTGGTGCTCATGTTGCGTAGATGCTAGTGGTGAAAAGGGCCCGCGCCCTGCAGAGCCCCGCGTCCATGGCGGGGCTTCGGCGCGGAGAAATCAAAACCAAACCGGGCCGCAGCCGATGCGGATCGCCGGCCTGCAGCTATTAAATTAATAGCAAACTATCTGCAGGCGCCTGCGGAGCCGCAGGGCCTGCGCACGCCGCCGCGCGACGGTCAGCCGTGGCGGGAGCAGCCCGCGCCGCCGCGGGGCGGCATCGCATCGTCGCGTGCGCGGCCCGCGTCGGCCAGGCGCTTCTCATAGCGCGACCAGTGCGCGGCCTGCCCGGCTCCCAGCTCGTAGAGGTAGGCCCAGGTGTAGATGCCGGTGTCGTGGCCGTCGCTGAAGACCGGCTTGACCGCGTAGTTGCCGACCGGCTCCAGCGCCACGATGCCGACGTCGCGCTTGCCGGTCTGCAGCGTCTCCTGGCCGGGCCCGTGGCCCTGCACCTCGGCCGAGGGCGAGCAGATGCGCAGCAGCTCGAACGGCAGACGGAACCGGGCGCCGTCGGAAAAAGCGACTTCGAGCACCCGCGACGCGCCGTGCAGCGTGAGGGCTTCGGGCGTCGCGCCGCCCGGTGTCAATCCAGCCATGCGAGGGCTCCTGTTCTGAAGAAATGGCGGCCGCTCATGCGGCGGCCGGGCCCGCGTCGAGGCGCGCGGCGATGGCCGCGTCGATCGCCGGCATGCGCCGCGCCAGCGCGTTCTCGTGGGCCATGTCGCGCGGCCGGGCGGCGGCGGCCCAGACCGGCGCGGGAAAGTGGCTGTCGTCCTCGAAGCGGGCGACGATGTGCCAGTGCAGGTGCGGCACCAGGTTGCCGAACGCGGCCAGGTTGATCTTCTCGGGCCGCAGCTCGCGGCGCAGCACCTGCTCGACCGCGGCCACCGCCTCCATGCACAGGAAACGGTCTTCCACCGACAGGTCGGAGAACTCGGGCACGTGCCGCGTCCAGACCAGCCGGTAGAAGGCGGGAAAGCCCGCCTCGTCGGCGCGGACCACGCGGAAGTGCGGACCGCGCCAGACCGGCGCGCCGCCATCGCCGTCGCACAGCACGCAGCCGGCGACGCGGGGAATCGATTGCAGGGACATGCCGCGATTATTGGCCCGCGGCGCGGCGGCCGCGTGCCAAACCGCTACACCAGCACCCGCTCGATGCCGCCGCTGTTGGCGGCCGCCACGTACGCCGGCATCCACTCCTCGCCGAGGATGTGGCGGGCCATCTCGACCACGATGTAGTCGGCCTCCAGCAGGCCGTTGTTCAGGTCGTCGCCGTAGCGCTTCAGGCCCTGCAGGCAGCTCGGGCAGCTGGTGAGGATCTTGACGTTGGACTCGGCCGGCAGCTCGGCCTTGGCGCGCAGCGCGGCCTCGCCCTTCTTCAGTTCCTCTTCCTTGCGGAAGCGGACCTGGGTGGAGATGTCCGGCCGGGTGACGCCCAGGGTGCCCGATTCGCCGCAGCAGCGCTCGCTCTTGAGCACGTTGTCGCCCAGCAGAGCCTTGACCGTCTTCATCGGCTCCTGCAGCTTCATCGGCGTGTGGCAGGGGTCGTGGTAGAGGTAGGCACCGCCGGCATCGAGCGTCAGGCCCTTCTCCAGCAGGAACTCGTGGATGTCGATGATCCGGCAGCCGGGGAAGATCTTGTCGAACTGGTAGCCCTGCAGCTGGTCGTAGCAGGTGCCGCAGCTCACCACCACCGTCTTGATGTCGAGGTAATTGAGGGTGTTGGCCACCCGGTGGAACAGCACCCGGTTGTCGGTGATGATCTTGTCGGCGGCGTCGAACTGGCCGCTGCCCTTCTGCGGATAGCCGCAGCACAGGTAGCCCGGCGGCAGCACCGTCTGCACGCCCGCGTGCCAGAGCATCGCCTGCGTCGCCAGGCCCACCTGGCTGAACAGCCGCTCCGAGCCGCAGCCGGGGAAGTAGAAGACGGCCTCGCTCTCGGTGGTCGTCGCCTTCGGGTCGCGGATGATCGGCACGTAGTCGCGGTCTTCGATGTCGAGCAGCGCCCGCGCGGTCTTCTTCGGCAGGCCGCCGGGCATCTTCTTGTTGACGAAGTGGATCACCTGCTCCTTGAGCGGTGCCCGGCCGACGGTCGCCGGCGGGTGCGCGGTCTGCTTGCGCGCCAGGCCGCCCAGCAGCTTGTTCGCCGCGCGCTGCGCCTTGAAGCCGACGTCGACCATCGCGCCGCGCATCAGCTTGATGGTCTGCGGGTTGGTCGCGTTCAGGAAGAACATCGCCGCCGCATTGCCGGGCCGGAACGATTTCTGGCCCATCTTGCGCAGCAGGTTGCGCATGTTCATCGACACGTCGCCGAAATCGATGTTCACCGGGCACGGCGTCAGGCACTTGTGGCAGACGGTGCAGTGGTCGGCCACATCCTCGAACTCCTGCCAGTGCTTGATCGACACGCCGCGGCGGGTCTGCTCCTCGTACAGGAAAGCCTCGACCAGCAGCGAGGTGGCGAGGATCTTGTTGCGCGGGCTGTAGAGCAGGTTGGCGCGCGGCACATGGGTGGCGCAGACCGGCTTGCACTTGCCGCAGCGCAGGCAGTCCTTGACCGAATCGGCGATGGCGCCGATGTCGCTCTGCTGCATGATCAAAGACTCGTGGCCCATCAGGCCGAAGCTCGGCGTGTAGGCGTTGGTCAGGTCGGCGTGCAGGCCGAAATTGGAGGCCGAATCGGGCTGCAGCCGGCTTTCAGCGCCGGCCCCATGCTCTTTATTTCGTAGCAGCTTGCCCTTGTTGAAGCGGCCTTCCGGGTCGACGCGCCGCTTGTAGTCGGTGAACGGCTGCAGCTCTTCGTCGGTGAGGAATTCGAGCTTGGTGATGCCGATGCCGTGCTCGCCCGAGATCACGCCGTCGAGGCTGCGGGCCAGCACCATGATGCGCGCGACCGCCTCGTGCGCCGTCTGCAGCATGTCGTAGTCGTCGCTGTTGACCGGCAGGTTGGTGTGCACGTTGCCGTCGCCGGCATGCATGTGCAGGGCCACCCAGACCCGGCCCTTCAGCACCCGCTTGTGGATCGCGTTCACCTCGTCGATCAGCGGCTGGAAGCCGGCGCCGCCGAAGATCGTCTGCAGCGGCTGGCGGATCTGCGTCTTCCAGCTGGCGCGCAGCGTGTGGTCCTGCAGCTGCGGGAACAGGGTGGCCACGTCCTGCAGCCAGCCCTGCCACCGGGCGCGCACCTCGGCCATCAGCGCCAGGGCCTGGGCCACCCGGTCTTCCAGCATCTCGGCGGCCGGGATGTCGCCGTCGTCTTCGCTCTTGCCCAGCGGCAGCGCGCCGCCGGCGAAGAAATCCTCCAGCGCGTCGCAGAGCTTCAACTTGTTGCGCAGGCTCAGCTCGATGTTGATCCGCTCGATGCCGTCGGTGTACTCGGCCATCCGCGGCAGCGGGATCACCACGTCCTCGTTGATCTTGAAGGCGTTGGTGTGCTTGCTGATGGCGGCGGTGCGCTTGCGGTCGAGCCAGAACTTCTTGCGCGCCTCGGGGCTGATCGCGACGAAGCCTTCGCCGCTGCGCGAATTGGCGATGCGCACCACCTCGCTGGTGACGCGGGCCACCGCGTCGGCATCGTCGCCGCTGATGTCGCCGAACAGCACCATCTTCGGCACCGACGATCCGCTGCTCCCGTGCTTCTTCGACTTGGTGGCGTAGCCGACGGCCTTGAGGTAGCGGTCGTCCAGGTGCTCCAGGCCGGCCAGCAGCACGCCCGAGCGCTTCTGCTCGGCGAACATGAAGTCCTTGATCTCGACGATGCTGGGCACCGCGTCCCGGGCGTTGCCGAAGAACTCCAGGCAGACGGTGCGGGTGTGCGGCGGCATGCGGTGCACGATCCAGCGGCCGCTGGTGATCAGGCCGTCGCAGCCCTCTTTCTGGATGCCCGGCAGGCCCGAGAGGAACTTGTCGGTCACGTCCTTGCCCAGGCCCTCCTTGCGGAAGGTCTTGCCGGGAATGTCGAGCCGCTCGGTGCGGATCGGCGTCTTGCCGTCGGCTTCGAAATACTGGAGTTCGAAGCTCGCCATGTCGGCGTCGTGGATCTTGCCCAGGTTGTGGCCGATGCGGGTCACCTCCAGCCATTGCGCGTCGGGCGTCACCATGCGCCACGACGCCAGGTTGTCGAGCGCGGTGCCCCACAGCACCGCCTTCTTGCCGCCGGCGTTCATCGCGATGTTGCCGCCGACGCACGAGGCCTCGGCCGAGGTCGGGTCGACCGCGAAGACGTAGCCCGCCCGCTCGGCCGCGTCGGACACCCGCTGGGTGACCACGCCGGCGCCGGTCCAGATGGTGGGCACCGGCTGGTCGAGGCCGGGCAGCTGGCGCAGCTCGACCTCGGTCATCTGCTCGAGCTTCTCGGTGTTGATCACCGCGCTCTTCCAGGTCAGCGGGATCGCGCCGCCGGTGTAGCCGGTGCCGCCGCCGCGCGGGATGATCGTCAGCCCCAGGTCGATGCAGCCCTTGACCAGGCCGGCCATCTCTTCCTCGGTGTCGGGCGTCAGCACCACGAACGGGTACTCGACCCGCCAGTCGGTGGCGTCGGTGACATGGGCCACGCGCGAGAGGCCGTCGAACTTGATGTTGTCCTTGGCGGTCAGCCGGCCCAGGCTGCGCCGGGCCTCGCGCCGCAGGGCGGCGACGGTGTCGAAGTCGGCGCCGAAGGCACGGACCGCGCCGTCCACCAGGCCCAGCAGATCGACCACCACCGCGTCGCGCTTCGCGTCGGCGTTCGGCGTGCGGCGCTTCTCGACTTCCGAGAGACGGTGCCGCAGGGCCTCGACCAACTGGCGGCGCCGCTTGGGGTTGTCGAGCAGGTCGTCCTGCAGATACGGATTGCGCTGAACCACCCAGATGTCGCCCAGCACCTCGTAGAGCATGCGGGCGGAGCGGCCGGTGCCGCGCTCGCCGCGGAGCTGCTGCAGCATGTCCCACGCCCGCGCGCCCAGCAGGCGGATGACGATCTCGCGGTCGGAGAACGAGGTGTAGTTGTACGGGATCTCGCGCAGCCGCGCAGGCCCTTCGGCCTGTGCGAGGAGGGCCGCCAGGGCGGTGGGAGCATTCATCGGGGATACCTGGGTCGGGCGGGGTCGCCCATGGGCCTTGGGAGGGCGATTTTAGCCGCGCGGGTCGGTGCGCGCCGGTCGCCCCGCCGGCGCGGGCCGCCGCCCTAGCCCGCAGGCGGGTCGGTGCCTTCGTCCGGGGCGAGGCGGATCCGGTCGCGCCCGCCGTGCTTGGCCGCGTAGAGCGCCCGGTCGGCCCGCTCGAGCGTCTCGCCGGGCTGGTCGGTGGCGCGCACCGCCGCGATGCCGGCGCTGAGGGTCACGTGGAAGCGGCGCCCCTGGTCGATGAACTCGAGCTGCGAGAAATGCTGCCGGATCCCGTCGAGCACGGTGTGGGCCTGGGCGGGCGAGCAGTCGGGCAGCACCGCCACGAACTCTTCCCCGCCGTAGCGGCCGAGCTGGTCGGCCCGGCGCAGCCGCTGCCGCAGCAGGTTGGCCAGGCTGCGGATCACGTTGTCGCCCACGCTGTGGCCGTAGGTGTCGTTGATCCGCTTGAAGTGGTCGATGTCGATCATCGCCACGCTGGCCGGCTTGCTGCCCCGGGCGTTGCGCAGCACCTCCTGCGTCACCTGCTCCTTGATGTCGGCATGGCGCAGCAGGCCGGTGAGGCCGTCGCGCGACAGGGCCGCGCTGAGCAGCCGCGCGCGCTGCGCGCGGGCGAACACGGTGGCGACCAGGGCGTTGTCGGAGATCGGCTTGGTGACGAAGTCGTCCCCGGCCTTGAGCAGGGCGTCCATCTGCCGCGCGATGTCGGTCTCGGCCGAGAGGTAGATGATCGGGATCCGCAGCAGGTCGTCGTGGAAGCGGATGATCTGCGCCAGCTCGGGGCCGGAGCATCCCGGCATCATCACGTCGAGCAGCAGCACCTCGGGCAGGAAGGCGCGCATCGCCTCCAGCACCTGCCCGGGCCGGGCCTGCACCTCCACCCGCATGCCGCTGCTGCGCAGCACCAGGGCATAGCGCTCGGCCAGCGCCAGGTCGTCGTCGACGATCATCACCCGGTACGGGTCGCCGTTCTGCTGCACGAAGGTGCGCTCCAGCCGGTTCTCCAGGTCGGTGAGGTTCACCGGCTTGCCGAAGAAGCCGGTGGCACCCGCCCGCACCGCGCGCAGCCAGATATCGAAGCGATTGTCCGAGGTGATCACCAGCAGCGGCACCGGCTGCGGCATGCGCGCCTGGATGTCGGCCGCCAGGGCCAGGCCGTCTTCGGCATCGTCGCCCAGGTGCACATCGACCACCAGCGCATCGGGATCCTCGCTCAGGCAGGCTTCGCGGAAGGTCTCGGCCCGGTCGTAGTGGCGCGCGTCGTAGCCGAAGTTGCGCAGCGTCAGCTCCATGTTGCGGCCGACCACCCGGTCGTCCTCCAGGATGAAGATGCGGTAGCTCTGGCCCTGCGCCAAGCGGCGCGCCACCAGCGGGCCCTCGGGCGGCGTGGCCCGTGCCGGCAGGCCCTCGGTGCGCAGGCCGCGTACGTCGTGGGCGAAGGCCCGCAGCGCCACCGGCTCGGCATCGAAGTGCTCGAGCCATTGCGCCGCCTGGCGCTCGAGCCGCCGCGCGGTTTCGCCCAGTTGCGGAAAGCCGAAGGTGCCGGCGGATCCGGCGATCTTGTGCAGCCGGTCGCGCAGCGGCTGCAGCTGCGCAGGTACCGGCGCGTCGTGCGCTTCCTCCTGCAGCAACGCGTCGGCCAGGGCGCCCAGCGCCTGAAACTCGCCCTCCAGCCGCTGCGCGAACTGCTCCGACAGCAATGCCAGCTGGCGCCGCAGCGCTTCCTGGAGCGCCCTTTCGTCAGCCATGGGCCGCGGCCCAGATGGCCTTGACCTGCACCGCCAGCTGCATCGGATCGAAGGGCTTGACGATCACGTCCCGGGCGCCCAGGCTGCGGTAGTGCTCGATTTCGGCCGGCTGCACCTTGGCGGTCATGAACGCCACCGGGATGCGGGACAGGTCCACCACGGCGCCGAGGCGCGCCAGGGTCTCGGGCCCGTCCATGCCCGGCATCATCACGTCGAGCAATATGAAATCGGGCGCGAAGGCGACGACGCGGTCGAGCGCCTCCTGCCCCGACGAACAGCTCAGGACCTGCAGCCCGCCCACGATCTCCAGCGCCAGCTTGGCGACCGCCTGGATGGAAGCGTCGTCCTCGACATGCAGTACGCGTTGCAATGGGCTCACCGGGAATCTCCTGTGTTGTGGGGGTGACGGGGCAGCAGCCCCTGCAGTACGGACAGGAAGCGCTGCTCGCTGGTGCGCGACTTGGCCAGCGCGGCCTGCACCTGTTCCAGCTGGCCGCCGGAGAGTTCGTTGGCCGACATGACCACCACCGGCAGGCCCGGATGCTGGCGGTGCAGCTCGTCGAGCAGATCCCAGCCGTTGCCGTCGGGCAGGCCCAGGTCGAGCAGCACCAGATCGTAGCTGCCCTGCGCCAGCAGGCCCCGCGCCTCGGCCAGGGTGTTGGCGCCGTCGAAATCGGCCAGCGCCGCGCCCTGGCCGGCGATCACCTGGCGCAGGTCGGCATCGTCCTCGACGTGCAGCACCCGCGGCTTGCCCTCGGCGCCGGGGCGCATCACATGGCGCAGCGCGGAGAGCAGGTGGCGCTCGTCGATCGGCTTGTCGAGCCAGTCGATCGCGCTGAAGCTGCCGCTGAGCGCCAGCCGGCCCGCATCGCTCGCGGCCGAGATCACCACCACCGGCAGGTCGGCGGTGCGCGGATCGGCCCGCAACTCGCGCACCAGCTCGGCGCCGTTGCCGTCGGGCAGGCGCAGGTCGAGCGTCATCGCCGCGAAGCCGCCGGCCAGCGCCTTCTCGCGCGCCTGCTGGGCGGTGTGCGCCAGCTCCACCCGGTAGCCGGCCCGGCCCAGCATCACCTTGAGCAGGTGGGCGATGTCGGGTTCGTCCTCCACCACCAGCAATTTCAGGCCGTTGCCGGGCATCGCGTCGGCGGCCACCCGCGCATCGGCGGCCGCATCGACCACCGGCAGCTCGAACCAGAAGACCGAACCCTGTCCTTCGACCGACTCGAAGCCCACCTGGCCGGCCATGCGCTCGACCAGTTCCTTGGTGATCGCCAGCCCCAGGCCGGTGCCGCCCTTCTGCCGCGTGTCGGACGCATCGGCCTGCGCGAACTTCTGGAAGATGCGCGAGCGGAACGCCGCCGGAATGCCCGGCCCCCGGTCGTGGACGCTGACCCGCACCACCGGGCCGCGCTGCTGCGCGACCACGTCGACGACGGCGCCCGCGGGCGAGAACTTGGCGGCGTTGGAGATGAAGTTGGCCAGCACCTGCTGCAGCCGCATCGCGTCGATCCGCACCGGCGCGTCGGTTTCGCAGACCAGTTCGAAACGCACGCCGTGCTGCTGGGCATACGACTGGTTGGCCGCGACCGCTTCTTCCAGCACCGGCCGCAGCGGCTGCTCGCGCAGGTCGAGCGTCATCTGGCCGGCCACCAGTTTGTCCATGTCGAGCAGGTCGTTGATCAGCAGGCTCAGCCGGTTGCTGTTCTGGTGCGCGATCGAGAGCATCTGCCGCATCATCGGCGGCACCTCGCCGAGCGCGCCGCCGTTGACCAGGCCGAGCGAGCCGGCGATCGAGGTGAGCGGCGTGCGCAGCTCGTGGCTGACGGTGGAGACGAACTCGCTCTTCATCCGCTCGCTGCGCTTGCGCTCGGTGATGTCGCGCAGATTCACCATGATCTTCTGCGCGTCGCCCACCGTCACCCGGGTGGCGGTCACCTCGAGTTCCAGCGCATGCCCGTCGCGGTGCTCGGCACCCCGCTCGTGGGCGCTGTCGGCCGCGCTGTCGGTGGCCGCGGCCAGCTGCCGGGCCAGGCCGCCGTCGGGGTCGCCCAGCAGGTCGGGCAGGCTGCGGCCGATCGCATCGGCCAGCGCATGGCCGGTGATGGCGGCCACCCGGGCATTGGCGTCGGTGATGCGCCAGGTCACCGGCTCCATCAGCACGATGCCGTCGGACGACTGCTGGAACTGGCGCTGCAGGAAATCGCGCTCGCGCTGCAGCTGGCGGTCCTGCTCGTCGCGCAGCGCCAGCAGGCGGTTGAAGGCGGCCGAGAGCTGGCCGACCTCGTCGTTGCGCCACACCTTCAGCGTGCGCACGGCGGTGCGGCCCTCGGCCATGTCGTTGATCGTCGTCGCCGCGATGCCCAGCGGCGCCAGGGTGCGCCGCAGCAGCCACCACACGGCCGCCGCGACGACGGCCATCAGCAGCACGATCATGGCCAGGCACTGGGCCATCAGCCGGCGGATCGGCGCGAACGCCTCGTCCTGCGACTGGGTCTGCACCAGCAGCCAGCCGGTCTCGGACAGCGTGTCGGCCGCGTACAGCAGGCGCTGCCCCTGCGCATCGGTGGCGCTGCCGAGGATGCTGCCGCCGCGCACCGCGTCGAGCAACGGGCTGGCGCCCGCGGCGGGCAGCGGCTGGAGCGCCTGCGCACGGCCGGTGGCGGTGACGTAGATCTGCGCCGCCGGGTCGATGATCGTCAGCGCGCCGGTGCCGTCGATCATCTCGCTCTCGACCCGGTCGAACAGGCTGCCCTCCGACAGTTGCAGGATGCCGACCACCAGGGCGATCGTCCGCCCGCCCGCGCCCCGCAGCGGCTGCACCATCGCGATCTGCGGCACCTTGAGCGCCCGGCCCAGCATCGGCCGCCCGAGCACCGGCCGACCGCTGGCCAGGGCTTCGGCGACGACCGGAAAATCGATGTACGAGCGGCCGAGCCGGCCCGGCACCGACAGGGTCTCGGCCACGCCCACGCCCTGGCCGTCGAGCACCAGCACACCGCCCCGGAAGAGCTGGTTGAGGGTGTTGCGGTTGCGCAGCAGGGCCTGGAGCCGGTCGTTCGGCAGCAGCACACCGTCGTCCTGCAGCTGCGGCGCCAGGCCTTCCAGCGCGGTCGCGCGGGCGCCCAGTTCGTTGTGCAGTCGCCGCACGATCGACTGTACCGACCCCTGTTGCTCGCGCAACAGCATGTCGCGTGTGCCGCTCCACAGCACCTGCCCGGTCAGGAAGGCCAGCGCCGCGGTGGCGACCAGCATGCCGAGCAGAACGATCAGGAGGATTCTTTTCTGGATGCTGGAGGTGTGCATGGTGGGGCGCGGAGGACCGCCTGAAAGAAAAGCGGGCGCCAAAGCGCCCGCAGGGGTTCGTAAGCCGCGCAGGCTATCAGAACAGGACGCGGCTGCGCAGCGTGCCCGGCACCTCGCCCAGCTTGCGCTGCGCCAGGTCGGACGAGGCGGCGTCGACGTCGATCACCACGTAGCCGATCTTGGCGTTGGTCTGCAGGAACTGCGCGGCGATGTTGATCTGGTTGTCGGAGAAGATGGTGTTGATCTGCGACAGCACGCCCGGCACGTTGCGGTGGATGTGCAGCAGCCGGTGCTTGCCGGCGTGGGTGGGCAGCGCCACCGCGGGGAAATTCACCGACGAGGTGGTGGCGCCGGTGTCGCTGTAGCGCACCAGCTTCTCGGCCACTTCCAGGCCGATGTTGGCCTGTGCCTCCATGGTGGAGCCGCCGACGTGGGGCGTGAGGATCACGTTGTCGAGGCCGCGCAGGGGCGACTGGAACTCGTCCTTGTTGCTGCGCGGCTCGACCGGGAACACGTCGATCGCCGCGCCCAGCAGCTTGCGGGCCTTGAGCGCCTCGGCCAGCGCCTCGATCTCGACGACCGTGCCGCGGGCGGCGTTGATCAGGATCGCGCCGGGCTTCATCGCGGCGATCTCGGCGGCGCCGATCATCCACTGCGTCTCGGGCGTCTCGGGCACGTGCAGGCTGACGATGTCGGCCTGGCCCAGCAGGCCGTGCAGCGTCGGCACCTGGCGGGCGTTGCCCAGCGGCAGCTTGGTCACCGTGTCGTAGAACGCGACCTGCATGCCCAGGCCCTCGGCCAGCACCGACAGCTGGGTGCCGATCGAGCCGTAGCCGACGATGCCCAGCGTCTTGCCGCGGATCTCGTAGGAGTTGTCGGCCGACTTGAGCCAGCCGCCGCGGTGCGCCACCGCGCTCTTCTCGGGCACGCCGCGCAGCAGCAGGATCGCCTCGGCTAGCACCAGCTCGGCCACCGAGCGGGTGTTGGAATACGGCGCGTTGAAGACGGTGATGCCGCGCTCGAGCGCCGCGTCCAGGTCGACCTGGTTGGTGCCGATGCAGAAACACCCCACCGCGTTGAGCTTGTGCGCCTCGGCGAAGACCTCGGCCGTGAGCTGGGTGCGCGAGCGGATGCCGAGGAAGTGCACGTCGGCGATCTTGGCCTTCAGCTCGGCGTCGCTCAGGGCGCCGGGCAGCGATTCGATGTTGGTGTAGCCCGCCTGCTGCAGCACCTCGACCGCGGACGGATGGATGCCCTCGAGCAACAGGAATTTGATCTTGCTTTTGTCCAGGGAGGTCTTGGTCATGGCGCGCGGGAGCGGGTCCCGGTTCGGTCTGAGGGCGGGTTCAAATGCTAGCATGGTGCGTTGCAGCAAGCCTGCACCGGCCCCTTGTCCGCAGCGACGGCAGGGGCGGACATCGCGGCCGCCGGGCCCACCGCCCCGCCGCATCGGACCGAAAGGGTTTCCCCGCTTCCGGCCCGGTTATATTTGTCATCAAATTGACACACAGATGTCACATGCGGCGACGAGCATGCCGCCCTGCTCGTCCCTATTTTCTTCCAGGAGTTATTCATGAAATTTGCACGCCTCGCCTTGGCGGCTGCATTCGGCGCGACCGTGGCCATTCCGGCCGTCGCCCAGACCGAGATCCAGTGGTGGCACTCGATGACAGCGGTCAACGGCGAATGGGTCAACGACCTGGCACGCCAGTTCAATGAAAGCCAGAAAGACTACAAGATCCTGCCGACGTACAAGGGCACCTACGACGAGTCGATGACCGCCGCCGTGGCCGCATTCCGTGCCGGCAACGCACCGCACATCCTGCAGGTGTTCGAAGTGGGCACCGCCACGATGATGGCCAGCAAGGGCGTCGCGGTGCCGATCACCAAGGTGATGCAGGACGCGGGCAAGAAGTTCGACCCGGCGGCGTACGTGCCCGCGGTGTCCGGCTACTACACGGCGCCGAACGGCCAGATGCTGAGCTTTCCGTTCAACAGCTCCACCACCATCTTCTACTTCAACAAGGACGCCTTCAAGGCGGCCGGCCTGCCGACCGACAAGGCGCCCGCCACCTGGCCCGAGGTGGTCGCCGCGGCCGCCAAGCTGAAGGCGTCGGGCAACAAGTGCCCGTTCACCACCGCCTGGCAGAACTGGACCCAGCTGGAGAGCTTCTCCGCCTGGCACAACGTCGAGTTCTCCAGCAAGTCGAACGGCCTGCAGGGCCTGGACACCCGCCTGAAGGTGGACTCGCCGCTGCACCTGCGCCACATCGAGAACCTGGCCAACATGGTCAAGCAGGGCCTGTTCATCTACAAGGGTCGCAGCAACGTCCCCGAGGCCAGCTTCGTCTCGGGCGAGTGCGCCATGATCGCCACCTCGTCGGGCTTCTACGGCAACGTGGCCAAGAACGCCAAGTTCGCCTACGGCCTGGCACCGCTGCCCTACTACCCCGACGTCGAAGGCGCGCCGCAGAACACCGTGATCGGCGGCGCCAGCCTCTGGGTCATGTCGGGCAAGAAGGCCGAGGAGTACAAGGGCATCGCCGAGTTCTTCTCGTTCATCTCCACACCCGAAGTGCAGTCGGCCAGCCACAAGCGGACCGGCTACCTGCCGATCACCACCGCGGCCTACAAGCTCACCGAAGAGTCGGGCTTCTACAAGCAGAACCCCGGAACCGACGTGGCCGTGACGCAGATGATCCGCAAGGTGACCGACAAGAGCCGCGGCATCCGCCTGGGCAACTATGTCCAGATCCGCGCGATCGAGGACGAAGAGCTCGAGCAGGTCTGGAACGGCAAGAAGACCGCCAAGGAAGCGCTGGACGCGATCGTCAAGCGTGGCAATGAACAACTCGAACGCTTCCAAAAAGCGAACAAGAGCTGATCCCCCCGGGCGGCTGTGCCGCCTCCCCCCTTCTGCTGCGCGAAGGGGGGCGCACCCGGTGGCCAGGCAAAGCCTGGTCCACGGGCGCCCTGCTGGTTTTCGGGCCGTGGCTGATTTCGGGCGAGGGGCCCTTCCGAAGCCTTGCGTACTTTGCCGCCGCGCCTACCGGGTGCGGCGGCTTTCACTTTGAATGCCATGGAAAAACGTGTTCTGTTCCGATCGCCGTGGTTGCCCTGGGCGCTGCTGGCGCCGCAGATGGCGATCATCTGCGTCTTCTTCTTCTGGCCTGCGGGCAAGGCGCTGCTGCAGTCGCTGCAGTCGCAGGACGCGTTCGGCATGTCCACCGAGTGGGTGGGCCTCGACAACTTCCGCCAGCTGTTCGCCGACTCGACTTATGTCGAATCGTTCAAGACCACCGCGCTGTTCTCGGTGCTGGTGGCCGGCATCGGTCTGGCGCTGTCGCTGATGCTGGCGATCTTCGCCGACCGCATCATCCGCGGCGCGATGTTCTACCGCACCCTGCTGATCCTGCCGTACGCGGTCGCGCCGGCCGTCGCCGCGGTGCTGTGGGTCTTCATGTTCTCGCCCTCGCTGGGCGTGGTGGCCTACGCGCTGGGCCACATCGGGATCGACTGGAACCACCTGCTCAACGGCACCCACGCGATGACGCTGATCGTCATGGCCGCGGTGTGGAAGCAGATCTCCTACAACTTCCTGTTCTTCCTGGCGGGCCTGCAGTCGATTCCCAAGTCGCTGATCGAGGCCGCCGCGATCGACGGGGCCGGCCCGTGGCGCCGGTTCTGGTCGATCCAGTTCCCGCTGCTCTCGCCCACCACCTTCTTCCTGCTGGTGATCAACGTGGTCTACGCCTTCTTCGACACCTTCGCGATCGTCGACGCCGCCACCCAGGGCGGCCCGGGCAAGGACACCGCGATCCTGGTCTACAAGGTCTACTACGACGGCTTCAAGGCGATGGACCTGGGCGGCTCGGCCGCGCAGTCGGTGGTGCTGATGCTGATCGTCGTCGTGCTGACGGTGGTGCAGTTCCGTTATGTCGAGAAGAAGGTGAACTACTGATGGTCGAACGCAGCCCCACCCTCGGCGTCCTCGCCCACGTGGTGATGATCCTGGGCGTCCTCATCGTCGCCTTCCCGCTCTACCTGGCCTTCGTCGCCTCCACCCATTCGGCGCAGGAGATCGTGCAGGCACCGATGCCGCTGCTGCCGGGCACCCACTTCTGGGAGACCTACAAGGCGGCGCTCTTCGGCGGCGGCAGCGGCGCCGGCTCCACCGCGCCGGTGGCCCGCATGATGTGGGTCAGCCTGGTCTCGGCACTGGTCATCACCATCGGCAAGATCGCGATCTCGCTGCTCTCCGCCTTCGCGGTGGTGTATTTCAGGTTCCCGTTCAAGCAGCTCTGCTTCTGGATGATCTTCGTCACCCTGATGCTGCCGGTCGAGGTGCGGATCGGGCCCACCTACCAGGTGGTGTCGGACCTGGGCATGCTCAACACCTACGCCGGCCTCACCGTGCCGCTGATCGCCTCGGCCACCGCCACCTTCCTGTTCAGGCAGTTCTTCCTGACGGTGCCCGACGAGCTGGTGGAAGCCGCCCGCATGGACGGCGCCGGGCCGATGCGCTTCTTCAAGGACGTGCTGGTGCCGCTGTCGAAGACGTCGGTCGCGGCGCTGTTCGTGATCCAGTTCATCTACGGCTGGAACCAGTACCTCTGGCCGCTGCTGGCCACCACCACCGAGGACATGTACCCGGTGGTGATCGGCATCAAGCGGATGATCGCCGGCGGCGACGGCCAGAACGAATGGAACATCGTGATGGCGACCGCATTGCTCGCGATGCTGCCGCCCGCGCTGGTGGTGATCCTCATGCAGAAATGGTTCGTCAAGGGCCTGGTAGACACCGAAAAATGACCCCCAGGCTTGCCCACTGCGTGTGGCCGCCAACCCCCTCTTCGGGGGGCAACACCGGCGGCCTGGCAAAGCCAGATCCGCGGTGTTCCTGGACGGGAACCGTCGCGATTGCAAAGTACAACTGAGAACGATATGGCAGCCATTTCCCTGAAAGACGTCGTCAAGCGCTACGGCAGCGGACCCAAGGCCAACCAGGTCATCCACGGCGTGAACGCCGAGGTGGCCGACGGCGAATTCATCGTGATCGTGGGCCCTTCGGGCTGCGGCAAGTCGACCCTGCTGCGCATGGTGGCGGGCCTGGAAGAGATCAGCGGCGGCACCATCTCGATCGGTGGCCGGGTGGTCAACGACCTGGAGCCGGCCGAGCGCGACATCGCGATGGTGTTCCAGAACTACGCGCTCTACCCGCACATGAGCGTGTTCCAGAACATGGCCTACGGCCTGAAGATCGCCAAGGTGCCGCTGGACGAGATCAAGACCCGCGTCGACAAGGCCGCCAAGATCCTGGAGCTGGGCCACCTGCTGGAGCGCAAGCCCCGCGAACTCTCCGGCGGCCAGCGCCAGCGCGTGGCTATGGGCCGCGCCATCGTGCGCCAGCCACAGGTGTTCCTGTTCGACGAGCCGCTCTCCAATCTCGACGCCAAGCTGCGCGCCCAGACCCGTCTGGAGATCCAGAAGCTGCACCGCGAGCTGGGCATCACCAGCCTGTTCGTCACCCACGACCAGGTCGAGGCGATGACGCTGGCCCAGCGGATGATTGTGATGAACGGCGGCGTGATGGAGCAGTTCGGCACGCCCGAAGAGGTCTACCACCGGCCGGCCTCCACCTTCGTCGCCAGCTTCATCGGATCGCCGCCGATGAACCTGCTCAAGCATGCGGCCGAGGCCCGGCCCGGCACCGTGCTGGGCGTGCGGCCCGAGCACCTCGACATCGTCCCCGCCGGCACGCCCGGCACCTGGGCGCTGCAGGTCGACAACGTCGAACTGCTCGGCGCCGAGCGGCTGGTGTACTGCCACCTGGGCGAAGACGCGCTGATCGTGCGGGCCGAGGAAGGCAAGCACGCCCCCGCGCCCGGCAGCACCCTGCACGTGGTGGCCCGGCCCGAACGGCTGCACTGGTTCGACGCCGCCTCCGGCAAGCGGATCTGACCGCCATGGCAGACGCAGCGCCTTTCTCCGGCATCGCGGATGCCTGGCCCTACCCCCGCTGGATCGCCCACCGCGGCGCCGGCAAGCTGGCGCCCGAGAACACGCTGGCCGCCTTCCGCCTGGGCGCGCGGCACGGCTACCGCATGTTCGAATGCGACGTGAAACTGAGCGCCGACGGCGTACCCTTCTTGCTGCACGACGCCACGCTGGAGCGCACCACCAACGGCCACGGCACCGCCGGCCACCAGCCGTGGGCGTCGCTGGCCCAGCTGGATGCCGGCGGCTGGCATTCGCGCGGCCATGCCGGCGAGCCGCCGCCCAGCTTCGAGAACATCGCCCGCTACTGCCTGCAGAACGGCTGGATGCTCAACATCGAGATCAAGCCCACCCCCGGCACCGAGCGCCACACCGGCGAGGTGGTGGCCGCCCAGGCCGCGCGGCTCTGGCAGCAGGCGGCCGTGCCGCCCCTGTTGACATCGTTCCAACCCGAATCGCTCGAAGGCGCGCGGGCCGCGGCACCGGCCCTGCCCCGCGGCCTGCTGCTCGACAGCCTGCGCGACGGCTGGCTGGAGCAAGCGGTGGCGCTGGAATGCGTGGCCATCGTCTGCAACCATGCGCTGTGGGATGCCGGCACGGTCGAGGCGGTACACGCGGCCGGCCTGCGGGCCCTGTCGTACACCGTCAACGACGACTGGGCGGCCCAGAGGCTGCTGGCCCTGGGCACCGACGGCATCATCACCGACCGGGTCGATTTCTTCTCGCCGGCTGGCTAACGCCAGGCGCGAAGCAGGCACCACTCGGTGGTGCCCATCGCCAGCACCACGGCGATCCAGGTCGCCATCGCGCCGTCGTGCCCGGTGAGCACCAAGCCCAGCACCAGTACCAGCACCCCCACGCCCGCATCCAGCGCCAGCCGCCACGGCCAGGCGACGCGGCCCGGGCCCGGCGCCACCAGGCGGGCGGTCGATACCAGCAGCACCGCGGTCCAGAACGCGGGCGCGACGAAGTTCAGCAGGTGGTTCAGCAAGTCGGCGGCGGACATGGTGCAGGCGCCGTGCGGGGCGTGGAAGGGACGGCGAAGGCATAACCGTTCGCATTCATACCGATAGAAAGGGGCTATGCGCGGCGGACGGCCATGAATTTTATAATCCGGGGATGGCAGTCTGGGCTTTAGGCATCAACCACACCACCGCGCCCCTGGATCTGCGCGGCAGGTTCGCGTTCGCGCTCGACCAGATCGCCCCGACGCTGCAGGGCCTGCGCGGCTCTTTCACCACCGGCGGCGGCCGGCATCCCGAGGTGGAAGCGGCCATCATCTCCACCTGCAACCGCACCGAGATCTACTGCGCCGGCGAGCGCCCCGCGCTCGACCACACGCTCGGCTGGCTGGCCCGGACCGGCGGCGTACCGGACGCGCTGCTCCAGTCGCACGCCTACACCCTGCAGGGCGACACGGTGGCGCGGCACGCGTTCCGCGTCGCCAGCGGCCTCGATTCGATGGTGCTGGGCGAGGCGCAGATCCTCGGCCAGATGAAGGACGCGGTGCGCGCCGCGGAAGACGCCGGCGCCCTCGGCAGCACGCTCAACCAGCTGTTCCAGCGCTCCTTCTCGGTCGCCAAGGAGGTGCGCAGCTCCACCGAGATCGGCACCCAGTCGATCAGCATGGCGGCCGCGGCCGTCCGCCTGGCCGGCCAGCTCTTCGAGGACCTGTCCGAGATCAAGGTGCTGTTCGTCGGCGCCGGCGAGATGATCGAGCTGGCCGCCACCCACTTCGCGGCCCGCAACCCCAGGGGCATCGCCGTCGCCAACCGCACGCTGGAGCGCGGCCAGGCCCTGGCCGGCCGCTTCGGCGGCGAGGTGATGTGCCTGGCCGACCTGCCCGAGCGGATGCACGAGTTCGACGCGGTGGTGAGCTGCACCGCCAGCACCCTGCCGATCATCGGCCTGGGCGCGGTGGAGCGGGCGCTGAAGCGCCGCAAGCACCGGCCGATGTTCATGGTCGACCTGGCCGTGCCGCGCGACATCGAGCCCGAGGTCAAGGCGCTCGAGGACGTGTATCTCTACACGGTCGACGACCTGGCCAGCGTGGTGCAGACCGCCCAGGCCAGCCGCCAGGCCGCGGTGGCCCAGGCCGAGACGATCATCGACGCCGGCGTGCTCAGCTTCATGCACTGGATGGACCAGCGCGACCCGGTGCACGGCGCGGTGCCGCTGATCCGCCAGCTCCACGCCCAGGCCGACGCATGGCGCAGCGCCGAGATCGCCCGGGCGCGCAAGCTGCTGGCCCGGGGCGACGACGTCGACGCGGTGCTCGAAGCCCTCTCCCGCGGCCTCACCCAGAAGATGCTGCACGGCGCGATGGCCGAACTGCACGCCGGCGATGCGGCCCAGCGCGAGCAGACCGCCCGGACCGTCTCGCGCCTCTTCCTGCGCGGCGACGGCCGCAAGGAACGTTAGCGGCGCTCGCCGCTGCCGTGGCGCCGCGTCGCCACGCCGCCCCGCGCGGCCTTTGCCGCGCCGCCGGCTCCCCGGGGCCGGCGCCCTCCCCGATTCCCGTTCCCCGCACCCCTTCTTTCGCCCGTGAAAACATTCCTTCGCCACCAGCTCGACCGCTACGCCGTCCGCCTCGAGGAACTCGATTTCCTGCTCTCGCGCGAGGACATCATGGCCGACATGGAGCAGTACCGCGGCCTCTCCCGCGAGCATGCCGAGGTGACCCAGGTGGCCGGCCGCTACGCCCGCTACCGCCAGTGCGAGGCCGACCTGCAAGGCGCCCGCGAGATGCTGGCCGACCCCGACATGGCCGAGATGGCGCAGGAGGAGATCGCCGCCACCGAGGCCGAGCTGCCCCGGCTGGAGGAAGAGCTGCAGCGCCTGCTGCTGCCCAAGGACCCGGACGACGTGCGCAACGCCTTCGTCGAAATCCGTGCCGGCGCGGGCGGCGACGAATCGGCCCTCTTCGCCGGCGACCTGGCGCGGATGTACACCCGCTACTGCGAGCGCGCCGGCTGGCGCTGCGAGGTGGTCAGCGCCAACGAGAGCGAGCTGGGCGGCTACAAGGAAGTCGTGTTCCGCATCGTCGGCGACGGCGCCTTCGGCCGGCTGCGCTTCGAATCGGGCGGCCACCGGGTCCAGCGGGTGCCGGCCACCGAGACCCAGGGCCGGATCCACACCAGCGCCTGCACCGTCGCCGTGATGCCCGAGCCCGATGAGCACCAGGCGATCACCCTGAACCCGGCCGACCTGCGGATCGACACCTTCCGCGCCAGCGGCGCCGGCGGCCAGCACATCAACAAGACCGATTCGGCGGTGCGGGTGGTCCACATCCCCACCGGCATCGTCGCCGAGTGCCAGGACGGCCGCAGCCAGCACAGCAACAAGGCCAAGGCGCTGCAGGTGCTGCAGGCCCGGCTCCAGGAAAAGGACCGCAGCGAGCGCGCCGCCAAGGAGGCCGCGATGCGCAAGGGCCTGATCGGCAGCGGCGACCGCAGCGACCGGATCCGCACCTACAACTTCCCCCAGGGCAGGCTCACCGACCACCGGATCAACCTGACGCTCTACAAGCTGCTGATGGTGATGGAAGGCGACCTGGGCGAGGTGCTCGACGGCCTGCAGCAGGCGCGCGAGGCCGAGCAGCTGGAAGAGCTGGAAGGCCTGAAGGGTTGAGGCCGGTTTCGATGGTCAAAAGCACCTGCAGCCGATGATCCGCGCCGGCATCCAGCTACCCAATGCATAGCAAAACCTCCGACTTCAACCAGGCGTTGCGCGCCGCCGCCGCCGCGGGCCTGGACCGGCTCGACGCCCAGCTGCTGCTGCTGCACGCCCTGGGCCGCCCGGCGCACGACCGGGCCTGGCTGCTGGCGCACGACACCGATCCGCTGCCGCCCGGGGCGCAAGCGGCGTTCGACGCGCTCTGCGCCGGCCGCCGGGCGGGCCGGCCGGTCGCCTACCTGGTCGGCGAGAAGGAGTTCTTCGGCCTGCCGCTGGCGGTCGATGCCCGGGTGCTGGTGCCCCGGCCGGATACCGAGACGCTGGTCGTCTGGGCGCTGGACGTGCTGGCCGATGCGGCCCGCCCCGACGCGGCCGAGGTGCTGGACCTGGGCACCGGCAGCGGGGCCATCGCCCTGGCCCTGGCCCATGCCACCGCACGGCCCGGCGCCGGGCCGGCCGCCCGCGTGACCGCACTCGACGCCAGCCCCGACGCCCTGGCCGTCGCCCGCGACAATGCGCGGCGGCTGGGCCTGGCGGTGGCGTTTCTGCACAGCGACTGGTTCTCCGCCGTGGCCGGCCGCCGCTTCGACCTGCTCGTCTCCAACCCGCCCTACATCGCGGCCGGCGACCCCCACCTGGACGCCCTGCGCCACGAGCCCACCGCCGCCCTGGTGGCCGGCGCCGACGGCCTGTCGGACCTGCGCACCCTGGTGGCGGGGGCGCCGGCCCACCTGCGGCCGGGCGGCTGGCTGCTGCTGGAGCACGGCTGGGACCAGGCGGGCGCGGTGCAGGACCTGCTGCGCGCGGCCGGCTTCGCCCGGGTGCAAAGCCGCAGCGATCTGGCCGGCATCGCCCGCTGCACCGGCGGGCTTTGGCCATCGCACGGATAATCGCGCATCCCTTTCGCACGACCTGCCGCGCCCGTTGGCGCATCCATCCCGGAGAAACCCCATGAGTGACGCCCAGAAACGCATCGACGACCTCGTCAAATCCAACGCAGTGCTGCTCTTCATGAAGGGCAACGCCAGCTTCCCGATGTGCGGCTTTTCCGGCCGCGCGATCCAGGTGCTGAAGGCCTGCGGCGTCGACACCAAGTCGCTCAAGACGGTCAACGTGCTGGAAGACGACGGCATCCGCCAGGGCATCAAGGAATACAGCCAGTGGCCGACGATCCCACAGCTCTACGTCAAGGGCGAGTTCATCGGCGGCTCGGACATCATGATGGAGATGTACGAGTCGGGCGAGCTGCAGAAGGTCATCTCCGGCCCGGCCGCCTGATGCCCTGCCGGCCGTAGCTGCCGGTACCCACGCTCCTGCACGGCGCGGTCTCCCGATCAGGGCGACCGCGCCGTCGCTTTTCGGGCGCTCGGACACGGTTGCGCGCATGGACGGCTGGCACGGTGTGTGCTGCAATGGTTCCGTCACCAACACCTTTTCCGAGGAGTGGCCCTATGGAATCCCGCAGTCTCGTCGTCACGCAGACCTCCCGTTCTTCCGAGTGCCCGCCCCCCTTCCAGCTGCCGATCGCCCAGGTCCGCAGCGTGTTCGATCCGTCCGACGTGGAGCGCCGGCTGGGCAAGCTGCAGGCCAGCGGCGACGGCCGCGAGCACGAAAGCCTGCGCGGCACCTACGAGCGCATGCTGGCGCGCGGCCCCGAGCGCTTCCAGGTCAAGCCCGCCGGCGTCCCCGAGATGGCATCGCTCTACGACGCGCTGCCCAACTTCACCGAGGTGCTCGACGACGTGCGCCGCCACGTGGCCCTCAGCCAGGACAGCCGCGACGGGCTGGAGGTGACGCCGATGCTGCTGCTCGGCCCGCCCGGCATCGGCAAGACCCACTTCGCCAAGCACCTGGCCGATCTGATCGGCACCGGCATGAACCTGGTGCCGATGGGCTCGATGACGGCCGGCTGGCTGCTGTCGGGCTCGGCCTCGCAGTGGAAGGGCGCACGGCCCGGCAAGGTGTTCGAAGCGCTGGTCGAGGGCGCCTACGCCAATCCGGTGATCGTGGTGGACGAGATCGACAAGGCCAACTGCGACGCCCAGTACGACCCGCTGGGCGCGCTCTACGGCCTGCTGGAGCACGACACCGCCGGCGCCTTCGTCGACGAGTTCGCCGAGGTGCCGATCGACGCCAGCCAGGTGGTCTGGATCACCACCGCCAACGACCCGCGTGGCATTCCCGACCCGATCCTGAACCGGATGAACGTGTTCGAGGTACAGCCGCCCTCGCCCGCCCAGGCGCGCCACATCGCGCTGCGGCTCTACCAGTCGATCCGCGCCGAGCACGACTGGGGCAGCCGCTTCGGCGAGCGGCCGCACGACGACGTGCTCGACCGGCTGGCGCCGCTGGCCCCGCGCGAGATGCGCCGGGCGCTGATGGTGGCCTTCGGCAACGCCCGGCTCGATGCACGGGCCGAGTTGCGGGCCGACGACCTGCCGCGCGCAGGCAACGGCCGCAGCCGCATCGGCTTCATGCAGTAGTTAAGGCCCCCCGGCTTTTCACGGCGCTGCCGCGCCGTGTAACGCCACCCCCCGCGGGGGAGGCTGCCCCGGGCCTTGGGGCGGCCCGGCGGCCGGGGCCGGCGGCGACAGCCCGTTGGGATGGCCGGCCGGTTCCGGCGGCCTGCACGGCGAGAGACAATGTCGTCTGCCCATGACACTCTCCACCAGCCTGCTCCTCATCGTCTGCCTGATCGCCGCCAGCGCATTCTTCTCGGTCGCCGAGATCTCGCTGGCCGCCTCGCGCCGGCTGCGGCTGCGCCAGCTGGCCGACGAGGGCGAGGCGCGGGCCGAGCGGGTGATGCGGCTGCAGGAGCTGCCCGGCCCCTACTTCACCGTGGTGCAGGTGGGGCAGAACGCGATCGCGATCCTGGGCGGCATCGTGGGCGAAGGCGCGCTCAGCCCGTTCTTCGAGTCGGCCTTCGCGCTCTGGCCTTTCACCGCGCCGCGGGCGGCCACCTGGGGTTTCCTGGCCTCGTTCGTGGTGGTGACCTCGCTCTTCATCCTCTTCGCCGACCTGGTGCCGAAGCGCATGGGCATGGGCGACCCCGAGCGGATCGCGGTGCGGGTGGTCAAGCCGATGCTGCTGCTGATGCGCGTCTTCCGGCCGGTGGTCTGGGTCTACAGCCAGCTGGCCGACGGGCTGTTCCGCCTCTTCGGCCTGCCGGCGCAGCGCGACGACCGGATCACCTCGCAGGACATCCTGGCGATGACCGAGGCCGGCGCCCTGGCAGGCGTGCTGCTGGCCAGCGAGCAGCAGGTGATCGCCAACGTGTTCTCGCTCGACACCCGCACCGTCGCCAGCGCGATGACCCAGCGCGACCGCATCGCCTACTTCCTGCGCGACGACCCCGATCCGGTGATCCGCGCCCGGATCGCGGCCGAGCCGTTCTCGACCTACCCGGTCTGCGACGGCGACATCGACCATGTGCTGGGCTACGTCGACGCCAAGGATCTGTTCCAGCGGGCGCTCAACAACCTGCCGATCAACTTCGCCGACGCCGGCCTGGTGCACAAGGCGCTGATCGTGCCCGACCGGCTGTCGCTGGCCGAGGTGCTCGACCAGTTCCGGCTGGTGGGCGAGGATTTCGCGGTCATCGTCAACGAGTACAGCCTGGTGGTGGGCGTGGTCACGCTCAACGACGTGATGAGCACGGTGATGGGCGACCTGATCTCGCCGCTGGACGAAGAGCAGATCGTGCGGCGCGACGCCGACTCGTGGCTGATCGACGGCGTCACCCCGATTCGCGACGTGCGCCACGCGCTCGGCCTGGTGGACGACCTGCCCCACCCCGACGACTACGAGACGCTGGCCGGCTTCCTGATGGTGATGCTGCGCCGGGTGCCGCGCCGCACCGACAGCGTCAGCTGGGGCGGCTACAAGTTCGAGGTGATGGACGTCGACAGCTACCGGATCGACCAGGTGCTGGTGTCGCGCAGCGGCACCAGCGCGGGCGCGGCGACCGGCACCGGCAGCACCGCCGCGGCACGGACGGCGGAAGCGCTGCCGCCGGGCTGAGGCGCGGGCGCCGGTGCCCGGCCCGCCGCACCCGCCGGCTCAGGCCAGGGCGACCGGCTCTTCCACCCGCGGCGGCACCACCGCCGCCGGTACCGCGTCGCCGGCCTGCAGCCCCGCCATCCACGCATCGACCTGCTCCGGCTCGGTCATCGTGCGCACCGTCTGGAAGGCCGCCTCGGCCTCGGGAAAGCGACGGCGCAGCAGGTTCAGCCACTGCTTGAGCCGCCCCACCCGCTGCCGGCCGGGAAAGCAGGTGCTGATCCGGATCCAGAAGGCGGCGACCTGCAGCCGCACCCGCGGCCAGTCGACCGGCGGCGGCACGCCGGGCTCGCCGTCGGCCGCGCGGATCGCCCAGGCCAGGCCCGGGTCGGCGACGATGCCGCGGCCCAGCATCAGCGCGGTGCCGCCCGAGCGTTCGCGGCAGCGCAGCGCGTCCTCCACCGTCCAGATCTCGCCATTGGCGACCACCGGGATCGCCACCGCCGCGCGGATCGCCGGAATGCGCTCCCAGTAGGCCGGCGGCCGGTAGCCGTCGGTCTTGGTGCGGGCATGCACCACCAGCTCGCAGGCGCCGGCCTCGGCCAGCGCCAGGGCGCATTCGACCGCGCCGTTGCCGTCGCGCACGCCCAGCCGCATCTTGGCCGAGACAGGGATGTGGGCCGGCACCGCCCGGCGCACCGCCGAGACGATGGCGTGCAGCAGCTCCGGCGTATCCAGCAGCGCGGCACCACCGCCGTGGCGGTTGACGATCGCCGCCGGGCAGCCGAAGTTGAGGTCGATGCCCGCCGGCGCCAACCGCGCCACGGCGGCCGCGTTGGCGGCCATGCAGGCCGGGTCGGAGCCGAGCAGCTGGGGCCGCACCGGCACGCCGGCCGGGGTGCGGCTGCCGTTGCGCAGCTCGGGCACGTAGCGGTGGAAGACGCGGTCGGGCAGCACCGTGTCGGAGACGCGGATGAACTCCGACACGCAGCGGTCGATGCCGCCGACCCGGGTCAGCATGTCGCGCAGCAGGAAATCGAGCAGGCCCTCCATCGGGGCCAGCAGTATCGGGGCGGGTGTCGGCGTCGGCTGCGTCATCGGGCCCCTATTGTGCCGGACGCATTGCTACTATTTCAATAGCACAGTGCCGGCGCAGGACGCTGGCCGAAGACCTTTTTCAGCGTGAACGGCTGCGGCTGCGCCCGGTGCGGGCCTTGGCCCGGCGGCCGCGGTGGTGGCGGGTGGTCTTGGGCCTTCGGGCCGGCTTGGCCGACTTGGCTGTCTTGGCCGACCTGCGGAAGGATTCGTCGGTCGGGGCGCCCTCCGCGTGGGGCTTGCGCATCGTCTCGCCGCTGCCGGCGGCGATGCGGCGGCGCTTGGCCTGGATGTTGGCGTAGAGGCCCTTCTTCGGCTTGCCGCCGGATGTCTTGGCGGTGGCGGACTTGGACGATGCGGAGGTGGAGGCACGGGTCATGGCGGCAGGCATGGGCGGAGGCTGATCGGACCACCAGCGTGCGGCCACGAACGCCGCGCCGGTGAAAGCCGGCGCCGACGCGCCGGGTCGGCCTGTTTCCTCAGGTGTCCACGGCCGGCGCCGCCGTTTCCGGCCGCTGGGGCGCCCGGCGCGGCAGCCGCATCGTGAAGACGCTGCCCCGGCCCGGCACCGGCAGGCCGGCGGGCACCGGGCTCTCGGCCTGCAGCGTGCCGCCCAGCACGTCGGCCACGATCTGGTGGACGATGTGCAGGCCCAGGCCGGTGCCGCCGGCATGCCGCCGGGTGGTGAAGAACGGGTCGAAGACCCGCGGCAGCTGGGCGGCCGGGATGCCGGCGCCATCGTCCGCCACCCGTACCAGCACGTGGTCGGCACCGTCGGCGGCCACCTCCACCACGACGGTGCCGCCGACCTGCGAGCCGAAGGCATGCAGCACCGCGTTGTCGAGCAGGTTCGACACCGCCTGCTCCAGCGGGCCGGGGTAGCTGTCCATCTCCAGGCCGGGCGGCAACAGCAGCCGCAGGTTGACGGGGCTGGCGGCCGGCCAGTGGCGCAACCGCGGATCGGCATCGAGCACGATCTGCCCCAGGTCGAACACCCGGCGCTGCATGCTGGTCCGGTCGACCGCCACCTGCTTGAAGCGCTGCACCAGGCCGGCGGCGCGGCGCACCGCGTCGGCCACGGTCTGCATCGCGCTGTCGCTCATCGCCACGTAGCGGTCCAGGTCGGAGCGGCGCAGGCCCTGCTGCAGCCGCGCGGCGAGCATGTCCAGCTCCTGCCGGGCGGTGCTCAGCGCCAGCGTGGCGCTGCCGAGCGGGGTGTTCAGCTCGTGCGCCACGCCGGCCACCATCAGGCCCAGGGACGACAGCCGGGCGACGCGGGCCAGGTCGTCCTGCACGGTGCGCAGGTTGTCGTTGGCGATGGTGAGCGCCCGGTTGGCCTGGTGCAGCGCGCGGGTGTGGCGGGCGTCGGCCCGCAGGCTGCGCAGCAGCTGCGCGCTGAGCACCACCGCCGCCAGCAGCGCGGCCGCCATGCAGGCCGCCAGCGGTAGTTGCCAGCGCCAGCGGGCCCAGGTGGCCGACTGCCGGTCGGCCCGTGCCGCCAGCAGCAGCCGCGGCTCGGGCGACGCCGGCCCGGGCGGCGCCACGGCGTCCACTTCGCGTGCCAGGCTGATACGGCGGAAGGTCCATTCGCCGCCGCTGTCGGTGCCCTGGTAGAGACCGTCCGTCTGCGCCTGCATCGCCGCCCACAGGCCGGCGTCGGTCGCGGCCACGGTGTCCGACCAGTCGCGGCCGGGCTGCGGCCCGCGGATCCAGCGGCCGTCCGGGTGGGCCACGAACAGATCGACCTGGTGCGAGCGGCCGAGCGCCACGATCCGCTCCAGCAGATCGTTGGCCAGCAGTTCGAGCGATACCGCGCCGCGCAGGGTCTCGCCGTCGAACCGGGCCGCGGTGGCGCGCAGTACCGGCTGCGGCGGACGGCCGTCGGCCGACGGGCGCAGCTCGAAGCCCGAGACATAGACCTCGCCTTGCGGCAGGTGCGACACCCGGTCGAAGTCGATGTGGTTGCGCGCGTTCTGCAGCCGGTCGGGCGGCGCGAGCGCCCGGTTGCGGGCGACGGCCACGCCCGGCGCGGCATAGAGGCCGGGCGACGGGCCGGCGGTGTAGTCGACCCGCAGCCGCTCGTGCCCGTCGGCGTCGACCAGCCGCAGGTGGTCGTACGACGGCGCGCCCCGCGCGAAGGCGAGCATCAGCCGCGCGGTGTCGGAATCGGAGGGGAGCGTGGGGGTGTCGTCGTCGTCGAGCGTGGAGACGGCTTCCAGGAAACGCACGTCGTTGCGCAGGCTGTCGATCACCCGGCCGGCCACGCTGGCGGCCTGGAACAGGGCCAGGTCGCGCGCCCGCTGCACCGGGCTGTCGAAGGTGTGGCGCATCTGGTGCCACAGCAGCGGAAACCCGAGCCCCATCGCCAGCAGCCAGGGCAGCACCAGCAACACCAGCCGCAGATGCCGCCGCAGCGGGTGCCGTCTCGGTCGCGGCATGTCCTGCAGCAGCGTGGTGGAAGACGGTGGTGGCGGTGGCGGCGGATGCATCGTGGTCACCGGTGCTGCGGCACGCGCGGGTCGTGGCTGCGCGGCTTCATGGGGCGGGCACCTCGTGTCGCAGCGCTAGGCCTGGAGCCGCGCGACGAACGCTTCCAGCGGTTCGGGCCGGGCGAAGAAATAGCCCTGCGCCAGCGGGCAGCCGCGGGCCCGCAGCCAGTCGGCCTGGGCGGCGTTCTCCACCCCTTCGGCAAGCACCTTCAGGCCCAGATGGGCGCCCAGGTCCACCACCATGCCGGCGATCGGCGCGCGGTGGGCCGAAGCGCCGGGCACGCCGATGTCCTGGATGAAGCTGCGGTCGACCTTCAGCATGCCCAGCGGCAGGTCCTGCAGGTAGGCGAGCGACGAATGGCCGGTGCCGAAATCGTCCACCGCCACCATGAAGCCCAGGTCGCGCAGCGCCCGCAGCACCGCGACGTTGGCCTGGTGGTCGCCCATCATGGCCGACTCGGTGATCTCCAGGTCCAGCCGGGACGGGTCGATGCCGTGGCGCTCCAGCGCCGCCACCAGCTCGGCCACGAAGGTGCGGCGCGCCAGCTGGTGCGGCGAGACGTTCACCGCCACCGATATCTGCGGAAACCCGGCCTCGGCCAGGCGCACCAGCGCACGACAGGCGAGCTCGATCACCTGCCGGCCCAGGTGCACCACCAGGCCGCTGGCCTCGGCCACCGGCACGAAGTCGTTGGGGGCGATCGCCGTGCCGTCGGGCAAGGTCCAGCGGGCCAGCGCCTCGGCACCGACGATGGCGCCGGTCGCCAATGCGATCTGCGGCTGCAGTTCGATGCGCAGCTGGTGCTCGCGCAGGCCGTGGTAGAGCTGGCGCGACAGGGTGAAGTGCTGGTCGTTCTCGCGCTCCATGCCGGGCGCGTACTCCACCAGCCGCCGCAGCCCCTGCGCCCGCGCGCGGCGCAGCAGCAGCATGGCGGCGGCCATCGCGCCCTGGCCGCTGCCGCGGAAGCTGTCCAGGTCCATCCGCGCCGCGCAGACGCCGATGAAGGGCGGCAACTGTTCGTCGCCCGGGTCGGCCGTCTCCAGCGAATCGATGTGCGCCTCGTCCACCATCGCGCCGGGGCCGACGATGCCGAACGTGTCGTCGTGCAGCCGGGCCACCAGGCAGGGCGGCGGGAACACGCTGGCCAGCCGGGCCGCCATGCGCTTGAGCATCAGATCGCCCTGGTCGATACCGAGGGCCAGGCAGCCCTGCGAATACTGGTTCAGGTCGATCAGCAGCAGCGCCCGGTCGCGCGGCGCGTGCATGTCGAGGATGGTGTCGATGCAGCGCATCAGCGCATTGCCGTTGGGCAGCGACAGCAGGCTGTCCTCCAGCGCCATCCGGTTGAGCCGGCTGGTGAGCGACACGTTGATCAGGCCCGACTGGATGTTGGTGCAGAACACGCCGAGCAGTTCGCGCTCGGTCTCGTCCAGCCGGCGGCGGGTGGCCAGGTACACCGCGGCGCGCGGGCTCTTGCCGGTGCCGGGGAAGAACAGCACCTGGCTGGTGTCGGTCTCGACCGGTTGCTGGCGGGTCAGGCTCTGCACCAGCAGTTCGCGGATGGCGTCGTCGGCGAAGCTGTGCAGATGGCGCGACACCTCGGACGCGAAGCGGCCGGCGGCGCCGACCACCAGCGCCCGGCCCGGATCGGCCTCGCCGGCGCGGCCCATCTCCTGCACGCAGACTACGCTTTCGGGTGCCAGACCCAGCAGCCGCGACAGCTCGCGGATCACATGGGCCGAGAACTCCTGCAGGTTGCGGGCGCGGTTGAACGAGTTGCTGGCCTCGACGATGGTCTGCAGCCCCTGGCGCGCCCGGTTGAGCGCATGGATCTGCTCCCAGGCGCGCAGGTTGCCGGTCAGGATGCCGTGCAGCCGCTCGTGGGTCAGCTCGGTCTTGAGCCAGTAGTCGTTGATGTCGAGCCGGTCGATCGACTCCTTGAAGTTGCTCATGCCCGGCTGGCCGGTGAGCAGCACGATCCGCACTTCGGAATTGCCGAGCAGCTCGCGCACGCTGCGCACCAGCCGCAGGCCGGCGTCGTCGGTCTCCATCACCACGTCGAGGAATACCACCGCCACCTCCGGATGGGCGGTGAGGTACCGGGCGGCTTCGGCGGCCGAGTGGGCGCTCTTCAAGTGGACCGGCACACCCTGGTAGAGAAAGCCGGCCAGCGCCTGGTGGAGCGCCTGCTGGAATTGCCGGTCGTCGTCGACGGTGAGCACCGTCAGGCCGGTGCCTGCGGGCGCGTCGCCCGCCGCCTGCGTGCCGCCGGATTCCGGCGCAAACACGAAATCATCGTCTACCTGGTCCATGCCGCGTCCTTGTCGGACTGCGGCGTGCAGCCCTGTTACATTGTGATGCGTTTTGGGCGCAACTGTAAAGCACGCGGGCTTTGACGACGGAAATGTTTCCCGGTGGCCGGCTGGACGGCGGTGCCCGGGCTCACCGACGGTAGGGCTAGCCTGCGCCCGGGTCGGAAAAGGTCCAGTTGCGCTGGGCAGCGAACACGGCATCGGGGTACGGTGCCCGGCCCCGGCTGCCGTTGTAGCGGCCGAGCGCCATGAAGGCATCGCCCCGCTCCCGCTCCAGGTAGTGGCGCAGGATCACGCAGCCGAAGCGCAGGTTGGTCTGCATGTGGAACAGGCGGCCGGCCTCGCCGTCGCCGATGGTGCGGGTCCAGAACGGCATCACCTGCATGTAGCCCCGTGCGCCGACGCTGGAGACGGCGTATTTGCGGAACGCGCTCTCCACCTGCACCAGCCCCAGCACCAGCGACACGTCGAGCCCCGCGCGGCGGGATTCGTACCAGGCGGTCCGCAGGAACTCGACCCGCGTCTCGCGGTCGGGCACCCGCTTCTGCAGCCGCTCGGCCATCGTGCCGAGCCAGCGCAGGTAGGCCATGCGGGCGACGGTGGTGGGGAATTCGGGCACCGGCGGCGCCTGCTGCGCGATGGCCGAACTGAGCGCGGTGCGCACCGCATCGGCCAGCGGCTCTTCCAGCTGCGAGCCGGCCGCGGCTTGCTCTGAAAACGATAGCATGAGGCCGGCAGCGGGTAACGACAACAGCCACTTTCGGCGCGAAAGATCGCCTGCGGAAGGCTGCGGGCGGCCCGGCGCTGGATCACACCGAGCCTCCGCGCTGCGCGCTGCGGTGCGCGCTTGCTTGGGGCG
>JBHZQV010000001.1:0-240113 GCA_042867185.1 Sphingomonas sp. NCPPB 2930 | reverse complement strand
CGGGCGGCCCGGCGCTGGATCACACCGAACCTCCGCGCTGCGCGCTGCGGTGCGCGCTTGCTTGGGGCGGCCCGGCGCTGGATCACACCGAACCTCCGCGCTGCGCGCTGCGGTGCGCGCTTGCTTGGGGCGGCCCGGCGCTGCGCTCATGCCGACAGGCGGCCCTTCAGGTGGGCCAGGATGTCGGACAGGGCGACGGTGGTCGCGGCGGTGTCGCGGCGGTGCTGGTACTCGACCTGGCCTTCTTTCAGGCCGCGGTCGGAGAGCACCACCCGGTGCGGCACGCCGATCAGCTCCCAGTCGGCGAACATCGCGCCGGGGCGCTCGCCGCGGTCGTCCAGCAGCACGTCGACGCCGGCGGCCTGCAGGTCGGCGTAGAGCTGCAGCGCGGCCGCCTTGACCGCCTCGCTGCGGTCCATGCCGATCGGGCAGACCACCGCAGTGAAGGGCGCGATCGCGTCGGGCCACAGGATGCCGCGCTCGTCGTGGTTCTGCTCGATGGCCGCGGCCGGCAGCCGGGTGATGCCGATGCCGTAGCAGCCCATCTCGAAGTGCCGGGGCTTGCCGGTCTCGTCGAGGAAAGTGGCGTTCATCGCGGCGCTGTACTTGGTGCCGAGGAAAAACACGTGGCCCACCTCGATGCCGCGCTCGATCGCCAGCACACCCCGGCCGTCGGGCGACGGATCGCCCGCCACCACGTTGCGGATGTCGGCCACCAGGGCCGGCTCGGTCAGGTCGCGGCCCCAGTTGACGCCGGTCAGGTGCACGCCCTCCTGGTTGGCGCCGCAGATCCAATCGGACATCGCGGCCACTTCGCGGTCGGCGACCAGCCGGACCGGCTGCAGCAGGTTGAGCGGGCCCAGGTACCCGGGCTTGCAGCCGAAGTGCGCCTCGATCTCGGGCACCGTCGCGAAGCGGAAGCCGGCGTCCAGGCCGGGCACCTTGCCGACCTTGACTTCGTTCATGTCGTGGTCGCCGCGCAGCAGCAACAGCCAGACCTGGCTCCCGACGATCTCGCCCTGCTCGTCCGTGGAGTCGGTGGCCAGCACCAGCGACTTGACGGTGGTGGTGAGCGGCACGCCCAGCAGCGCGGCCACGTCGGCACAGGTGCTCTTGCCGGGGGTGGGGGTGTGCGTCAGCGCCTGGGTGGCGGCGGGGCGCGGCCCGGCCGGTGCCAGCGCCTCGGCCTTTTCCATGTTGGCGGCGTAGTCGCTGCCGGGGCAGTAGACGATCGCGTCTTCGCCGGTGGCGGCGATCACCTGGAACTCCTGGCTGAGGTCGCCACCAATGGCGCCGCTGTCGGCGGCCACGGCACGGTAGCGCAGGCCGAAGCGGTCGAAGATGCGGCGGTACGCGTCCTTCATCACCTCGTAGCTCGCCTGCGCCGCCTCGGGGCTGCGGTCGAAGCTGTAGGCGTCCTTCATCGTGAACTCGCGGCCGCGCATCAGGCCGAAGCGCGGGCGGCGCTCGTCGCGGAACTTGGTCTGGATCTGGTAGAAATTCTTCGGCAGCTGCTTGTAGCTGCGCAGCTCCTGGCGGGCGATGTCGGTCACCACCTCTTCGCTGGTGGGCTGCACCACGAAGTCACGGCCGTGGCGGTCGCGGATGCGCAGCAGCTCGGGGCCCATCTTCTCGAAGCGGCCGGTCTCCTGCCAGAGTTCGGCGGGTTGCACCACCGGCATCGTGATCTCGACCGCGCCGGCACGGTTCATCTCCTCGCGCACGATCGCCTCGACCTTGCGGATCACCCGCAGCCCCATCGGCATGTAGCTGTAGATGCCGGCGCCCAGCTTCTTGATCAGGCCGGCACGCATCATCAGCCGGTGGCTGGCGACCTCGGCATCGGCGGGTGCCTCCTTCTGGGTGGAGACGAAGAACTGGGAAGCTTTCATGGGCGGCGCACTCGAAACTCGGGGTGGGAAGGTCTGTCTGGGCAGCCCGAACGGAGCGAATCCGCGGGTGCCGGGGGCCGGGTCCTTGTCGCGCCGGGAGCGGCGTGCATAATGGACTCAATTTCAAAAATTGGGGTTTGATTATGCTCGACAGGGACGGGTTCAGACCCAACGTCGGCATCATCCTGCTCAACCAGAAGAACCAGGTTTTCTGGGGCAAGCGCATCCGTACCCACAGCTGGCAATTCCCGCAAGGGGGCATCGACCGGGGCGAAACGCCCGAGCAGGCGATGTTTCGCGAACTACACGAAGAGGTAGGTCTGCAGCCGGATCACGTGCGCATCATGGCCCGAACCCGCGACTGGTTGCGCTACGAGGTGCCCGACCGGTACATACGGCGCGATGCGCGCGGCCACTACAAAGGCCAGAAGCAGATCTGGTTCCTGTTGCAGCTCACGGGCCACGACTGGGACCTGAACCTGCGCGCCACCAACCACCCCGAGTTCGACGCCTGGCGCTGGAACGACTACTGGGTGCCGCTCGACGTGGTGGTGGAGTTCAAGCGCGGCGTCTACGAGATGGCGCTGACCGAACTCTCCCGCTTCCTGCCCCGCTACGAACAGCGTAACCGCTTTTTGCGCAGCAGCATGCGGCCGATGCGCGAGCAGGACGGCGGCATGCACGCGGGCTTCACCGGCGCGGCGCCCTTCGAGCTGCCGCCCGGCGCCACTTTCGAACCCGATCCCTCGATGGCCACGGCCTCGGCAGTGGCAGACAAGGAGAGTCCGCATGTCGGATCGTAGTTTCGGGCGTCGCGCCTGCGCGGTCGCCGCCGGCGCGCTGCTGGCCCTGGCGTTTGCCGCCCCGGCATCGGCAGGCCTGCTGGGCATCGGCGAGCCCGAAGGCGGCCGCGTGGAGCTGCCCCCGCCCGCGCCGCCTCCGCTGCGCACCGACAAGCTGGTGCCTGTGGTGTCGCCCTCCCCGTCGGCGGTGGCGATCGGCATCGACCCCGCCTCGATCAGCATCCTGAGCGACGGCATCGTCCGCTACGTCTCGGTGGCCCGCAGCCTGGCCGGCAATGCGGTGAACGCGACCTTCGAAGGCATCCGCTGCAGCACCGCCGAGGTGAAGCTGTATGCCCGGCACTACGCCGAAGGCGAATGGCAGCCGCAGGAAACGCCGACCTGGATGTCGTTGTACGAGCCCCGTGCACGGACTTCGCTGGCGATCGCCAAGGCCGGCGTCTGCAAGGACGCATCGGCCAACCTCAGCCCGCAGCAGATCCTGCTCGACATGCGCGGCGATCCGAACCGCGGCACCCCCTGAGCGGCGCCCCGCGCAGGCCCGCCGCGATCACGCGGCGACCGATGGGAGGGATCAGCGGGTGAGGATCAGGTTGTCCCGGTGCAGCATCTCGGGCTCCGCCGCATAGCCCAGAAGCTTCTCGATCTCCGACGACGCCTTGCGGCACAGCAGACGCGCCTCGGCACTCGCATAGTTGGCCAGGCCGCGTGCGATCTCGGAGCCGGCCGCATCGCGCACCGCGATCACGTCGCCGCGCGAAAAATCGCCCTCGACCGCGACCATGCCGATCGGCAGCAGGCTCTTGCCCTCGTCGCGCAGCTTGGCGACCGCGCCGGTATCGACCGTCACCGCGCCGCGCAGCTGCAGGTGGTCGGCGATCCACTGCTTGCGCGCCTGCTGCTTCTGCGTCTGCGCGACCAGCCGGGTGCCGATCGATTCGCCGGCCACCAGCCGCAGCAGCGCATCGGGCTCGCGGCCCCAGGCGATCACGGTCGATGCGCCCGAGCCGGCCGCCCGCCTGGCGGCCAGGATCTTGGTCAGCATGCCGCCGCGGCCCAGCGCGCTGCCGGCGCCCCCGGCCATCGCCTCCAGCGCCGGGTCGCCGGCGCGGGCCTCGTGCACGAAAGTCGCGGCCGGGTCCTTGCGCGGATCGGCGGTGAAGAGGCCCTTCTGGTCGGTGAGGATCACCAGCACGTCGGCTTCGACCAGGTTGGCCACCAGCGCGCCGAGCGTGTCGTTGTCGCCGAACTTGATCTCGTCGTTGACGACGGTGTCGTTCTCGTTGATCACCGGCACCACGCCCAGCTGCAGCAGCGTCAGCAGGGTCGAGCGGGCATTGAGGTAGCGCTCGCGGTCGGCCAGGTCGCCGTGGGTCAGCAGCACCTGGGCGCTGCCGACGCCGTTCTCGCGCAGCTTGGTTTCGTACATCTGGGCCAGGCCCATCTGGCCCACGGCGGCGGCGGCCTGCAGCTGGTGCACCGCATGCGGCCGGGTCGTCCAGCCGAGCCGCTTCATGCCCTCGGCGATCGCGCCGCTCGAGACCATGATGACCTCGCGCTTCGGCATGCCGTCGCCGCCGCGGACCAGCGCCGCCAGTTGCCGGCACCATTCGCCGATGGCCGCCTCGTCGAGCCCGCGGCCTTCGTTGGTCACCAGGCTGGAGCCGACCTTGACCACGATGCGCCGGGCGGTGCGCAGCGGGTTCGATGCACTTTCGTTCGTCATGGTTGCCTCAGCCCCCGCCGTTCGCCGGCTCTTAGCTATTATTTTTGTAGCAGATGAATGTCAGTCGGCGCTGTCGGTGCCGGTGCCGGTGCCGGGCCCGGCGGCGGCCGGCGCATCGGCGAAACGCGGATCGACCTCGGCCGGCGGCTGGCTGGCGATCTGCGCGGCCTTCACATGGCGGTAGATCGCCTTGATCAGCGGCTCGCAGCCTTCGCGGGTCAGGGCCGAGATCTCGAAGACCGGGCCCTTCCACTTGTAGCGCTTGACGAAATCCTTGACCAGCGCCACCCGCGCGTCGTCCTGCACCATGTCGAGCTTGTTGAGCACCAGCCAGCGGGGCTTCTCGAACAGGGCGGTGTCGTACTTCTTCAGTTCGCCCACGATCGCCTTGGCCTGGGCCACCGGGTCCACCGTGTCGTCGAACGGCGCGATGTCGACCACGTGCAGCAGCAGCCGGGTGCGCTGCAGGTGGCGCAGGAACAAATGGCCCAGCCCCGCGCCTTCGGACGCGCCTTCGATCAGGCCCGGGATGTCGGCCACCACGAAGCTCTGCTCGGGCGCGACCCGCACCACGCCCAGGTTGGGATGCAGCGTGGTGAAAGGGTAATCGGCGATCTTCGGCCGGGCGTTGGAGATGGCGGCGATCAGGGTCGACTTGCCGGCGTTGGGCATGCCGAGCAGGCCGACGTCGGCCAGCACCTTCAGCTCGAGCTTCAGGCTTCGCTTGTCGCCGGGCCAGCCGGGTGTCTTCTGGCGCGGGGCGCGGTTGATCGCGCTCTTGAAGCGCATGTTGCCGAAGCCGCCGTCGCCGCCCTTGGCGATGGTGATGGTCTCGCCGGGCACCAGCAGTTCGAAGAGCACGTCGCCGGTTTCGGCGTCGGTGATGATCGTGCCGACCGGCATCTTCAGGGTGACGTCGTCGCCCGCGGCGCCGAACATGTCGGAGCCCATGCCGTGCTGGCCGCGCTTGGCGTCGTGCCGGCGCGAATAGCGGAAGTCGACCAAAGTGTTGAGGTTCGGGTCGGCCACCGCGTACACGTGCCCGCCGCGCCCGCCGTCGCCACCGTTGGGGCCGCCGAACTCCTTGTACTTCTCGTGCCGGAACGACACGCAACCGTTGCCCCCGTCGCCGGCGGCCACGTCGATAAAGGCTTCGTCAACGAATTTCATGGTGCTGCAGTCTACAAAGGAGCGGAGCCGGACGGCGCATCGGGGCGGCCTACGGTCCGGAAAACAAGAAGCCCCGGCAAGCGGGGCTTCTGAGGACGTCGAACGGAGCTTACGCTGGCGTGACGTTGATCACCTGCTTGTTCAGCGGGCCCTTCACACCGAACGACACGTGGCCGTCGACGAGTGCGAAGATGGTGTGGTCCTTGCCCACGCCGGCGTTGGTGCCGGCATGGAAGCGCGTACCGCGCTGGCGCACGATGATCGAGCCGGCCGTGATGAGTTCACCGCCGAAAGCCTTCACACCGAGCATCTTGGGCTTGGAATCGCGCCCGTTTCGCGTAGAGCCGCCGCCTTTTTTCTGTGCCATGACCTGTGCTCCTTAACCGGCGATCGCGCCGATTTGCAGTTCGGTGAACTGCTGGCGATGGCCTTGACGTTTCTGATAGTGCTTGCGACGGCGCATCTTGAAGATGCGAACCTTGTCGTGCTTGCCGTGGGACAGTACGGTGACTGTCACGGTTGCGCCGGACACCAGGGGCGTTCCGACCTTCAGTTCAGCGCCGTTTCCGACGGCCAGAACCTGGTCGATCACGATTTCCTGGCCTACGTCCGCAGCAATCTGTTCTACTTTAATTTTTTCGCCGGAAGCAACGCGATACTGCTTGCCGCCGGTTTTTATGACCGCGTACATGTAAACCTCTTGGTACTCTCGAAGAGTTGAGTTCCGCAGACGGATTTCTGCAGAGCCCATGATTATAGCAGTTGCGATCCGACTTGCCTATTTTTCGCGCAACCGCCGCTGGCAGGGCCGGCACGACCCGGTGCCATTCCTATAATCCGCCAGCTTTTCCGCCAGCGCCCAGACCCGCCTCCCTTGACACCCACCGCCGCTCTCTCCGCCCCCGCCGCCACGACGGCCGACACGATCGCCCTCGTCGCCGACGACATGCGCGCCGTGGACGTCGCCATCAACACACGGCTCGATTCCGGCGTTCCGCTGGTCGGCGAAGTGGCCCGCTACATCATCGCGGGCGGCGGCAAGCGCCTGCGGCCGGCCCTGCTGCTGCTGGCCTGCGGCGCCCTCGAATGCGCCGACCCGCGGCGCTTCGACCTGGCCGCGGTGGTCGAATTCATCCACACCGCCACGCTCCTCCACGACGACGTGGTGGACGATTCGACGCTGCGGCGCGGTCGCTCGACAGCCAACGAGATCTTCGGCAATCCGGCGAGCGTGCTGGTCGGCGATTTCCTGTACTCCCGTGCCTTCCAGATGATGGTCGAGGCGGGCGACATGCGGATCATGGAGACGCTGGCCGAAGCCACCAACGTCATCGCCGAGGGCGAGGTGCTGCAGCTGATGAACATGCACGACGCGGGCCTCGACCAGGCCGGCTATCTGCGCGTGATCCGCTCCAAGACCGCCAAGTTGTTCGAGGCCAGCGCCCGCATCGGTGCCCTGCTGGCCCAGGCCCCGCCGGAGATCGAGGCCGCCTGCGCCACCTACGGCCAGGCGCTCGGTACCGCCTTCCAGGTGATCGACGACATCCTCGACTACGACGGCGACACCCAGGAGATGGGCAAGAATCTGGGCGACGACCTCCGCGAGGGCAAGGTCACCCTGCCGCTGATCATCGCGATGCAGCGGGCCTCGGACGCGCAGACGGGCGTGATTCGCCAGGCGATCGAGACCGGCAACCTGGCGGATATGGGCCGCATCGTGGAGATCGTCCGGGAGACGGGCGCGCTCGACGCCACCCGCGACGCCGCGGCCGCCGAGGCGCAGCGCGCGATCGACGCCATCGCCGGCCTTCCGGCCAATGCCTGCACGGCGGGCCTGGTGCAACTGGCTGCGCAACTGCTGACCCGGCGCGCGTAGCGCTGCGGGCCGCGACGACGGCCGGCGGGTCCATCCGACCCTCTAGCTCCAAAACAACACACCGGCCACCGCGCCGGCGCCGGTTGCTGATCGGTCGTTCGGAAGAAAAACGTCGATGGTAGGATGCACTTTTTTACTCTTGCATTCCCCCACGGCATGGCTGTTGTAGATATCCCATCCAAAGACGCTGCGCCTGTCGCCCTGCCCGGATTGGGCCGGACGCTGATCGCGGCCGGGGTGCTGGACCAGCAGACGGCCGAGGGCATCTACCGCAAGTCGCAGGCGAACCGCACCAGTTTCCTTGCCGAGCTGACCCATTCGGGGACCGTGGTCGCAGCCGACATGGCGCATGCGGTATCGGCTGCTTTCGGTGCGCCGCTGCTGGACCTGACGGCGATCGATCCGCTGCGGCTGCCACGCGAGTTGCTCGACGAAAAGATCTGCCAGGCCTACCGGGTGGTGGTGCTGAGCAAGCGCAGCAACCGGCTGATCGTCGCCACCGCCGATCCGACCGACCAGGAAGCGGCCGAAAAGATCAAGTTCTCGACCCAGCTCGGCGTGGACTGGGTGATCGCCGAATACGACAAGCTGTCGAAGCTGCTCCAGTCGCTCGCGCCCAGCGAAGCCGACAAGCTCGACACCATGCTGGGGTCGGAATTCCAATTCGACGAGGAGGCGGCACCGCAGGAGGCGGTGGACTCCCTCGCCACCGAGGTGGAAGACGCGCCGATCGTCAAGTTCCTCCAGAAGATGCTGCTCGATGCGTTCAACATGCGCGCGTCCGATCTGCACTTCGAGCCCTACGAGCACAACTACCGCGTCCGCTTCCGGATCGACGGCGAACTGCGCGAATTCGCGTCTCCGCCCACGGCGATCAAGGACAAGCTCGCCTCCCGCATCAAGGTGATCTCGCGGCTCGACATCTCCGAGAAGCGCATCCCCCAGGACGGGCGGATGAAGCTCAAGATCTCGGCCGACCGGGTGATCGATTTCCGGGTGAGCACGCTGCCGACGCTCTTCGGCGAGAAGATCGTGATCCGGATCCTGGACCCGAGCAGCGCCAAGCTGGGCATCGACGCGCTCGGCTACGAGCCCGAGGAAAAGGCGCGGCTGATGCACGCCATCGGCCGGCCCTACGGGATGATCCTGGTCACCGGGCCCACCGGTTCGGGCAAGACGGTGTCGCTCTACACCTGCCTGAACCTGCTGAACCAGCCGGGCGTCAACATCGCCACTGCCGAAGACCCGTCCGAAATCAACCTGCCGGGCGTCAACCAGGTCAATGTCAACGAAAAGGCGGGCCTGACTTTCGCGGCGGCGCTCAAATCCTTCCTGCGGCAGGATCCCGACATCATCATGGTCGGCGAAATCCGGGATCTGGAAACGGCCGACATCTCGATCAAGGCCGCGCAGACCGGCCACCTGGTGCTGTCGACGCTGCACACCAACGACGCACCCACCACGCTGACCCGGATGCGCAACATGGGCATCGCGCCCTTCAACATCGCCTCCAGCGTGATCCTGATCACGGCGCAGCGGCTCGCCCGCAAGCTCTGCCCGGTGTGCAAGCAGCCGGCCGAGATTCCGAAGTCGGCGCTGCTCGACGCCGGCTTCAAGGAAGACCAGATCGACGGAAGCTGGGTGCCCTACCGCGCGGTGGGATGCTCGGCCTGCAACAACGGCTACAAGGGACGGGTCGGCATCTACCAGGTGATGCCGATCAGCGACGCCCAGCAGACCATCATCCTGCGCGACGGCAGCGCGCCCGAGATCGCCGCGCAGGCGCGCCTCGAAGGCGTGCGCTCGTTGCGGGAGTCGGGACTGCTCAAGGTGCGCCTGGGCCAGACCTCGCTCGAGGAAGTGCTCGCGGTCACCAACGAATAACGTACGACAACACACGCTCCGCATCACCGGGGAAGGTCATATGGCGACTGCTGCGTCCAGAGACATCAAGGAATTCGTCTACGAGTGGGAGGGCAAGGACCGCCAGGGCAAGCCCGTGCGCGGCGAATTGCGTGCCAGCGGCGAGAACCAGGTCCAGGCGACCCTGCGCCGCCAGGGCGTCTTCCCCCTCAAGATCAAGAAGCGTCGCACCCGCTCCGGCAAGAAGATCAAGCCGCGCGACATCGCGATCTTCACCCGCCAGCTGGCCACCATGATGAAGGCCGGCGTGCCGCTGCTGCAGTCCTTCGACATCGTGGGCCGCGGCAACCCCAACGCCAGCGTCACCAAGCTGCTCAACGAGATCCGCTCGGACGTCGAGACCGGCACCTCGCTCTCGGCCGCGTTCCGCAAGCATCCGATGTACTTCGACAGCCTCTACTGCAACCTGGTGGAGGCGGGCGAGGCGGCCGGTATCCTGGAGTCGCTGCTCGACCGGCTGGCGGTCTACATGGAGAAGACCGAGGCGATCAAGTCGAAGATCCGCTCGGCGCTGATGTACCCGACCTCGGTGATGATCGTGGCCTTCGTCGTGGTGGCGGTGATCATGATCTTCGTGATCCCGGCGTTCAAGGAAGTGTTCAGTTCCTTCGGCGCCGATTTGCCGGCCCCGACGCTGTTCGTGATCGCCCTCAGCGAGTTCTTCGTCAGCTACTGGTGGCTGATCTTCGGCGGGCTGTTCGGCGGCTTCTACTTCTTCTTCCAGGCGTGGAAGCGCAACGAGAAGATGCAGAGGTTCATGGACCGGCTGCTGTTGCGCATCCCGGTCTTCGGCCCGTTGATCGAGAAATCCTGCATCGCCCGCTGGACCCGCACGCTCTCCACCATGTTCGCGGCCGGCGTGCCCCTGGTCGAGGCGCTCGATTCGGTCGGCGGCGCGTCGGGCAACTCGGTCTACGAAATGGCGACCGACAAGATCCAGCAGGAAGTCTCCACCGGCACCAGCCTGACCGCCGCGATGGGCAATGCCAACATCTTCCCGTCGATGGTGCTTCAGATGACCGCGATCGGCGAGGAGTCCGGCTCGATCGACCACATGCTGGGCAAGGCCGCCGACTTCTACGAAGGCGAGGTCGACGAGATGGTGGCCGGTCTGTCGAGCCTGATGGAGCCGATCATCATCGTGTTCCTCGGCACGCTGATCGGCGGCATCGTGGTGTCGATGTACCTGCCGATCTTCAAGCTCGGCCAGGTCGTCTGATGGGGGTGTCGCCGGAGATCGACGTCGCGCTGGCCGGCATCGTCGGGCTGCTGATCGGCAGCTTCCTGAACGTGGTGATCCACCGCCTGCCCAGGATGATGGAGCGCCAGTGGGAGGCCGAGTTCGCCGCGATGGCGGCCGAGAAGGCCGCGCCCGCCGGCCCCCCCCCCGCCGAACCGGCGCCCGCCGAGCCGTTCAATTTGCTGGTCCCGCGGTCGCGCTGCCCGCACTGCGGCCACGGCATCCACTGGTACGAGAACCTGCCGGTCGTGAGCTGGCTGGTGCTGCGGGGCAGGTGCTCGGCCTGCAAGGCCCGGATCAGCGCCCGCTACCCGCTGGTCGAGCTGGCCACCGGCGCCCTGTTCGCCTACTGCGTGTGGCGCTGGGGCATGACGCCTGCGGCCGGGGCCTGGTGCGTCTTCTCGGCCGCGCTGGTGGCGCTCGCGATGATCGACTGGGACACCACCCTGCTACCCGACGACATCACCTACCCGCTGCTCTGGATCGGCCTGGTGGCCGCGCTGATGCAGTGGACCTCCGTGCCGCTGGGCGATGCGGTCTGGGGCGCCGTGGGTGGCTACCTCTCGCTGTGGGGCGTGTACTGGGCGTTCAAGCTCGCCACCGGCAAGGAGGGCATGGGCTACGGCGACTTCAAGCTCTTCGCCGCGCTCGGTGCATGGTTCGGCTGGCAGGCGCTGGTGCCGCTGATCCTGGTGTCGTCGATCGTCGGCGCGGTCGTGGGCATCGCGATGAAGCTCAACAGCCGGCTGCGCGAAGGCGGCTACGTGCCCTTCGGCCCTTTCCTGGCGGCCGCAGGACTGTCGGGCATGGCGTTCGGACCCGAATGGGCATTGCGGCTGCTGGGTTTCTGACGCCGCCGCACCGGGGCGGTTCGGCCGACGACGCCGCCGGGCCGTCGCCGTGCTGAGGCTCGGCCTCACCGGCGGGATCGGCAGCGGCAAGAGCACGGTTGCCGGCCTGCTGGCCGCGCACGGCGCGTGGATCATCGACACCGATGCGATCTCCCGCGCCACCACCGCGGCGGGCGGCGCGGCGATGGACCGGATCGCCACCGTCTTCGGCGCCGATTTCGTGCAGCCGGACGGCGCCCTGGACCGCACCCGGATGCGCGCCCTCGCCTTCGCGGAACCCGATGCCCGCCGCCGGCTGGAGGCCATCGTGCATCCGCTGGTAAGACAGGCAACCGATGCCGCGGCGCGCGACGCCATGGACAGCGGCACGCGGGTCGCGGTGTTCGACGTGCCGCTGCTGGTCGAATCGGGCCAGTGGGCCGCACGGCTGGACCGGGTCCTGGTCGTGGATTGCACCGTGGCGACCCAGGTGGCCCGTACGACCGCACGCAGCGGCCTGGACGAGGCCACGGTGCAGCGGATCATCGCCGCCCAGGCCAGCCGCGCCGAGCGGCGTGCCGCCGCCGATGCGGTGCTGTTCAACGAGGGCCTGAGCCTGGCCGATTTAACCCGGGAAGTGGCCCGGGCCGCGCGGCACATCGGGCTATGATGGCCGCCGTGATTCTCTACGAATATCCTTTCAACGAACGCATCCGGACCTACCTGCGGCTCGAACAACTGTTCCGTCGGTTGGGCGAACTGGTACCCCGCGAACATCCCCTCGACCACCATTTCGCGCTGGCCTCGATCTTCGAGATCATGGACGTGTCGGCGCGCGCGGATCTCAAATCCGACGTTCTGAAGGACCTGGAGAAACAGAAGCAGCAACTCGACGCCTACCGCGGCAATCCGTCGATCGCCGAAGGCGTGCTCGACGGCGTGATCGCGCAGATCGACCGCTGCTTCGAAGCGCTCAACCGGCAGACCGGCAAGGCCGGCATGGCGTTGACCGAGAACGATTTTCTGATGAGCATCCGCAGCCGCATCGGGATCCCGGGCGGCACCTGCGGCTTCGACCTGCCGGCGTACTATGCCTGGCAGCACCGCAGCGCCGCCGAGCGCCGCGCCGAAGTGGGCCAGTGGGCCTCTACCCTGGCGCCGCTGGCCGAATCGGTCTATCTGCTGCTGAAACTGCTGCGCGACTCCGGCCTGCCGCAGAAGGTGATGAGCCAGCACAGCCAGTTCCAGCAGACGCTGCCGCAGGGCCGCAGCTTCCAGTTGCTGCGCCTGCGGATCGACCCGGCCCTGGACCTGGTGCCCGAGATCAGCGGCAACCGGCTGATGGTGTCGGTGCGGCTGATGCGCCATGCCGCCGACGGCCGGCTGCACGCGGCCGATACCGATGCGGGCTTCGAACTCACCCTCTGCGCCTGAGCGGCTGCCCGCGATGCAAGACGAAGACGCCACCGTGTACGACCACGCCCTGCCGGGCGAGCGCATCGTCGCCTGCCCGCAGTGCCGCCGCGACAGCGTGTACGCGCCCCGCAACCGCTACCGGCCTTTCTGCAGCGCCCGCTGCAAGGGTGTCGACCTGGGTGCCTGGGCCAGCGAGGAGTTCCGGATGCCGACCGAGGCTCCGCCGGACGACGCTCCGCACGGCGATCCGCGGCTGCAGTAGCGCGCCGGCAGGCGGCCGGATCCGGACGCCTCCCGTGCCGGGCCGGGCCGGGCGATTCTCGAATGAATAATAGCCACAGCCGGCGCGCAATGCCGGCCTCTAGCTATTAATTTTATAGCGATCGGTGGGTAGGGCCGGCGAAGCCCCGCTCTTCTGCCAGCCACGCCAGCACCGGGAACGCGCCCGGCAGCACCGGCTCCACCTGCAGCGGCAACTGCTCCCACGACATGGCCTGGCCCTCGCGCATCTCGAAGTCGCCGGTCCATTCGCGCACAATGCACCAATGCAGGCGCACCAGCGCATGCGGGTAGTCGTGCTCGGTCACCTTCCAGACGGTGGCCGGGCCTATTGCGATGCCCAGTTCCTCGACCAGCTCGCGGCGCAGCGTCTGCTCGACCGTCTCGCCCGCCTCCAGCTTGCCGCCGGGGAACTCCCAGTAGCCCGCGTAGGGCTTGCCGGCGGGCCGGCTGGTGAGCAGCAGCGCGTCGTCGGCGCGCACCAGGATGCCGACGGCGACCTCGGTGTGTGTGCGGGCGGTGGTGGCGACAGCCGGATCAGCCATCGGCACGCCCCGCCTTGTCGCGCGCGAACTGGTAGGCCACCCGGCCGCTGCGCGAACCGCGCTCCAGGGCCCAGACCAGCGCCTCGGCCCGGCTGGCCGCGATCGCCTCGGCCGACAGCCCGAACGACGACAGCCACTGGCCGACGATGGTCAGGTACTCGTCCTGGGTGAACGGGTAGAAGCTCACCCACAGGCCGAAGCGCTCCGACAGCGAGATCTTTTCCTCGATCACCTCGCCCGGATGGATCTCCCCGTCGTCGGCCGTCGTGTACGTCAGGTTGTCCTTCATGTGCTCGGGCAGCAGGTGGCGCCGGTTGCTGGTGGCGTAGACCAGCACGTTGGGCGTGGCCGCGGCCACCGAGCCGTCGAGGATCGATTTCAGCGCCTTGTACCCGGGTTCGCCGTCCTCGAAGCTCAGGTCGTCGCAGAAGACGATGAATTTCTCGGGCCGGGCCGACACCGTCTCGACGATGTCGGGCAGGTCGACCAGGTCGGCCTTGTCGACCTCGATCAAGCGCAGGCCCTGCGGCGCGAAGGTGTGCAGGCAGGCCCGGATCAGGGAGGATTTGCCGGTGCCGCGCGCGCCGGTCAGCAGCACGTTGTTGGCCGAGCGGCCTTCGACGAACTGGCGGGTGTTGCGCTCGATCCGCTCTTTCTGGGGCTCGATCTCGCGCAGGTCGGCGAGCTGCATCGCGCCCAGGTGGCGCACCGGCTCCAGCCGGCCCGCGCCGCTGCCGCGCTTGCGGTAGCGCCAGGCGATCGCCCCGGACCAGTCGGGCGCGGCCAGCGGCTGCGGCAGCACTGCCTCGATGCGGGTGAGCAGGCGCTCGGCATGCGCCATCAGCTGTTCGAATTTGTCGTTCATGGCGCGGCCCGGCGGGTCAGGAGCGGTAGTCGGCGTTGATGCTCACGTAGTCGTGGCTCAGGTCGCAGGTCCAGACGGTGTCGGTGGCGGTGCCGCGGCCCAGGCCGACGCGCACCGTGATCTCGCTCTGGCGCATCACCCGCTGGCCGTCTTCCTCGCGGTAGGCCGGGTTGCGGCCGCCCCGGGTGGCCACCAGCACGTCGTCGAGGTGCAGCTCGATGCCGCCCTGCTCCAGGTCGGCGATGCCGGCATAGCCGACCGCGGCCAGGATGCGGCCCAGGTTGGGATCGCTGGCGAAGAAGGCGGTCTTGACCAGGGGCGAATGGGCGATGGCGTAGGCCACCAGCCGGCATTCCTCTTGGGTCCGTCCGCCTTCGACCTGCACCGTGATGAACTTGGTGGCGCCTTCGCCGTCGCGCACGATGGCCTGGGCCAGCAGCCGGGCGACGCCCAGCAGCGCGGCTTCCAGCGCCCGGCCTTCGGGGCTGTCGAGCGATGTGATCGGCGCGTGGGCGGCCTTGTTCGTCGCCACGACCACGAAGGAATCGTTGGTCGAGGTATCGCCGTCGATCGTCACCCGGTTGAACGAGCCTTCCGCCAGCCGGCGTGCCAGCGGCTGCAGCACCCCGGGCGCCACGCAGGCGTCGGTGGCCAGAAAACCCAGCATCGTCGCCATGTTGGGCCGGATCATGCCCGCGCCCTTGCTGATGCCGGTGATGCGCACCGTGGCACCGCCCACCTGCGCCTGGGCGCTGAAGGCCTTGGGCAGGGTGTCGGTGGTCATGATGCCTTCGGCGGCGCGGCCCCAGTGGCCCGGCTGCGCATCGGCGATCGCGGCGGGCAGGCCGGCCTCGATCCGGTCGACCGGCAGCGGCTCCATGATCACGCCGGTGGAGAACGGCAGCACCTGCGCCGGCGCCAGGCCGAGCAGCTGCGCCGCCGCGGCGCAGGTGGCGCGCGCGCGCGCCAGGCCGTCTTCGCCGGTGCCGGCATTGGCGTTACCGGTGTTGACGACCATCGCGCGCACGCCGCCGCTGCCCTGCAGATGCTCGCGGGCCACCTGCACCGGTGCGGCGCAGAAACGGTTCTGGGTGAAGACGCCGGCGACGCTGGCGCCTTCGTCGAGCAGGAACACCGTCAGGTCCTTGCGGTGGGCCTTGCGGATGCCGGCTTCGGCCACGCCGATGCGCACGCCGTCGATGGCGAGCAGGGCGGAAGCGTCGGGGGCGGAAAGATTCACGGGCATGGGGTTCTCCAAAAGGGGGGCCGCTGAACGCCAGCACAACCCATCGACAGCGCACCATCCGACCAGGGACACCGCGGAACCGGCTCCGCCGGGCCGCCGGTGTCCCCCCTGCAAGGGGGTGGGCGCAGCGACACGCAGTGCGCGAAGCCTGGGGGTGTGCTAGACCAGCTGGCCGTGGCAGTTCTTGTACTTCTTGCCGCTGCCGCACGGGCACGGGTCGTTGCGGCCCACGCGCGGCACGTCGGACGACGACAGCGTCTGCTGGGCGCGCGCCTGGTTGCCGGCGGTGGTCTCGACTTCGCCGGTCTCGGTGGGGGCCTGGTAGGTGACGTTGGCGATCGACTCAGCACGGCTTTCCATCGCCTCGGCGGCCTCGCCCAGCTCGTCGCGCGACTGCACCTGCACCGTCATCAGCACGCGGGTGACCTCGGCCTTGACCGCGTCGAGCAACTGGCCGAACAGCTCGAAGGCTTCGCGCTTGTACTCCTGCTTGGGCTGCTTCTGCGCATAGCCGCGCAGGTGGATGCCCTGGCGCAGGTAGTCGAGCGCGGCCAGGTGTTCGCGCCAGTGCGAATCGATGCTCTGCAGCAGCACCACCCGTTCGAACTGGGTGAACTGCTCGCCGCCCACCTGGGCGACCTTGGCCTCGAAGGCGGCATCGGCCGCGGCCAGCACCTTCTCCAGGATGTCTTCGTCGGTGATCGCGCTGGAGGCTTCGACTTCCGAACGCAGCGGCAGGTCGAGCTGCCACTCCTGGGTCAGCGTGCCTTCGAGCGCGGGCAGGTCCCACTGCTCCTCGACCGATTCGGCCGGCACGTACTGGCGCACCAGGTCGGTGAAGGTGCTCTGGCGCAGGCCGTTGATCTGCGGCGAGAGGTCGCTCGCATCCAGGATCTCGTTGCGCTGCTGGTAGATGACCTTGCGTTGGTCGTTGGAGACGTCGTCGTACTCCAGCAACTGCTTGCGGACGTCGAAGTTGCGCGCCTCGACCTTGCGCTGCGCGCTCTCGATGCTGCGGGTGACGATGCCGGCCTCGATCGCCTCACCCTCGGGCATCTTCAGGCGTTCCATGATCGACTTGACCCGGTCGCCCGCGAAGATGCGCATCAGCGTGTCGTCCAGGCTCAGGTAGAAGCGCGACGAGCCCGGATCGCCCTGGCGGCCCGAGCGGCCGCGCAGCTGGTTGTCGATCCGGCGCGATTCGTGGCGCTCGGTGGCGATGATCCGCAGGCCGCCCTGCGCGGTGACGAAGGCATGGTCCTTTTCCCACTGCGCGCGCACCTCGGCGGCGCGGGCGGCCCTGGCGGCCTCGTCGAGCGTCTCGTCGGCCTCGATCTCCTTCAGCATCTTCTCCAGGCTGCCGCCCAGCACGATGTCGGTACCGCGGCCGGCCATGTTGGTGGCGATGGTGATCATCTTCGGCTTGCCGGCCTGGGCGACGATGTCGGCCTCGCGGGCATGCTGCTTGGCGTTGAGCACCTGGTGCGGCAGGTTCTCGCGGATCAGCAGCGCGTCGATGATTTCCGAGTTCTCGATCGAGGTGGTGCCCACCAGCACCGGCTGGCCGCGCTCGTAGCATTCGCGGATGTCCTGGATCGCCGCCTCGTACTTTTCCTGGGTGGTCTTGTAGACGCGGTCGAGCTGGTCGGTGCGCTTGCTGACCCGGTTCGGCGGGATGACGATGGTCTCCAGGCCGTAGATTTCCTGGAACTCGTAGGCCTCGGTATCGGCGGTGCCGGTCATGCCCGACAGCTTGCCGTACAGGCGGAAATAGTTCTGGAAGGTGATCGAGGCCAGCGTCTGGTTCTCGGCCTGGATGTCCACGCCTTCCTTCGATTCGACGGCCTGGTGCAGACCTTCGCTCCAGCGGCGGCCCGACATCAGCCGGCCGGTGAATTCGTCGACGATGACGATCTCGCCGTTCTGCACCACGTAGTGCTGGTCGCGGTGGTAGAGGTGGTTGGCCCGCAGCGCCGCGTACAGGTGGTGCATCAGCGAGATGTTGGACGGGTCGTAGAGCGACGCGCCCTCGGGCAGCAGCCCTTCGCTGGCCAGGATGCGCTCGGCGCTCTCGTGGCCCTGCTCGGTCAGGAAGACCTGGCGGCTCTTCTCGTCGATGGTGAAGTCGCCCGGCTTGGTGACGCCCTCGCCGGTGCGGGGGTCGGCCTCGCCCTCTTGCCGGACCAGCAGCGGCACCACCCGGTTGATCGCGATGTAGGTGGCGGTGTGGTCCTCGGCCTGGCCGCTGATGATCAGCGGGGTGCGGGCCTCGTCGATCAGGATCGAATCGACCTCGTCGACGATCGCGTAGTTGAGGGCCCGCTGCACGCGGTCGCCGCTCTCGTACACCATGTTGTCGCGCAGGTAGTCGAAGCCGTACTCGTTGTTGGTGCCGTAGGTGATGTCGGCGTTGTAGGCGGCCTGCTTCTCCTCGCGCGGCAGGTTGGGCAGGTTGATGCCCACCGACAGGCCGAGGAAGTTGTAGAGCCGCGCCATCCATTCGGCGTCGCGCTGCGCGAGGTAGTCGTTGACCGTCACCACGTGCACGCCCTTGCCGGTGAGCGCGTTCAGGTACACCGGCAGCGTGGCGGTCAGGGTCTTGCCCTCGCCGGTGCGCATCTCGGCGATCTTGCCGTAGTGCAGCGACATGCCGCCGAGCAGCTGCACGTCGAAGTGCCGCATCTTCATGACCCGCTTGGAGCCCTCGCGCACCACGGCGAAGGCCTCGGGCAGCAGCTTGTCGAGCGATTCGCCCGCCGCCACCCGCTGCTTGAACTCGTCGGTCTTGGCGCGCAGCTGGGCGTCGTCGAGCTTCTCGAACTCGGGCTCCATCGCATTGATGCGCGAGACCGCGCCGCGGTACTGCTTGAGCAGGCGGTCGTTACGGCTGCCGAAGAGTTTGGTCAGAAAGTTGGTGGCCATGCATGCGGGTGCCGCCTGCCCGTCTGCACGCGCGGGGCGACCCATCCTCGAAGGGTATGTGAAATGAATCCTGACGCTGCCGTGGCAGGCCAAACCCCGGATTTTAGCGTCGCGATGCGCGGCCGGCGCGACGGGGATAATCGGCCCATCGCCAAGGCGCCTGCCACCGGCGCCCGCACCCCACGTCTGGATCCCGATGCACCGCCGCCACCACGCCGTTCCCCTGATGCAGGCGGCCGAGCAGTCGCCCACCCTGGCCCGCCTGACCGGGCTGGCCCGCGACTCGGGCGAGCGCCTGCGGCAGGTGCAGGAACTCATCCCGCCGGGCCTGCGCGGCACGGTACGGGCCGGACCGATCGAAGGCGTGACCTGGTGCCTGCTGGTGGACAGCAACGCCGCGGCCGCCAAGCTGCGGCAGCTGGTGCCGGCGCTGATGGCGCATCTGCGGACCAAGGGATGGGCGGTGGAGGCGATCCGCCTCAAGGTGCTCGGGCGGGGGCGCTGAGGCCCTGGCGCTCGCCGGGCTCCAGGGCGGAAACCGGCGAGGCGAAGTAAAAGATGGTGCCGCTTGTCGGAATCGAACTGACGACCTTCCGCTTACAAGGCGGGTGCTCTACCAACTGAGCTAAAGCGGCGAACTCGGGATTCTAGTGCGGCCGTCGACGCACCTGCGCGCGCCGCGGCCGGAACTCTTACTTGACGCGCTTCAACGACGGCCGGGGGCCGTCGCCCGGCGGCGGGCGCGGCGGCTCTTCGTCGGAGCCGGACGGCGGCGGTGCGTCGGTGTCGTCGACCGCCACCAGCTGCACCACCCGCGGCTCGCCGCCGGGTGCCGCGGGCTGCGGGCTGCCGGTGTCCAGCGCCTCGGGTCCGGCCTGGGCCAGGCCGCCGGCCTCGGGCACGCCCATCGGGAAGGCCATGCCCTGCCCGTTCTCGCGGGCGTAGATGGCCATCACCCGGCTGATCGGCACCATGATGTCGCGCGACGTGCCGGCGAACCGCGCCTTGAACTCGATGAAGTCGTTGCCGAGCTGCAGCGAGCTGGTCGCGTCGTAGCTGATGTTCAGCACGATCTCGCCGTTCTTCACGTATTCGCGCGGCACCTGCACCGCCTCGTCGACGCGCACCGCGACATAGGGCGTGAAGCCGTTGTCGGTGCACCATTCGTAGAGGGCACGGATCAGGTAGGGCCGTGTCGAGGTGGATTCCAGCGCGTTCATGGGGCCGATCTTACTTACTTGCGCATGACCTTTTCGGACGGCGTCAGCGCTTCGATGTAGGCGGGGCGCGAGAAGATGCGCTCGGCGTACTTCAGCAGCGGCGCGGCGTTCTTGCTCAGGTCGATGCCGTAGTAGTCCAGGCGCCAGAGCAGCGGCGCGATCGCCACGTCGAGCATCGAGAAGTTGTCGCCCAGCATGAACTTGTTCTTGAGGAACACCGGGGCCAGCTGCGTCAGGCGGTCGCGGATGTGGGCACGGGCTTTTTCCAGCGCCTTCTCGTTGCCCTTGACGGCGCGCGACTCGAGCACGTTGACGTGCACGAACAGCTCCTTCTCGAAGTTGAGCAGGAACAGCCGCACGCGGGCGCGGTCGACCGGGTCGCCGGGCATCAGCTGCGGATGCGGGAAGCGCTCGTCGATGTACTCGTTGATGATGTTCGACTCGTACAGGATCAGGTCGCGCTCGACCAGGATCGGCACCTGGCCGTACGGGTTCATGACGTTGATGTCTTCGGGCTTGTTGTAGAGATCGACGTCCCGGATCTCGAAGTCCATGCCCTTCTCGAACAGGACGAAGCGGCAGCGGTGGGAGAAGGGGCAGGTCGTACCCGAGTAAAGCACCATCATGGTGGAAGGCTCCTAAAAATCGAAGGAGCGGGGGTGCGATGCACTCCCACTCCAGAAAATGCCAACGCGCGGGACGGGCCCGCGCGTGGCGATGTGGGGGCGGACGCGAAGACTACTTCACGTCCTTCCAGAACGCCGCGTTGAGGCGCCAGGTGAAGACGGTCAGCACCAGCAGGAACAGCAGCACCGCCACCCCCAGGCGCACCCGCGTGTTCTGCGCCGGCTCGGCCATCCACTGCAGGTAGTTGACCAGATCGCCGATCGACTGCTCGTACTGCAGCGGCGTGAGGGTACCGGGCTTGGTCTGCTCCCAGCCGGTGAAGACGTGGGTGGCGTGGCCGTGTTCGGTGCGTTCCTCGTAGACCGGGCGGCGCTCGCCCTGCAGCTCCCACAGCACGTTCGGCATGCCGACGTTGGGGTAGGCCAGGTTGTTCCAGCCGGTCGGCTTGGTCTCGTCACGGTAGAAGGTGCGCAGGAAGGTGTAGAGGTAGTCCGCACCCGATCCGCCGTGGCCGGCACGCGACCGGGCCACCAGCGTCAGGTCGGGCGGATTGCCGCCGAACCATTCCTTGGCCTCCTTCGGATCGATCGCGGCCTTCATCGTGTCGCCCACCTTCTCGGTGGTGAACAGCAGATTGTCCTTGACCTGCTGCTCCGACAGGCCGATGTCCTGCAGCCGGTTGTAGCGCATGAAGGCGGCCGAGTGGCAGCCCAGGCAGTAGTTGACGAAGATCTTCGCGCCGTTCTGCAGCGACTGCAGATCGTTGGTCTTGTTGGGCGCCTTGTCCCAGGCGATGCCGCCCTCGGCGGCGTGCGCGCCGGCGGCCAGGCCTGCGGCCGCCACCAGCGCCAGCAGGATCTTCTTTGCGTAACCCGTGGTGTTCATCGTGGTTCTCTCGAGGCTCGGGCTCAGTGCGCGGCGAAGGTGACGCGGTCGGGCACCGGCTTGGGTTCGCCCAGGCGGCTCCACCACGGCATCAGCAGGAAGAAGCCGAAGTAGAACAGGGTGCCGATCTGCGAGACCCGCTCGCCGAGTGGCGACGGCGGCTGCACGCCCAGGTAGCCCAGCACCACGAAGTTGACGACGAAGATGCCGTAGAGGTACTTGTGCCAGCCCGGCCGGTAGCGGATCGACTTGACCGGGCTATGGTCGAGCCACGGCAGGAAGAACAGGATGACGACCGCGCCGCCCATCACCACCACGCCCCAGAACTTGGCGTCGATCGACAGCATCGCGGCGATCGCGCCGAGGGCCACCAGCACGATCAGGCCCTTCAGGAAACCGGCCAGTTTGCTCTTGACGGCGCAGAGGATGGCGGCGCCCAGCACGCAGGCGATCAGCGCGTACATCATCTCGCTGGTGATGGCCCGCAGCATCGAATAGAACGGGGTGAAGTACCAGACCGGGGCGATGTGGTTCGGCGTCTTCAGCGGATCGGCCGGGATGAAGTTGTTGTACTCCAGGAAGTAGCCGCCGGCTTCGGGTGCGAAGAAGATGATGGCGGTGAAGGCCATCAGGAACACGCAGACGCCGAAGATGTCGTGCACCGTGTAGTACGGGTGGAACGGGATGCCGTCGAGCGGGATGCCCTTCGCGTCCTTGTACTTCTTGATCTCGACGCCGTCGGGGTTGTTGGAGCCCACCTCATGCAGCGCGATGATGTGCGCCACCACCAGACCCAGCAGCACCAGCGGCACCGCGATGACGTGGAAGCTGAAGAAGCGGTTGAGCGTGGCGTCGGACACCACGTAGTCGCCGCGGATCAGCAGGGCCAGATCGGGGCCGACGAAGGGGATCGCGGCGAACAGGTTCACGATCACCTGCGCGCCCCAGTACGACATCTGGCCCCAGGGCAGCAGGTAGCCCATGAAAGCCTCGGCCATCAGGCACAGGAAGATGCCGCAGCCGAAGAGCCAGACCAGCTCGCGCGGCTTGCGGTAGGAGCCGTACATCAGCCCGCGGAACATGTGCAGGTACACCACCACGAAGAACGCCGAGGCGCCGGTGGAGTGCATGTAGCGGATCAGCCAGCCCCAGGGCACGTCGCGCATGATGTACTCGACCGAGGCGAACGCCAGCGTCGCATCGGGCTTGTAGTGCATCACCAGGAAGATGCCGGTGACGATCTGGATCACCAGCACCAGCAGCGCCAGCGACCCGAAGATGTACCAGAAGTTGAAGTTCTTCGGAGCGTAGTACTCGCTCATGTGCTCTTTGTAGAGCTTGGACGCCGGAAACCGGTTGTCCACCCAGTTCATCAGCTTGGCACCGACCGGTGCATTGGGGGAAATGGGTTTGAATTCAGCCATGGCCGTGTCTCCGTCAAGCCTTCTTGTTGTCTTCGCCGATCAGCAGGCGCGTATCGGTCAGGTACATGTGGGGCGGCACCGGCAGGTTGTCCGGTGCGGGCTTGTTCTTGAAGACGCGGCCCGCCAGGTCGAAGGTCGAGCCGTGGCAGGGGCAGAGGAAGCCGCCTTCCCAGTTGTCGGGCAGCGAGGGCTGCGGGCCGGCCTGCAGGCGGTCCACCGGCGAGCAGCCGAGGTGGGTGCAGATGCCGACCACCACCAGCACTTCGGGCTTGATCGAGCGGCCTTCGTTGCGGGCGTATGCGGGGGTGAACTCGTCGGGGTTGCGCAGCGATTTCGGGTCGGCCAGCTGGCCGTCGATCTTCGGCAGCTCGGCGATCTGCGCCTTGCTGCGCTTCAGGATCCAGACCGGCTTGCCCCGCCACTCGACGGTCATCTTCTCGCCTTCCTTCAGGCCCGAGATGTCGACTTCCACCGCGGCGCCGGCGGCCTTGGCCTTCTCGGACGGCTGGAAGGTGCTCACGAAGGGAATGGCGGTAGCCACGCCCCCGACCGCACCGGCGCAGCTCGAGGCGATGAGCCAGGTGCGCTTGCTGCGGTCGATCCTCGGGCGCTCGACTAAAGATTCACTCATGGAAATCCTCGATGATCATCGCTTGTTTGGGGTCAACCGAAGATTGTAGCGGAGCGTTTCCAAGGGTTTTTCCCAGCTACGCACCTCCGGAAGCCCCCCACGGTGCAGCGATACTGGCGCGTTTTCAACCGGTACAAACCAGCGGAGGCGCGCGCGATGGGCATCGTTCAGGAATTCAAGGATTTCTCCCTCAAGGGCAACGTGGTCGACCTCGCGGTGGGCGTGATCATCGGCGGGGCCTTCGGCAAGATCGTCGATTCGCTGGTGAGCGACATCATCATGCCGGTGGTGGGCCTGGTGTTCGGCCGGCTCGACTTCTCCAGCATGTTCGCGGTGCTGGGCACGATTCCGGCGGGGGTGCCGCGCACCCTGGTCGACCTGAAGAAGGCGGGGGTGCCCGTCTTCGCCTACGGCAACTTCATCACGGTGGCGGTGAACTTCTTCATCCTGGCCCTGGTGATCTTCGTGATGGTCAAGCAGATCAACCGCCTGCGCCGCAAGGAGGCCGCGGCCCCGGCGGCACCGGCCGCCCCGGCCGAAGACATCGTGCTGCTGCGCGAGATCCGCGACAGCCTGCGCGCCCGGCCCTGAACACCGATTGCTATTAATTCAATAGCTAGAGGCCGGCCTGCGGCGCCGGCCACGGCCGCTTTGTTCTTGAAAATCTAGCCCGCCAGCACCCGGGCCATCCGCACGGCGGCCCGCAGGCTCGACGGATCGGCCCGGCCGGTGCCGGCGATGTCGAAGGCCGTGCCGTGGTCGGGGCTGGTGCGCACCAGCGGCAGGCCCAGGGTCACGTTCACGCCCTGCTCCACGCCCAGGTACTTGACGGGGATCAGCCCCTGGTCGTGGTACATCGCGACCACCGCGTCGAACGCGCCCGGCCGGGCGGGCGTGTCGCGGGCGCGCATGAAGACGGTGTCGGGCGCGAACGGCCCCGCGGCGTCGATGCCTTCGGCCCGCGCCGCGGCGATCGCCGGGGCGATGTGCTGGATCTCTTCCTGCCCGAACAGCCCGCCCTCCCCCGCATGCGGATTGAGCCCGGCCACGCCCAGCCGCGGCGGCCGGCCCAGCATCCGCGCGAGCGACCGGTGGGCGATGCGCAGCGTCTGCAGCACGCTGTCGGCGGTCACCGCGTCGAGCGCGTCGCGCAGCGACAGGTGGATGCTGACCAGCACGGTGCGCAGCTCGTCGTTGGCCAGCATCATCCGCACCGGCACCCCGGCCACCGGCAGGCCCTGGAAGGCGGCGGCCTCGGCCTGCAGCAGCTCGGTGTGGCCGGGAAACGATTCGCCGGCGGCGTGCAGCGCCTCCTTGTGCAGCGGCGCGGTGACCAGCCCCGCGATCTCGCCGCGCAGGGCCGCACGGGCCGCCCAGCGCACGCTCTCGGCCGCCTGCCGGCCGGCCTCGGCCGACACCGCGCCGAACGGCACCACCGCCTGCGCCACCACCACCGGCAGCACCGGGATGCAGCGCGGCGGCAGGCCGAGTGCGTCGGCAGGCGCAGCGATCTCGGCCACCGGGATCGACGGCCCGCCCCCCGCCACGACCGCCGCCGCGCGGCGCAGCACCGCACGGTCGCCGACCACGAAACAGCCGCGCAGGTCGTCCGGCGCATCGCGAAACAGCATGGCGATCGTCTCGGGGCCGATGCCGGACGGGTCGCCAGCGGTGATCGCCAGCGGGCGAAGCGATGTCGGGGCAGGACTCATCGGGTAGAAATTTTGAGAACAAGAGACCCTACGCACGGGCCACCGAAAAATGTGAAAGAACCGTAGCGAGCAAGCCCGAGTGTGCGCCCGGGACCGGAGCCGTACTCTCGTACGGTGAGGACCGCAGACGCGCAATCGGGCTGCGCAGTAGGTTCTCTCACATTTTTACCCGGGGTTGGGGATGTCGACGAAGGTGTGCCGCAGGCCCAGCGCTTCGGCCAGGTGGCCGGCCGCCGCCGGCGCGCCGTAGCGCTCGCTGGCATGGTGGCCGCAGGCGATGTAGGCCACGCCCAGCTCCCGCGCATAGTGGGCCTGCGGCTCCGAGATCTCGCCGGTGACGAAGGCGTCGGCCCCGGCGGCGATGGCCGCCTCGAAGTACCCCTGCGCGCCGCCGGTGCACCAGGCCACCCGCCGGATGGCGCCGCGGCCCGGGTCGACCAGGATGACCGGCCGCGCCACCGTGCGCTCCACATGCCGCGCCAGCGCCTCGGCATCCTCGAAAGCCGCGGGCGCCAGGCAGCCCAGCGACTGCTCGCCGAACCAGGCGTCGGCCGCCCAGCCCAGCCGCGCGCCCAGCTGCGCGTTGTTGCCGAAGACCGGGTGCGCGTCCAGCGGCAGGTGGTAGGCGAACAGGCTGATGTCGTGCGCCAGCAGCAGGCCCAGACGCTGCCGCAGCCAGCCGGTGACCCGGCCGTCGTGGCCGCGCCAGAACAGGCCGTGGTGTACGAAGAGGGCATCGGCCTGCAGGTCGATCGCCGCCTCGATCAGCGCGCGGCTGGCGGTGACGCCCGATACGACGTGGCCGACCTGCGCACGGCCCTCCACCTGCAGGCCGTTTGGGCCGTAGTCCTTGAAGCGCTCGGGCGACAGCAGCTCGTCGAAACGGCGCAGCAGCAGGCCGCGCTCGACGGTGATGGGTTCGGGAGATGGCTGAGACATGGCGCCTATTCTGTTTCATGCAGGGCCGGCGCCCATGTGGCCGGCTTCGGCGAGAATCGGGCACCGCGCGACTGGCGCCCCTCGTTTCCCGTTTGGTTCTCCATGAAGCGCATCTGGCTGCTGTTCTCGCAAACCGTCACCGTCCTGCTGGCGGCGTATTTCGTCGTCGCGGTGCTCAAGCCCGACTGGCTGGGCCGGCCGAGCTTGCGCGGCGGCATGGTGTCGCTGCTGGAGGCGCCCGCCACCGTGGCCGCGCCGCCCGAGCCCGGCAGCCTGGCCGCAGCGGCCAAGAAGGCCTCGCCGGCGGTGGTCAGCATCAGCACCAGCAAGGCCGCGCCGCGCCATCCGCGTAGCAACGATCCGTGGTTCCAGTTCTTCTTCGGCGACCAGGGCAACAGCCAGCCGCAGGCGGGCCTGGGCAGCGGCGTGATCGTGAGCCCCGACGGCTACATCCTCACCAACAACCATGTGGTCGAGGGTGCCGACGAGATCGAGGTGATGCTCAACGACAGCCGCCGCACCCAGGCCAAGGTGATCGGCACCGACCCCGAGACCGACCTGGCGGTGCTGAAGATCACGCTCGACAAGCTGCCGGTCATCGTGCTGGGCAACTCCGACCAGCTGCTGGTGGGCGACAAGGTGCTGGCGATCGGCAACCCCTTCGGGGTGGGCCAGACGGTCACCAGCGGCATCGTCAGCGCGCTCGGCCGCAACCAGCTGGGCATCAACACCTTCGAGAACTTCATCCAGACCGATGCGGCGATCAACCCCGGCAACTCGGGCGGCGCGCTGACCGACGTCAACGGCAACCTGATGGGCATCAACACCGCCATCTACTCGCGCTCGGGCGGCAGCATGGGCATCGGCTTCGCGATCCCCGTCTCCACCGCCAAGCAGGTGCTCGAAGGCATCGTGACCGACGGCCAGGTGCAGCGCGGCTGGATCGGCGTCGAGCCCAACGAGCTCTCGCCCGAGCTGGCTGAGACCTTCGGCGTGAAGGCGTCGCAGGGCGTGATCATCACCGGCGTGCTGCAGGCCGGCCCGGCCGCGCAGGCGGGCATCCGGCCCGGCGACGTGATCGTGCAGGTGGGCCCGAAGGCGGTCGGCAACGTGTCGGAGCTGATGACCGCCGTGGCGTCGATCAAGCCCGGCACCACCGCGCCGTTCACGCTGCTGCGCGGCGACGGCCGGCTGACGCTGGACGTGGCGACCGGCACCCGGCCGCGCGCCTCGGCCCGCAACTGAGGCACGGCCGAAACGGCGCAGGCGCGCCACGGCGCGGCGGCCCCGGCGCACCGCCGCGCGGGGCCTGCGCCGCCCGCCCGCGAAGCGCTGCGCAGCAGGGGCTTTCCCTCTGATAAGCCCCAGGGGTGCCGGGTAGAATCCGCCGCCATTACATAACGATTTCCCAAGGATTTCCCATGCGCTACGTTCCATCCAAGCGTCCGCTGATCGCCCTGCTGGCCGTGGCGGGCCTCGCCACCGCCGCCCAGGCGGCCGACCTCAAGATCGGCGTCGCGGAAGCCCTGTCGGGCGGTGCCGCCCAGTACGGCTCGGCGATCCGCAACGGCTTCCAGCTGGCGGCCGACGAGCTCAATGCCGCCGGCGGCATCAACGGCGACAAGATCGTGCTGGTGGTGGAAGACGAGCAGGGCAAGAAGGAAGAAGCGATCAACGTCTTCAAGAAACTGATCTTCCAGGACAAGGTGCTGATGGTCTTCGGCCCGACGCTCTCCAACTCGGCCCAGGCGGCCGACCCGGTGGCCCAGGCCGCCAAGACGGTGGCCTTCGGCACCTCCAACACCGCCGACGGCATCACCTCCATCGGCGACTACGTGTTCCGCAACTCGGTGACCGAGGCCGACGTGCTGCCCGCCACCATCAAGACCGCGGTCGCCAAGGCCGGCGTGAAGAAGGTCGCGGTGTTCTACGGCAACGACGACGTTTTCACCAAGAGCGGCTACGACAACTTCAAGAAGGCGCTGGAAGACCTGAAGATCCCGGTGACCACCACCGAGACCTTCGCCAAGGGCGACGTCGACTTCAAGGCCCAGCTCACCAAGATCAAGGCCAGCAACCCGGATGCGATCGTGCTGTCGGCCCTGCTCGCCGAAGGCGCGCCGATCATGGTGCAGGCCCGCCAGATCGGCCTGAACGTGCCGGTGATCGGCGGCAACGGCATGAACTCGACCAAGATCTTCGATCTGGCCAAGGACAAGTCCGACGGCCTGTACGTGGGCAGCCCGTGGTCGGCCAGCAACGACACGCCGGAGAACGCCAAGTTCATCAAGGCCTACACCGCCAAGTACAGCGCCGCGCCCGACCAGTTCGCAGCGCAAGCCTACGACGCGCTCTACATCGCCGCGCAGGCGATCAAGTCGGTCAAGATCACCGGCCAGCTTCCGGCCGACCGCACCGCGGTGCGCGACGCGCTGCCCAAGGTCAAGTGGACCGGTGCCACCGGCGCCTTCGAGTTCCGCCGCGCCAACGACAAGGCCGGCAAGCCCGCCGGCTACGACGCGCAACAGACCCCGATCGTCAGCGTGACCAAGGGCAACCAGTTCGTGATCGAGAAGTAAGCAGGCCGGGCCCGCGGGCCCTCCTCTCGGACGGCGCGGCACCCCGCGCCGTCTTTTTGTTTTTTGCAACGCGCGATATGCGCACTGTCTGGACACGACCGTGCTGGAACAGCAACTCTTCAATGCCCTGTCGCTCGGGTGCGTCTACGCACTCTTCGCGCTCGGCTTCACCCTCATCTTCGGCGTGCTCGGCGTCATCAACCTCTCGCACGGCGCCGTCTTCATGGTCGGCGCCTATGCGGCGGTCGAGGCCATGGCGCGGCTCGCCCTGCCGCTGTGGGCGGGGCTGCTCTTCGCGTTCCTGTTCTGCGGCGTGCTGGGGCTGCTGATCGACCTGCTGGTGCTGCGGCCGCTGCGCGCCCGCAATGCACCCCACCTGATCCCGATGATCGCGACCATCGGCGTGGCCATCATCCTCAACAACGGCATCCAGGGCATCTTCGGCGCGCAGAACCTGCGCTTCCCGCCGGGCGCCGTATCCGACGACGCGATCAACGTCGCCGGCCTGCACCTCACCTCGGTCGAGCTGGGCATCATCCTGCTGTCGTTCGCGCTGATGGCGGTGCTGCTGGTCGCGCTCAAGAAGACGCAGCTGGGCCGCGCCCTGCGCGCGATCGCCGAATCGCCCAAGGCGGCCTACCTGCTGGGCATCAACGTCGAGGGCCTGTTCTTCATGACCTCGTTCGCGGCCGCCGGCCTGGGCGGCGTGGCCGGCGTGCTGATCGGGCTGTACTCCAACGCGGTGTTCCCGCTGATGGGCCAGCCGATCCTGCACAAGGGCATCGCGGTGATCATCCTGGGCGGCATGGGCGACATCCGCGGCGCGATGCTGGGCGGCCTGTTCCTGGGCTTCGCCGAGGTGCTGTCGGTGGCCTACATCGGCTCCAACATGCGCGACGCGGTGGCCTTCGGCCTGCTGTTCCTGGTGCTGCTGGTGCGCCCCAAGGGCCTGTTCGGCACCCTGCAAGAGCGGAAGGTGTAGCCATGGACTGGTTCGAGAATTTCTGGTCGGTCTACAGCAACCTGGTGCTCACGCTGGGCACCAACTCGCTGCTGGCGCTGTCGATCTACCTCACCCTGTCGTGCGGCATGCTGACGATGGCCAACGCCGCCTTCATGGGCATCGGCGCCTACGTGTCGGCGCTGGTCACGATGAACCTGGGCCTGCCCTACCCGGTGGCGCTGGCGGCGGGTATGGCCGCGCCCGCGCTGATGGCCTTCGTCATGGGCAAGCCCACCCTGCGGCTGTCGGGCGTGTACCTGGCGATGGCGACGCTCGCCTTCGGCGAAGTGGTGCGCATCGTGATCCTGAACGCCGAGGGCTACACCGGCGGCGCGCTGGGCCTGAACGGCATTCCGCAGTCCACCCAGTGGTGGCATGTGGCGGTGGCGCTGCTGGCGGTGGTGGCGCTGCTGTGGCGCCTGCGGCATTCGCGCGTCGGCCGCGCCTTCGAGGCGATCAAGGAAGACGAGACCGCCGCCGGCCTGATGGGCATCGACGTGGGCGCCCACAAGATGCTGGCCTTCGTGCTGGGCGCGGCCATCGCCGGCCTGGCGGGCACGCTCAACGCGCACCTGACCTTCTTCATCGGCCCCAACGAGTACGGCTTCGACCGCGGCGTCGACATCCTGACGATGGCGGTGCTGGGCGGCATCAACAGCCTGTTCGGCCCGGTGCTGGGCGGGGTGATCCTGGCGGTGCTGCCGGAAATGCTGCGCGGCTTCAAGGACTTCCGGCTGGTGGTCAACGGCGTGATCCTGGTGCTGATCGTGCTGTTCCTGCCCAAGGGCATCTGGGACCCCGCGCGGTTCCGCGGATGGTTCGGACGCAAGGAAGGGGCCGCCCTATGAGCGCCGTACTGCAACTCGACGCGGTCTCCCGCCACTTCGGCGGCCTGAAGGTGCTGCAGGACGTGAACCTCACCATCCCGCAAGGCGGCATCTTCGGCCTGATCGGGCCCAACGGCGCCGGCAAGACCACCGTCTTCAACCTGATCACCGGCCTGCTGCCGCCCACCAGCGGCAGCATCCGCTTCGACGGCCAAGACCTGGTCGGCCGCAAGCCGCACCAGATCACCCGCCTGGGCCTGGGCCGCACCTTCCAGAACATCCGGCTGTTCAAGGAAATGAGCCTGCTGCAGAACGTGATGGTGGGCATGCACGCCCACCTGCGCTACGGCGCGGGCGGGCTGCTCGCCAGCTCGGGCCTCTTCCGCGCAGAAGAAAAGCGCGCCCGGGAACGGGCCCGCGAACTGCTGTCGTGGATGAAGCTCGACCACAAGGCCGAGGACACCGCCGACAACCTCTCCTACGGCGAACAGCGCAAGCTGGAGCTGGCCCGCGCGCTGGCCACCGAGCCGAAGCTGCTGCTGCTCGACGAGCCGGTCGCCGGCATGAACAGCAGCGAGAAGACCGAGCTGATGCGCGAGATCGAGAACATCAGCGCCCGCGGCTACACCATTTTCATGATCGAGCACGACATGCGATTCGTCATGGGCCTGTGCCAGGAGATCGCCGTGCTGAACTTCGGCCGCATCATCGCCCAGGGCGGGCCCGACGCGATCCGCAACGATCCGCAGGTGATCGAGGCCTACCTGGGCCGCGAGGACGACGAGCCCGAGGCCGGCGACGGCCCGCACGGCATCGTCACCGACGGCATGCCGTCGGCGGTGGCGGCCGGCACGGCGCCCACCTCGGTGCCGCAACCGGGAGCGCCGGCATGAGCGCCAACCCATTGCTGAAGGTCGAAGGGCTGAAGGTCAACTTCGGCCATATCGAGGCGGTCAAGGGCATTGATTTCGAGCTGCACGAAGGCCAGATCACCACCCTGGTCGGCGCCAACGGCGCGGGCAAGTCGACCACGCTGCTGGCCCTCTCGGGACTGGTGAAGAAGGCCGCCGGCCGGGTCAGCTTCGACGGCCGCGACCTCACCGCGCTGGCGCCGCACCGCATCGTGCAGGGCGGCGTGGTGCAGGTGGCCGAGGGCCGCGCCACGCTCACGACGCTCACCGTGCGCGAGAACCTGGAACTGGGCGCCTACACCCGGCGCGACCGCGCCCAGCGCGCGCAGGACCTGGACTATGTCTACGGCCTGTTCCCGCGGCTGGCCGAGCGCGAAGGCGGCCTGGCCGGCAACCTGTCGGGCGGCGAGCAGCAGATGCTGGCAATCGGCCGCGCGCTGATGGCCCGGCCCCGGGTGCTGCTGCTGGACGAGCCCTCGATGGGCCTGGCGCCGATCATCGTGCAGGACATCTTCCGCACCCTGCGCACCATCAACCAGGCCGGCCTGACCATCTTCCTGGTCGAGCAGAACGTGCGCCAGGCGCTGAAGATCGCCGACCGGGGCTATGTGATCGAGACCGGCAGGATCGTGCTGGCCGACACCGGCGCGGCGCTGCTCGGCAATCCGAAGGTGCAGGAAGCGTATCTGGGCAGTTGACCCGATGGGTGGGTGCATGCCAGATCGACCGGGCCAGGCGCCTCGGGGCACGACGGGCGTCCCCATGCAGGAACGCTATATTTTCTATAGCTAGAAGCCGGCTTCCCGCGCCGGCTTCGGGCCTTTTCGCTGCCCGAAATGCTCCGGAGCATCCGACAACCGCCGCTCAGGAGCTGGCGCTCGTCTCGGCCTCGTCTTCCGGCGCCCTGGTGTGCTTGATGAAGACGTGCGCGGCCCAGATGCCGGCCTCGTACAGGATGCACATCGGGATCGCCAGCGAGAGCTGCGACACCACGTCGGGCGGCGTCACCACCGCGGCCACGATGAACGCGCCGACCACGAAATAACCGCGGAAGGACTTCAGCTTCTCGACGCTGACGATGCCGAGCCGCGCCAGCACCACCACCACGATCGGCACCTCGAACGCGATGCCGAAGGCCAGGAACATGGTCAGCACGAAGCTGAGGTATTCCTCGATGTCGGGCGCCGGCGTGATGCTCTTGGGCGCGAAGCTCTGGATGAAGGCGAACACCTGGCCGAACACGAAGAAGTAGCAGAACGCCACGCCCACGAAGAACAGGAAGGTCGACGACATCACCAGCGGCAGCACCAGCTTCTTCTCGTGCGAGTACAGGCCCGGCGCCACGAACGCCCATACCTGGTAGAGCACCACCGGCAGGGCCGCCAGGAAGGCCGCCATGAACAGGATCTTGATCGGCACCATGAACGGCGAGATCACCGAGGTGGCGATCAGCGTCGCGCCCTTGGGCAGGTGCTGCACCAGCGGCGCGGCCAGCAGGTCGTACAGCGGGCCCGGGCCGGGGTAGAAGAACAGCACCGCCGCGGCGATGCCGACCGCGATCAGCGCCTTGACCAGCCGGTCGCGCAACTCCATGAGATGCGCCACGAAGGGCTGTTCGGTGCCGGCGAGTTCGTCGTCGCGTGATGAATCGGACATGGGGCAGTCGTGCAGCGACGGACACCCGGCCCGCGCCGCGAAGAAGAAAAAGGGTCAGTGGACTTTGGGCCGGTAGCGCGCCACCCGGGCGGCTCCCGACAAGGCTTTGCTGCGGACGCCGTTGCGGGCCTTGTACCACTGCGGGGTGGCGCCCTGCTTCAGGCGCCAGTTTTTCTTCGGATGCCGGTACTGTGGGTAGGCCGGCGCTACGTCGGACTGGGCGATGCTGTTGCCGCTGCCGTAGTCGTCGGTGGCCGCGGGCGTGTCCGACCAGCTCTTTTCGAAGTCGCTGGCGTGGGTGCGGGCCGAGTCGTGCACGTCGCGTGCCGCGCTCTCGACCGTGTCCTTCATCTTGCGGAGCTCGTCGAGCTCCATCGACCGGTTGACCTCGGCCTTGACGTCGGACACGTAGCGCTGCGCCTTGCCGAGCAGCATGCCCACGGTGCGCGCCACGCGGGGCAGCTTCTCGGGGCCGATGACGATCAGCGCGACGGCGCCGATCAGCGCCATCTTGGAAAGACCGATGTCGATCACGGATCAGTGCGCCGTCGGGGCGATCAGGACCGGGTCTTCGACTCGACGTCGATCGGCGCCTTGTCGGGCGCGGTGCTGTGCGCGACGTGCGAGGAGGCCGGTGGCACCGGAGCGCCGGGCACCGGGGCGTCGGCCGACGCGGTGCCGTCCTTCATGCCATCCTTGAAGCCCTTCACGGCGCCGCCCAGGTCGGAGCCCATGTTCTTGAGCTTCTTGGTGCCGAAGACCATGACGACGATGAGCAGCACGATCAACCAGTGCCAAATGGAAAACGAACCCATGGATGACTCCTAACGTAGGGAAGCTGATTCTAGGCGGGCGGGCAAAGCCCCCACCACCGGTGAAGACCGTTGTTACCCCTTGGCCCAGGGGCGCGGGCCGCCGAGTACATGCACGTGCAGGTGGTGCACCTCCTGCCCGCCCTCGTCGCCGGTGTTGACCACCACCCGGAAGCCGCCCTCGGGATACGGCTTGCAGCCCTGCTCCAGGGCCAGCTTCGGCGCCAGCAGCAGGATCTTGCCGAGCAGCGCCTGGTCGTCCGGCTGCGCCTGCGCCAGCGACGGGATGTGCTTGCGCGGCACGATCATGAAATGCACCGGCGCATGCGGATGGATGTCGTGGAAGGCGTAGACGTCCTCGTCCTCGTAGACCTTGCGCGACGGGATCTGGCCGGCGATGAGCTTGCAGAAGATGCAATCGGGATCAGACGACACTGGAAGTCTCCATGGCTTGGTGGCGGTTCATCCGCACCATGCCCAGCACGATGCGGTAGAGGAACCAGATCGAGATGACGATCCAGGCGATCCAGCCGGGGATCAGGAAGAACAGCCAGAGGGGCGAGGTCACCAGGTACAGCACCGCGGCCCAGATGACCGAGCGGATGCGCCAGCGGAAATGCGAGGCCTGCCAGGTGCCTTCGGCATCCCCGCGCTTCACCAGATCGATCAGCAGCGCCACGATCAGGATCGCGATCGACACCTGGGCGCCGGGCAGTACGGCGGCCACCGCTACCACCAGGTGCAGCAGGTAGCTGATCCAGCCGACGGTGACGAGCGAGCCGTCGGCGGCCGCCTGGCGGGCGGGCAGGGATTCGGCGGAATAACGGTCGGGTTCCATGGATGCTTTCCTGTGTGTTCTTGCGGCGGTGCGGGTCAGCGGGGCGCCGCCTCGGCCGCGTCGCGGTCCTGCGCCTTGCGCAGGGCTTTTTCCTCGATGCCGCTGGTGCCTTCGCGGCGCTCCAGTTCGGCGATCACCTGGGCCGGCGTCAGGCCGTAGTGCGCCAGCGCGATCATCGAGTGGAACCACAGGTCGGCCACCTCGTAGACGATCTTGCCGGCATCGCCGCCGTGGTCGGCGTCCTTGGCGGCCATGACCACCTCGGTGGCTTCCTCGCCGATCTTCTTCAGGAAGGCGTCGGGGCCCTTGTGCAGCAGCCGGGCGACGTAGCTCTTGTCGGGATCGCCGCCGTGGGCGGTCTTGCGGCTTTCGATCACGGCGGCCAGGCGCGCCAGCGCGTCCTGGGAAACCGGAGAAGGGGTGGGTGCGGCCATGGCGCTCACTTGTAGATGGATTCGGGGTCTTTCAAGACCGGATCGACCGGCGTCCATGCACCGTCCTTGAGCACGCTGAAGAAGCAGCTGTGGCGGCCGGTGTGGCAGGCGATGCCGGGCGCATGGCCTTCCTGGGTGATCTTGAGCAGCACCACGTCGTTGTCGCAGTCGATCCGGATCTCGTGGACCGTCTGCACGTGGCCGGACTCCTCGCCCTTGAACCAGAGGCGGTTGCGCGACCGGCTCCAGTAGACGCCGCGGCCCAGCTCGGCCGTTTTCTGCAGCGCCTCGCGGTTCATCCAGGCGAACATCAGGACATCGTTGCTGCCCTGTTCCTGCGCGATCACGGGCACCAGTCCCTGCGCGTCCCATTTCACTTCGTCGAGCCAGTTCATCGGCCGATTGTCGGCGATTTGCATCCGCACCCATTCGGTGCCCGGTGCACCAAATGATATAAAAATATCTATTTCTCAAAAGCCGTGAGAGAATTTTCTCAAGCCCGCTTTTTCACCACCCTGTCATCGTTCCTACCCCCACCGTGCAGTCGCCCACCCCACCGGACCGTCCACCCACCATCGCCCAGCGCATCGCCCGCGCGCGGCCGGCGCTGACACGGTCGCACCAGAAGATCGCCGACCATGTGCTGGCGCATCCGCTGCAGGTGGCCACCGTGCCGGTGGACGCGCTGGCGGCCCAGGTGGATGTGTCGGTCGCCACCGCCAACCGCTTCGCCCGGGCGATCGGGCTCGAAGGCTATGCCCAATTGCGGGCCGAGCTGGTCCGCAGTTTCGAGGCCACGCTGGCACCGGTCGAGAAGCTGCGCACCCGCCTGGCCCAGCCCTCCACCGTGGCCGAGGTGTTCGCCGCCGCGCTCGACGAATCGCACCGCAACATCGAGAAGACCCGCGACACGCTCGACGCCGCCGCGTGCGAACGTGCGGTGCAGGCCCTGCTGGGCGCGCGGCGCATCTACATCGCCGGCTTCGGCGCCAGCGGCTGGCTGGGCGGGCTGCTGCAGCGCGGCATCGACCCGTACTGCGACAACGTGCAGTTGCTGGCCGGCGTGGGCGGCGCCTCCTACGGCGGCAGGCTGCTGCCGCGCATGGCGGCCGACGACCTCATGGTGGCGATCGCCTATCCGCGCTACAGCACCGACACGGTGCTGCTGGCCCGCGAGGCCCGGCGCCGCGGCGTGCCGGTGCTGGCCCTGACCGACGACGCCCGCTCGCCGCTCGCGCCGCTGGCGCAGGTCTGCCTCTTCGCCTGCACCGAAAACCAGTACGCCGCCAATTCAGATTCGAGCGTGCTGGCGCTGATCGAAGCGCTGTCGAGCGCGGTGGCGCACAGCGCGCCGCATCCTCTGCAATCCGCCGCCGAGATGACCGAGGCGGTGCTGCCCTGGCTCCACGTGGCCGGCACCGACGCACTGCGCGGCGGCGACGCCGCATCCGACCGCCCGCGCCCCCCGGCCGCGGCGCCCTCGACCTCCCGCAAGACCCGATGACCGCAGCCTCCCGTTTCCGCGCCGTGATCGCCATCCACGGCGGCGCCGGCACCCTCACCCGCGCCGCGATGGACGACACGCAGCAGGCCGACTACCACGCCGCGCTGCGCCGCATCCTCGTCTCCGCCCAGTCGATGCTGGCCGGCGGCGCCAGCGCGCTCGACGCGGTGACCCATGCGGTCGAGCTGCTGGAGGACTGCCCCTACTTCAACGCCGGCCACGGCGCGGTGTTCACCCGCGCCGAGACGCACGAGCTCGATGCCGCGGTGATGGACGGCGCCACGCGCGCGGCCGGTGCCGTCGCCGGCGTGGCCCGGGTGCGCCGCCCGGTGCGCGCCGCCCGCGCGGTGCTGCAGCACGGCGAGCATGTGCTGCTGGCCGGCGCCGGTGCCGAGGCGTTCGCGGCCGATGCCGGGCTGGAGATGGTCGACCCGTCGTACTTCTCGACCGACGCGCGCCGCGCCCAGCTGCACCGCGCACTCGCCGCCGACACCGGCGCGGTGCTGGACCACGACGGCGCCGCCGCGCTGGCGTCGGCAGCGCCCGCGGCACCGCTCGACGAAGACCGCAAGTTCGGCACCGTCGGCGCGGTGGCGCTCGACCTGCACGGCCACCTGGCCGCCGCCACCTCCACCGGCGGCATGACCGCCAAGCGCGTCGGCCGCATCGGCGATTCGCCCCTGATCGGCGCCGGCACCTATGCCGACGACCGCACCGCCGCCGTGTCCTGCACCGGCAGCGGCGAGATGTTCATCCGCGTGGCCGCCGCCTACGACGTCTGCGCCCGCATGGCCTACGGCGGCGCCTCGCTGGCCGACGCGGCCGACGCGGTGGTGCACCGCGCCCTGCCGCCGCTCGGCGGCCGGGGCGGCCTGATCGCGGTCGACCGCCACGGCAACGTCGCCCTGCCCTTCAACACCGAAGGCATGTACCGCGGCCATGCCGCCGTGGGTGCCGAGCCGCAGACCGCCATCTTCGGCTGAGCTTTTTTTCCCGCACGCCTTCCGCCTCCTACCGCACCCGCCATGCCCGCATCCCCTTCTTCTCCTTCGCCCGCCCTGCAGGACGGCCGCGTCCTGGCCGTGGACGGTCTGACGGTGCGCTTCTCCACCTCCGAGCGCACGGTGGACGCGGTGCGCAACCTGTCCTTCCATGTCAACCGCGGCGAGACGCTGGCGGTGGTCGGCGAATCGGGCTCCGGCAAGTCGGTGACCTCGCTCGCGCTGATGCGGCTGGTCGAGCACGGCGGCGGCCGCATCGTCGGCGGACGGATGGATTTCCGCCGCCGCAACGGCGCGGTGCTCGACCTGGCGCAGGCCGGCGGCAGGACGATGCGCGGCATCCGCGGCGCCGACATCGCGATGATCTTCCAGGAGCCGATGACCTCGCTCAACCCGGTGTTCACCGCCGGCGACCAGATCGCCGAGGCGATCCGCGCGCACCAGGGCAAGTCGGCCAGCGCGGCCAAGGCCGAGGCGCTGCGCATGCTGGAGCTGGTGCGCATCCCCGAGGCGCGCAACGTGCTGGGCCGCTATCCGCACCAGCTCTCGGGCGGGATGCGCCAGCGGGTGATGATCGCGATGGCGCTGTCCTGCAAGCCGCAGCTGCTGATCGCCGACGAGCCCACCACCGCGCTCGACGTGACGATCCAGGCGCAGATCCTGCAGCTGGTCCGCGAGCTGCAGGCCGAGATGCGGATGGGCGTGCTGTTCATCACCCACGACATGGGCGTGGTGGCCGAGGTGGCCGACCGGGTGCTGGTGATGCACCGCGGCGACCAGGTCGAGCAGGGCCCGTCGGTGCAGATCTTCGGCGCGCCGCGGCATCCGTACACCCGGGCCCTGCTGTCGGCCGTGCCCAAGCTGGGCGCGATGCAGGGGACCGACCTGCCGCGCCCGTTCGCGCTGCTGCAGGGCGGCGGGGTCGCGGTCGACGACGCATCGGACGCTGCCCCTGCCGCGCCGGTGGACACCCGCACCGCGGGCCGGCCGCCCATCCTGCGGGTGCAGGACCTGGTCACCCGCTTCGATTTGCGCTCGGGACTGTTCAACCGCATCACCCGCCGGGTGCATGCGGTCGAGAAGGTGAGCTTCGACCTGCACCCGGGCGAGACGCTGGGCCTGGTGGGCGAATCGGGCTGCGGCAAGTCCACCACCGGCCGCTCGCTGCTGCGGCTGGTCGAGAGCCAGGGCGGCGCCATCGAATTCGGCGGCCGCAACATCCTCGAGCTGCCGACCTCCGAGGTGCAGGCGCTGCGCCGCGACATCCAGTTCATCTTCCAGGACCCGTTCGCCTCGCTCGACCCGCGGCTGACGGTGGGCTTTTCCATCATGGAGCCCATGCTGGTGCACAAGGTCGCCAGCGGCGCGGCGGCGCAGGCGCGGGTCGACTGGCTGCTGGAGAAGGTCGGCCTGCCGCGCGAATACGCGCAGCGCTATCCGCACGAGTTCTCCGGCGGCCAGCGCCAGCGCATCGCCATCGCCCGTGCCCTGGCGCTCAACCCCAAGGTGGTGGTGGCCGACGAGTCGGTCTCGGCGCTCGACGTGTCGATCCAGGCGCAGATCGTCAATTTGATGCTCGACCTGCAGCGCGAGCTAGGCGTGGCGTTTCTCTTCATCTCGCACGACATGGCGGTGGTGGAGCGGATCAGCCACCGGGTGGCGGTGATGTTCCTCGGCCAGATCGTCGAGATCGGCCCGCGCCGCGCGATCTTCGAGAACCCGCAGCACCCCTACACCCGCAAGCTGATGGACGCGGTGCCGATCGCCGACCCGGCGCGCCGCCACCTCAAGCGCGCGCTGCTCGAAGGCGACATCCCCAGCCCGATCCGCGCGCTCGGCGACGAGCCGGATGTCCGGCCGCTGGTGCAGGTGTCGCCGGGCCACTTCGTGGCGCGCCATCCGATCGCCGACCTGTACTGAGCGGCTGCCGCTGCACGCGCCTGCCCTTCCTGTTCTCAACCGTCGTTACCTCCTTCGTTTCCTGTCCTACCGGAGTTCCACCATGCAGAAGACCCCCTCCTCCCGCCGCATCGCCCAGGGCCTGATGGCCCTCGCGGCCCTGGCCGCGTCCGGCTCCGTGCTGGCGGCCGGCAACGCGGTGCTGGCCATCTACCAGCAGCCCGAGACGCTCGACCCCTACAACACCAACACGACCATCACCACGGCCGTCACCAAGAGCTTCTACGAAGGCCTGTTCCAGTTCGACAAGGACCTGAAGATCAAGAACGTGCTGGCCGAGAGCTACGAGATGTCGAAGGACGGCCTGGTCTACACCTTCAAGCTGCGCCAGGGCGTGAAGTTCCACGACGGCACCGATTTCAACGCCGCCGCCGCCAAGGCTACCCTCGACCGGGCGATGGACCCGGCCAACCGGCTGCTGCGCGCCAACCAGTTCAACCAGGTGGCCAAGGTCGAGGCGGTCGCTCCGCAAACCCTGCGCATCACGCTGAAGGAGCCCTTCGGCCCGTTCATCAACACCCTGGCGCACGCCTCGGCCGCGATGATCTCGCCCGCCGCGCTGGCGAAATGGGGCAGCAAGGACATCGCGTTCCACCCGGTGGGCACCGGCCCGTTCGAGTTCGTCGAATGGAAGCAGACCGAGGCCATCGTCGGCAAGAAGTACGCCGGCTACTGGAAGCAGGGCTACCCCAAGGTCGACCAGGTCACCTGGAAGCCGGTGATCGAGAACAACACCCGCGCCGCCATGCTGCAGACGGGCGAGGCCGATTTCGCCTTCACCCTGCCCTACGAGCAGATCGCCACGCTCAAGAAGAGCGACAAGGTGGAGGTCATTTCCTCGCCATCGATCATCCAGCGCTTCCTGACCTTCAACAACCTGCAGAAGCCCTTCGACAACCCGAAGGTGCGCGAGGCCATCGGCTACGCGATCAACAAGGAGGCGCTGGCCAAGGTGGCCTTCAACGGCTACGCGTTCCCGGCCCAGGGCTTCGTGCCGCAGGGCGTGGAATACGCGGTGAAGATGCAGCCGATTCCCTACAACGTGCAGAAGGCCAAGGAACTGCTCAAGGAAGCCGGCTTCCCCAACGGCTTCGAGTCGGTGCTCTGGAGCCACTACAACAACACCACCAGCCAGAAGGTGATCCAGTTTCTGCAGCAGCAGTTGCAGCAGGTCGGCATCAAGGTGACGGTGGAAGCGCTGGAGCCCGGCAAGCGGGTGGAACTGGTCGATTCCTGGCCCGACCCGAAGACATCGAAACTGCGCATGCACTACGTCGGCTGGTCGTCCTCCACCGGCGAGGCCGACTGGGCGCTGCGTCCGCTGTTCTCGACCGAGTCCTGGGCACCGAAGCTGGCGAACTTCGCGTTCTACAGCAACCCGGTGGTCGACGAGTCGATCGCCAAAGCCCTCGTTACCAACGACGGCGCGGAACGTGCCGCGCTCTACAAGACCGCGCAGGAACAGCTCGCCAAGGACCTGCCGCGCATTCCGCTGGTGACCGAAGACGTGCTCTATGCCCGCGCCAAGCGCCTGTCGGGTGTCTACGTCATGCCCGACGGCAACATCAACAGCGACGAGATCGCGCTGAAGTAATCGCCCCGGGCCGCATCCCATGCTGAACTATTCCCTCAAACGACTGCTGGGGCTGCTGCCCACGTTGCTGATCGTGGCGGTCCTCGTGTTCCTGTTCGTCCACATGCTGCCGGGCGACCCCGCGCGCCTCGCGGCGGGCGCGGACGCCGACGAGGCCACGGTGCAGCTCGTGCGCCAGGAGCTGGGCCTCGACAGGCCGCTGCCCGAGCAGTTCGTGCATTTCTTCTCGCGCATGGTGCAGGGGGACTTCGGCACCTCGATCCGGACCCGCCGGCCGGTGTCCGCCGAGATCGGCGAGCGCTTCATGCCCACGCTGCTGCTGACCATCACCAGCATGGCGTGGTCGGTGGTCTTCGGCATGGGCATCGGCATCGTCTCGGCGGTCTACCGCAACCGCTGGCCCGACCGGCTGGGCATGACGCTGGCGGTCTCGGGCATCTCGTTTCCGGCCTTCGCACTGGGCATGACGCTGATGCAGCTGTTCTCGGTGCAGCTGGGCTGGCTGCCCACCGTGGGCGCCGCGACCTGGCAGCACTACATCCTGCCCTCGCTCACCCTGGGCGCGGCGGTGGCGGCGGTGATGGCGCGCTTCACCCGCGCCTCCTTCGTCGAGGTGGTGCAGGAAGACTTCGTGCGCACCGCGCGCGCCAAGGGACTCGACGAGCGGGTGGTCGTGCTCAAGCACTGCCTGCGCAACGCGCTGATCCCGGTGGTGACCATGATGGGCCTGCAGTTCGGCTTCCTGCTGGGCGGCTCGATCGTCGTCGAGATGGTCTTCAACTGGCCCGGCCTGGGCCGCCTGCTGGTCGATGCGGTGACCATGCGCGACTACCCGGTGATCCAGACGCTGGTGCTGCTCTTCTCGCTGGAATTCATCCTGATCAACCTGGTGGTGGACGTCCTGTACGGCCTCATCAACCCCACGATTCGCTACCGATGAACCACCCCCAGGCTGCGCACTGCGTGTCTTCGCCCACCCCCTCGCCGGGGGCAACACCAGCGGCCCGGCAGAGCCGGTTCCGCGGTGAGGGCTGGGGCACACCCCCAGGCTTCGTTCACTTCGTGTACTCCGCCCACCCCCTGCAGGGGGCAACACCAGCGGCCCGGCAGAGCCGGTTCCGCGGTGTTCCTCCAACGGGCTTCGCTTCGCTTGCCGGAGCCCCGCCGCACTTTTCTCGCCCCGGATTGCCCACATGACATCCAGCACCCATCCGCCTGCAGCAGTAGCACCCCCAGCAGAGACCGCCGGCGCGGTCCGTACGCCCTGGCGCGAGTTCTGGCGCAAGTTCAAGAAACAGCACGTGGCCGTGGCCGCGCTGGCCTTCGTGCTGCTGCTGGTGGCCGTCGCGGTGCTCGCGCCCTGGCTGGTGCCCTTCGACGCCGAGAACTACTTCGACTACGACCGCCTCAACGACGGCCCGTCGGCGATGCACTGGTTCGGCGTCGATCCGCTGGGCCGCGACATCTTCAGCCGCATCCTGATGGGCGCGCGCATCTCGCTGGCCGCGGGCTTCCTGTCGGTGCTGGTGGGCGGCGCGATCGGCACCGTGCTCGGCCTGCTGGCCGGTTATTACGAAGGCTGGTGGGACCGGATCGTGATGCGCATCTCGGACGTGCTGTTCGCCTTTCCCGGCATCCTGCTGGCGCTCGGCGTGGTGGCGATCCTGGGCAGCAGCATGACCAACGTGGTCGTGGCGGTGGCGGTGTTCAGCGTGCCGGCCTTCGCGCGGCTGGTGCGCGGCAACACGCTGGTGTTGAAGCAGATGACCTACATCGAATCGGCGCGCAGCATCGGCGCCTCGGACTGGACCATCGTCGCCCGCCACATCCTGCCGGGCACCATCTCGTCGATCGTGGTGTATTTCACGATGCGCGTGGGCACCTCGATCATCACCGCGGCCAGCCTGTCGTTCCTCGGCATGGGCGCCCAGCCGCCGACGCCCGAGTGGGGCGCGATGCTCAACGAGGCGCGGGCCGACATGGTCAACGCGCCGCACGTGGCGCTGTTCCCCAGCCTGGCGATCTTCTTCACCGTGCTCGCCTTCAACCTGCTGGGCGACGGCCTGCGCGACGCGCTCGACCCGAAGATCGACCGCACATGACGGCCCTGGCACCGCTGCGGCCCCGCCCGCCCGCCATCGGCACCCTGCCCGCCGGTCCGCGCAACACGATCACCGACGTGGCGGGCGTCACCGTCGGGCACTGCACGCTGGCCGAGGGCGACGTGCAGACCGGCGTGACCGTGGTCCGGCCGCACGGCGGCGACGCCTTCCGCGACAAGGTGCCGGCCGCGGCCGTGGTGCTCAACGGCTTCGGCAAGAGCGTGGGCCTGGTGCAGGTGGAGGAACTCGGCACGCTGGAGACGCCGATCGCGCTGACCAACACCTTCGCCGTCGGCCCCGTGGCGACGGCGCAGGTGCGCGCCTGCATCGCAGAGAACCCCGAGACCGGCCGGGCGCTGCCGACGGTGAACCCGCTCGTCTTCGAATGCAACGACGGCTACCTCAACGACATCCAGCGGATCGCGGTCACCGAGGCCCACTACCGGCAGGCGCTGGCGGCCTGCAGCGCACAGGTCCCACAGGGCGCGGTGGGCGCCGGCCGGGGCATGTCGAGCTTCCAGATGAAGGGCGGCATCGGGACCGCGTCGCGCATCGCGTCGGTCGGCGCCGGGATGCGCCACACCGTGGGCGCGTTGGTGCTGGCGAACTACGGGCGCCTGCCGAATCTGGTGTTCGCGGGCCATGCGGTCGGCGCCGCGCTGGCAGCACGGATCGCCGACCGTCCGCCGCTGGGCGATGCCACCGACGGCCCCTGCGCCGCCGCAGGTGCCGAGCGCGATCCGGCGGCACCGCCTGCGTACGAGACCCCCGCCGGGCACGACGCCCCCGAGCGCGGCTCCATCATCCTGCTGGTCGCCACCGACGCACCGCTCGACGCCCGCCAGTTGCGGCGCCTGGCCCAGCGCGCCGGCGCCGGCCTGGCGCGCACCGGCTCGGTCTTCGGCCACGGCAGCGGCGACATCGCGCTGGCCTTCTCCACCGCCTACACCGTGCCGGCCGATCCCGCGCGGCCGATGCCGGCCCTCGCGATGCTGCACGACGCGCTGCTCGACCCGCTCTTCCAGGCGGTGGCCGACAGCACCGAGCAGGCGATCGTGCACGCCCTGTGGCACGCCACCGCCGTGACCGGCCGCGACGGCCACCACCGCCCCGCACTGGCCGACCTGCTGGCGCAGGGCGCGCCGCTTCTTCCCCCGTCACCCAATCCGCCGCACGGCGGCCCGCACGCAGCATGAAAGTCCTGATCTCCACCGACATCGAAGGCGTGGCCGGCGTCTACCACCCCGAGCAGGTGCGCGCCGGCAACCCCGAATACGAACGCGCCCGCCGCCTGATGACCGACGAGGCCAACGCGGCCATCGCCGGTGCCTTCGACGCGGGCGCGGCCGAGGTGTGGGTCAACGACTCGCACGGCGGCTTCCGCAACCTGCTGCCCGACCTGCTCGACCCGCGGGCACAGGCGGTGCAGGGCAAGCCGCGCTACCTGAGCATGGTGTCGGGCGTGGAGCACGGCATGGACGCGGTCTGCATGGTCGGCTACCACGCGAAGGCCCAGGCCCCCGGCATCCTGGCGCACACGATCAACAGCTTCGCCTTCGCCGGCGTCTGGCTGGGCGGGCAGGAAGTGGGCGAGGCGGGCCTCTATGGCGCGCTGGCCGCCCACTACGGCGTGCCGGTGGCGATGGCCAGCGGGGACGACGCCTTCATCGCCGAGACGCGGCCGCAGTTTCCGCAGGCGAACTTCGTGCAGACCAAGCGCGCGACCGGGCAGAACAGCGGCATCTCGCTGTCGCCCGCCGCCGCCTGCGCGGCGATCCGCGCCGGCGTGGTGGCCGGACTGGCGCAGCGGGTGGCGCTGGCCCGGCCTGCGGTCGGCACGCCGGTCGCGGTGCGGCTGCGCACCCAGACGCCGGCGCTGGCCGACCTGTTCTGCCAATGGCCGACGCTGCGGCGCACCGGCGGGGTGGAGCTGGCGTTCGACGCGCCGACCATCGAGGCCGCGGTACGGATGCTCAACTGCCTGTCGGCGATGTCGAGCATGTTGCGCTAGCGGCGCTGCAGGACGACCGAACACCTGCTTTCAAGCGATTCGTCGCCACAGCCGGCGCCATCCAACGACTTCCAGCTATTCTTTTTATAGCGCCCGGGTTCAGAGCCGCACCGGAATCCCCCGCTCGGCCATCCGCGCCTTGGCCTCGCCCACGGTGTGCTCGCCGTAGTGGAAGATGCTGGCGGCCAGCACCGCGTCGGCGCCGCCCTGCTGCACGCCGTCGGCCAGGTGGTCGAGGTTGCCGACCCCGCCGGAGGCGATTACCGGCACCGAGACCGCATCGCTCACCGCACGGGTCAGCGCCAGGTCGAAGCCGCGCTTGGTGCCGTCGCGGTCCATGCTGGTCAGCAGGATCTCGCCGGCGCCCATACGGGCCATCGTCGTGGCCCAGGCGACAGCGTCCAGGCCGGTGTTCTTGCGGCCGCCGTGGCTGTAGACGTCCCAGCCCGGGCCGGCGGCGCGGCCCTCGCCGTCCGTGCGCCGCTCGTCCTCGGCGCTGCGGCGCTTGGCGTCGATCGCCACCACGATGCACTGCGCGCCGTAGCGGGCCGATGCGTCGGCGATGACCTGCGGGTTGGCGATGGCGGCCGAGTTGAAGCTGGTCTTGTCGGCCCCGGCGTTCAGCAGCCGGCGCACGTCCTCGACCGTGCGCACGCCGCCGCCCACGGTCAGCGGGATGAAGACCTGCGACGCGACGGCTTCGATGATCGGCAGGATCAGGTCGCGTTCGTCGCTGGTGGCGGTGATGTCGAGGAAGGTGAGCTCGTCGGCACCCTGCAGGTTGTAGCGGGCCGCGATCTCCACCGGGTCGCCGGCGTCGCGCAGTTCGAGGAAATTGACACCCTTGACGACACGGCCGCCGGTCACGTCGAGGCAGGGAATGATGCGTTTGGCGAGCATGGGAAATCCGCGGAGAAATATGAAGAGGTGAGTGCGGGGGGCGTGCGCCGGGGCTACGCCACCTGCAGCCGCTGCGATCCTGACCAGCGTGCCCCGGGCGCCAGCGGCACCGGCGTGTCCACGCAGGCGGCCTCGACGCAGAGCATCCGGCGCCAGCCGTCGGCCGGCATGTCGGCGAGCGTGGCGCAGAGCGCCGCGCCCGGGTTCCAGACGACGGTGTTGGTCCACGACGGGCTGTTGGTGATGCCGATGGCGGCGGCGCCGGCCTGCAGCCGCAGCGGGCCGGGCGGCGCCGAGAACACGCAGTCGTATTCGCCACCGAAGCCGACCGGGCCCTGCTGCACCGCATGCACGTCGGCCACCGAATCCCAGCGGGCGCAGCCGTCGAGGCCGTCGAGCCGGGCCTGGGCCACGTCGTCCACCCGCAAGTAGGTGTGCAGCGCGGCGGTGAAATCCCAGGCGGTGTCGCCGGTGTTGTGCGCCGTCAGTTCGATCTGCAGGTGCGCGTCGGCCAGTTCCACCGCCAGGCGGGCGGCGAAGCCGTGCGGCCACCAGGCGCGGGTCCGGGGCGTGTCGTCCAGGGCCAGCACCGCACGCACGCCGTGGTCGTCCGCACCGCTCTGCTCGACCCGCCAGGGCAGGTTGCGGGCGAAACCGTGCTTGGCGAGCGGGCCGCGCTGGTTGAACTGCGGAAAGCAGACCGGCACGCCGCCGCGGATCGCGCCGTGGCCGTCGAACCGGGCGCGCGGGCTGAGGTAGAGGCGCTCCGCCCCGCCGGCCGGGGTCCAGGAGAGCACCTGGGCGCCCTGCAGGGCGACGACGGCGGCAGCGCCGCCGGGCAGCGCCAGGTGCAGCGCTGGGAGTCCGTGGAAAGGCGCGTGGCGCACGGCCCGGTATGCGGGAGAGAGGGCAGGCATGCGGCGATTGTAGGAGCCGCACTTCGCGCCGCCGGCGACCGTCGCCCGGCCGCGGGGCCGCCCGCGCCACCGCCGCGGGAGGCTACAGCGACCGGCCGACGCCGTCCTGCCAGCGCCAGGCATCGGCGCACATCCGCGCCAGGCCGTGCTGCGCTTTCCAGCCCAGCAACTGCTCGGCCCGCGCGGGATCGGCCCAGCAGGCGGCGACGTCGCCCGGCCGGCGCGCGACGATGCGGTAGGGCACCGGCCGGCCGCTGGCCTGCTCGAAGCCGCGCACCATCTCCAGGACCGACACCGCGCGGCCGGTGCCCAGGTTCACCGTCAAGAGGCCGGCGTGTTCGCGCAGGTAGCGCAGCGCGGCCACATGGCCGTCGGCCAGGTCGCAGACATGCAGATAGTCGCGCACGCCGGTGCCGTCGGGCGTCGGGTAGTCGTCGCCGTAGACGCTCAGGCTCTCCCGCATGCCGACGGCCACCTGCGCCACGTAGGGCATCAGGTTGTTGGGAATGTCCTGCGGGTCTTCCCCGATCAGGCCGCTCTCGTGGGCCCCGACCGGGTTGAAGTAGCGCAGCCGCGCGATCCGCCACTGCCCGGGCTCCGCCGCGTCGACGTCGGCCAGCACCTGCTCCATCATCAGCTTGCTCCAGCCGTAGGGGTTGGTGGCCGAGAGCGGGAAGTCCTCGCGGATCGGCAGCGAGGCCGGGTCGCCGTACACCGTGGCCGACGACGAGAACACCAGGGTGCGCACGCCGGCCTTCTGCATCGCGCGCAGCAGCGTCACCGTGCCGGCCACGTTGTTGTCGTAATAGCGCAACGGCTCGCGCACCGATTCGCCGACCGACTTGAGCGCGGCGAAATGCACCACCGCCTCGATCGGATACTCGGCGAACAGGCGGGCCAGCAGGGCCTCGTCGCGCACGTCGCCCTCGACATGCCGGGGCACCGCGCCGGTGATCTTCGCCACCCGCTCCAGCACGGAGCCACGGCTGTTGCAGAAGTTGTCGAGGACCAGGAAGGGGATGCCGGCCGCGGCCAGCGCCACACAGGTGTGGGAGCCGATGAAGCCGGCGCCGCCGGTGACGAGAATCATGTTGTTCCTTGGGTTGTATCCGGACGGGCGCGCGGCACGGACTGCCGACGGTACGCGGCAGCGAACGCCGAAAGCCCGACTTGCACATTCGCTAATCGCACCTATAGTGCCATCAAGCGATATTTACACGGGTGAAATTCTGCAGATGCTACTGACTCAGCACAGGGCGATTTGCAAAGTCGCATATGCTCCCCCGTAATTAGCAAGTAAGCAGCGTATCCGTATGCATCGCGTCGCGCCCGGGCTGCAATGCCCGAGTGGCCCAGCGTATAGAAGTCTGTCACCTTATCTCGTCCGCTAATTTCCTTTTGTCGTGTTACACAATCTTCGCCTCTTCTTGCTGAGTCTGTGTTGTGCCCTGCCGCTGGGGATCGCCGCCGCGCCGGCCGTGGCCCTGCACTACGGTCCGACGGCCGCACTGTCCGAACTGAAGCTGTTCGACATCGTGGTGGTGGAGCCCGACCATGGCCAGGACCCGGTCGCCTACCGCAAGACCGGCAGCGAGCTCTACGCCTATGTGTCGGTCGCCGAGGTGCAGCCGTCGCGGCCCTACTACCCCGAGATTCCCGCGGCATGGAAGATGGCCCGCAACGGCGACTGGAATTCCGACGTGGTGGACCAGACACCGGCCGAATGGCCCGCGTTCTTCGCCGACAAGGTGGTGGGCCCGCTCTGGCAGAAAGGCTACCGGGGCTTCTTTCTCGACACGCTCGACTCCTACCGCCTTTCCAAGCAGTTCGACGAGGCTGCGCAGCAGGCGGGCATCGTCCGGGTGATCGAGACGCTGCACCAGCGTTACCCCGGCATCCAGCTGATCCTGAACCGCGGCTTCGAGGTGGTGCCGCGGGTGAAGGACAAGGTCAAGATGGTGGCGGTCGAATCGCTCTACCGCGGCTGGAACGCCGGCACCCAGCGCTACGAGCCGGTGAAAACCGAAGACCGCGAATGGCTGCTGGGCCAGCTGCGCACGATCCAGGAACGCGACGGTCTGCCGATCCTGGCGATCGACTATGTGGCGCCGCAAGACCGCGCGCTGGCCCGCGCGACCGCCGAGCAGATCAAGGCGCTGGGCTTCATCCCCTGGGTCACCGACGGCCATGTGAAGACCATCGGCATCGGCAGCATAGAAGCCGTGCCGCGCCGGGTGATGGTGCTGTACGACGGCGGCGAGGCGCCGGCGCTCAACTACACGCCTGCCCACCGCTTTTTGCAGATGCCGCTGAACCACATGGGCTACGTGGTCGACTACGTGGACGTGCGCGAGGCGTTGCCTGCCGAGGTGTACCAGGATCGCTACGCCGGCGTCGTGACCTGGTTCTCGGGCTTTCTGCCCGAGAACCGCGTCAAGCCGGTGCAGCAGTGGCTGCAGGCGCGGCTGGACGAGCAGATGCCGGTGGCGGTGCTGGGCAACTTCGGCTTCGCGCTCGACCGGTCCCTGGTCGAGGCGCTGGGCATCCAGCCCAACGGCACCGCGCCCCGCGGCACCCAGCAGACGGTGGCACGCGACCCGATGATGGGTTTCGAGACGGCGCTGGAGCCGGCCACCCGCGCACAGTTCGAACGGGTGGTGCGCAACGGCGCACCGGTGCAGGCGACGCGGCCGCTGGTCGAGTTCAAGGACCAGCGCAACCAGTCGGTGCTGGCCGGCGCGGTGATGCCCTGGGGCGGCTTCATGATGGACCCCTTCGTGGTCGCCGAGGTGCCGGGCACCGGCTACACCCGCTGGGTGGTGGAGCCGTTCGCCTTCCTGACGCAGGCGCTGCGCCTGCCGCCGGTGCCGGTGCCCGACGTCACCACCGAGAACGGCCGCCGGCTGCTGTTCTCGCATGTGGACGGCGACGGGTTCCCTTCGCGCGCCGAGCTGCCGGGCAGCCCCGATGCCGGCCAGGTACTGCTGAAGGAAATCTTCGAGAAATACCGCACCGTGCCGCAGACCATGTCGGTGATCGAGGCCGAGATCGCGCCGCACGGCCTGCACCCCGAGATGAGCAAGGAGCTCGAAGACGTGGCGCGCCGCATGTTCGCGCTGCCGCACGTCGAGATCGCCAGCCATACCTATTCGCACCCGTTCCTCTGGGACCGCAACGTGCGCCACGGCACCTTCAGCGACAACTCCGAAGCGGCGATGAGCCTGGAGGTCCCGGGCTACACCATGGACCTCACCCGCGAGATTGTGGGCTCGACCGACTACATCAACAGCCGGCTGGCGCCACCCGGCAAGAAGGTCAAGATCCTGCTGTGGTCGGGCGACACCGCGCCCAACGCCGAAGCGTTGCAGATCACCGCGAAGGCCGGCCTGCTCAACATGAACGGCGGCGACACCTCGATCACCCGCACCAATCCGACGCTCACCGCCGTCGGGGCGTACGGCATCCAGAAGGGCGGGCTGCTGCAGGTCTATGCGCCGATCACCAACGAGAACATCTACACCAACCTGTGGAAGGGCCCGTACTACGGCTACGAGCAGGTGCTGCAGAGCTTCGAGATGACCGGCACGCCGCGCCGCATCAAGCCGGTCGACATCTACTACCACGTGTATTCCGCCAGCAAGCGCGCCGGCCTGAACGCGCTGCGCAAGGTGTACGACTGGGCCGAGGCGCAGCCGCTGCATCCGGTGTTCGCATCGGAATTCATCCGCAAGGTGCAGGACTTCCATACCTACGCGGTGGCCCGCGACGGCGACGGCTGGCGGGTGCGCGGCGACGGAGAACTGCGCACCTTGCGCATGCCGGCCGCGCTCGGCACGCCCCAGCCCCAGGCCAGCCGGGGCGTGGCCGGCTACAACGCGGCGACCGAAGGCGGCAGCTACGTGCACCTGACCGGCGGTGCCGCCTGGCTGCGCATGCGCGCGGGCGACGCCGCCGCGCCGGCCGCACCGCAGGGCCCGTACCTCTCCGACGCCAACGCCCGCCTGGCCGACTGGTCCGTTCGCGAGCAGGGCGGCCGCACCGATTTCACGCTGAAGGGCTACGCCCCCCTGGCTTTCGGTCTGGCCCAGGCCGGCAACTGCCAGGTGCGCGCCAACCAGCGCCTGCTGACCCCGATCCGCGCAGCTTCCCCGGCCCCACCGGCCATCCAACAGTACCGACTCTCCGATGCTGCAGCACAAATCCAGCTCCAGTGCCCAGCCCGCTGAGCGGCCGGTACTGGCGCCCCCGTGGCTCATCGCCCTGCTGGCCAGCATGGTCGGCGGAGGCCTGTGGCTGCTCTATCCCAAGCAGGATCTGGAGCGCAGGCTGTCCGATACGCCCGATGTTGCCCTGTCGGTGGCCTACCTCCACAACCTGTTGCGCAGCGACCCGGACAACCCGCGCCTGCGGCTGCTGCTGGCCCAGCGCCAGATCGCGATGGGCGACATGGCCGACGCGCGCGCGACCTTGCAGCCGGCGCTCGACTCGTCCGATCCGGCGCTGCACCGCGACGCGCTCTGGAGCCTCTGGGACCTGACCTACGCCGACTACCAGCGCACGCCCGAGAAGGAAGCCGAGCGCCGCAAGGACCTGCGCGACGACCTGAAACGCCAGCTCAAGGTCCTGACGCAGGAGCGCTGGCCGATCGAGCGTCAGGTCCTGCTGGCCCGCCGTGCGGCCGACCTGGAAGACCGCGCGACCGGCGTGGTGCTGACCCGGCAGCTGGCCGCGCAGGCGACCGACCCCCGCGAAGCCGCGCGTCTCTACGAGCAGGCGGCCAAAGAGGCGCTGGGGACCTCCGACTACGCCGCCTGCGCCGAGCTGTACCTGCTGGCGCGCCAGATGACGCCCGACCCGCAGCAGGCCAAGGTCTACTACACCGCCGCGGTGAAGGCGCTGCAGTCGGGCAACCAGCCGGTGGCGGCCCTGGCGCTGGCCGAGCGCGAACTGGGCCCGCTCTCGGACGACGTGCAGACCCTGTTGATGATCACCAACCTGGCGCGCGCCGCGGGCAAGCCCGCCGTGGCCGACCGCTATGTACGCCGCCTGCTGCGCATCTCGCTGATGCAGCAGATGCCCGATACGGCGGCGATCCTGGTCGGCAGCATGGCACCGGTCGGCGCGCTGCTGCGCCCGCTGCACGGTGCGGCGATGGACCCGCCCCTTGCGCGGTACGGCTACGACGACGGTGCCCACCTGATGCTGCCGCCGATGCTCGCCGCGGCCGATGCCGGCACCTGGCAGCAGCGCCGCATGGCGCAGGAGGCGCCCCGGGGCGCCGCATCCGCAGCCGCGGCTCCCGCGCCGCCCCCCGCGCCGCGCCCCGCGCCGCGCCCCGCGCCGCGCCCCGGCGCGGTGCCGGGCTTGCCTTTCGACGACAAGATCTACACCCTGGGCTACGAAGTCTTCGTCGAGAACCGCAAGCTGGACGACGCCTGGTCGCTGGCCAACGCGGCGGTGCAGAACCTCCCGCAAGACCTGGTGTGGCGAGAGCGCCTGGCCCGCGTATCCGACTGGACACTGCGGTCTTCGACGGCGCTGGAGAACTGGCTCTACCTCGCCCGCAAGACCGACCGCGAGGAGGCGTGGCAATCGGTGCTGCGGCTGGCGCCCGGCCAGTTCGACGACCGCGCCCTGGTCGAGGGCCTGCGCCACCGGTTGCGCAGCCGCCCGGAAGACTTCGCGCTGATGCGCGCCCTGGTCGACGCCTACGAGCGCATCGGCGAGCCGCAGCCCGCGCTCGACTACCTGAAGGCCCATGCCAGGACGCCGCCGGCGGTCGAGCTGCTGGCCAACCTGGCCGAGCGGGCCGGACAGCCGGCCCTCGCGCTCGACAGCTGGCGGCGCCTGCTGTCCGACAAGGCCCAGGTCACCCAGGCCCGGGCGATGCGCGCCGCCGTGCTGGCCCTGACCCACGGGCAGCCGGACGAAGGCCTGCGCTGGCTGGAGACCGCCCAGCAGCAGCCGAACGTGGGCACCGACCAGAACGACTACTGGCGCCTGACGGCCCAGCTGGCCGAGAGCCGCCAGCGCAACGAACTGGCGGTGCAGGCCTATCGCCGCCTGGTGGAAGGCACGGACACGGACAGCTCGGACTACGACGCGCTGGTGCGCCTGCTGAACAACGACCAGCCGCTCGAGGCGGCGCGGGTGTCGGTGCTGGCCTGGGAGCGGTTCGACGAGCCGCGCTACCTGGTCGACGCGCTGTCCATCTATTCCAGCCGCAACCGCTGGGACGACGTCGGACTGCTGCTCAGGCGCCTGGACGCGAACCCGCAAGCCACCAGCCGCGCCGCGTCCCGGCTCCGGCAGATTCCCGAATTCATGCGGCTGGCCGGCAGCTACTACCAGAACACCGGCAACCTGCCCGAGGCGCGCCGCTACTTCGAGGCCGGCCTGCGGCAGAGCCCCGACTCGTCCGACATGCGCCAGGCGCTGTTGTGGCTGTTCATCGACAGCAACGACGCGGTGTCGCTGCGCACCCTGCTGGCCACCCAGGAGCGGGTCTGGGCGCGCGACGAGAACGTGCACGACGCCCTGGCGGCCGCCTACCAGGCGCTCTCGCTGCCCCAGATCTCGCTCGACCGCTACCTGACGCCCCAGCTGAAGGCGCACCAGGGCGACTTCCTCTGGATGATGAACTACGCGGACGCGCTCGACCAGAACCAGCAGACCGACCGTGCCTGGCGGCTGCGGCGGGAGCTGCTGTCGCGCGAATGGCAGGCCGCCCGCAAGGCGGAAGGCGGCACCCGCGTGTCGGCCGCCGAGGCACGGGCCCGCTGGTTGACCGAGGAGGGCCTGGACCAGACCCGACGCATCGCCCGTGCGCGGCTCGTCATCACCCAGCGCCCGGGCGACCCGGCACAGGAAGTGCTGCGCGAACTGCTGCGGGTCGACCGCGACGGGCGCGACGGCTTCTCCAACGCCGCGGCCGAGACCGCCATCGGATGGCTGCAGGACGCCGGCGAATACACCGCCGAGCGCGGCTTCCTGCGGCACCAGTACGCCCGCAGCCAGGGCCAGCGGAGCAACCGGCCCCTGTGGGCCGAGATCACCGTGGCGCTGGCGGAGGACGACAAGTCCGCCACCGGCCAGTTGCTGCAGGCCTTCGACGAGCGGCTGCCCCGCTACGACCGGGTCAACGCGGCGCGCGCGGTGGACGACATCCGCCTGGCGCAGACCGCCGCCTTCGACGCGCAGCAGGACCAGCACGACGACCAACCCCTGCACCTGCAGCTCACCGAAAGCCTGCTGGCCTTCAGCGACACGGTGGGCGGCGGCCTGAAGCTGCAGCGCCTGGGCGGCATGGACGAGGACGAGGTCGACACCGTGCTGCACATCGCGATCGACCCGCGGCTGTCGCTGGACCTGGAGTTCGCGAGCATCCGCCGCCGGGCCACCGATGCGCTGGTGATCGTCAACCCGCCCGACGAGCGCGCCTTCGACATGAAGCTCAACTGGCGCCACAACGACGGCACCACGATGCTGCGCGCCGGCCGGCGCGAGAGCCTGGGCGCCTACAACCCGCTGCAGATCGAGCACCAGCAACGGATCGACAACCGCCTGATGCTGACGCTGGACCTGGGCACCGACCTGCCCAGCCAGGAAAGCCTGGCCCTGCGCATCGCCGGCAAGAAGCGCCGCGCCGGCGCCGCGCTGCGCTACCAGGCCACCCGCCAGGACCAGTTCACCCTGGGCTATTCGGACGAGGCCTACAGCCTGCAGAGCGGCGCGGCGCTGGGCAACGGCCGGCACACCCGGCTCAACTACAGCCATAGCTATCGGCAGGAGGCGCCGGTGGTCGAGTTCGGCGCGTTCTGGTCGCGCCACGACTTCTCGCGCCGCGACCTGGCGGGCCTGGGCCCGAACGACCTGGCCTTCACCCGCATCGTGCCGACGGGCGCGGACACGGTGGGCCAGGACTATTTCCTGCCCGACAGCTTCAGCTTCTACGGGCTGCAGGTCTCCACCAACATGCGCTACGAGCAGGAGTACACCCGTGCCGCCCTGCCCTTCGCCACCCTGAGCCGCACCTGGCACAGCGTCCTCGGCCCCGGCTACGAGCTGCGCATGGGCGTGGCCGGCAGCGTGCTGGGCGCCGACCACCTGGGCCTGAGCTGGGGCGTCGGCAAATCGGGCCTGCAGGTCCGGGGCCTGACCCGTAGCATGCTGCTCACCTACCGTCTCCATTTCTGATGTCGCCCCGAGAGGAATCCACCATGCCCCACCCCCGCTTTCTGCCGCAGCGCCGGCACGCCCTCGTGGCCGGCAGCCTCGCCTTGCTGCTCGGCGCCTGCTCCACCATCGACCGCGGCCAGCCGCCCGCGCTGGAGCGCAACGCCACCTGGGTGGTGCTGCCCTTCGCCAACCATACCGAGACCCCGCTCGCGGGCAACCGGGCCGAGGCGATCGCGCAGGCGCTGCTGCAAACCCGCGGCGTCGGGCGCATCCAGCGCTACCCCAGCAGCACCCAGCAGGAAGCGCTGTTCGATGCGGGTGACGCCAAGCGCCAGGAGGAAGTGCTGGCCTGGGCCCGCGAGCAGAAGGCCAAGTACGCCCTGACCGGCGCGGTCGACGAGTGGCGCTACAAGGTCGGTGTCGACGGCGAACCCGCCGCCGGCGTGACGCTGCAGATCCTCGACGTGGCCTCGGGCGACACGCTCTGGAGCGGCACCGGCGGCAAGAGCGGCTGGAGCCGCGAATCGCTCTCCGGCGTGGCGCAGAAGCTGATCCGCGACCTTCTCGACGCAGGTCTGGCTCAGGCGCGCTGATCCCGCCATGGCTCCCGAGACGACCCCACCCGCCGCACGCCGCCGCGCGGTCAAACCGACGCCGATGGCGGGCACGTCGAAGAAGGTCAACCAGCTGCCGTCGAACCTGCTCGGCAAGCTGGCCGACCCGGACGCGCGCGCCCCGGTCATGCTGGTCGAGACGCTGCTGTTGCCGCTGGTCGCGCTGGCGCTCGGCGTGCTGATGGAGCCGCAGGATCCGCTGTGGGAGATGGCACCGTTCCCCTGGTCGTGGCTGGCACCGGTCATCGTCGCCCTGCGCTACGGCCCGCTGCCCGGGCTGGGCGCCGCCTGCGTGCTGGCGATCGGCTGGCTGGGGCTGCACCCGGGGGGCTACGACGCCTTTCCGCAGGTCTATTTTCTGGGCGGCCTGATCCTCGTCATGCTGGTGGGCGAGTTCTCCAGCCTGTGGCAGGCGCGCACCCGCCGCGCGGAGAACGTGCAGGTCTACCTCGACCAGCGGCTGGAGCACCTGGTGCGCCAGTACTACCTGCTGCGCCTGTCGCACGACCGGCTGGAGCAGGAGCTGATCGGACGGCCGATGTCGATGCGCGACGCGCTCTCGACCCTGCAGAGCGTGGGCAGCACCGACCAGGACGTGGCGCAAGGCGCCGAGACGCTGCTGCGGCTGCTCGCGCAATACTGCCAGCTCGAATCGGCCAGCCTCTACGCGGCGGACGACGCGCACATCGATCCCGAGCCGATCGCACGCCTGGGCAACGGCGCGGCGATCGATCCGTTCGATCCGCTGGTGCAGCAGGCGACCGAGACCCGCAAGCTCTGCCATGTCAGCCAGGTACTGGCCGGGCAGCAGCAGACCCAGTACCTGGCGGTGGCCCCGCTGCTCGACCTGGGCGGCGAGATCTACGGCCTGCTGGTGGTAGACGACATGCCTTTCTTCTCGCTGCAGGACGAGAACCTGCAGACGATCAACCTGCTGCTCGGCTACTACACCGACGGCCTGGCGATGAAGGCGCTGGCCGAGCCGATACAGGCGCGGTTGCCCGAATGCCCGGCGAATTTCGCCTTCGAATCGCAGCGCCTGGCGCACATCCGCGACACCGCGCAGGTGCCGAGCGTGATCGTGGCGCTGGAATTTCTGCCGCGCGCGATCGACGCCGGCCTGCCCGACCAGATCCAGCGCCTGAAGCGCGAGCTGGACGAAGGCTGGCTGATCCAGGGACCCAACCGCCATGTGCTGGCGATGCTGATGCCGCTCGGCGACAGCGCCACCGCCGAGGGCTACATCAACCGCCTGGAGCTGTGGTCGGACCAGAAGACCAGCCAGCCGCTGGCCGAGTCCGGCGTGTTCCCGCACATCGTGCCGCTCGACGGCGAGCCGCTGGCGGTGCTGCAGCGGATCTACGGGATAGCGCATGCTTAACCTCAAGTTCGGCATCTCGGCGCTGCTGCTGGAGGTGGGCGCCTGGAGCGGACCGGCCCTGCTGGAAGGCCGCTCCGACGCCGCCCTGCTCAGCTACCTGACGGTGCATGCGCTGGCCTGCGTGATGCTGTCGCTGTTTTTGCTGCCGCTCCTCTCCGGCGCCCAGGCCAAGCCACGCACGCCGGTGCTGGCGCTGATGGCCGCCTTCAGCTACACCGTGCCGGTCGCGGGCTTCTTCGGCGCGGGGCTGGCCGTGGTCGTGCTGCGGATCTACCGCAGCCCCGCCACGCAGGACGCCTTCGAATCCCTGCGCCTGCCCGAATTCGACCGCCACCAGCGCACCCAGGGCAGTTTTCGGCAATCGGGTCTGCGCTCGTTCCTGGGCAACAGCCAGGCGCCGATGCAGACCCGCATGCGGGCGATGGTGGCCCTGCAGCGCGTCTCCGGCCGCATCGCATCGCCGCTGCTGCGCACCGTGCTGAGCGATCCGAGCGAAGACCTGCGGCTGCTGGCCTACGGCATGCTCGACACACTGGAGAAGCGCATCAACCGCACGATCGACAGCGAGCTCGACGCGCTGCGCCAGGCGCAGGACACCGAGGGCGATGCGCCCGGCCCGCTCACCACCGAATCCAATTTCCGGCTGTCCGACCTGTACTGGGAACTGGTCTACCAGGAACTGGTGCAGGGCGACCTGCGCGACCACGCCATCAAGGAATCGCTGCGCTACTGCGAACAGGTGCTGCAGCACCGGCCGGAGCATCCGCAGCTCAATCTGCGGCGCGGCCGGCTGCTGCACCTGCTGGGCCAGACGCAGGCGGCCGCTGCCGCCTATGCGCTGGCCCGGGTGCTCGGCCTGCCCGCCACGCGGGTGCTGCCCTACCAGGCCGAACTGTGCTTCCAGCGCCGCGATTTCGAGCAGACGCGGCAACTCGTCCATGAGCTGGCGCAGTGGCGCGCGCTGCCCCGCCTGCGGCCGATCCTTGACTACTGGGGCCCGCGATGAGCCATCCCAAGGCCGGCCAGGCCGACATCGCGTTGGTGCTGGAAGGCACTTTTCCGTATGTCAGCGGCGGCGTGTCGAGCTGGATCAACCAGATCATCCGCGCGTACCCGGAGTACACCTTCGCGATCATCTTCCTCGGCAGCCGCCAACAGGACTATTCGAATTTCAAGTACGAGCTGCCCGCCAACGTGGTGCATTTCGAGGAGCACTACCTCTACGACCACCTGGGCGCGCGCGGCATGCCGGCCGGGCGCAAGGGCAACCGGGCCGCGCTCGACATGGTGCACACCCTGGTCGATTCGTTTCGCACCGGCGACCGCAGTGCCGAGACCATGGCCGCGTTTCGCGAGCTGACGCTGCAGATGCAGCCGGGCGGCCAGCTGCCGCTGGAGGATTTCCTCTACAGCGAGCGGGCGTGGGAGATCCTCTGCCAGGGCTACCGCGACCACTGCACCGACCCGTCCTTCGTCGATTATTTCTGGACGGTGCGGATCATGTACCAGCCGCTCTGGGCGCTGGCCCGGGTGGCGCAGCAGATGCTGCCGGTGCGGATGGTGCACTGCGCCTCCACCGGCTACGCCGGCTTCCTGGGCGGCCTGGTGCATCACATGCGGGGCCTGCCGCTGATCCTGTCGGAGCACGGCATCTACACCAAGGAACGCAAGATCGACCTGTTCAAGAGCGAGTGGATCCGCGACAACCGCAACATCTTCCAGCGCGACCCGACCGAGCTGTCGTACTTCCGCCAGATGTGGATCCGCTTCTTCGAATGGCTCGGCTACTACTGCTATTCGGCGGCCGATCCGATCATCGCGCTGTACGAGACGAACCGGCTGCGCCAGGTGACCGACGGCGCCGAAGCGGCCCGCACCTTCAACATCCCGAACGGCATCAACCTGGGGCGCTTCGCCCGGCTGCGCGACCAGCGGCCGGTCGAAATACCGCAGGTGCTCTGCCTGATCGGCCGGGTGGTGCCGATCAAGGACATCAAGACCTTCATCCGCGCGATGCGCCGGGTGGTCAACCAGCTGCCGCGGGCCGAAGGCTGGATCGCCGGGCCCACCGAGGAAGACCCGTCCTACGCGCAGGAATGCACGAACCTCGTGCGCAGCCTGGGGCTGGAGAACAACATCCGCTTCCTGGGCTTCCAGCGGGTGGAAGACCTGATGCCGCGGATCGGTCTGGTGATCCTGTCGTCGATCAGCGAGGCGCTGCCGCTGGTGATCCTGGAAGGCTACGCGGCCGGCGTGCCGACGGTGTCGACCGACGTGGGGTCGTGCCGCCAGCTGATCGAAGGCCTGGACGAGGAAGACCGCGCGCTGGGCGCCTCCGGCAAGGTGGTGCCGATCGCCGATCCGCAGCGGCTCGCCGACGCGTCGATCTCGCTGCTGAAGGATTCGGACGCTTGGCACGCCGCCAGCCGCGCCGCGATCGCGCGGGTCGAACGCTACTACACCGACACGATGATGTTCGACCGCTACCGCCGGGTCTACGAGACGGCGTTCCAGAAAACCGAAGGAGCGCGCTGATGGCCGGCATTGGTTTCGAGCTGCGGCGCATGCTGCGCAAGGACACGCTGACCAGCCTGGTGCAGGCCTATGCGTATGCCGGTGTGATCGGCTCGGGGCCGTGGGTGTTCTCGATCGTCGGCATTCTTCTGATCGGTATCTTCAGCGCCAGCGTGGTGGTGCCCGCCTCGCTGGTAACCCAGTTCCAGACCTCGGTCACCTACCTGGTGGCGGGCAGCCTGATCCTGACCGGGCTGGTGCAGCTGGCCTTCACCCGCTTCGTGTCCGACCGGCTGTTCGAGAAACGCCGCGACCTGATCCTGCCGAACCTGCACGGCCTGCTGCTGATGGTGACGCTCGCCTCGGGCGTGCTGGGCACGCTGGCCCTCTTCCTCCTGCTGCCCGACCTGGGACTCGTCTACCGGATGCTGATGCTGGCCGGGTTCGCGCTGATGTGCAACGTCTGGGTGCTGACGGTGCTGCTCTCGGGCATGAAGCGCTACAAGGTCATCGTGGCGCTGTTCGGCCTGGCCTATGCGGTGATCGTCATCAGCGCGCTGCTGCTGCGGCCGTGGGGGCTGGAAGGGCTGCTGGGGGGCTTCGTGCTGGGCAACTACCTGCTGCTGGCCGGCATGTGGGTGCTGGTGGTGCAGGAGTTCAACCCCAAGGGCCAGCTGATCGCGTTCGACTTCGCGCGGCCCAAGATGCTCTACCCCTCGCTGGTGGCGGTGGGCTTCCTCTACAACTTCGGCGTCTGGGCCGACAAGTTCATGTTCTGGTATTTCACGCCGACATCGCAGAGCATCATCGGCGGGTTGCGCGCGTCGATCATCTACGATCTGCCGGTGTTTCTGGCGTACCTGTCGATCATCCCGGGCATGGCGGTGTTCCTGGTCCGGATCGAGACCGACTTCGTCGAGTACTACGACAAGTTCTACGACGCGGTGCGCAGCGGCGGCTCGCTGGAGTACATCGAGGCGATGCGCGACGAGATGGTCTATTCGATCCAGCAGGGCCTGGGCGAGATCGGCAAGATCCAGACGCTGGCGGTGCTGGTCACCTTCGTCGCCGGGCCGTCGCTGCTCGACGTGCTGGGCATCTCGCGGCTGTATCTGCCGCTGCTGCATGTACAGGTGATCGGGGCCGGCCTGCAGGTGGGGCTGATGGCGATCCTGAACGTGTTCTTCTACCTGGACCAGCGGCGCATCGTGCTGTTCCTGTGCCTCGAGTTCGTGCTGCTCAACATCGTCTTCACCGGCTTCACCCTGAACGCGGGCGCGGCGCTCTACGGTTACGGCTTCGCGCTGTCGACGCTGCTGACCCTGTGCACCGGCATGTACCTGCTCTCGCGCCAGCTCAACCGGCTGGAGTACGAAACCTTCATGCTCCAGTAGGCCCCGAAAGGCCGCCTCGCTACCATCGGTTTCAATCCACCGTCGATCGGTCCTCCATGAAAAAAACACCTCCCCTGCGTGCACTTCTTCGGTGGCTGAACCTGGCCCTGGCCGCGCTGGTGGCGGCCTGCGGCGGCGGTGGTGGCGGCGGCGGCACGCCCGCCCCCGCGCCGGTCGTCACCGTCACCATCGGCGCGCCGGGCGACCAGGCGATCTTCGACATGGGCGGCCCCGTCAGCGTGAACGCCCGGGTGACCGTCGACGGTGCGGTGCCGGCCGACGGCACCACGGTGCGCTTCGCCGCGTCCTCGGGCAGCTTCGCACCGGCGAGCCCCACCACCCAGGCGGGCGTGGCGACGGCGTCGTTCAGTGCCGCGGCGCCGGGCCGGCAGGAGCTCACCGCATCGGTCCAGATCGGCGGCCAGACGGCCAACGCGGTGCGGGTGGTGTACCTGCGGCCCGCACCGGCGCCGCTGGAGCTGCTGGTGCCGGCGTACTTCTCGCCGACCACCACCGGCCACTGGGACACGCTGGTCGCCGGCACCGCGGCCCACCCGGCCGTGGCCGTCACCGCCATCATGAATCCCGACAACGGCATCTTCACCGCCGCCAGCGCCGACTACACCCGGGTGCTGACGCAGTTCTCCGCCGCCGGCGGCCGGACAGTGGGCTACATCTACACCGGCTACGGCACCGGATCGCGGTCGATGGCGTCGATCAAGGCCAACATCGACAGCTACCTGGCGCTGTATGGCCGGGCGCTGGTCGGCGGCTTCTTTCTGGACGAGATGGCCTCGGCCGCCAACCGGCTGGATTTCTACCGCGAGATATACGGCTACATCAAGGCGAAGGACGCGGGCCTGCGGGTCATCGGCAACCCCGGCACCTTTCCCGATCCGGGCTACGCGGCGGTCGCGGACATCCTGGTGACCTTCGAGAACAGCAGCGCCGCCTATCCCGACTACGACCCGCGCAACGGCCAGGCCTGGCTCTACCAGTACGCCAACAGCCGCGAAAGCGCGCTGGTCTACAGCGCACCCACCTGCGCCGCCATGCAGACCGCCGTGCGGGCCGCCGCCACCGCGCGCTTCAATGCCGGCCCCTTGTACGTCACCGACCTGCAATACAACGCCGTGACCGGCGCCGGCAACCCCTGGGCCGCGCTGCCGAGCTATTGGACGCAGATGCTCGACACGGTGGCGGCGGTCAACCGGGGCGGTGCGGCGCCCGGCTGCTGATCCGCGCGCTTTTGTTGTAGGCGCGACCGCATCGCACGGCCTGCGCCCTGGCGCCGGACGCCGCGTCGCGCCGTGGCCCGGTTCACCGGGGGCGACCTGCCGTCGGACGGATTCGACCTGCCGACCGCGCCAAGCGCCTGACTGTCACCAAGGTGACTATCATTACGATTTTTTACGGATCGCCACCATGCAGCTCTCCGGGACGCTCTCCCGCTTCAGTCTTCTGGCCGTCACGGCTTTCGCAGCGGCCTGCGGAGGGGGCGACGGTGGCGGCACCACGGCAGTCGCCGCCCGCAGCACGGCGGCGGGCGATGCCGACTTCAGCGTCAGCACCCAGGCCGCCAAGGCCAGGCTGTCGGTGCCGGTGCCGGCCCTGGCCTTCACCGCCCCGGCCGACAACGAGGTGCTGACCGTCGGCACCGCGGCCACCGCCACCGTCCGGTTGACGATCGACGGCGCGGCAGCGATCGACGGCACCGTGGTGCGCTTCGGCGCGCCGGCGGCCCAGTTGCTGCCGGTGCTCCCGACGACGCTGGCCGGTCTGGCCACCACCTCGTTCACCGCCGCCGCAGCGGGCCGGCAGGAGATCGCGGCGACCGTGCAGACAGGCGCCCAGACGGCGAGCGCCGTGCGGGCGGTGTACGCCCGCCCGGCCCCCGCGCCCCTCGAGGTTCTGGTTCCCGCCTACTTCTCTCCCACCGACACGACCGACTGGGCGACGATGACGGCCGGCGTCGCCGCCCATCCGACGCTGGCCGTCACCGCGATCCTGAACCCCAACAACGGCATCTTCGCCGCCGCGGAGCCCGACTACCTGCAGGCGCTGGCGCAGTTCGCCGCGGTGGGCGGCAAGACGGTGGGCTATGTCTACACCGGCTACGGCACCGGATCGCGCTCGGTGGACGCGGTCAAGGCCAACATCGACCAGTACCTGGCGCTCTACAGCCGCGCGCTGATCGGCGGCTTCTTCCTGGACGAGATGGCGTCCGATCCGGACCGGCTGGCGTTCTACCAGGAAATCTACCGCCACATCAAGGCCCGCGACCCGAGCCTCCAGGTGATCGGCAACCCCGGTACCGTCCCCGATGCAGCCTACGCCGGCGTGGCCGACGTCCTGGTCACCTTCGAAGGACGCGGCACGGCCTACACCCGCTACGACCCGCGCCAGGGCAACGACTGGCTGTACCTGAACCCCAACCGCGGCCAGGCGGCACTGGTCCACAACGCGAGCTGTGCGGTGATGCAGCGCGCCGTCGCCGCCGCCGCCACCGCACGGTTCAACGCGGGGCCGGTGTACATGACCAACCTGAAGTTCGACCCCGATACCGGCGTGGGAGATCCCTGGAAGGCCCTGCCGGGCTACTGGATGCAGTTGCTGGACACGGTCTCGGCCGTCAACCGGGGCGTGGCGCCGACGGCCTGCTGAGGCGGCCGCGCTCGCGGCGGGCGGCGGCGCATGCCTCGCGCCGGCCGGACACGCCGGGTCAGGCCAGTTCGTCGGCGCGGGCCTGCGCCGCGGCGAAGTCGAGGTCGCCCGAGTAGATCGCGCGGCCGCAAATGACGCCCTCGACGCCCTCGCTCTCGACGGCGCACAGGCCCTCGATATCCGCCATGTTCGACAGGCCGCCCGAGGCGATCACCGGAATCGTCAGCGCCTGGGCCAGCGTGACCGTCGCGTCGATGTTGATCCCCGACAGCATGCCGTCGCGGCCGATGTCGGTGTAGATGATCGACTCGACGCCCCAGTCCTCGAACTTCTTGGCCAGATCGACCACCTCGTGCCCGGTGAGCTTGCTCCAGCCGTCGGTGGCGACCTTGCCGTCCTTGGCATCCAGGCCCACGATGATGTGGCCGCCGAAGGCGCTGCAGGCGTCCTTCAGGAAGCCCGGGTTCTTGACCGCGGCGGTGCCGATGATCACGTAGCGCAGGCCGCCGTCGATGTACTTCTCGATCGTGTCCAGGTCGCGGATGCCGCCGCCCAGCTGCACCGGGATGTCGTCGCCCACCGCCTTCAAGATCGACTTGATCGCCGCGTAGTTCTGCGGCTTGCCGGCGAAGGCGCCGTTGAGATCCACCAGGTGCAGGCGCCGCGCGCCCTGCTCCACCCATTTCAGCGCCATGGCCGCCGGGTCTTCCCCGAAGGTGGTCGATTGGTCCATGTCGCCCTGTTTCAGGCGGACGCAGTGACCGTCTTTCAGGTCGATCGCAGGAATGAGGATCATGGTGCCGTGGTCAGCTGGAAGACTCGAAGTGGTGGATGCGGGCCGGGGCGCAGCGCCCTCGTTCCGGCGGGATTCTCGTGCGGAATCGCGGGCCGGGACACGGCTGCATGCGGGGTGAAAGTATCAGGGCGCCCAGTGCAGGAAGTTGCGGTAGAGCGCCAGCCCGTGGTCGGCGCTTTTTTCGGGGTGGAACTGGGCGGCGAAAATGTTATCGCGTGCCACGGCGGCGGTAAAGCGTCCACCGTAGTCGGCCTCGCCCGCGGTGTGGCGGGCATCCGACGGACGGGCGTAGAAGCTGTGCACGAAATAGAAATGGGTGCCGTCGGGAATGCCCCGCCACAGCGGATGCGCCGCACCGCCATGCGACGACTGGAACACCTGGTTCCAGCCCATCTGCGGCACCTTGAAGCGGCTGCCGTCGGGCTGCATCCGGCCGGCCAGGTCGAACTTGACGACGCGGCCGGGGAAGAGGGCCAGGCCGTCGGTCGGGCCCTCGTCGCTGGCGTCGAGCAGCATCTGCATGCCGACGCAGACGCCGAAGAGCGGCTTCTGCGCCGCGGCCTCCAGCACCGATGCGCGCAGGCCCGAATCGGCCAGCTCGCGCATGCAGTCGGGCATGGCGCCCTGGCCGGGCAGCACGATGCGGTCGGCCCCGCGCACCGTCTCGGGCTCGGCCGTGACCACCACGTTCCAGCCGGTGCCGGCAGCGGCGGCCCGCACCGCCTGCGACACCGACCACAGGTTGCCCATGCCGTAGTCCACCACGGCCACCGTCTTTGCTACATTATTCATAGCTGTAAGCCGTTTCTGGACGACGGCATGAGGCACTTTCGATGCTTGAAACCGTCACAGCGAACCTTTGGTCGAGGGAATGACGCCGGCCATCCGCGGATCGCGCTCCAGCGCGGCGCGCAGCGCCCGGGCGAAGGCCTTGAACACCGTCTCGCACTGGTGGTGCGCGTTGATGCCCTTGAGGTTGTCGATGTGCAGCGTCACGCCCGCATGGTTGGCGAAGCCCTGGAAGAACTCGTAGACCAGCTGCGTGTCGAGCGCGCCGACCATGCCGCTGGTGAACGGGATGTGCAGGTGCAGCCCGGGACGGCCCGAGAAGTCGATCACCACCCGCGACAGCGCCTCGTCGAGCGGCACGTAGGCGTGGCCGTAGCGGCGGATGCCCTTCTTGTCGCCGACCGCCTGGGCGAAGGCCTGGCCCAGCGTGATGCCCACGTCCTCGACCGTGTGGTGGCCGTCGATGTAGAGGTCGCCGTCGGCCCGCACGTCGAGGTCGATCAGGCCGTGCCGGGCGATCTGGTCGAGCATGTGGTCGAAGAAGCCGATGCCGGTGGCGAGCGTCGCGCGGCCGGTGCCGTCGAGGTTGACGCGCACGGTGATCTTGGTCTCGGCGGTGTCGCGCGAAACCTCGGCCACGCGGTCGGCGGACGGGTCGAGGGCGGGGCCGGTCGGGTCGGAGGTGGTCATCGGGTGGGGGCGTCGGTGGGCAGGGACAGCGTAGGGGATGGGACCAGCGCCTGCTGCAGCGCCACCAGCATGCGGGTGTTCTCGCCGTCGGTGCCCACGGTCAGGCGCAGACAGCCGGCCAGCAAGGCATGCATTCTAGAAACGTTCTTGACCAGGATGCCCGACCGCCGCAGCGCGTCGAACACCCGCTGCGCACCGGCCTCGCCGCCGGGCAGGCGCACCAGCAGCATGTTGGCGTCGCTGGGCCAGACCTGCACGCCGGGCAGCGCGGCCACGGCGTCGGCCAGGCGGGCGCGCTGGGCGCGGATGTCGGCGGCCTGCGCCTCGAACACCGCGGCATGCTCCAGCGCGAACAGCGCGCATTCCGCGTTCAGCACGCTGATGTTGTAGGGCGGACGCACCTTGTCGATCTGCGCGACCAGCGCGGCAGGCCCCATCAGATAGCCCAGGCGCACGCCGGCCAGGCCGAACTTGCTCAGGGTGCGCATCAGCAGCACATGGGCATGGCCCGCCGGGTCGCGCCGGACGGCGTCCTGCCAGCTGCGGCTGGCGAAGGGCTGGTAGGCCTCGTCGACGACCACCAGACCGCCCACGGCGCCGGCCGCCGCGATCACCCGGGCCATCGCGTCGGCGTCCCACAGGTTGGCGGTCGGGTTGTTGGGGTAGGCCAGGTAGGTGATCGCGGGCCGGTGTTCGGCGATCGCCGCGCACATCGCATCGGCGTCGAGCTGGAAGTCGGCCGACAGCGGCACGCCGACGAAGCGCAAACCCTGCAGCTGCGCGCTGACCGCATACATCACGAAGCCGGGCAGCGGCGCCAGGATCGCCGGCGGCCGGCCGTCGGGCGTGTCGGTGGCGGGCACGTCGCAGGCCATCGCGAGCAGGGAGATGATCTCGTCCGAGCCGTTGCCCAGCACCAGCGCATGGCCGGCCGGCAGGCCGACGTGGGCGGCCAGGGCGCGCTTCAGGTCGTCGATGCGGGCGCCGGGGTAGCGGTTGATCGCCAGCGCGCCCAGCCGTGCGCCGAGGGCGGCCTGCAGGTCGGCCGGCAGCGTGTGCGGGTTCTCCATCGCATCGAGCTTGACCATGCCGGCGGCGTCCTGGACCGCATAGGCGTGCATCGACTGCACGTCGGCGCGGATGCGTTGCAGCGCCGGGGTGGCAGGAGTGGCCGGGGCGCCGGCGCTCACGGCTGCGCCCTCTGCGGCGGCACGTCCTTCAGCCGCAGTTCGGCGGCGCGGGCGTGGGCCTGCAGGCCCTCGCCGTAGGCCAGCTCGGCGGCGATGGTGCCCAGCACCTGGGCGCCCTGCTCGCTCACCTCGATCAGGCTGCTGCGCTTCTGGAAATCGTAGACGCCCAGCGGGCTGGAGAAGCGCGCGGTGCCGCTGGTGGGCAGCACGTGGTTGGGGCCGGCGCAGTAGTCGCCCAGGCTTTCGCTGGTGAAGGCGCCGAGGAAGATCGCGCCGGCGTGGCGCAGCAGCGGCTCCCAGCGGTGCGGATCGCGGCTGGAGACCTCCAGGTGCTCGGGCGCGATCCGGTTGCTGATGGCGCAGGCTTCTTCCATGTCGCGGGTGAGGATCAGCGCGCCGCGGCCGTTGAGGCTCTTGGCGATGATCTCGGCACGCGGCAGCGTCGGCAGCAGACGGTCGATCGCCGCCTGCACCGCGTCGATGTAGGCAGCGTCGGGGCACAGCAGGATGCTCTGGGCCAGCTCGTCGTGCTCGGCCTGGCTGAACAGGTCCATCGCCACCCAGTCGGGCGGGGTGCTGCCGTCGGCCAGCACCAGGATCTCGCTGGGGCCGGCGATCATGTCGATGCCGACGGTGCCGAAGACCCGCTTCTTGGCGCTGGCCACGTAGGCGTTGCCCGGGCCGGTGATCTTGTCGACCTGGGGCACGGTGGCCGTGCCGTAGGCCAGCGCCGCCACGGCCTGCGCGCCGCCGATGGTGAAGGCGCGGGTGACGCCGGCCACGTAGGCGGCGGCCAGCACCAGCTCGTTGCGCTCGCCCCGGCTCGATGCGGCCTGGTCGCCCGAGCCGCCGGTGGCCACGCTGCCCCGCACCGGGGTGGGCACGACCATGACGATTTCCTGCACGCCGGCCACGTGGGCCGGGATGGCGTTCATCAGCAGGCTGGAGGGGTAGGCCGCCTTGCCGCCCGGCACGTAGATGCCGACGCGGTCGAGCGGGGTGACCTTCTGGCCGAGCAGGGTGCCGTCCTCGTCGCGGTAGCTCCAGCTCTCGCCCGAGGCTTTCTTCTGCGCCTCGTGGTAGCGGCGCACGCGCTGGGCGGCGGCCTGCAGGGCGTCGCGCTGGGCCTGCGGGATCGCGTCGAACGCGGCCTTGAAGTCGGCCTGGGTCAACTCCAGCGCCGCCATGTCGGGCGCCGAGAGGCCGTCGAAACGCGCGGTGTACTCCAGCACCGCCGCGTCGCCCCGCTTCTGCACGTCGGCCAGGATGTCGGCGACGCGCTGCTCGATCGCTGCGTCGGTATCGGCCGACCAGTGCAGCCGGGCCGTGAAATCCGCATCGAATGTGGCCGAGGCCGTGGAAAGACGATGGGGTCTAGCTACAAATTTCATAGCACTCCGGAAACTTCAGTCGGGAGAATCGGGCGAGATGGCGGACGCGAAGGCGTCCACGATGCGGCGGATCGGCTCGCGCTTGAGCTTGAGCGCCGCCGGGTTGACGACCAGGCGGGAACTGATGTCCATGATCCGTTCCACCTCGACCAGGTGGTTGGCGCGCAGCGTGTTGCCGGTCGAGACCAGGTCGACGATCGCGTCGGCCAGGCCGGTGAGCGGCGCCAGCTCCATGCTGCCGTAGAGCTTGATCAGGTCGACGTGCACCCCCTTGGCCGCGAAGAATTCGCGGGCGATGCCGAGGTACTTGGTGGCCACCCGCAGCCGCGAGCCCTGCTTGACCGCGCTGGCGTAGTCGAAATCGGCCCGCACCGCGACGCTGACGCGGCAGCGGGCGATCTTCAGGTCGAGCGGCTGGTACAGCCGCGCGCCGGCCGCCTGCTCCATGTTGTGCTCCAGCAGCGTGTCGAGCCCGGTCACGCCCAGGTCGGCGCCGCCGTACTCCACATACGTGGGCACGTCGCTGGCGCGCACCAGGACCACCTGCACGTCGGGCTGGTTGGTCGGCAGGATCAGCTTGCGGGATTTCTCGGGGTCTTCCAGCACCTGGATGCCGGCGGCCGCCAGCAGCGGCAGAGTCTCGTCGAAGATGCGTCCCTTGGACAGCGCCAGCGTGATCACGTCGAAATCCTCTGAATGTCCGCGCCGATGCCGCGCAGCTTGGCTTCCATCCGGTCGTAGCCGCGGTCGAGGTGGTAGATGCGGTCGACCACCGTCTCGCCCTCGGCCACCAGGCCGGCGATCACCAGACTGGCCGAGGCGCGCAGGTCGGTCGCCATCACCGTGGCGCCCGAGAGCCGCTGGCCGCCTTCGACCAGCGCCACCTTGCCGTCGGCCTGGATGCGGGCACCCAGGCGGGCCAGCTCCTGCACATGCATGAAGCGGTTTTCGAAGATCGTCTCGGTCACCTTGCTCGCGCCCTGGGCCACGCAGTTGAAGGCCATGAACTGCGCCTGCATGTCGGTCGGAAAGCCCGGGTATTCGGTGGTGCGGAAGCTCTGCGCCCGCAACCCGCCGCCCTGCACGCCGGGCGACTGCACCCGCACGCCGCCGGCTTCGGCGGTGACGGTGACGCCGGCCTGCGCCAGCTTGTCGAGCACCGCGTCCAGGTGCTCGATCCGCGCGTTGCGCAGCAGCACGTCGCCGCCCGCGGCGGCCACCGTCACCAGGAAGGTGCCGGCTTCGATCCGGTCGGCCACCACCGCATGGGTGCAGCCGTGCAGCGCGTCGACGCCCTGGATGTGGATGCGGCTGGTGCCGTGGCCCTCGATCTTCGCGCCCATCGCGATCAGCATCTCGGCCAGGTCGGAAATCTCGGGCTCCTGCGCCGCGTTCTCGAGCACCGTCTCGCCCTGGGCGAGCGCCGCGGCCATCATCAGGTTCTCGGTGCCGGTGACGGTGACCATGTCGGTGGTGATGCGGGCGCCCTTCAACCGCCTGGCGCGGGCCACGATGTCGCCGTGCTCGAACTGGATGTCGGCGCCCATCGCCTGCAGGCCCTTCAGGTGCTGGTCGACCGGGCGCGAGCCGATGCTGCAGCCGCCGGGCAGCGAGACCTTGGCCTCGCCGAAGCGCGCCACCATCGGGCCCAGCACCAGGATCGACGCCCGCATCAGCTTCATGAATTCGTAGGGCGCCTCGCGGGTCTGCAGCTGGCCGGCATCGAGCAGCAGCTCGTCGTGGCGCTCGGGATTGCGCGCGGCCTGCGCACCCATGTGGCGCAGCAGCTTCGACGCGGTGATCACGTCCTGCAGGCCCGGCACGTTGCGCAGCACGACCGGCTCGGCGGTGAGAAGCGACGCGAAAATTTCCGGAAGCGCGGCGTTCTTGGCGCCCGACACCTGCACCTCGCCCAGCAGGCGTTTGCCGCCGCGGATCAGCAACTTGTCCATCGCGTCAGTCCTTCGGAAGTGCGGCCCACTCGGCCGGCGTGTAGGTCTTCATCGAGAGCGCATGCACCTCGTCGGTCTGCATACGGCCACCCAGCGTGGCGTAGACCTGCTGGTGGCGCTGGATCGGCCGCCGGCCCTCGAACGCGGAAGAGACGATGGTCGCGAACCAGTGGCGGCCGTCGCCCTCGAGCGCCAGGTGCTCGCAGGCCAGGCCTGCACGGATGATGGTTTGGAGTTCTTCGGCGGTCATCGCAAGGCGGGGAAAGAGAAAAAGGGAATGCCGGACACCACGGCCCGCGCCGGCCACGGCGCGGCCCGCGCGGCCTCAATGGCGGATCTTGTAGCCGGTCTTCAGCAGGTGCAGGGCCAGCGCGCCGGTGGCCACGCAGGCGCCGCCCACCATCGCCAGGCTGAGCCACGGCGAGGCGTCGCTCACGCCGAAGAAACCGTAGCGGAAGCCGTCGATCATGTAGAAGAACGGGTTCAGGTGGCTGACCGTCTGCCACACCGGCGGCAGCGACCCGATCGAATAGAACACGCCCGAGAGGAAGGTCATCGGCATGATCAGGAAGTTCTGGAACAGCGCCATCTGGTCGAACTTCTCGGCCCACAGCCCGGCGATCAGGCCCAGCGTGCCGAGCAGCGCGGCACCCAGGAACGCGAACGCGAAGATCCACAGCGGCGCCACGTAGGTGAGCTTGGCGAAGAACAGCGCGGTGACCGCGAAGACGCCCAGGCCCACCACCAGGCCGCGCACGATGGACGAGCCCACGTAGGCCAGGAACAGGTCCCAGTGCGACAGCGGGGTGAGCAGCACGAACACCAGGCTGCCCATGATCTTGCTCTGGATCAGCGACGAAGAACTGTTGGCGAAGGCGTTCTGCAGCACGCTCATCATCACCAGGCCCGGCACCAGGAAGGCGGTGTAGCTCACCGTGCCGTAGACCTTCACATGGTCCTCGAGCGTGTGGCCGAAGACCAGCAGGTACAGCACCGCGGTGAGGATCGGCGCGCCGACGGTCTGGAAGCCGACCTTCCAGAAACGGAGCACCTCTTTGTAGAAAAGCGTTTGCCAGCCGGTCATGTCGCGTCTTTCATACCGGCGCCTGCCAGCGTTTGCCGCCGGCGTTCTGCTCGGATGCCATCACTTCGAGGAACACGTCCTCCAGGTCGGCCTTGCGGATTTCCACGTCTTCGACGGCCATGCCGGCCTGGCGCACCGCGGCCAGGTACTGTTCGATCGCATGCGCATCCGGGGCGGGCAGCTGCACGATGCGGCCGGTCACCCGGGCCTGGGCGGCCAGCGCCGGCGGCAGCGCGCCGTCGGTCTTGAAGCGCAGCACGTTGCCCGAGGCCATGCGCAGCAGGTCGCTGGTGCGGTTGAGCGCGACCAGCTTGCCTTTCTTGAGCATCGCCAGCCGGCTGCAGAGCGCCTCGGCTTCTTCCAGGTAGTGGGTGGTCAGCAGGACGGTGTGGCCTTCGCGGTTCAGGCGCGCCACGAACTGCCACAGGGTCTGCCGCAGTTCCACGTCGACGCCGGCCGTCGGCTCGTCGAGCACGATGATCGGCGGCTTGTGGACCAGCGCCTGGGCCACCAGCACCCGGCGCTTCATGCCGCCGGAGAGTTGCCGCATGCCGGCGTTGGCCTTGTCGGCCAGGCCCAGCGCCTCCAGCAGCTCGTCGATCCAGGCATCGTTGTTCTTGACGCCGAAGTAGCCCGACTGGATGCGCAGCGTTTCGCGCACGTTGAAGAACGGGTCGAACACCAGCTCCTGCGGCACCACGCCCAGCTTGCGGCGGGCGGAGGCGAAGTCGCCCTGCACGTCGCTGCCATCGACCAGCACACGGCCGCCCGAGGCACGGGCCAGGCCGGCGAGGATGCTGATGAGGGTCGTCTTGCCGGCGCCGTTGGGGCCGAGCAGGCCGAAGAACTCGCCGGGCGCGATGTCGAAGCTGACCTGGTCGAGCGCCTGGAGCGTGCCGCGCGGCGTGTCGTACTGTTTGGAAACGGACTGGAAAGAGATGGCGGGCATGGGAGCCCGGCATTTTACGGCCTGGCGTCGTGCGGGACCGACGCTGCCAAACAAGACCTTGCCCGCGCCGCCAGGGCGCCGGGCGATGAGAAGGGTATCAGCCCGCCGGCAGCAGCGCCGACACGCCGTAGAGACCCGCCAACCCGGCCAAGCGCGGATGCAGCCCACGCACCACGAAACTGCGGCCGATGGCCAGCGCCTCGCGCCGGCAGGCCAGCAGCACGGCCAAGGCCGACGAGTCGAAGCTGGAGAGCGCCGATGCATCGGCCACCACCGGCACGTCCTGCGGCTGGGCACCATGCTGCAGACCCTGGGTCAGCATGCGCAGGCAAGCCTGGGCGTCTTCGTGCATCAGCCGGGTCGGCAGCACCAGCATCTGGGCAGGCACCTGGGCTTCCGCCGTCGGCAGCACCGCCGCAGCGGTCGCCGCGGCGGGCCTGTCGCCCCTGGAGGGTGCCTTGGCCGTCTGCTTGCGTGCCATCGCCATATCAGCCCTTGTTGCCCTTCTGGACATTGCTGCGGTTGCGCGCTTCGAGGGTGGCGATCAGGCCGTCGATGCCCTTGCCGTTGTTCAGCTCCTGCGCGAACTGGCTGCGGTAGGTTTCGACCAGCCACACGCCCAGCACGTTCAGGTTGTAGATCTTCCAGCCGGCGCCCTGGCCCGGCGTCTTTTCCATGCGGTAGTCGAGCTGGATCGGGTCGCCGCGGCCGGTGACCTCGGTCCGCACGACGACCTCCTTGTCGTCGGCGGCGGCGCGCAGCGGCTTGACGTCGATCGACTGGTCGCTGACCTGCGACAAGGCGCCCGAGTAGGTGCGGACCAGCAGGGTCTTGAACTCGTCGGCCAGCTTGTTGCGCTGCTCCGGCGTGGCCTGGCGCCACTGCGGCCCGACGGCCGACGCGGTCATGCGCTGGAAGTTGACGTTCGGCATGATCTTGCTGTCGACCAGCGCCATCACCTTGGTCAGGTCGCCGCCCTTCAGTGCAGGGTCGGCCTTGATGGTCTCGAGCGTTTCGGCCGACAGGCGCTTGATCAGCGCGTCGGGGGCTTCGTCGGCGGCGCGCACGGCCAACGGAAGTGCCAGGGAAGCGATGGTCAGGAAACCTGCGGCCATGCGGCCAAGGGAGCGTCGATTCATGGGAAACCTCTTTCGATGTGTGCACGGCGTGGTCCGGGATGCCAGCGAGAACCGGTGGCCTGCCCCTGCGCCACGCGCGCGTTGGATATTGGAACCACGATGCTGGCATACGGTTCCGGCCGCCGCACCACGAGATGCAACAGCCGGCAACCCGTGCCGCCCCGGGATCAGCGCGTCGGGGTCGGCGGCGCCAGATCGGCAGCGGGCGCCGCGCCGGTGCCGGTCTTGCTGTAGTCGGCTTCGTAGCCGTCGCCGTCCGAATCGGTCGTGTCCTTGTTGCGCGGCTGGTTGCGGCGCAGCTGCAGGTACGCATCGCGGGTGAAGGTGTACTTGTCGAGCGCGGCGGCGTCCAGCACCGAGCTGGCACGCAGCAGGTTGGCCCGCACATCGACCGCCCGCAGCACGTAGAGCGAATTGCGCACCGGGATGTCGTCGATGCCCGACAGCAGGTTGGCGCGCGTGTCCACGGCGAAGGTCGCGGTGTCGCGCACCGTCGAAGGGCCGAGCAGCGGCAGCACCAGGTACGGACCGGTCGGCACGCCGTAGAAGGCCAGCGTCTGGCCGAAGTCCTGGCGGTGCTGGTCGATGTCCGCCGCGCCGGCGATGTCGAGCACGCCGCCCAGGCCGAACACCGTGTTGATCGCGAAACGGATCCAGGTCTCGCCCGCATCGCGGATCTTCAGCTGCAGCACATTGTTGACCAGCGACCACGGCTCGGTCAGGTTGCGGAAGAAGTTGCCCACGCCGGTGCGCACCAGCGGCGGCGTCACGTCGCGGTACACCGTCGCGACCGGGCGGACCACCGCGTCGTCGATGCGCTCGTTGAACTCCGACACCCCGCGGTTGAAGGGCTCGAACGGATCGCGCGCATTGCGCGAGCCGGTGGTGGCGCCGCTGGAGGCGCAGCCGGCGACCAGCAGGCTGCCTGCCAGCGCCAGGATCAGCATGGCACGGTGGCCGAGGGAGTGGGATGTCGTTTTCATTATTTCTTGCTCGTCGCGCCGGGCGTCGTGGCCGCCGGCTTGTTGCCTTCTTCGGCCTTGTTGTAGAGGAACTGGCCGATGAGGTTTTCCAGGACCACGGCGGACTGGGTCGAGGTGATCGTGTCGCCCGCGGCGAGGGTCTTGTCGTCCACGCCGGCTTCGATGCCGATGTACTGCTCGCCCAGCAGGCCGCTGGTGAGGATCTTGAGCGAGCTGTCCTTCGGGAACGCATAGCGGTCCTGCAGCGAGAGCGCGACCGACGCCTGGAAGGTCTTGGTGTCGAAGGTGATGCCGTCGACCCGGCCCACCACCACGCCCGCGCTCTTGACGGCCGATTGCGGCTTCAGCCCGCCGATGTTGTCGAAGCGTCCGACCACCTTGTAGGTGGACTGGAAATTGAGGCGCAGCAGGTTGGCCGACTGCAGGGCCAGGAACAGCACCGCGGCCAGCCCCACCAGCACGAACAGCCCGACCCACACATCGCTTTTGGAGCGTTCCATCGTCTTTCCTATCTCGTCAAATGCTGAACATCAGCGCGGTCAGGATGAAATCCAGACCGAGCACCGCCAGCGAAGCCACCACGACCGTGCGGGTGGTGGCGCGCGAAACGCCTTCCGGCGTCGGCTTGGCCACGTAGCCCTGCAGCAGCGCGACGAAGGTCACCGTCACGCCGAAAACCAGACTCTTGAGCACGCCGTTGCCGACGTCGCGCAGCACATCCACGCCGCCCTGCATCTGGCTCCAGAAGGCGCCGCCGTCGATGCCGATCATGACCACGCCCACCAGCCAGCCACCGATGATCCCGACCGCGCTGAACACGGCCGACAGCAGCGGCAGCGCGATGATCCCGCCCCAGAAGCGCGGCGCGAGGATGCGCTTGACCGGGTCGATCGCCATCATCTCCATCGCGCTCAGCTGCTCGCCGGCGCGCATCAGGCCGATCTCGGCCGTCAAGGAGGTACCGGCGCGGCCCGCGAAGAGCAGTGCGCTCACCACCGGCCCCAGTTCGCGCACCAGGCTGAGCGCCACCAGCAGGCCGAGGGCATCGGACGCCCCGTAGCGCTGCAGCGTGTAGTAGCCCTGCAGGCCCAGCACGAAGCCGACGAAGAGGCCCGACACCGTGATGATGGCGAGCGAATAGTTACCGAGGAAGTGGATCTGCTCCGACACCAGCCGGAAGCGCCGCAGCGCCGGGCCGGTCAGGGCCAGCAGCCGCAGGAACAGGCGGGTGCCGGCGCCCAGGTCGGCCAGCTTGCCGCGCACGGCGAAGCCCAGATCGGCCGGATGCCACCACCTCATGGCTTGCCCCCGTACGGCACGCCGCCGAAATCGTCGTCGACGGTCGGTGCCGGGTAGTGGAACCGCACCGGGCCGTCGGCCTCGGCATGGATGAACTGGTGCACCAGCGGATCGGTGCTGGCACGGATCACCTCGGGCGGCCCTTCGACCGCGATGCGGCCGTTGGCCAGCACGATGACGTGGTCGGCGATGCCCAGGGTCTCGTCGACGTCGTGCGACACCACGATGCTGGTGAGCGCCATCGCATCGTTGAGCTGGCGGATCAGCCGCGCGGCGATGCCGAGCGAGATCGGGTCCAGACCAGCGAAGGGCTCGTCGTACAGCACCAGCTCGGGATCGAGCGCGATGGCACGGGCCAGCGCCACGCGCCGGGCCATGCCGCCGGAAATCTCGCTCGGCCGCAGGTCGCGGGCCCCGCGCAAGCCCACCGCGTCGAGCTTCATCAGCACGATGTCGCGGATCAGCTCTTCGCTCAGGTCGGTGTGTTCGCGCAAGGGGAACGCCACGTTGCCGAAGACATCGAGGTCGGTGAACAGGGCGCCGAACTGGAACAGCATGCCCATCCGGCGGCGGGCGGCATAGAGGCCCTGCGCATCGAGGCCACCGACATCCTTGCCGTCGAACATCACCTGGCCCGATTGCGCTCTGACCTGCCCGCCGATCAGGCGCAGCACCGTCGTCTTGCCGCCACCCGAGGCGCCCATCAGGGCGGTGACCTTGCCCCGCGGCACCGCCAGCGATACCCGCTCGAGCACGCCGCGCCCGCCGTAGCCGAAAACGACATCGCGAAGCTCGACCAACGGGGCAGGCGAAGAGGACAAAAGGCGATCCGAAAGGAAGAAGGGAAAGCGGCGGCCGGTGTCTGCACGGAACGCCGGAAATAAACGTTCATCCGTGAATGTATAGGCCGCAATATAACCGGTGGGCATCCCACCCGATGTCGGCCACGATCGCCGACATCGTCGATGCCTGTTACAAGCCAGGCCGGCGGCGGAGCATAACGCAGGACCACGGTACGAATAAGAAGGGCGTCCGTTCGACGCCACATCTTGCGGTACTTCGGTTGCGCGCCGCCATCGCGGCGATGGCGGCAGACGCCGGTCCCGGCCCGACCTTGCCGTCGAAGCAAGGGCCGGTTCGGTCTCTCAGCGGGGAAGGTCGCTGAATCCCATCAGGAACTCGTCCACCGCCCGGGCGGCCTGGCGCCCCTCGCGGATGGCCCAGACCACCAGCGACTGGCCACGCCGCACGTCGCCGGCGGCGAAGACCTTGGGCACGTTGGTCGCGTAGCCGCCGGTGAACTCGGTCGTCGCCTTGGCGTTGCCGCGGGCATCCTTCTCGACGCCGAAGGCCTCCAGCACCGGCGACACCGGGCTGACGAAGCCCATCGCCAGCAGCACCAGGTCGGCCTTCAGGATCTGCTCGGAGCCGGCGACCTCGACCATCTTGCCGTCCTTCCACTCCACCCGCACCGTCTTCAGGCCGGTGATCTTGCCGCCCTCGCCGATGAATTCTTTCGTGGAAATGGCGAACTCGCGCTCGCAGCCTTCCTCGTGGCTGGAACTGGTGCGCAGCTTGTAGGGCCAGTAGGGCCAGGTCATCGGCCGGTTTTCTTCCTCGGGCGGCTGGGGCATCAGCTCGAACTGGGTGACGCTGGCCGCGCCATGGCGGTTGCTGGTGCCGACGCAGTCGCTGCCGGTGTCGCCGCCGCCGATCACGATGACGTGCTTGCCTTCGGCGCGCAGCTGGTTCTTCACCTTGTCGCCGGCGTTGACCTTGTTCTGCTGCGGCAGGAACTCCATCGCGAAGTGGATGCCGTCGAGCTCCCGGCCCGGCGCCGGCAGGTCGCGCGACTGCTCCGCGCCGGCGGTGACAACCACCGCGTCGAAATCCTTCTGCAGCTGCGCCGGCGAGATCGTTTCCTTGGCCCAGTTGGTGACCTTCGAGCCTTTGCCCAGGGGATCGGCCTGCGCACCGACGACGACGCCGGTGCGGATCGTGACGCCTTCGGCCCGCATCTGCTCGGCACGGCGGTCGATGTGCGTCTTCTCCATCTTGAAGTCGGGAATGCCGTAGCGCAGCAGGCCGCCGATGCGGTCGTTCTTCTCGAAGAGCGTGACGTCGTGGCCGGCGCGCGCCAGCTGCTGCGCCGCGGCCATGCCGGCAGGGCCGGAGCCGACCACCGCCACCTTCTTGCCGGTCTTGTGCTTGGCCAGGCGCGGTTGGACCCAGCCCTCGTTCCAGGCGCGGTCGATGATCGCGTGCTCGATCGACTTGATTCCGACCGCGTCGTCGTTCACGTTCAGCACGCATGCGGCTTCGCACGGCGCCGGGCAGATCCGGCCGGTGAACTCGGGGAAATTGTTGGTCGAGTCCAGCACCGCCCAGGCGCTCTTCCAGTCCTGCTGGTACACCAGATCGTTGAAATCCGGAATGATGTTGTTGACCGGGCAGCCGCTGTTGCAGAACGGCGTGCCGCAGTCCATGCAGCGCGCGCCCTGGATCTTGGCCTGCGCGTCGTCGAGGCCGACGACGAATTCCTTGTAGTGCTTCAGCCGCTCGGAAGCGGGCCGGTAGCCCTCTTCGAGACGCTCGAATTCCATGAAGCCGGTGGTTTTTCCCATGACCGTGGTGTCCTTCTAATCGTGGTGGTACGGTGGCCTACTTGGCGGGCGCCGCTTCCTTGCTCTTCCTGGCGTCGACCACGGGCGGCGTGGGCGATTCGGCGACGACGCGGCGGGCGTAGATCTCGGCCAGCGCGCGCTTGTATTCGGTCGGGAACACCTTCACGAATTTGGTCCGCGCGACCTTCCAGTCGTCGAGCAGCTCGCGGGCACGCTTGCTACCGGTCCAGCGGTTGTGGTCCTCCAGCAGCTTGCGCAACGTCGCCTCGTCGGTCTGGTCGCGGTGCCAGATGTTGCGGTGCATGCCGGCGGTCTGCTCGGCGACGGTGGTGACCTTCTCCAGCGTGACCATCGCCATGTTGCAGCGGCTGGCGAACTCGCCGTCCTCGTCGTAGACATAGGCCACGCCGCCGCTCATGCCGGCCGCGAAGTTGCGGCCGGTCTTGCCCAGCACCGCCACGGTGCCGCCGGTCATGTATTCGCAGCCGTGGTCGCCGGTGCCTTCGACCACCGTGGTGGCACCCGACAGACGCACCGCGAAGCGCTCGCCGGCCACGCCGGCGAAATACGATTCGCCCTCGGTGGCGCCGTACATCACCGTGTTGCCGACGATGGTGTTGCGCGCCGCCTCGCCCCGGAAATCCAGGCTCGGCCGCACCACGATCCGCCCGCCCGACAGGCCCTTGCCGGTGTAGTCGTTGGCGTCGCCGATCAGGTAGAGCGTGATGCCACGGGTCAGGAAGGCGCCGAACGACTGTCCGCCGGTGCCTTCGAGCTGGATGTGGATCGTGTCGTCGGGCAGGCCCTCGGGGTGCACCCGGGTCACCGCGCCGGAGAGCATCGCGCCCACGGTGCGGTTGACGTTCTTGGTCACTTCCATGAAGCGGACCCGCTCGCCGCGCTCGATCGCCGGGCGCGACTTCTCGATCAGCCGACGGTCCAGCGTGGCCGAGATGTTGTGGTCCTGCGTCTCGGTGTGGAAGCGCGGAACATCGGCCGGTGCGGTCGACTGGGCGAACAGCCGGCCGAAATCGAGCCCGCGCGCCTTCCAGTGCGAGATGCCCTTCTTGGTGTCGAGCAGGTCCACCCGGCCGATCATGTCGTCGAACTTGCGGATGCCCAGCTGGGCCATGATCAGGCGCACTTCTTCGGCGATGAAGAAGAAGTAGTTCACCACGTGCTCGGGCTTGCCGGAGAACTTGGCGCGCAGCACCGGGTCCTGCGTGGCCACGCCCACCGGGCAGGTGTTGAGGTGGCACTTGCGCATCATGATGCAGCCTTCGACCACCAGCGGCGCGGTGGCGAAGCCGAACTCGTCGGCGCCCAGCAGGGCGCCGATGGCGACGTCGCGGCCGGTCTTCATCTGGCCGTCGGCCTGCACCCGGATGCGGCTGCGCAGCCGGTTGAGCACCAGGGTCTGCTGGGTTTCGGCCAGGCCGATCTCCCACGGACCGCCGGCGTGCTTGATCGACGACCAGGGCGATGCGCCGGTGCCGCCGTCGTGTCCGGCGATCACCACATGGTCGCTCTTGCACTTGGCCACGCCCGCGGCGATGGTGCCCACGCCCACTTCGGACACCAGCTTGACGCTGATGTCGGCATGCGGCGCCACGTTCTTCAGGTCGTGGATCAGCTGGGCCAGGTCCTCGATCGAGTAGATGTCGTGGTGCGGCGGCGGACTGATGAGGCCCACGCCCGGCACCGAGTGGCGCAGCTTGCCGATGTACTCGGACACCTTGCCGCCCGGCAGCTGGCCGCCCTCGCCCGGCTTGGCACCCTGGGCCATCTTGATCTGGATCTGGTCGGCGCTGCTCAGGTATTCGGCGGTGACGCCGAACCGGCCCGAGGCGACCTGCTTGATCCTGGAGCGCAGCGAATCGCCGGCCTGCAGCGGCAGGTCGACCTCGACGTTGGCCGCGCCGATCACGCTCTTCAAGGTGTCGCCGACCTTGATCGGGATGCCCTTCAGCTCGTTGCGGTAGCGGTTCTCGTCCTCGCCGCCCTCGCCGGTGTTGCTCTTGCCGCCGATGCGGTTCATCGCCACGGCCAGGGTGGCGTGCGCCTCGGTCGAGATCGAGCCGAGCGACATCGCGCCGGTGGCGAAGCGCTTGACGATCTCGGCCGCGGGCTCGACCTCTTCCACCGGGATGGCCTTGGCCGGATCGATCCTGAACTCGAACAAGCCGCGCAGCGTCATGTGGCGGCGGCTCTGGTCGTTGATGATCTGGGCGTATTCCTTGTACGTGTTCCAGTTGTTGGCGCGGGTGGAATGCTGCAGCTTGGCGATCGCGTCGGGCGTCCACATGTGCTCTTCGCCGCGGGCCCGCCAGGCGTATTCGCCGCCGGCGTCGAGCATCGTCTCCAGCACCGGGTCGTCGCTGAACGCGGCCTTGTGCTGGCGGATGGCCTCTTCCGCGATCTCGAAGATGCCGATGCCTTCGACGCGGGTCGAGGTGCCGGTGAAGTACTGCTGGACCGTCTCGGTGTTGATGCCGATCGCCTCGAACAGCTGCGCTCCGCAGTAGCTCATGTAGGTGCTCACGCCCATCTTGGACATGATCTTCGACAGGCCCTTGCCTATCGCCTTGACGTAGTTGTAGATCGCCTTGTCGGCCGACAGGTCGCCGGGCAGGTCCTTGTGCAGGTCGGCCAGGGTCTCCATCGCCAGGTACGGGTGCACCGCCTCGGCGCCGTAGCCGGCCAGCACGCCGAAGTGGTGCACCTCGCGGGCCGAGCCGGTGGCCACCACCAGGCCGGCGCTGGTGCGCAGGCCTTCGCGGATCAGGTGCTGGTGGATCGTCGAGAGCGCCAGCAGCGCGGGGATCGCCACCTGGGTCGGGCTGACCGCACGGTCGGTGATGATCAGGATGTTGTGGCCGCTCTTGATCGCATCGACCGCTTCGGCGCAGAGCGATGCCAGCTTGGCCTCGACGCCTTCGTGGCCCCAGGCCAGCGGATAGGTGATGTCGAGCCGGTGGCTCTTGAACTTGCCCTGGGTCGCCGCCTCGATGTTGTTGAGCTTGGCCATGTCCTCGAAATCGAGGATCGGCTGCGCCACTTCCAGCCGCAGCGGCGGGTTGACCTGGTTGATGTCGAGCAGGTTGGGCTTGGGGCCGATGAAGCTCACCAGCGACATGACGATCGCCTCGCGGATCGGGTCGATCGGCGGGTTCGTCACCTGGGCGAACATCTGCTTGAAATAGTTGTAGAGCGGCTTGTCCTTCGACGACAGCACGGCCAGCGGGCTGTCGTTGCCCATCGAACCGATGCCCTCCTCGCCGTTGCGCGCCATCGGCGACAGCAGGAACTTGACGTCTTCCTGGGTGTAGCCGAAGGCCTGCTGGCGGTCGAGCAGCGTCGCATCCGGCGCGGTGGCGGCCTGGGCGACCGTGTCGGCGGCGGGCGCGGCGACGTTGTCGAGCTTGATCCGCAGGTTCTCGATCCACTGCTTGTACGGCTTGCTGTTGGCGAGGGTCGCCTTCAGTTCGTCGTCGTCGATCATGCGGCCCTGCTCCAGGTCGATCAGCAGCATCTTGCCGGGCTGCAGGCGCCACTTGCGCACGATCTTGTTCTCGGGGATCGGCAGCACGCCCGACTCGGAGCCCAGGATGACCAGGTCGTCGTCGGTGACGCAGTAGCGCGAGGGGCGCAGGCCGTTGCGGTCGAGGGTGGCGCCGATCTGGCGGCCGTCGGTGAAGACCAGCGAGGCCGGGCCGTCCCACGGCTCCATCATCGCGGCGTGGTATTCGTAGAAGGCGCGGCGGCGCGAGTCCATGCCGGCGTTCTGCTCCCACGGCTCGGGCACCATCATCATCACCGCCTGGCTGATCGGGTAGCCGGCCATCGTCAGCAGCTCGAGGCAGTTGTCGAAGGTGGCGGTGTCGGACTGGCCGGCGAAGCTGATCGGGTAGAGCTTCTGCAGGTCGGCGCCCAGCACCGGCGACGACATCACGCCTTCGCGCGCCTTCATCCAGTTGTAGTTGCCCTTGACCGTGTTGATCTCGCCGTTGTGGGCGACGTAGCGGTACGGGTGGGCCAGCGGCCACTCGGGGAAGGTGTTGGTGGAGAAGCGCTGGTGCACCAGGCCGATGGCCGAGACGCAGCGTGCGTCCTGCAGGTCGAAATAGTAGGTGCCCACCTGGTCGGCCAGCAGCAGGCCCTTGTAGACCACGGTGCGGCTCGACATGCTCGGAACGTAGTATTCCTTGCTGTGCTTGAGCTTCAGGTTCTGGATGTTGGCACTGGCCGTCTTGCGGATCACATAGAGCTTGCGCTCCAGCGCGTCCTGGACGATCACGTCGGCGCCACGGCCGATGAAGATCTGCCGCAGGATCGGCTCGGTCTTCTTGACCTGCGGCGACATCGGCATCTCGCGGTTGACCGGCACGTCGCGCCAGCCGAGCAGCACCTGGCCTTCGGCCTTGATCGCGCGCTCCATCTCCTGCTCGCAGGCCAGGCGCGAGGCATGCTCCTTCGGCAGGAAGATCATGCCGACGCCGTATTCGCCTGCCGGCGGCAGCGTCACGCCCTGGGCCGCCATTTCTTCGCGGTAGAGCGCATCGGGAATCTGAATCAGGATGCCCGCGCCGTCGCCCATCAGCTTGTCGGCACCGACGGCGCCGCGGTGGTCGATGTTCTCCAGGATCTTGAGCGCCTGCGTCACGATGTCGTGCCGCTTCTCGCCCTTGATGTGCGCCACGAAGCCGAGGCCGCAGGCGTCGTGCTCGTTGCTGGAAGAGTACAGACCGTTGTCTTGGAGATGCTGGATCTCTGCAGCCGTCGTCATGGCGTGCTCCTGTCTTGAATCGCTGAGGGCGCGGGATTTTTCGCGTGGGATGCGAAGCATAGTGCGATGCAACAAGGATGCCAAACTATTTAATAGGGGTCAGATTCCCATTAATAGTTGAATATTCCCATCGGAATATAATTGGGGACATATCAAGCCGGCGCCAGGCGGCCCGTTGCCAGCGCCGTCAGGCTCAATCCAGCGAATTGCTCCGCGCCGCAGGCGGCCGACCCGCCCGCGCGCGGGTGACCCGCCGGGCGGTCCTGGTTTGCAAGGCCGATGCGAACTCCGGCGAGCCCATCGCCCACCCGCGCAGGGTGTCGTGGTCGATCCGTGCCTGGTCGGTGTCGGAAAGGCCTGCATCGACCAACGCGGCATAGGCGGCTTCGCGGGCGAAAGGCGTGTTGCCCAGATCCCAGACCAGCGGGTGGGGCTTCAACCACCGCTCCTGGGTCTGCCCGATCCAGTGGCGGTGGCTCGACCAGGCATGGTCGGCCGGCCGCGCCACCAGCCGCGCCTGCACCGGGCCCAGGTCTATCGCCACCATGCACGGGAGCAGAAACCGGGCAGCCTCCACCACCGTCGCGCGGTAGCGCCCTTCCCACAGCGTGCCGGTGCGTCCGTGCCGGTCGTTGAAGTACCGCACATAGCGCCGGCCGACGGCCTGCATCCAGCCAGGCAGCCCGCTCTCCGGGCCCTCCGGTGTGACCAGCAGCTGCAACCGGTTGTCGAGCAGCCCGTAGGCATGCACCGAGATGCCGAACGGCGCAGCGTGTTCGGCCAGAAGCCGCACCATGAAGGCCCGGTCGGCATCGTCGCGAAAGATGGCGGCGCCGTCGTTGCCGCGCAGCATCACATGGTGGGGAAGACCGGGGACGGTCAGACGGGCAAGACGGGCCATGGCGCGATGATAGGGACCGAGCGGCCCCCGGCAGGCCGCGAAGGCAGCCCCCTGCCGTCAGGCAGGCGGCAGCACCCGGGCGAAGCGGGTTTCGGCCAGCGCCTCCAGCCCGAACTGCGCCAGGATGGCATGGAGCCGCTCCGCGGCGCTGCGCTTCTTCTGCCCGGTCCAGCGGGCCGCGATCAGCTCGTTCTTCATGCTGTGCTCCCAGCCGACCAGCTCGGTCACGGTGACCTGGTAGCCGCTGGCCTCCAGGTACAGGCAGCGCAGCACGTTGGTGATCTGGCTGCCGAGCTCGCGGGTGTGCAGCGGATGGCGCCACAGCTCGGCCAGGGGCGTGCGGGCCAGGGCCAGGGCCTTGCTCTGCCGCAGGCACGCCGCGGCTTCCGCCTGGCAGCAGGGCACCAGCACCATGCAGCGCGCGTTCTTGGCCAGGCCGAAGTCGATCGCGTCGTCGGTGGCGGTATCGCAGGCGTGCAGCGCGGTGACCATGTCGATCCGCGCCGGCAACGCGTCGGAGGTGGTCGATTCGGCCACGCTCAGCGGCAGGAAGGACATGCGGTCGAACCCCAGACGCGCCGCGAGCGCCTGCGACTTCTGCACCAGCTCGGCGCGGGTCTCGATGCCGTAGATGTGGCCCGACCCGAGGGCCTTGAAGAACAGGTCGTAGACGATGAAGCCCAGGTACGACTTGCCCGCGCCGTGGTCGGCCAGGGTGGCGCCGGCACCACCCTCGGGCAACTCCTTCAGCAACGTCTCGATGAACTGGAACAGGTGGTAGACCTGCTTGAGCTTGCGGCGCGAATCCTGGTTCAGCCGGCCTTCCCGGGTCAGGATGTGCAGCTCCTGCAGCAGTTCGATCGACTGCCCCGGCCGCAACTCGTCGGCCACCGACGGTACCGGGGGTGCGCCGCGCGCGGGCGCCTTCTGCAGAGGGCGTGCTGTCTTGCTCATGCCCCCTCCCCTGCGGCGCGGTGCGCGGCACCGGCCGATACGTCGAGCGCCGACCAGCCGGCGAAGCCGATCCGCTCCAGCGTCTCCATGTTGCGCTCGTAGATGGCTTCGGCTTCGGGAAAGGCCTCCACCGCCCGGTCGAGGCTGGCTTCCCGCAGCAGGTGCAGGGTGGGCCAGGGCGCGCGGTTGGTGCAGTGGGTCACGTCGTCGGGCTCGGCGCCGGCGAAGCAGTAGTCGGGATGGAAGCTGGCCAGCTGCAGCACGCCGTCGAAGCCGGCCCGCCGCAGACGGCGCTCGGCGCGGCCGAGAAAATCGTTGAAATCCAGAAAATCTCTCAGACAGCCAGTTGCTATCAAAAGTGTAGTATCCAGTCGGCGCGGATCCTCGGCTACGAGGCCTTTCGCCTCGGATTCCAATACGTCCAGAAGGTCGGCCTCGAACGCCGTGGCACAGGCGACATACCGAATCTGCGCCTTCGTGTGGACGCTCTTGGCGAAGGGGCACAGGTTGAGCCCGATCACCGCGCGCTCCAGCCAGCGTAGGGTGTCGGCGACGGCGGCCTCGTCGCAGGCGACCGGCGCGGAATCGGAAACGGGAAGAGGCACGGCGGTCACCAGGAAGGAAGCGGCGGGCGGCAGATGCACCGGCCGCAGGGGCGCGAATTCTACCGGCGCGGCGTACTTCCGCGGTACGCCGTGGCCGGAGCCCTGCCCGCTCTAGGGAAAGAGGCGGGTGCCGGTCAGCCGCTCGTGCTCGCGGGTGGCGAAGCGGTCGGTCATGCCGGCCACGTAGTCGGCCACCACGCGCTCGGGCGACATCGGGCCTTGGCCGTCGCTCGCATGCGCCCGGACCCCCGCGCCGGCGCGCATTTCGCCCGGCGCCGACCGGTAGGCGTCGAACAGTTCCCGGACCACCTGGCGCGCATGGCCGGTGGTGGCCATCACCTGCGGATGCCGGTAGAGGTTCTGGAACAGGAAGCGCTTGAGCGCCGTCGATTCGCTCCGCATCCCGTCACCGAAACGCACCAGCGGCGGCCCCTGGCGCGCCGCGTCCGCTGTCGGCGGCGCGGTGCGCCCAATCGCGGCACCGGTGGCAGCGATCACGTCGTAGACCTGCGCGCTGAGCATCCGGCGAATCGTCTCGTGCAGCAGACGCCGCTGGAAGCCCTCTGCCGCCAGCGACGGGTGCGCGGCCAGCGCTTCGTCGCGGTAGCGGGCGAAAAGCGGCACCGCGTCGAGCTGCTCCAGCGTGATCAGGCCCGAGCGCACGCCGTCGTCGATGTCGTGGGCGTTGTAGGCGATCTCGTCGGCCAGGTTGCACAGCTGCGCTTCCAGGCTCGGCTGCGTCCGGTCGAGAAAGCGACGGGCCACGCCGCCCGGCTCGTGGGCCTCGATGCGCTCGGCGTTGGCGCGCGAGCAGTGTTTGAGGATGCCCTCGCGCATCTCGAAGCAGAGATTGAGCCCGTCGTAGTCCGGGTACCGCTCTTCCAGCATGTCGACCACCCGCAGGCTCTGCAGGTTGTGCTCGAAGCCGCCGTGGCCGGCCATGCAGGCATCGAGCTCGTCCTGCCCGGCGTGGCCGAACGGCGTGTGGCCCAGGTCGTGCGCCAGCGCGATGCCTTCGACCAGGTCCTCGTTGAGCCGCAGCGACCGGGCGATCGACCGGCCCAGCTGCGCCACCTCCAACGAATGGGTCAGCCGCGTGCGGAACAGATCGCCCTCGTGGTTCAGGAACACCTGCGTCTTGTAGACCAGGCGCCTGAACGCGGTGGAATGCACGATCCGGTCGCGGTCGCGCTGGAAATCGGTGCGCGTGGGCGCGGGCGTCTCGGCAAAACGCCGGCCGCGGCTCCGGTGGGGATCGCTGGCGTACGGTGCCAGCATCAGGCCGGCACGCAGCACGCGTCGATCACCTCGCGCACCAGCGCGTCCGGCGCCGACCGCACCACCGCGCGGCCCGGTCCGTCGATCAGCACGAAGCGGACTTCCCCGCCTTCGGCCTTTTTGTCGACCTGCATCAGCTCCAGGTAACGGCCCGCGTTGTCGGCCACATCCAGCACCGGGCCCACGACCGGCAGGCCGGCATGCACCACCAGCGCCGTCAGCCGCGCGACGAAGGCGGCATCGACCAGCCCCAGTCGCTGCGACAGGTGGGCGGCCATCACCATGCCGCAGCCGACGCCTTCGCCGTGCAGCCAGTTGCCGTAGCCCATGCCCGCTTCGATCGCATGGCCGAAGGTGTGGCCGAAGTTCAGGATCGCCCGGAGCCCGGTCTCGCGCTCGTCGGCGGCCACGACGGTGGCCTTGATCTCGCAGCTGCGGCGCACCGCGTAGGCCAGCGCATCCACATCACAGGCCCGCAGCGCGTCGACGTTCGACTCGATCCAGTCGAAGAAGTCCATGTCGTGGATCGGGCCGTACTTGATGACCTCGGCCAGGCCGGCGCTGATCTCGCGCGGCGGCAGGGTGCGCAGCGTGTCCAGGTCGCACACCACCAGTTGCGGCTGGTAGAACGCGCCGATCATGTTCTTGCCCAGCGGATGGTTGATCGCCGTCTTGCCGCCGACGGAGGAATCCACCTGGGCGAGCAGCGTGGTCGGCACCTGCACGAAGGGCACGCCGCGCATGTAGCAGGCGGCGGCGAAGCCGGTCATGTCGCCGATGACCCCGCCGCCGAGGGCGAAGAGGACGGTCTTGCGGTCGCAGGCGTTGGCGAGCAGCGCGTCGAAGATGAGGTTGAGCGATTCCCAGGACTTGTGGCTTTCGCCATCGGGAAGGCAGACCGTGTGCACTTTGGAATACCGGGATGCCAACACCTTCCGCAGCCGTGCTTCGTACAGCGGTGCGACGGTGGTGTTGGTGACCACCACGGCGGTGTCGGCCCGCGGAACATCCGCGTAGGTTCGCGCTGCCCCGAGCAGGCCCGGGCCGATGGCGATGGCGTAGCTGCGAGGACCGAAATCGATCTTCACCTCCACTACCGGCCCGGCAGGCACGGGAGAAGAAGACAGCATCGGGGGCGAGGACACGGAAGCGTTTACGGACATCGGACACGAAGCCTGAAAGGGGCGGAAAGAAGGTGCGGAACAGACGGGCACGGATGCGAGCGAAAGCCGGCGACGGGGGTCTCCTGCATGTCGAGAGGAAGCCCGAGGCGGCGGGCGCCAAGCCGGCGATCAGTGTAAGAGCTCTGTCCGCATCCAGCAGACCTCTTCGCCAGGATGTCGGCGCCCGGGCCGCCGAAATCCGGAATGCAGCCCTGGTGTCGCGCCGGCCCCAGGGTTCAGACGCCCGGAGGGCCGGAATCGACAAGCGCCTGTACCAGCACGCTGGCCGGCAGCCGGCCCGTCTCGACCACCTCGTGCGCGACCTCGCGGTACAGCGGATCTCGGTCGCGGTACAGCGCCTTCAGACGCCGCATCGGATCGTCGACCTGCAACAGGGGCCGGGTGCGGTCGTGGCGCAGCCGCCGGAACAGGTTCTCCGGGGCGGAGTGCAGGTAGACCACCCGCCCGGCGCGCCGCAGGGATTGCCGGTTCTCGGCTCTGAGCACTGCGCCGCCGCCGGTCGCCAGGACCACGGACGTCAGGCCACAGAGCTCGCGCACCACGTCGCTTTCGAGCAGCCGAAAAGCCGCCTCGCCCTCGCGTTCGAAGTAGGTGAGCACGCTGCAGCCCAGCCGCTGTTCGATCACATGGTCGGTGTCGAGGAACTGCAGGCCGAGGCGGTGGGCCAACTGGCGGCCGATGGTGGATTTTCCGGATCCCGGAAGACCCACCAGGGCGATCAAACGCGAGTCATCCAGGATCAGGGCACCTGCACGCGGAATTCCGAAGACGTCGTTTGAATGCCTGCGGTCACGCTGGTTCTGAAAGCGATGGTCTGGCCGGACGCGCATCCTGCCAAGGTTACCGAGTGCTGAGTCGGTTCCAGAGAATTCCCGATGGAGCTTCCGTTCAGGGTCGGAACGCACGTACCTGCCGTACCGATCACGACGGCAGTCAAAGCGGCATCCGCAGGAAGCGGATTGCCGTCGCGGTCCGCCAGGCGCACGACGATCTGTGTGTTCGTGGCGCTCAGAACCGAAGTCCGGTTCTGCGTGGGAATGGAGGCGTCGTAGTCACCTGGCTGGCCAATGGTATTCCCGGAAAAAACGATATCGATCGCCTTGCGTACCTTGGTGAAGCCGTCCCACACACCGTTGCAGGTATTGGCTCTGGAGGGACTGACTCTTGCAACCTTGAGGTTATTTTCGGGAACAGGACAGGCCTGCGTGCCCACAGCAGACGACTGGATGGGATAGGTCACTTCGCCTTCGTTGGTTCCCACGATCAGGTTCGTATAGGCGGCCGTGAATACACCGTCCTCGTCCTTATCGAGATACGGAACGCCCATGTCTTCGAATGCTTCGCCGGCGTCGTACCGGTTGTTGTTGTTGGCATCGACAAAGGATTCCTCCCCGTCCGCATAGGCCAGGATGGTCACGCGTCCGGGCCGTGGATCGGCGCCCGAGACCGAAGAGCCGAGCGGCCGGTAGTCCTGACCGATGAAGGTGACCGTGCAGCGGCCCGCGGAAATCACGCAGCTGCTCGCGCCGGCCGAGTTGATCTGTCCACCTTCTGCCACGAACACGATGGGGGTACCGTCCGGCACCGGGTTGCCCTGGCGATCGGCGGCGAAGACGTTGATGCCGACGGTATTGCCGTCGAACCTGTTGGTGAACTGGCCACCCGCGTAGAAGTTTTGCTGGGTCGCCGAGATGCTGAACGAGCGCTGGGTCGGCAGACCCGTCTGGATGGTCAGCAGATTGGACGCCGCGAACAGCGTAGGTGCGGCCGCCAGGGACGCCCGGACCTGCACCGTGGCCGGCAGCGTACCTGCACAGACCGAGAACGACACCACGCCGTCGGCGCCGGAGGCGGAGGACGACGGCGCACCGCAAAAATTGATGCCGCCGTCGGTATTGGTCAACGCGGCGTTGACCGTCTGACCGGGGACCGGATTGCCCACCGCATTGACAACCCTAAAACGCACCACCGAGGTGTTCACGCCAGGCGAGCCGGTCTGGTAGATCAGCGTCGGTGACGCGCTGACGAACTGCACGCCCGTCGTCGGCGGTGCGGTGACGGTGTAGGGGGCGGAGGCCGTCACCGTGCCTGCCTGTGCATTGACGGTGCAGCTGCCCTGGTTGTTAGTCTGGATGACGGCAGTGGCCCGGCCGCTGCCGTCCACCGGCGACGTCGCCGGAGACACCGTGCCGCAGGAACTGCTGAAGACCACCGATGCGGAGTTCGACGTGGCGGGCTGGCCGTTCACCAGCACGTTCACGCTGGCGTTGACCGACTGCCCGAGCTGGACGGACGCGGGCGCGACCGCCAGTCCCTGGAGCACCAGCGTGCCCGCCGTGATGTTCAGATCGTAGGTCTGGGTCAGCGTGGTGGCGACCCCTGTCGTGGCGGCCACCACGGCCGCCGTGACGGTCGCGCGCACCACGCCGGAAGAATTGACCGATGCGGGGGCGATGCGGACCGAGGCCACGCCGCTGCTGTCGGTCAACAGGTTCCCATCGGTGGGCACCAGCACGGCCTGCGTGCTGTCGAGCGCCACCGAGACACGCTGGAAGGGAATGGCTGCGCCCGCGGCATCACGGACGGTCGCGCGCAGGAAAAACGGCTGGGTCTGGGACAAGGTGCGGTCGGTCAGGGCGGCTCCATTGCCATCCACCGCCGCCAGGACCAGGGTCGGGGCGGCCGCGGGTGTGGTGGTACCGCCTGTACCGGTTCCTCCACCCAGGCCCGGCGTTCCGGAACTTCCCCCGCCGCCGCCACAGGCGGTTACCAGGGCAGCCACTACGGCCAGCGCCGCGATGTTCTTGAATTGCGTCATTTGGTTTTCCGTTCCCCTTCGATCGATGTCAGTCTCAGCGCGCAGCCGTGCGGTCCGCGATCATTTTCGGCGTGATGAACACCAGCATTTCCGTCTTGTTGGAAAGCCTGGAGCGGCTCTTGAACAGGTTGCCCGCGATCGGGATGTCGCCCAGCAGCGGAACCTTGGTTTCGTCCACGGTTTCGTTCAGTTCGAAGATCCCCCCGATGACCACCGTGCCGCCGTTCTCGACCACCACCTGCGTCTTGACGTGCTTGGTATTGATCGCGATGCCGCTCGACGTCGTCTCGCCGCGCGAGTCGCGGGTGATGTCGAGGTCGAGGATGATATTTCCTTCCGGTGTGATTTGCGGGATCACCTCGAGTTTGAGCACCGCCTTGCGGAAGGCGATGGAGGTGCCACCGGTCAGGCCCCCCGCGTTCTGCTGGTACGGGTATTCGGTCCCTTGCTCGATCAGCGCCTTGACCTGGTCGGCCGTCACCACGCGGGGGCTCGACACCACCTTGCCCTTGCCGTCGGCTTCCAGGGCCGAAAGCTCCAGCGCCAGGAACCGGTTCGCCGCCGAGTTGAAGATCGACAGGCCGAAGGTGGCGGCCGCACCGTTGGTGCTGGAGACCACCGGCAGGTTGACGAAGTTACCGCTCGTATTGACCGTGCCGCCCGCGCCGGCAGAGGCCACCGCGTTGGCATAGCCGGTGCCGATCGCGACCCGGTTGTCGCCGCTGAGCTGGTAGCCGCCGTTGCCGCCGTTCTGGGCGCGCAGGTCGCCGCCGCCGAGTCGAACACCCAGTTGCCGGCTGAAGGTGTCGGAGGCTTCGACGATGCGGGCCTCGATCAGCACCTGCCGCACCGCGCGGTCCAGCCGGGAAATCAGCTCCTGCACCTGGACCAGCTTGGCGCCGGTGTCGGTCACGAACAGCTGGTTGGTACGCGGCTCGGCGATCGCGCTGCCGCGCTCGGTCAGGAAACGCGCATTGTTGGAGCCGCCGGTGGACGCACCCGCTCCCGGAATGCCCACGCCCAGCAACTGCGGCACCATCTCGATCGCCTTGGCGTAGTTCAGCTGGAATGCCTGCGTCCGCAGCGGTTCCAGCTTCTGGATCGCCAGCTCGGCTTCCAGATCCTTCTTGGTCCGCGCATCGATCTCGTCCTTGGGCGCGATCCACAGCACGGTGCCGTTCTTGCGCATGCCGAGGCCCTTGGCGTCCATGATGATCTGGAGGGCCTGGTCCCACGGAACGTCCTTCAGACGCAGCGTGAGGGTGCCCACCACCGTGTCCGAGGTCACGATGTTGAAGTTGGTGAAGTCGGCGATCACCTGCAGCAGCGAGCGCACCTCGATGCTCTGGAAGTTCAGCGACAGCTTCTCGCCCGAGAAGCCGGGGCCTTGGGAGAGCTTGTTGAAATCCGTCTTCTTCGGACGCACTTCGATCACGAACTGGTTGTCGCTCTGGTAGGCGCTGTGTTCCCAGTCGCCGCGCGGCTGGATCGTCATGCGCACCCGCTCACCGACCTGGGTGGTCGAGATGGTCTGGACGGGCGTGCCGAAGTCGGACACGTCCAGCTTGCGGCGCAGGCCCTCGGGCATCGAGGTCTGGAGGAAGTCCACCACCAGCGCCGGGCCCTGCTGGCGCAGGTCGACGCCGACCTGGTTGCTCGGCAGGGTCACGACGATACGACCGGTCGCGTCGTCGGCCCTGCGGAAATCGATGTCGCGCAGGGGCGCCACGTCGGACGCCGACGGCTCGGCGAACGTGGCCCGGGTTTGCGAGGCGACGGCGGCTGGCGCGGCAGGCGCCAACGACACCAGCAGGGTGCTGCCCTGGATCTGTGCGGTGTAGGTCGTCGCCACTTTCAGGTTGAGCACGACGCGGGTGCGGTCGCCGGCCTCGACCACCATGGCCGACCGGAGGTTGCCCTGGTTGAGTTCGACCGCATTGCGGCCCAGGCCGTTGGTGGTGCCCGGAAAGTCGAGCGCGATCCGCGCCGGCGACTGGATCGCGAAACCGGTCGGAACCGCCGCGAGCGGCTCCGAGAAATCCACCCGCAGTATTTCCGACCCGCCCTGGACAGAGCCGGAGATGGATTGGATCGCGCCCTGCGCGTGGGCCGCGATGCCGTGAAGCAGGGTGGCAGCGAACAATGCGCTGCCGAGCACGGTGCTCTGCATCCGCCGGGACCAGTTTTTCATTTCGACCTTTCCTGCAGCTGCAAGCTCGTGACGCGTTCCACCCAGTCGCCGGTGGCATCGGGCACGATCTCGCGCAACGTAATTTCGGTTTCCGTAATCTTCAACACCCGGCCGAAGTTCTGGCCGAGGTATTCGCCCGCCCGCACCTGATAGAGCAGGTTGTTCGCCCGCACCAGGCCGACGGGCTGGCCCGCCTTCACCATGCTGCCGACCATGGCCATCGCATCGAGCGGGAACGCCTCGAGCGGCTCCTTGCGGCGCTGCATTTCGGGCGTGATCAGTGCTTCGTTGGAGGACGAGCGCGAGGTATCGCGGCGCAGGGCCTGGGTGAGCTTCTCGGCATTGAACGGATCGACCGCGTTCTGCTGGGTGTAGTCCTGCGGCGTGAACTGCTTGGGCTCGGTCAGCGGCGTGATGCGCGGCCGCGTCTGCGCCTTCTGCTCGTTCATCCAGCTCTGGATTTCTTCCTGGCCCGATCCGGCGCATCCCGCCAGGAGCACCGCACACACCGCGAACCAACCGAGGTGCCGCATCATTTGGCGGCCCCCGGTGCGGCCGTCGCCTTGCGCTGCGCGGCGATCTCGTCCGCGTCGAGGTAGCGGAAAGTCCGCGCGGTCACGTCCATCACGAGACCTTCCTTGTCTTTGTCCTTGGCCGGCGAAATCGAGAGGTTGTTGAGCGTCACGATGCGCGAGAGATGGGCGATGTCGGACGCGAAGGCACCCATGTCGTTGTAGCGTCCGGTGACCCGCACCGCGATCGGCAGCTCGGCGTAGTACTCGCGCACCCGGATCTCTCCGGGCCGGAACAGCTCGAACTGCAGGCTGCGGCCCAGGCCGGCCTGGTTGATGTCCGACAACAACGCCGACATTTCGGACTTGCTGGGCAGCTGCTTCTCCAGCTGCAGCACGTACTGCTGGACCTGCTCGCGCTGCTGTTTCAATGCTTCCAGATTGACCGCCTTGGCCAGCTTGGCCTGGTAGTCCTTGCGCAGGACCTCTTCCTTGGCGACTTCGGTCTCGAGCTGCGTTTCGTAGTCGGAGAGCCACAGGTACCACAGCGCGCCGACCACCGCCGCCGCCAGCAACAGGTACAGCAGGCCCCGCGGCACGATCGGCCAGAGCGATGGGTCCTTCCGGTCGAGATTGCGGAACTGCCGCGACAGCTGGTCGATCTTGATCGACGGCGACACTTTGGGGGACTTGCGGGTGGCCATGGCGAACCTCAGGGGCGGACGGCCGCGGGAGTGGTGGCAGGCGTGGCCGCCGGCGCCGCGCGCCGGGCGGCGGCTTCGGCCGCGGCGGCGGCGGCCTGCACTTCGCTGGAGCGCAGCAGCCGCAGCGAGATCGTGAAGTTGGCGACCCGGCGCTGGTCCCGTGCCGACAGGGCGACCGTGCCGGTGACGATCTCCACCAGCTGCGGCTGTGCGAACCACGGCGTGCCGCTGCCCAGGTTGCGCAGCAGCTCGGACACCCGCTCGTTCGACTGGGCCGAGCCCTTGATCGTGACGCTCTGCTCGACCTGCTTCAAGTCGGTGAGGTAGACGCCGTCGGGCAGCTGCTTGACCAGCTCGTTGAGCAGATGCACCTGCAGATTGCGGTCGGACTGCAGGTCTTCCACCGCCTTCTGCCGGGCACGCAGGGCCGCGATCTCGGATTCGAGCGTGGCAATTTCCTTGATCTGCGACTCAAGACGCGAAATCTCGGTCTGCAGGAACTGGTTACGTCCTTGCTGGTCGTCGATCTGGGCCTGGTACCACACATAAATGCCCCCGGCGATCAGCACGCCGAAGAGGGCCGATGCCACCATCGTGGCATTGAACGCATCGCGGCGGCGCTTGCGGGCCGCTTCGCGGTGCGGCAGCAGGTTGATCAGGATCACTGCAGAAACCTCCGCATGGCCAGGCCACAGGCGGTGAGATAGGAGGCGGACTGCTGGACGGCCTTCTTGGCGCGTACCGCCGAGCCGACCTCCATGCCTTCGAACGGATTGGCCAGGCTGCAGGCGAAGCCCGACTGGCGGGCGACCGCATCGGCCAGGCCGGGCAGCGATGCGGAGCCGCCGGCCAGCATCACATGGTCGACCCGGTTGTAGGGGGTGCTGGTGAAGAAGAACTGCAGCGCGCGCACGACCTCGGAGGCCATGTTGTCGACGAACGGGCGCAGCACGGCGGTGTCGTAGTCGTCCGGCAGCTCGGCATTGCGCTTCTTGGTCTCGGCCTCTTCGGGAGAAAAGCCGTACTGGCGCACGATCAGCTGGGTGAGCTGGCCGCCGCCGAAGGCCTGTTCGCGTTCGTAGAGCACTTCGTCGTTGCGGATGACCTGCAGGCCGCTCGCGGCGCCACCGATCTTGAACAGGGCCACCACCGCGCCGACGCCCTGCGCAGGCAGGGTTTCGAGCAGGCGGCCGGCAGCGAGGCGCGCGGCATAGGATTCGATGTCGAGCACCACCGGCTTCAGGCCGGCGGCTTCGGCCAATCCCTGGCGGTCCTGCACCTTCTCGCGGCGCGAGGCGGCGATCAGCACCTCGACATCGCCCGGCGAACCGGCACTGGGGCCGATCACGCAGAAATCGAGGCTCACTTCATCGAGCGAGAACGGGATGTACTGGCTGGCTTCCGATTCGACCTGGACTTCGAGCTCCAGCTCGCTCAGGCCTTCGGGCAGCACGATTTTCTTCGTGATGACGGCCGACGACGGCAGCGCCAGGGCGACGTGCTTGGCCCGGGCACCGCTCTTCTTGACCAGGCGGCGCACCGCCTCGGCGACTTCGTCGAACTTCTCGACGTTGCCATCGACGATCCAGCCGCGCTCGAGCGGCTCGATGGCGCAGCGCTCCAGCACCCACTGGCCACTCTTGTTGCGTCCCAGCTCCACCAGTTTGGCACTGGACGAGCTGATGTCTATACCCAGCAGCGGCGCGGCTTGGCGCTTGAACAGCGACCCCGAAGAGATCAAGTCGGCCCCCTGATGTGAATTGGAAAAGACAGTGCAACAAAAGCTAACACTTCACACTGATGCTATCAGTAACTTTTCGGAATCTCCAAGCGCGGGCGCCCCGCCTGTCCGGCCTCGTTGTCAAAACAATACGTTCTTTGCAATATGCCCAGGCGACAGCGCTTGCCGGCCTGCCAGTTGACGGCCCGGCCGCCCGTGCCCTGCCGCAATTTTTATAATGCCGGGTTCCCCCACAGCGAGATGCCATGCCCTCTTCCCCGAAATCTCCGGACGCGCCACAGGGCTCTCCGCGCCGCCCACCCAAGGAAAAGCTGGTCTCGCTGGGCAAGGCGGGCTGGCTCACCTGGATGCTGCGCGCCCTGCTGGCGCTGGTGGGGCTGGTCGTGGCGGGGGCGGTCTCGCTGGTGCTGGTCATCGCGGTGGCCCTGGCCGTGGCCTACCCCAACCTCCCCGACATTTCCGACCTGGCCGACTACCGTCCCAAGCTGCCGCTGCGGGTGTATTCGACCGAAGGCGCCCTGCTGGGCGAGTTCGGCGAGGAGCGGCGCAACCTCACCCCGATCGCCGACATCCCCAAGGTGATGATCGATGCGGTGCTGGCGGCCGAGGACACCAGCTTCTACAGCCATGGCGGGGTGGATTACAAGGGCGTCTTGCGGGCCGGCCTGGCCAACCTGAACCGGGCCAAGAGCCAGGGCGCCTCGACGATCACGATGCAGGTGGCCCGCAACGTCTACCTGTCGTCCGAAAAGACCTTCACCCGCAAGATCTACGAGATTCTGCTCACCTTCAAGCTGGAGCACATGCTCTCGAAGGACCGGATCCTCGAGATCTACATGAACCAGATCTACCTGGGCAACCGTGCCTACGGTTTCGCGGCCGCGTCCGAAGCCTACTTCGGCAAGCCGCTGCAGAAGATCACCGTGGCCGAGGCCGCGATGCTGGCCGGCCTGCCCAAGGCGCCGACGGCCAACAACCCGATCAACAACCCCCGCCGCGCCCGCGGCCGGCAGCTCTATATCGTCGACCGGATGGAAGACGCCGGCTTCATCACCCACGACGCGGCCGAGGAGGCCCGTACCGAAGAACTGAAGATCCGTACCGGCCCGGACACCACCCGGGTCCATGCCGAGTACATCGCCGAGATGGTGCGCCAGCTGATCTTCTCGCAGTACGGCAACGAGGCCTACACCCGCGGCCTGAACGTCTACACCACGGTGAACGCCGGCGACCAGGACGCCGCCTACCGCGCCTTGCGCAAGGGCCTGATGGACTACGAGCGCCGCCAGATCTACCGCGGCCCCGAGGAATTCGTCACCCTGCCCGCCAGCGGCAGCGAGCTGGACGAGGCGGTCGACGACGCCCTGGCCGACCGCCCCGACAACGGCGACGTGCTGGCCGCGGTGGTGCTGGAAGCCGGCCCCAGGAAGATCGTGGCGATGCGGCCCGGCGGCGACCGGATCGAGATCACCGGCGAGGGCCTGCGCCCTGCCCAGTCCGGCCTGAGCGACAAGGCGGCGCCCAACATCAGGCTGCGTCGCGGCGCGGTGGTGCGGGTCGTCAAGACGCCCAAGGACACCTGGGAGATCACCCAGATTCCCGAGGTCGAAGGCGCCTTCGTCGCGCTCGACCCGCGCACCGGCGCGATCAAGGCGCTGGTCGGCGGCTTCGATTTCGGCAAGAACAAGTTCAACCACGTGACGCAGGCCTGGCGCCAGCCGGGATCGAGCTTCAAGCCCTTCATCTACTCGGCCGCGCTCGAGAAGGGCTTCACGCCCGCCACGGTGATCAACGACGGGCCGCTGTTCTTCGATGCCGGCACCACCGGTGGCCAGCCGTGGGAGCCGAAGAACTACGGCGGCAGCTTCGACGGCCCGATGTCGATGCGCAAGGCGCTGGAGAAATCCAAGAACATGGTGTCGATCCGTATCCTGCAGTCGATCGGCACCAAGTACGGCCAGGACTGGATCACCCGCTTCGGTTTCGACGCCGACAAGCATCCGGCCTACCTCCCGATGGCGCTCGGCGCGGGCGCGGTCACGCCGATGCAGCTGGCCGCGGGTTATTCGGTCTTCGCCAACGGCGGCCACCGGGTCAATCCCTGGCTGATCGCCAAGGTGACCGACCAAAAGGGCCGCGTGCTGCTCGAAACCACCCCGCCGCCGCTCGACCAGAGCAACCAGACGATCGACCCGCGCAACGCCTTCGTGATGGACAGCCTGCTGCAGTCGGTCGCGCGCTACGGCACCGCGGCCCGCGCCCAGGCGGCCCTGAAGCGGCCCGACATCTACGGCAAGACGGGCACCACCAACGACTCGATGGACGCCTGGTTCGCCGGCTTCCAGCCGACGCTGGCCGCGATCTCCTGGATCGGCTACGACACGCCGCGCAACCTGGGCGACCGCGAAACCGGCGGCGGCCTGAGCATGCCGGTGTGGATCAGCTTCATGGAGTACGCCTTGAAAGGCGTGCCGGTGGCGGAGATGCAGCCCCCCGCCGGCGTGGTGAACGTGGGCGGCGAGTGGTTCTACGAAGAGTACGCCCGCAACGGCGGCATCCCGAGCCTGGGCACCGAAGCCGCCGCCGAAACGGCCGATCCGGGTGCGCAGCAGGCGCCGCCCGCGCCCGAAGAGCGCAACCGCATCCTGGACCTATTCAAGAACTAGGCGCACTCCCAGGCTGCGCACTGCGTGTCTTCGCCCACCCCCTTCCGGGGGCGATGCCGGTGGCCCGGCGAACCCGGTTCCACGGCATCCCTGGTTGGGGAGACTCGCTAGTTGCCGGGAGTGTTGCCGAAACTGATCGCTACGCCGGCCTGGGCGGCGGTCTCGCGTTGCAGGATGGCGAGCAGTTCGCCCTGGCCCTTGGTGTCCTGCCAGGCGTCGCCGCTCCACTTGAAGTGGTAGCCGCCGGAACGGGCCGCCAGCCACAGCTCATGGAGCGGGCGCTGCATGTTCAGCACCAGCTGGCTGCGGTTGCGGAAGGTGAGCGTCACCATGCCGCCCGAGCGCTGGCTGTCGATGTCGGCATCGGTCTCCTCGTTCACCCGGTCGCAGCTTTCCTCCACGGTCTGGAGAAGGTGCTCGGCGCGGTCGAGGAATTCGAGGTCGGTCATACAATTTGCGGATGTTGAAAGTCCACGGAATTCTAGTGAGAGCGCTTGTCCTTGCCGGCAGTGCGGCGGCGCTCGCCGGCTGCGGCCAGAAGGGTCCGCTGCTGTTTCCGCAAGGACCGGCGGCCGCCAACCGCGCCACCCTCGTCGAGACGCTGAAGTTCCGCGTGACCGGCGATCCGCAGAAGAAAGGCGGGCCGGGCACCGCGGCCGCTCCAGCCGCCGCACCGGCCGCATCCGCCGCCGCCACCACCGCGGCACCCGCCACTCCGCCGACGACCGCGCCGTCGTACGACCCGATGATGGTGCCCGAGAGCACCATGCCGTCGGTCACGGCCCCCAACAACACCCCATGACCCTCACCGCCCTGCCCGGCCAGCCCCAGCTGGCCTACCGCGGCGACACGCTCTTCCTGGAAGAGGTGCGCCTGTCCGACCTGGCCGCCCGCTACGGCACGCCGCTCTTCGCCTATTCCAAGGCGTCGATGCTGGCCGCGCTGGCCGCCTACCAGCGCGGCTTCGCCGGCCGCAACGCACAGATCTGCTATGCGATGAAGGCCAACTCGTCGCTCGGCGTGCTGCAGGTCTTCGCCCGCGCGGGCTGCGGCTTCGACATCGTCTCGGCCGGCGAGCTGAAGCGGGTGATCGCCGCCGGCGGCGATCCGCGCAAGGTGATTTTCTCGGGCGTCGGCAAGACCCGCGCCGAGATGCGCGCCGCGCTCGAGGCCGGCATCGGCTGCTTCAACGTCGAGAGCACCGCCGAGCTGGAGGTGCTGCACGCGGTCGCCACGGAGCTGGGCGTGCAGGCGCCGGTGAGCATCCGCGTCAACCCGAATGTCGATCCGCAGACGCATCCCTATATCTCGACCGGCCTGAAGGGCAACAAGTTCGGCGTGGCGCACGAGGAAACCGTGGCCACCTACCAGCGCGCCGCGTCCTTGAGCGGGCTGCGGGTGGTGGGCATCGATTGCCACATCGGCTCGCAAATCACGCAGGAGAGCCCGTATCTCGATGCGATGGACCGCATCCTCGACCTGGTGGCCGCCATCGAGGCAGCCGGCGTTCCGCCGCTGCAGCACATCGACTTCGGCGGAGGCCTGGGCATCGACTACCAGGGCGACACACCGCCCGCGGCCGACGCGCTGTGGGCCAAGCTGCTCGCCAAGGTCGACGCCCGCGGCTACGGCGGCCGGCAGCTGATGATCGAGCCGGGCCGCTCGCTGGTGGGCAATGCCGGCGTCTGCCTGACCGAGGTGCTGTACCTGAAGCCCGGCGAGCAGAAGAACTTCTGCATCGTCGACGCCGCGATGAACGACCTGCCCCGCCCGGCGATGTACCAGGCCTGGCAGGCGATCGTGCCGCTGGAGCGCACGCCCGATGCGGCCGGGCGTCCGGCCTACGACGTGGTCGGCCCGGTCTGCGAAAGCGGCGACTGGATCGGCCGCGACCGCCACCTGGGCGCGGTGCAGGCCGGCGACCGGCTGGCGGTGCTGTCGGCCGGCGCGTACTGCATGAGCATGTCGAGCAACTACAACACCCGCGGCCGCGCGGCCGAGGTGCTGGTCGACGGCGACCAGGTGCACCTCATCCGCGAGCGGGAGTCGGCGGAAGACACGTTCCACAAGGAACGGCTGGTCTAGCCGAGAGGCGATCCCAGGCGCTTGTCGCCCACGAGCGCTATGGATTAGATAGCATGATACCGGCGTCCAGCGCGGACTTCCAGCACCAATCTAGCGCAAAGCCGCGCTGCGCGCCGGCCCGCTGCTATCGTTTTCGAATAGCGGCAGCAGGCGCAGGCATGGCAACCGCCTGCCGTGCCGCCCGCTTGCGCAGCGCCTGCACCACCCGGAAGCCCAGCAGCACCGCGATGATCGCCGCGTAGACGAAGACTTCGTTGAAGTTGTTCTTGCCGGCCCGCATCCAGAAGAAGTGCAGCAAGCCCAGCCCGGCGATCAGGTAGATCAGCTTGTGCAGCGCCTGCCAGCGCTTGCCGCCCAGCGCCTTGATCGCCCGGTTGAACGAGGTGGCGGCCAGCGGCGTCAGCAGCACGAAGGCTGCGAAGCCGACCAGGATGAACGGCCGCTTCGCGATGTCCTTGGCGATCTCGGGCAGGTCGAAGCCCATGTCGAACCAGCCGTAGCAGAGCAGGTGCACCACCACGTAGAAATAGGTGAAGAGCCCCAGCATCCGCCGGTAGCGCGCCAGCCCGTTCCATTTGCTGAGGACCCGCAGCGGGGTGACGGCCAGCACGATGCAGATGAAGCGCAGCGTCCAGTCGCCGGTGGCGCGGATCAGCGCCTCGGCCGGGTTGGCACCCAGCGTATCGGCGAACGCGCCGTAGGCCAGCCAGGCGAACGGCATCAGGCACAGTAGAAACACGACCGGCTTGGCCGCGGGGTGCAGAAGCAGCTTGTTCATGGGATATTTGTCATGGTCGGCGCCGCAGCAAGCGCGCGCCGTGGTTTTTCCCGGGAATACCGCGGACCGGATCGACAGCTCCGCTGGCCTGCCGCCTGAAAACGCCGGAGGCGAAGACCGCGGTTCGCAGCCGCTGGAGCCTCTAAAAGTTTTTCTTCAGGTCCATGCCCGCGTAGAGCTGGCCGACCTGCGCTTCGTAGCCGTTGAACATCTCGGTTTTGCGGCGCTTGGCGAAGAGGCCGCCGCCGTCGCCGATGCGCCGTTCGGACGCCTGGCTCCAGCGCGGATGGTCGACGTTCGGGTTCACGTTGGAATAGAAGCCGTATTCGTTGGCCGCGGCTTTGTTCCATGCCGTGCTGGGTTCCTTGTCGGTGAAGCGGATCTTGACGATCGACTTGGCCGACTTGAAGCCGTACTTCCACGGCACCACCAGCCGCACCGGCGCGCCGTTCTGGTTGGGCAGCACCTCGCCGTACATGCCGAAGGACAGCAGGGTCAGCGGGTGCATCGCCTCGTCCATCCGCAGGCCTTCGGTGTAGGGCCAGTCGAGCACCGCCGAGCCGACGTAGGGCATGGTCTTCTTGTCGGCCAGGGTGACGAACTCGACGAACTTGGCGCCGGGCTGCGGCTCGACCTTCTTGATCAGCTCGGCCAGCGAGTAGCCGACCCACGGGATCACCATCGACCAGCCCTCGACGCAGCGCAGCCGGTAGATGCGCTCTTCCTGGGCGCTGAGCTTGAGCAGGTCCTCGATGCCGTACTTGCCCGGCTTCTTGACCAGGCCCTCGATCTCGACCGTCCAGGGTTTTGTATGCAGGGTATGGGCGTTCCTGGCCGGGTCCGACTTGTCGGTGCCGAACTCGTAGAAGTTGTTGTAGGTGGAGGCGTCCTTGTAGTCGGTCACCTTCTCCATCGCCATCGCGCCGGCCACCGCCGACTTGGCACCGGGCAGCGGCGCCAGCTTGCCGGGCGCGGCCGTCTGGGCCAGTGCCTCGCGGCCGGCCCAGGCGGCCAGCGCGCCGCCGGCGGCGCCGCCGGCCAGCAGCTTCATCACCCGGCGGCGGTCTTCGTAGACGGCGCGGGGCGTGATCTCGCTGGAGCGGGGGTGGTCGAAGCCGGAGGAGGAGGATCGGATGGGCATGGGAGGCCTTGTAGTCGGTGGGGGCGCAGGCGGAGGGTCTGCAGCCAGGAGGTTCTACGCGCCGGACGCCCCGGCGGTTTCAGCGTGTTTCCAACCGTTCGAGCGGTCCGGGCCTAAAGCGTTCCGTAGCTGTGCAGCCCGCTCAGGAACATATTGACGCCCAGGAACGCGAAAGTGGTCACCGCCAGGCCCACCAGCGCCCACCAGGCCGAGATCGCGCCGCGCATGCCCTTCATCAGCCGCATGTGCAGCCAGGCGGCGTAGTTGAGCCAGACGATCAGCGCCCAGGTTTCCTTCGGGTCCCAGCTCCAGTAGCCGCCCCAGGCCTCGGCCGCCCACAGGGCGCCCAGCACGGTCGCGATGGTGAAGAAGGCGAAGCCGACCGCGATCGACTTGTACATCACGTCTTCCAGCACCGGCAGGGCCGGCAGCTTGGCGGCGATGCGCTGTCGGCCCAGCAGGATGCCGGCCACGATCAGCGCCGAAATGCCGAAGTACACCGCCCAGTAGCCGCCGCCCGGCTCCGACACCGTCTTGCGGAACACGATCGGCTCGAAGCACAGCACCACGCCCAGCGCCCACAGCGGCGCCAGCTTGTACCAGCGGGTCTCGCCCGCCTGCTGCTTGATCAGGTAGGCGAAGGCGACCATCGCCGCCATCGCGAAGGTGCCGTAGCCGATGAAGTTGGCGGGCACGTGGAGCTTCATCCACCAGCTCTTCAGGGCCGGCACCAGCGGCTGGATCTCGTGCGCCTCGCGCACCACCGTGTACCAGAGCAGGAAGCCGACCGCCGCGCTCACCACCAGCATCACGAAGGCGCCCAGCGCGCGGGTCTCGTACTGGTCTTCGTAGTACAGGTAGAAGGTGGTGGTGAGCCAGCAGAACAGCACGAAGACCTCGTAGAGGTTGCTGACCGGGATGTGGCCCACGTCGGCGCCGATCAGGTAGCTCTCGTACCAGCGCACCAGGGTGCCGACCAGGGCCATCGTCACGCCGGCCCAGGCGATGCGCGACCCGAGCAGCGAGAGCGCCCTGCCCTCGCCGCGCGAGAACATGCCGATCCAGTAGAAGACGGTGCTCATGAAGAACAGCATGCTCATCCAGAGGATGGCCGACTGGCTGGAGAGGAAGTACTTGAGCCAGAACACGCTGTCGGCCCGCGCCAGGCTGCCCTGGCCGTCGACCTGGTAGGACACGATGCCCAGCAGCGCCAGCGCCGCCGCGCCCACCATCAGCAGCCGCAGCGGCCGCCAGAACCAGCCGAGCCAGACGGCGGCCGGCACACAGCCGACCAGGATCGCCTTCTCGTAGACGTCCATGAAGCCGCCGTAGCGCAGGAAGGCGAAGGCGCCGCCCGCGGCGGCCAGCACGGCGAAGACCCAGTCGAGCCCGCTGCGGCGGCTCCAGAAGCCTTCGTGCAGGGTTTCCGTACGGTGTGCGGATGCGGTGCCTGCAGGCGCGGTGATGGTGGTGGCGGTGTTCATCGGGGGGCCTTCTCGTGTCTCGTGTCGTTCGCTACGTGCGCGGCGGAGTATCGGGCTCCGGCGGCCCTGCGGTGCCGAGCAGCTTCTGCTGCAGGTGGGCGAATTCGCGGTCGCCGTCCATCGTCTTGCGGTTGGACGACATCGCCATCATCGCGTGCGCCGCTTCGGCCCGGGGCGCGACCCAGACCCAGAGCCGGCGCTCGCGCACGTAGAGCATCGCAAAGATGCCCACGATCAGCAAGGCGCAGCCCAGGTAGACGACCGTCTTGCCCGGCGCCCGCGCCACCTGGAACACGCTGGCCTGCACCTGGGTGAAGTCCTGCAGCCGGAAGGCCATCGGCGCCGGGTACAGCGCCATGTCGGAGAGCGACAGCACCGCCTGGGTCATGAAGCCGCGGGTGGCCTCGTCGGCCGGCAGCGGCGCCAGGCCGGCGGTGCGCCGGGTGTCCTGGGCCAGCTCGAACAGCGCGCCGTTCAGGATGCGGACCAGCACCTCGCCGGCACGGGCGCGCTCGGCCTCGGGCACGTTGGCTTCCATGAAATCCGAGACCGCCTGCAGCCCGCCCTGGCGCGCGGCCGAGCCCTCGGCCGCATCCGGGTCGCCGGCGAACAGCGCCAGCGCGCGGCCGGCCGACAGCGCCAGCTGCGCGCCCAGCTCGGGCCGCGCCGGATCGACCGCCTGCATCGCGTAGCGCTGCACCGCCGCCGCGCGCTGCGCCGGGTCCGCCAGCGCGGCGTGCAGCCGCAGGAAGCCGTCCATCGCGCCGTTCTCGTCGGCGGGCATCCGCAGGTAGCGGAACTCTTCGGCCGGCGTGGTGCGCATGCCCAGCAGGAACACCGGAACGCCGTCGCCGGTGTCGACCGGCAGCATGTAGTTGTGGAACTCCCGCGCCTGGCCGGCCGCGTCGCGCAGCCGGTAGGTGATGCTGGGGCCGACGTTGCGCAGCTCTTTCTGCGTGACCGTCTTGTTGGCCGCGCCCAGGCGCGCGTCGATGGCCGAGCGCAGGTCGACCTTGCGCACGTCGACGCTGCCCGCGCCCACCTTGCCGCCGGCGAAGTTCTCGACGTTGATGGTGCGCAGCGCGGTGTACTCCAGCGTCATCTTGCCGGCCGCGCCGCCGCTGCCGTCGGCCAGTTCGGACGAGCCGCCCACCGTGCCCTCGATCTCGAAGGGCTTGACCGCCGCGCGGCCCGGGTGCATCGGCACCGCCTGCAGCACCACCCGCGAGCCGCCGTCGTCGAAGCTCGACTGGTAGATCTCGACGCCCCGGAAGCTCGCCGGGTGGTTCACCTCGATGCGGGCCGGATGCGCCTCGCCGGTGGCCTTGTCGTGGATCACCACCTCGCTCGCGAAGAGCTTGGGCATGCCGGTGGAGTAGTAGTCGACGATGAACTTCTTCAGCTCGATCGAGAACGGCAGCTCCTGCACCAGGATGCCGTCGGACTGGTTCAGGATCGCGTTGCTCGACTGCGTGCCCTCGGCGACCAGGATGTTGCCGCGGAAGGTCGGGTTGGTGTCGGCCAGGCGGTGCCGGGGCGCGACGTCGGCGATCATGCCGCCGCCGGCGTACGGCGTCTTGCCGTGCAGCAGCATCTGGGCACGCACCACCAGGTCACCGTCGAGCAGCCCGCCGATGCAGACCAGCACGATCGCGCTGTGCGCCGCGATGTAGCCGATCTTGTGGGCCGCGCCCGCCTTGGCCGCCACCATGAAGCCGGTGCCGGCCGCGGTGCTGCGCTCCTGCAGGCGCACCCGCCAGCCGCCGCCGGCCAGCAGGCCGCCGATGCGGCGGGCGGCCGCCTCGGGCGGCTCGGGCAGGTCGGCCTCGGCCCGCTGGGCGAAGGCGCGCAGGCTCTGCTCGCGGATGTTCTCCTTGTAGACCTTCAGGTCGGCCAGGATGCGCGGCGTGCTGCGGCCGATGCACAGCGAGGTGCTCACCACCAGGAACGCCAGGATCAGCAGGAACCACCAGGCGCTGTAGACCCGGTAGAGCCCCGCCGCATCGAACACCTGCGCCCAGAACGGCCCGAACTGGTTGACGTAGTTGCCGTAGGGCTGCTGCTGCTGCAGCACCGTGCCGATCACCGAGGCGATGCAGATCACCGTCAGCAGCGAGATCGCGAAGCGCATCGACGACAGCAGCTCCAGCCCCGCACGCAGCGCATGCGAGCCGGAATGGACGCGGATACCGTGGGTCGAGACAGACATGGGCGGTGGAGCGGGGGGCCGGTTCGGGAAGGTGGAAGGGAAAAAGGCCGCCGAGGTGCCAGCAAAAAGGGCGGGCCATCCTCTGGAGGATCGGCCCGCCCTTCTTGGAATGCTGTGGGTTCGTTAGTTCAAGCCGCGCTCAGCGAAGGCCGGCGATGTAGTCGCCCAGGGCCTTGATTTCGCGGTCGTTGAGCTTGGCGGCGACGCCGTGCATCACCGCGTTGTTGTTGCGCACGCCGTCGCGGAAGGCGACCAGCTGGGCGGCGGTGTAGTCGGCATGCTGGCCCGACAGGCGCGGGTACTGCGACGGGATGCCGGCGCCGTTGGGGCTGTGGCAGCTGGCGCAGGCCGGCACCGCACGGTCGGCGATGCCGCCGCGGTAGATCTTCTCGCCGACCGCGACCAGCGCCTTGTCCTTGGCGAAGCCGGGCTTGCCGGCCTTGGCGGTCAGCCAGTAGGCGATGTTGCGCATGTCGGCATCGCTCAGCTGCGCGGCGAAGCCCTGCATGATCGGGTTCTTGCGCTTGCCTTCCTTGAACTCCTGGAGCTGCTTGACCAGGTACTCGGGGTGCTGTGCGGCCAGCTTGGGCTGGGCCGGCACCGACGAGTTGCCGTCGGCCCCGTGGCAGGCGGCGCACACCGCGGTGTACCTGGCCTCGCCCGCTGCCAGGTCGGGCTTGGCGCGCGGCGCGCCGGCGGTGGGCGCCGGTGCCGGCGCGGCCGCCGAGGCGGTGCCCACCGGTGCGCCCGCCGAGGGCGCATCGCCCTTGGCCGCCGCCCCTGCGGGTGCACCCGCGCTGGTGGGCGCGGCGTCTGCGGCCACGACCGGAAAAGCAGACACCGCCAGCGCAGCGGCGGTCAGCAAGGAGGCAAGCAGCTTCATATCGAGGGTCTGTGTTATGGGCGCAAAACCCCATGATTCTACAATGGTGCCTCCCGGGGTAATCCCTGCTCTGTACCCCGCGCCATGACCGATACCCCCCTCGTTTCCCCTAGCCACGGCACCGCCGACACCGTGGCAGCGGCCCCCGCTGCCGACGGCAAGACCGCCATGGGCTGGATGCACACCGCGCGCTTCCTGACCACCGCCGCCCAGCTCCACCACCTGCCGCCGCTGCACCTGCCGGAGATCGCCTTCGTCGGCCGCTCCAACGCCGGCAAGTCGACCTGCATCAACACCCTCACCCAGCAAAAGCAGCTGGCCTTCGCCTCCAAGAAGCCGGGCCGCACCCAGCACATCAACCTGTTCAGCCTGGGCAAGCAGGGCGTGCACGACGCGGTGCTGGCCGACCTGCCCGGCTACGGCTACGCGGCCGTGCCCAAAGCCGACAAGGTGCGCTGGCAGCGGGTGATGGCCAACTACCTGGTCACCCGCGAGAACCTCACCGGCGTGGTGCTGCTCTGCGACCCGCGCCACGGCCTGACCGAGCTCGACGAGATCCTGCTCGACGTGATCCGGCCGCGCGTGGCCGAGGGCCTGAAGTTCCTGGTGCTGCTCACCAAGGCCGACAAGCTCACCCGGGTGGAAGGCACCAAGGCGCTGCAGATCGCCAAGCTCAACGCCGGCGGCGGCGAGGTGCAGCTGTTCTCGGCGCTCAAGAAGCAGGGCGTGGACGAGGCGGCGCTGCGCCTCTGGCACTGGGCCCATCCGCCGGGCGGCTTCGTCTCGAACGTGGAAGACCGTCCCGAAACGGAGGGCGACATTCCGGAAGAGTTGCCCGACGCCGACTGAGCAACCGCGCGCTCCGCCCTGCGGCCCATGCGGCAGCGGTGGGCGGCGCACCACCGGCAGGCTGAGCCCTGCGCGACAGTTTCGTGCATCTTTCAGGGCTCCTGCCGTTGCGCCACGCCGGCATCCCGCTACGCTTTCCATAGCAACAACGGAGATGCCCATGATCGACACCTGCTCCCACGCCCTGCCCCACGGCATCACCCTGGCCTGCCGCACCGCCGGCGCGCCGGGCCGTCCGGTGCTGCTGTTCTTGCACGGCTTTCCCGAGGGCGCCTTCGTCTGGGACGCGCTGCTGGAGCACTTCGCCGATCCGGCGAACGGCGGCTACCGCTGCGTGGCGCCGTGGATGCGCGGCTTCGGACCCTCCAGCGCGCCCGCCGAGGTGGCCGCCTACCGCGCCAAGCACCTGGTGCAGGACATCGCCGCGCTGGTCGATGCCGAGGCCGGCCCCGGCGGCGCGCTGGCCGCGCTGGTGGCCCACGACTGGGGCGGCGCCGTGGCCTGGAGCTTTGCGAACCAGCACCCGACGCGTCTACGGCAGCTGGCGATCGTCAACGCGCCGCACCCCGGCGCCTTCCTGCGCGAGCTGAACGGCAATCCGGCCCAGCAGGCGGCCAGCGCGTACATGAACTTCCTGATCCGCCCCGACGCCGAGGCGCTGCTGGCCGAAGACGACTTTCGCCGGCTCTGGCAGTTCTTCACCGCCATGGGCGCCGAGGCCGTGCCCGGCACCCCCGGTGCGCCCGACGGCGCCGGCTGGCTCACGCCCGCGGTGAAGGAGCAGTACCGCGCCACCTGGCGCGCCGGTCTCACCGGCGGCTGCAACTACTACCGCGCCTCGCCGCTGCGCCCGCCGCGCGAAGGCGACCCGGCCGCCGCCGCCGTCACCCTGCCCGACGCGATGCTGCAGATCGCCGTGCCCACCCTGCTCGTGTGGGCCGAGGACGACACCGCCCTGCCGCCCGCCCTGGCCGAGGGCCTGGAACCCTGGGTGCCCCGGCTCACGGTGCACCGCATTCCACGGGCGACGCACTGGGTGGTGCACGAACAGCCCCAGCGGGTGATCGGCCTGATCGCGGACTTCCTCCACACGGCCGATGCTACGAAATAGATAGCTGGCGGCCGGCGCAGGACGACGGCCACAGGCACTTTTCGTTCAAAAAACGATGGAATGCGTGTGCCGGGCGCACGGGACAACGGCCTCGGTGTTCCGAGCGGCCACGCCGGATTTCCGCCATATCCCTCGGGCACCCTCTCCGCGCAACCACCGCCCGGCGGTTCCCAGGGCACAGCGGATCCGGCTCCGCCGGTCCGCCAGTGCCGCCCCCGGAAGGGGGTTGGCGAAGACGCGAAGCGCGGAGCCTGGGGGGCGAGTCAATACACACCCGGCTCACCCTCGGGCCGCGTCTTGAAGCGCTTGTGCACCCAGTAGTACTGCGCGGGCATCGTGTCGATGTACCCCTCCAGCCGGCGGTTCACCAGCGCGGTGTCGGCCAGTACGTCGTCGGTCGGGAAATCCTGCCACGGCGGCAGGATGTCGACGGTGTAGCCGGTGGGCGTGAGCCGGGGCAGCACCGGCACCACCTTGGCGCGGCCCAGCCGGGCGAAGCGCGGCACCGACGGCAGCGTGGCGGCGGTCACGCCGTAGAAGGGCACGAAGACCGAATCCTGGGGGCCGAAATCCATGTCGGGCAGCAGGTAGAGCACGCCGCCGTCGCGCATCGCGCTCAGGATCGTCTTCATGCCGGTGGTGCGGGTGAAAACCTTCGAATCGCCGAAGCGCAGCCGGCCTTCGCGCACCCACCGGTCGAGCGCCGGATCGGACTGCGACGAGTAGATCGAGAACCAGCGCCGCACCACCTGCATCGAGATGGTGGTGGCCGCCGCGTCCAGCCCGTAGAAGTGCGGGCACAGCAGGATGGTCGGCGTCTCCTCGCCCTGCGGGCCGGGCTGCAGCTCGTGCACCGCGCCCTGCAGCACCAGCCGGCGCTCCAGCACCCGGCGCGGCGCATGCCAGAGCCAGCCGCGGTCGAGCCAGGTCTGGGCGAAGACGACGAAGGTCTGCCGCGCCAGCGTGCGGCGCGCGGCGGGCGACCGGTCGGGAAAGCAGAGGCGCAGGTTGGTCTCGGCGATGCGGCGCCGGCTGCCCAGCAGCACGAACAGCGCCCGGCCCAGCAGCCAGCCCAGCGCCCGCACCCACGACAGCGGCAGCACCGCCATCAGGCGCATGAACATCACCCACATCCGGCCGATCATGCGGCGCCCTCCCCGGCCGTCGCCGTCGTCGTTTCGGTGGCCGCGCCGGCTGCGGGGGCTGCCTCGGCGCGCGGCGCCTTGTAGCGGGCATAGCCCCACAGGTACTGCTGCGGGCACAGGCGGATCAGCCGCTCCATGTCGGCGTTGAGCGCATCGACCGCGTCGTCGAGCGCGGCAGGCAGCGGCGCGGCGCGCGCCTCGACATGCACCCGGAAGCCGCGGCCGCGCGGCAGGCGCTCGCTCCAGGCCAGCAGCACCGTCGCGCCCGACTGCTGCGCCAGGCGCGCCGCCAGAGTCATGGTGTAGGCCTCGCGGCCGAAGAAGGGCGACCAGCGGCCCAGGCCGTCGGGCGGCACCTGGTCGGGCAGCAGGCCGACGGCCTCGCCGCGCTTGAGCGCCCGCAGCATCTGGCGCACGCCGGCCAGGGTGGTGGGCACGGCGGCCAGGTGCGGCCGGTCGCGCGCCGCCGCCATGGTGCGGGCCAGCCAGGGCTGGCGGGCGGGGCGGTAGAGGATCGTCATCGGGCCGTGGTGCGGGCCGTAGTCGGCGGCCAGCGCCTGGGGCGAGGCCTCGAAGCCGCCCAGGTGCGGCGTCAGGAACAGGATGCCGCGGCCGGCCGCATAGGCCTGCGCGATCGCGCCGCCGTCGTCCCACTGCCAGGCGGGCGGCGTGCCGAACCACAGGCGCGGCAGCTCGGCCACCATCCGCCCGGCATGGGCCACCGCGCCGCGCACCGCGCCGAACGGCAGGCCCGCCTGCCGTGCGTTGGCCAGGAAGCGCCGGCGGTACGACGCCGACGACACGAACGCCACCCACCCCAGCACGGCACCGAGCAGGTGCAGCAGGGGCAGCGGGAGCCGGGAGAGGAGACGGAGCATCGGCAGAGGGGCGGACGGCGCGGGCTAGAATGCCCCGGTCGCCGAGTTAAATGAGCAACTTGCAGGGCGACGTTAAAAACAACTGCTAAAGCGTTCGCCAAGGCTCCAGGCCCGGGCAGCGCCCCAAGCCGCAACACTGGAGTTTATGCAAATGGCGAACGACTTTCTCTTCACTTCCGAATCCGTCTCCGAAGGCCATCCCGACAAGGTGGCCGACCAGATCTCCGACGCCATCCTCGACGCGATCTTCGAGCAGGACCCGCGCAGCCGCGTCGCCGCCGAGACGCTGACCAACACCGGCCTGGTGGTCCTGGCCGGCGAGATCACCACCAACGCGCATGTCGACTACATCCAGGTCGCCCGCGACACGATCAAGCGCATCGGCTACGACAACACCGACTACGGCATCGACTACAAGGGCTGCGCGGTGCTGGTCGCCTACGACAAGCAGAGCAACGACATCGCCCAGGGCGTCGACCAGGCCTCGGACGACCACCTGAACACCGGCGCCGGCGACCAGGGCCTGATGTTCGGCTACGCCTGCGACGAGACGCCCGAGCTGATGCCCGCGCCGATCTACTACGCCCACCGCCTGGTCGAGCGCCAGGCCCAGCTGCGCAAGGACGGCCGCCTGCCCTTCCTGCGGCCCGACGCCAAGAGCCAGGTGACGATGCGCTATGTAGACGGCAAGCCGCACAGCATCGACACGGTGGTGCTCTCCACCCAGCACCACCCCGACCAGAGCGAGACGCCCAAGACGATGAAGGCCAGCTTCATCGAGGCGGTGATCGAGGAGATCATCAAGCCGGTGCTGCCCAAGGAGTGGCTGCAGGACACCAAGTACCTGATCAACCCCACCGGCCGCTTCGTCGTCGGCGGCCCGCAGGGCGACTGTGGCCTGACCGGCCGCAAGATCATCGTCGACACCTACGGCGGCGCCTGCCCGCACGGCGGCGGCGCCTTCAGCGGCAAGGACCCGACGAAGGTCGACCGCTCGGCCGCCTACGCCGCCCGCTACGTGGCCAAGAACATCGTGGCCGCCGGCCTGGCCCGCCAGTGCCAGATCCAGGTGGCCTACGCGATCGGCGTGGCCCGGCCGATGAACGTCACCGTCTACACCGAAGGCACCGGCGTGATCCCCGACGACCAGATCGCAAAGTTGGTCACCGACCACTTCGACCTGCGCCCGAAGGGCATCATCCAGATGCTCGACCTGCTGCGCCCGATCTACCAGAAGACCGCCGCCTACGGCCACTTCGGCCGCGAAGAGCCCGAGTTCACCTGGGAAAAGACGGACAAGGCTGCACAGCTGCGTGCAGCTGCAGGCCTGTAAGGCGTCGACCGCGCAGCGGGCGGGAAAAGCCCTGCGCCACAAGGCTGCGCAGCTGCGGGCAGCGGCGGGCCTGTAGGGCCACCGGTCTCACCGGCCTGCAAAAAGATGGCAGCGACGCTTCACGGCGCCGCTGCTTTTTTCATGGTGCGCCGCAACATCGAAAGTTACCGCTGTACACACCGATCGCGTCAACCTGCGGCAGCGCCCATCCGTTGTAGTGCGACCTAAGGAGTTCGCCATGCCCACACCTGCAACCCTCCCCGTCACCGGTCCCCGCCCCGCCGCCTGCTGGCCCTACGACGAGCGCGACCGCAAGCGCTGACCTGCCGCTTTCGCTATGCCTTGCCGCCGTTGCGGGCCAGCGCCTTGAGCGCCGACGACAACGACACGGCCGCGGCGGCATAGCCGGCCCAGGGTGCATTGCCCACCCCGAGCCGCGCATCGACGGTCCGTACCGTCCAGTGCGCCCCGCTGGTGAGCGTTTCCAGCTCCTCCCACTCCAGCGGAACCGAAATCCCCATTCCCGGACGCGACCGTGCCGACCAGGCCGCCACGGTGGTAGCGCCGCGTCCGTTGCGCAGGTAGTCGACATAGATCTTGCCGACACGGTTGCGCGGCCCGCTCTTGGCGACGAAGCGCGACGGGATGGTGTGCGCCAGGTGCTGCGCCACCGCTTCCGAGAATCCCCTGACCGCGTCCCAGCCGTGGAGCCGCTTGATCGGCACCACCACATGCACCCCCTTGCCGCCGCTGGTCTTCAAAAACGCGGGCAGGCCGAGTTCCTCCAGCGCCACCCGCACCAGCACCGCCGCCTGCTGCACCTGCTCCCAGGGCACACCCTCGCCCGGATCGATGTCGAAGGTCATGCGGTCGGGCCGCTCGATGCGGTCGTGGCGGGCATTCCAGGTGTGGAACTCCAGCACGTTCATCTGGGCCGCTTGCAGCAAGGCCTCGACCGACGCCACCTCCAGCAGCGGCGCATGGTCGGGGTCCAGCTTTGGGTCGAGCCGCCGCACCGCCGGCATGCCCTCGCCCTCGGCATGCTTCTGGAAGAACAGTTCGCCGCCCACGCCCGACGGCGCACGGACGAGCGACGTCGGCCGGCCCTGCAGATGCTCCAGCATCAGCGGTGCCACGGTGGCGTAGTAGCGCACCAGATCGACCTTGCACAGCCCGCTCTCCGCATCGACGACGCGGTCGCCATGCGTCACTTTCAGGCTGGCCGGCAGCGGGTCCTGCGGTGCCTTGCGTGCGGCGCGGGCCTTGGGGGGAGAATTTTCGACGGCCACGGGACGCTCCTGCACGATGGCGCGCGCCGGCTTGTCGCCGCGCAGGCCCTGGAACACCGCATGCCGGATGCGGTGGGTGCGCGTCCACTGCGCAAAAGACACTTCGGCCAGCAGCACCGGCTGCACCCAGTGCGCGCCCCGGGCGATGCCGGCGGTATCGGCGAACGGACTCTTGTCGGCCGCGTGCGCCGCCAAGGCCTCGTGCAGCGTCTGCAGCGTGCGCTCGCTGAAACCGGTGCCGACGTTGCCTGCATAGCGCAGCGTGCCATCCGCGTCGTGCACGCCCAGCAGCAGGGAGCCGAGTCCCTGGCGCGTGCCTTTCGGATCGGTGTAGCCGCCGATCACGAACTCCTGCCGCTGGCCGCACTTGATCTTGATCCAGTCGGCCGAACGGCGCGCCACATACGGCGCGTCCCGCCGCTTGCCGATCACGCCTTCGAACCCGAGCTTGCAGGCGGACGCGGCAAGGTCCTGCGGCGGCGCATCGAAGGCTTCGCTGAAACGCACGACCGCGCCGTCGCCCGGCGGTTGCGCCAGCACCGCCTGCAACCGCGCCCGGCGGTCGTCGAGCGGCAAGGCGCGCAGATCTTCGCCGTCGTGGAACGGCATGTCGAACAGGTAATAGACCATGCCGGCCGCGACGCGGCTGCCTTTCGTCGGGCGTTCGAAAGCGTTCTGCAGCGCCTGGAAATCCGGCGCGCCCCCGGGGCCCAGCACCACCACCTCGCCATCGAGCCAGCCCGACGTGAACGGCAACGCCTCGACGGCCGCCGCCACCTTCGGCATGCGCTCGGTCCAATCCAGGCCATTGCGGGTGAAGAGCCGCACCTTGCCACGCTGCTTGCGCGCCAGCAGACGGTAGCCGTCGAACTTCAACTCGTAGATCCAGGCATCGGTGTCGGCCGGCGGCGCGTCGACCAGCGTGGCGAGTTGCGGCGACAGGCTGTCGGGCAAAGCCGTGGCCTTGCCGCGCGCGGGCTTCGCAGGCTTTGCGACCGCGCGCTTCGCCCCGGGCGATGCCTTCGGCCCATACGGATCGGGCAAGCGTCCCACGCTGTCGGGCAATGCCTCGACCAGATTGAACTCGGCGATTGCGCGTGCGTGGTCGTCGTCTTCCTTGATCAGCAGCCAGGGCGGTTGCTTTTCTTCCCCTGCCCGCTTGCCGTGCATCCGCACCAGGGTCCAGTTCCCTTGCAGTTTGTGGCCGTACAGGGTGAACTTCAGCTTGCCCGCCTTCCAGCCGCGCGCCGGATCGTCCTGCGGTGCCCAGGTGCCCTTGTCCCAGACGATCACCTTGCCCGCCCCGTACTGCTTGGGCGGAATCTGGCCCTCGAAGGTGTTGTAGGCGATCGGGTGGTCTTCCACCTGCACCGCCATCCGCTTGTCGTGCGGGTCCAGGCTGGGGCCTTTCGGCACCGCCCAGCTCTTCATCGTGCCGTCGATCTCCAGCCGCAGGTCGTAGTGCAGCCGGCTGGCCCAGTGCTTCTGCACGACGAAACGCAATGCATCGGCACTGGCGTCGCCCCCTTCGGACGGCTCCGACGTGATGCTGAAATCGCGTTTGCGGCGGTAGGCGTCGAGCGGGTCGGGGCGGGTCATGAAAACCAATCTAGCCCGGCTGCCCGAGGCCAACAATCAGACGGGTCCTACGCCGTGTCGCCTGTTGCCCGTGGCCCCCACCGCCCACGGCAGTGGACCGGTCAGGCCGTGGCGCGGTTTTCGGCGGGCGCCCTTTGCCTGCGGCTTTGGGCCTTCACGAAGTCCGGCCGAAAACAGCGGGAGCTTCCGTCTTCGAATCGCACGGTCACCGACATCGCGTCGGTCGCCGTCACCACACCGGCCCCGTAGCGACGCACTGTCACGGCCATGCCGGCCTCGAAGGACTTTCGCGGCAGGATCTGCGAGGCGGGCAGGATCGCCCCGACCGTACCGGCCATCACCAAGGGTGCCGCGACAAGGTCGTCCACGACCATCGCCGACTCGGCCGGCGGCAGGGCAGCAGGCGCTGCGGCGGTGCTGCTGTCGTCGTGCACCGCCGTCAGGGCCGCCATACGCCGGCAGTTGTCGCAATGCCCGCACTGGCCGCGCGGCCCGCCTTCCTCGGCGTGGCCGAAGTAATCGAGCAGCACCTGCCAGCGGCAGCGGCCGGTCTGCGCATAGAACACCATCTGCTCCAGCGCCTCGTTGTCCTGCTCCCGTTTGGCGCAGTAGGTCGACACCAGATCGTCCAACGCCACGGCATCCAGCGCCTTGCGCTGCAACACCAGGCCGGACTTCGCTTTCTGCACCACCAGCCGGCGCGCGCGCAGCATGCTCAGCGCGACCTGGACCTTGCTGCGCGAGCAGCGGTCGGCCAGGGAAGACTGCAGCGCAGCGAGCGACCAGCCGGGGGCGGCGTTTTCTTCCTGGGCCGGCGGAGGCGCGGTCAGAAGCGCGTCGTGGACCGCCTGCAGATCCTGCAGGGACGGGTACCGGCCGGAGAGGAAGAACTGCTGCACGGCGCGGTCCTTGCGCAAAAACAGGAGCGTGCAGTCGGCATGCTCGCCATCGCGGCCGGCGCGGCCCGACTCCTGGTAGTAGGCATCGAGACCCGCGGGCATCTGGTAGTGGACGACGAAGCGGATGTCCTGCTTGTCGATGCCCAGGCCGAACGCGTTGGTGGCCACCACCACCCGGGTGTCGCCACGCATGAACCCGTCCTGCACCGCCTGGCGCTGCGCTGCGGGCAGCCGGCCGTGGTAGAGCGCGACCGACTCGTCCGCCGCCGCCAGCGCATCGCGTACCGTCTCCGCGGCACGGATGGTGGCGGCATAGACCAGCCCGGACCCGGCCGACGCCCGCACCAGCGCCACCACCCGGGCCAGCTTGTCCTTCTCGTTCGCGAGCGCCTCGACGCTGTAGCCCAGATTGGGCCGGTAGGTCCCCGTATCGACGACACCGCCGGAGGCGATGCCCAGCTGGCGGCAGATGTCGCGCGCCACCGGCCCCGCGGCCGTGGCGGTGAGCGCCAGGACCGTCGGCCGGCCCAGGCGCTTGCACGCGGGGCCGATCTCCAGAAACGCGGGCCTGAAGTCATGGCCCCACTGCGAGACGCAATGGGCTTCGTCGACCACCAACAGGCTGGTCGGATGGCGCAGCAGCAGTGCCATGAAGTCGTCGTTGGCCAGCCGCTCGGGAGTGCACAACACCACCTGCGCCGAGCCGTCCGCGATGGCCGCCTCTGCCGCATGGAGCGACGCCGCATCCAGCGAAGCGTGCACCTGCACCGTCGCGATTCCGCGTGCGCAGAGCGAATCGTACTGGTCCTGCATCAGCGCCAGCAACGGGGACACCACCACCGTGCGGCCCGCCAACAGCGTGGCCGGCAGTTGGTAGCACAGCGACTTGCCGGCGCCGGTCGGCATCACCGCCAGCGTGTTCTCGCCGCGCAATACGCGGTCGATCACCTCGCGCTGTCCCGGCCGCAGCGTCTCCAGTCCGAACACTTCCCGCAGGCGGCATTCGAGCAGGCCCTCGTCCCATGGCGAAGCGGGTGCGGCAGGGCCGGTGGCGGCGGCGGATGTGGATGCGGTGACGGTCATGGGGCGAGGTCCGAAGGGGGCGCAGAAGCACCGGTCGGCACATGCTGGCCGGGTGCCAGGGGCGGCTGCGTGGGCGCAGGCTACGCCCGCATGTCAGCCGATGGCGACGGGGGTTGCAAATGTTCTGCAGCCGTAGCGCAGGGGGATGTGCACGCCCCGCCCTCCCCTGGCATCATCCAGCCGTATGAAACCCCATTACCTGGTGGCCATCGCGGCCGTGGCGGCAGCGCTGCTTCTGCGCTACCTGCTCAACCCGGTGCTGGGCCCGCAGGGGCCCTACCTGATCCTGACCTTGCCGATCGTCGCAGCGGCGGTCTACGGCGGGTTCGGGCCTGCGCTGCTGGCGACCGCACTGGGCACCACTGCCGGCACCTATCTCTTCATCGACCGGGGCGCCGGCCTGCACGACGTGCTGCAGCCCGAGAACCTGGCCCGCACCCTGCTCTTCGTCGTGATCGGCCTGGCCGTCGCGCTGATGGGCGGGCGGTTGGAACGCTCGCGCGCGGCACTGGCGGACAAGGTGCGCCAGCTCAAGTCCAGCAACCGCGCCAAGGACAACGCGATGGCCGTGCTGGGCCACGAGATCCGCAATCCGCTGTCGGCGATCCATTCGGCGCAGACCGTGCTGCAGCGCGCGCCGGGCGACGAGGACCGGGTCGCCCGGGCCACCGAGATCATCGGCCGGCAGGTGGCGCAGATGACCCGCATGGCCGACGACCTGCTCGACCTCTCGGGCGTGATGCGCGGCGCGCCGCCGCCCCAGGTGGCGGTCGATCTGCACCAGGTGCTGCTGCAGGCGCTGGAGCAAAGCGCCCCGCTCTATGCCAAGAAAGGCCATCGGCTCGACACCCGGATCGGCGATGCGCCGGTGGCCGTGACCGGCGACGCCCAGCGCCTGGTGCAGGTCTTCGCCAACCTGCTGACCAATGCCGCCAAGTACACCGACCCGGGCGGCGAGATCGCACTGACCCTCCAACAGAAGGGCACCCGCGAGGTGACGGTGACGATCGCCGACAACGGAGTCGGCCTGCCGCCCGGCCTGGTCGCCGAGCTGTTCGAGCCTTTCGTGCAGGCGCCCGGTGCCGCCTCCAACGCCGAAGGCGGGCTGGGCCTGGGCCTGGCGATCGTGCGCAAGATCGTGACCGCCCATCGCGGCGACGTGACGGCCGACAGCGCCGGCCTGGGACAGGGCAGCCGCTTCACCGTGGTGCTGCCGCTGGCGCAGGCCGTCACATGAGGGGTCCGGCGGCGTGGCCGCACGCTGCGGAAGAAGGCGGGTCTCCACCGCGTAGGCGCCGGGCCCCTGCAGACCCACCCGGCGGATGCCGACTCAAGCGGTGCGCCGCATCCGCCACGCCGTCAGGCCGATCAGCAGACCCATCAGCATCAGGCCCCATTCCGACAGGGTCGGCACACTGGTCACTCCCGCCGCGAGCACAAAGACCATCGGCGCGAACGGATCTTCGATAGCGCCGGCGGCGGTGTTGGAATCACCGGCCTGGTTGTCGGTGACGGAGTACGTCTCCGTGCGGCGGTCGCCGCTCAGCGCGTAGCTGGCAGCCTGCAGGTCGCAGTTCCCCATCTTGATGGTCGGCCCGACGACATTGCCGCCCGCATCCTTCAGTACGACTTCAAGCTGGCCAGGAAGTCGCTGATCAGCAGCTTGTCGTTCAGTTTTCGGTAGCCGCCGCTGGCTGCGCCCAGGGTGCCGCCGAAATCGTAGTCGCCGTCGGCGGTGCCGTTGCCGCTCAAAAGCACGCCTTCGTAGCCGGCCATGGTTTTGGCACTCAGCGGGGGCCGGGCCGAGGCCAGCGCGGCCTGATCGAGGGGGCGGGTGCCCAGGTTCACTACGCCGGCAGACCCGTGGGAGAGGATATGGATCGCGTCCAGGTCTTGCTGGCCGGCAGCCCACCGGGTGAGTTACATGTTTCTGCGCGGCCGCCTGGCGGTGGCGTCGGAAAGCTACACCTGGTCACAGGCCGAAGAATGGCCGATTGGCCTCGATGCGGGCGGCTTCCGAGGGCGGATACCGCATCTCCCGCAGCAACCGCTCTAACGCCGCCCGTCCCTGGTCTTTGGCATTGGCGTAGAAGGCGCTCACCGCCAGTTCATCCAGTGCGCGCCATGTGTAGACGGCGGTATCGACGAAAAGAATGTCGGCCGGCTGTGGCAGGCTGGCCGCCTGCTGTGCAAAAAGATGCGCCAGCGCAAACTCGGAGCGCAGACGGTGGTACTTCGCCAACGCGCACAGCGGCTCGGCCCGGGTGGGGCGCAGCGAATACGCGGTGAGGAAAGCGTCGCGTACCGCAGGCGCAGGCTCGCCCAGACGCTCGGTCAGCACGGCGACCTGGAATTGCGCGTACCAGCATTCCTCGTCCCAGCCGCCCATGAGAACGCGCTTGCGATACGCCTCCCTGGACTCCTGCAACATGCCAGCGTCGCGCATGCTCTGGGCCAGGTAGAAAGCGTACCGCGTGTTCCCGGGCGCCTCGCGCAGTGCCTGCTCCAGCAGCCCGATATCTTTCCGGTATGTCTGCGGATCGCGGGCTCGCGCCCCGTCGTGCGACACCTGGATGACCGCGCCCGGCAGGGCATGCCAGGGCCCGTGCGCCGGCGCGGTGAGGTATTCATGCAGTACCCCCTCCCAGCGCCAGGGGACCCGGGTGGCGACGAGGCTGTTGCGTTGGTAGACGTGGCCGTCCATGCAACAGGTGAAGAGGTAACCGTCAGCGGAAAGCGGGGGCCACCCGAACCCCTGCGGCATCTGCAGCTGCTCGTCGGCGTCGATGAAGAGCAGGTAGTCCCCACTGTGCCGCGCCAGTTCGAGGGCTTCGTTGCGGTTGTGGGAAAAGTTTTTCCAGGGTCGCTCGTAGAGGTCGCCGGGTACGCCCTGCAACGCGTTGCGCACGACGTCCTGCGTGCCGTCCGTGGAGCCGGTGTCGACGATGACCCAGTGGTCTATGTACGGAAGAACAGAGGCGAGGCACCTGGCGATCACCGGCGCCTCGTTCTTTACAATCATGTTGAGGCAGATGCGGGGCATCTTCATCCAGCTCTGGTCAACGGTCTAGGTGGGCTCTTCCAGCACGCCTCCAACCAAGCTTCACCTGGTCGGAGCAGCGGATCTAGTGCATCACTGGCACGTCAGGCTGACGTTCACACCGCTGGACGCCGAGGTGTATGTCACGGTGCCTACGCTTTGGACACCGATGGTGTCACCTGCATCGAAACTGGCCGCACCGGTAGCGAGACAGCTCGGGGCGCCCGGGCTCACGGTGCAGGACACCGGCGTATCGCTGAAGGCGCTGTTGACCCCCCGGCGCGCCCTGATGGTGACAGTCATGTTTCTGCTGCCCGTGAGGATCGCGCCCAACTTGACAGTGCTGCACGCTTGAACCACGAGCTTGTGCGTATCCACTTCGCCCGCGATGAGCGTAGTCGCCGTGAGATAGAACGTTCCATTGCCGTTAGCGGTGTTCGTAGGGGCCGAGTAGGTCTCGAAGTAGCCCACGCCTCCACCGGAACCGCTTGCACCGGTGGCCCCTGTGCTGCCCGTCGCCCCGGTGCTTCCCGTTGCGCCCGTGGTTCCGGTCGCACCGGTGGTGCCCTGAGGACCCGCGATGCCTTGGGGTCCTTGAAGACCCTGCGTGCCCTGAGGCCCCTGGGCACCCGTTGCTCCGGTCACGCCCGTCGATCCCGTCGCACCGGTAGCGCCCGTTCCCGTGGCACCCGTCGCCCCGGTCACGCCTTGAATGCCCTGCGGTCCTGTAGCGCCGGTCGTTCCGGTCGCGCCGGCAGGACCCGCGATCCCGGCCGGTCCGGTGGCGCCGGTCGCGCCCGTGGCCCCGGTCGCACCTGCGGGGCCGGTGCCTGCGCCCGCAGCACATGGCGTGAGCTGGCCGGTGGTCGCATCGAAGCATGTCAGATTCGTCCCGGTGCTCGCGGCACCCGGCAGACCCGGCACGAAGACCTCGCCCGTGCCCTGCACCCTGAAACGCGGCGCAGCGCCAGGACCGTTCACGACGAAGCCGCCGCCCGATGGGGGGGTGACCGTGATATCGGCGGCGATGGCGCCGACCGCCTGCAGTGCGAGAACGGAAACTGCAGCGCGGGCCGTCCAGGGAGAAACGCCGAAAAACCTAGGCATAGAGAAGCTCTTTCAAGTTCAAAAGTCTTGGGTGACGGTCGACGTCACCCGCCATGCCGATTTACCCGGCGAGTTGACGCGGGCGGACACGCGTCCAGGCGAGAGCGGCGAGGATTGCGGAGAGCAGCATCAACCCGTATTCGCCCAAGGTCGGAATGGATGCGACGTTGCTTGCCAAGGGTGCGCCGATGCTCACGCCCGGGGCGAGGATGACGTTGGAGCGGACGACGGTCGCACCTGGAGCGAGGTTGATGACCGCGGGTGCTCCGGAGGCCGTCACGATCGAGATCGGCGCCCCGGGCGTCCCTTGCAGTGTCAACGTGCCGGTGACGGTGATGCTCGTGCCGTCAGGGATGACCAGCGTCCTGCCCGTGGCACTGACAAAAGAGAGGTTCGCGAATGTGCTCGTGCCGACGATGCGCGCCGGTCCGGCACAAGCGTCGGTGAAGGCTATCGTGCCGGTCCCTGCAGTGAAGGAGCCGGTGTTGTCGAACGTGCCGCTCAGGCTGATGGTGCCGCTGTCACCGGCGAGATTGCCGCCATCCACGACAACGTCCGTCGCATTCGAAATCGTGGAAGAGCCGACCGTCACCGTCCCTTGCACAACCATTCCGGTGCAAGCCAAATCCAGGCCGCCGAAGGCGCCGGCATCGACCGAGCCGCCCGGCGGAACGACCAGTTGCGCGAACGATGCACCACTGGTGATGCCGAGGACCAGCCCGAAGACCCAATTCTTGAAATGCACGTACATCCCTGCTTTGTATCCAGTGACAAATTGGAACTCTAGACACTTCTGGAGATTTCTGAAAGCGGGTTTGTGCCGTGTAAAGCAAACTTCCAACGCACCGTGATTGCCGCGGCGGGCACCTGGCGCATGCACATGCCCGAGTTCACGGTGCTTTCTGGAACACCGCCGCGCCGTTGATGGTGCCGGTCGTGGCCGGGCTGCCGGTGACGCTGTAGGTAATGCCGGCGCGGTAGGCGCCCGGGCCGCTGAACACGCCGTTGATCACCGCCGCGATCGGTGCGCCGTTGCTGCCCGTGCCCGAAACGATGATCGCCGCGTCGTTGCCGGCCTGGCGGAACTGGCCCGTGCCGCCGACGGTGTAGCTGGTGCTGCCGAAACCCAGGTTCAGCACCGTGCCCACCGTGGCGCTGGTGAAGTCGGCCGTCAGCGTGCCGCTGTTGAGCGTGCCGGCTCCGCGGGTGGTCGACACCGGCGCGCTGCCGCCGACCAGGTTGTAGCTGGCGGTGCCGGCGATGGGCATCGAGGCGTCGGTGGTCGGGGTGGCGACGATGTAGTGGACGTGGCTGATGACCGGCAGGCCCGTCGTGCCGTTGATGTTGCCCGACTCCCAGCTGCCCCAGCCGATGAAGTCGACGCTGCCGGGCACGCCGATGCCCCCGGCGCCGGCGCTGGCGGCGGTGACGGTGCCGCCCTTGACGATGTCCGGCTGGCTGCCGCGCGGCCGCGACTCGATGAGCTCGGCCCCCTGGAAGAAGACGCGGTCGCCGTCCGGGACGGTGGTTTGCTGGGCCGCCGCGCCGACGGAGGTCAGGTAGGCGAAGCTGGTGACATACGACGCCGAGGGTGAGCCGACGGAGGCGGCGGGAATGCCGCCGCGCGAACCGGTCTCGGTAAACGCCAGGGCGCCGCCGAAGCTGCCGGTCGTACTGGTGTTGCCCTCGAAGGTCAGGCCGACCTTGCTGCCGGCGGCATTGGCGAAGAAGCCGTTCGCCGAGCCGCCCAGGCAGGGGTTGGACGGGCCGGAGCAGCCCGCGCCGGTGATCCCCAGCGAGCCCGAAAGCGAAGCTCCGTTCCCGGAGAGGGTGCCGGCCAGGTCGTAGCGGCTGGTCGCCGGACCTGCGCCGCTGGGCAGGTCGACAGCCACCGCCAGGGTGCCCAGGGAGTTGGTGTTGCGGATGTAGAAGTCGACCGACAGCGTGGCCGAGGCGACCGAGCCGACGCGGTTCTGGCTGGTATAGACGGGCGTGGCCGCGGCCAGGCTGTAAGTGGCGCGCTGGTTGGCCAGGACGAACTGCGGTGCGGTAGGCACGCCTGTCACATACACGAACCGGGTATCCGTGCTGTTGACATTCCCCGCGCTCCAGGTGGATGCCCCCCACTCGCCGAGTTGCAGCAGGTCGCCTGTCGCGGTGCTGCCGCTGCTGTAGAAGGTCGCGCCGGGTAGGGCCGCGCCGTCGCGGCTGACCGATGTGGTGCCCGAGGCGAAGCGCTGGGGCTGGCCGTCGGTGCCGTAGGTCGCGGTGGCAGCGGTGAGGGCGCGGCCTTGCAGGCCGGTGGCCGATGTGGAGAAGCCGCGGACGGTGAGGCCGGAGGTGGTGGGAGCCGGTGCGGGTGTCGGGGACGGAGCGGGTGTCGGAGACGGAGCGGGTGTCGGAGACGGAGCGGGTGTCGGAGACGGAGCGGGCGTTGGAGACGGAGCGGGTGTCGGAGACGGGGCAGGCGTTGGAGACGGGGCAGGCGTTGGCGAAGGAGCAGGTGTCGGCGCTGGCGTTGGCGTTGGCGCTGGGCCTGGTGTGGGTGCCGGCACTGGCGCAGGAACAGGGGATGGCGCCGGAGCGGGCGCAGGCGGAGCCGGCGGAATCGGTGTCGGCGCGGGCGTCGGGACCGGTGCCGGGGCTGGCACGGGTGCGGGCGTCGGTGTCGGCGCCGGGCTCGGCGTGGGCCGGGGTGGCGTCGGCGGCGTCGCCGGCCGCTGGTCGGTCGCGGCCTGCGCCACCGCCACCGTGCGACCCGCGTCGTCGCTCTGGTTGGCCACGGTCTGCGGCGCCTGGGCGGGCGCCGATACCGGCAGGCTGGCGCGTTCGCCGGTGCGGGTCGGCAGCGCGCCGGCGGAACCGGTCCGCACCAGGGCGGTCTCGCCGACCGTCAGGCCGATGCAGCCGCTGCCGGTGCAGACCTCGATCGCGTCCTGCTCGCCGGCCACCTTCAGGCTGCCGTCTGCCGGATCGACGAAGGCGGTGAAGGCCGAGCCGCGGATGCCGATCGTGCCGGTGGGCGTGTGCACCCTGTAGTTCTCGTGGTTGCGCTTGCCGATCAGCCCGGTGATGGAGCGCAGGCCGCCCCGCACCAGGCTGACGAGGTAGCGGTCCTGCTTCGCATCCTGCCGGTCGGCGTACTCGGTGATGGCGAACTGCGTATGGGGCTGCAGTGCGACCAGGCCGCCGTCGGAGAAACGGATCTGCACCCGGCTGTCGGCACCGGTGGTCAGCAGGTCGCCGCTCTCCACCGTGGAGCCCTTGTGCAGCGCCACCGAGGCGTTCTGCCGGCGTGCGCTGACCTCGCCGATGGCGAACTGCACCGTGCCGGCCGCGGGCTCGGTGGCCTGGACGGCCAGCGGGAAACAGCCGGCCACGGCGATGGCCAGGGTGGCCCTGCGAAAGCGGTTTGCGGTGGTCATGGTGTGTTTCGCCAGTGCGGTGTGCATCAGAAATCCCTGCGCGCGGTGACCGACAGGACGGCCTTGCGGAAATCGGCGATGGGCGAATCGGAGGCGACGCGCGTCAGCGACAGCTGCGGCGTCACCCGCCAGCGGGGCGCCGGGTCCCAGGTCGTGCCGAGGTTGAGCGTGGTCTGCCGGTCGGTGCGGCGGATCAGGAAGAAGGGGTCGTCGCCGCCGAAGCGGCGGTACTCGAAGCCGAAGGTGGCGAAGGCCGCCCACTGCGCGGTCAGCGGCGCCTGCACGCCGGCGCGCAGGCCGACGAGCCGGTGGCCCAGCTGGTCGACGCCGTCGGCGCGGGTGCCTTCCCGGCCCAGGTAGCCACCGCCGTAGGCCAGCGGCCCGCTGCGGAAACGGTGGGCGTACGAGGTGCCCAGCACCACCCGGTCGGCGTCGCGCACCGACTGCTGCGGATAGTGCAGCCGCGCGTACTGCAGGTAGCTGTCCCACTGGCGGAAACCGTCGATGCGGTAGACCCATTCGGCGGTGCCGCCGGCGGTCTGCCGCAGTTGGCGGCCGCCGTATTCGAAGCTGCTCAGCTGGGTCGCCAGGATCAGCTCGTGGCGCTCGTGCCGGTAGGAGACACCGGCGTTGGCGTCGGCCTGCGCGGTGTCCATGCCGCTGACCGACGAGGTGTTGGGGCGGGCCGACAGATTGGCGCCGGCGATCACCGACCAGCGCGGATCGACCACGATGCGGGCCGACAGGCCGCCGGCGACGCTGGCGAAGCTCGACGCGCGCTCTACGCCCGCGGGGTTCAATGTCAGCACCAGCCCGCCGAGGGCCGGCACCGCGACGTTCGCGCCGGCCGGGCCGCTGTTGACGTTGCTGTCGTACCCGCCGCCCGCCTCGAGATAGCCGCGCACCGACGAGCGGCCGGCATCCTCGACCCGGCCGATCGCGTTCAGGAACTGGTCGATGGTGCGGGCGGCGCCTTCGGGCACCTGCTGGTCTGCGCGGGCCGCGCGCAGCAGGGTGCGCGCGGCCTGGTTGTCGCCGACCGCGAACAGCGCGCGGCCGAGTTCGGCCTGGATGCGGGCCTGGCCGGGCTGCATCGCCAGCGCGCGCTCCAGTGCCAGCACCGCGCGCGGGTAGTTGCCGGTGTCGTTGGCGGCGATGCCGAACACGGTGTCGAAATCGGGGTCGCCGGCGCGGGCGGCCTCGTGGCTCTCCAGCAGGTCGTACGCGGCCTGCGCCTGGCCGGCCTGCCGCAAGGCGGCAGCGTCGCGCACGAGACCGTCGACTTCCGCATGGGTGCTGGCCCAGCAGCAGGCCAACGCGCACAGGACCAGGAAACGGGCGGGGAAGGAAGGTCGCATGGGGCTGGCGTGAAACGGGTGGACCGCACGGCAGGGCAATGCGACGGATCGGGCAGAGCTGGAATTTAACTTGTTTGGCTTTGTAAGCGGTGCATTCGTGCAGCCCGTGTCGTCCAGCACATTCCTTACATCCATTTCGCCCGCTCACCTACAACCCCTCTTGAAAGTCCGGCCGATGGCTATATCATTAGCACTCGAAGGGGACGAGTGCTAGCAGCCTGTTCCGGCCGGTCCGGCGCCCTCCCCTCAGTTTCGCGACAGCCGCCCCGGCGCGGCGTCGTTCAGGCCCCAACCGCTTCCATTTCAGGAGTTGCTATGAACCTTCGTCCTCTGCACGACCGCGTGATCGTCAAGCGTATCGACAGCGAAACCAAGACCGCCTCCGGCATCGTGATCCCCGACGCAGCCGCCGAAAAGCCGGACCAGGGCGAGATCCTGGCCGTCGGCCCGGGCAAGAAGAACGACAAGGGCGAGATCTCCGCTGTCGGCGTGAAGGTCGGCGACCGCGTGCTGTTCGGCAAGTACTCGGGCCAGACCGTCAAGGTCAACGGCGACGAGCTGCTGGTCATGAAGGAAGAAGACCTCTTCGCAGTTGTCGAGAAGTAAGGCGCCTGCGCTGCCACTGTGCAGCGCGGCCTTTGCAGACAACCGTTTCCCTCTTTAACTGAATTCTGGAGAAATCAACATGGCAGCAAAAGACGTAGTCTTCGGCGGCGAAGCCCGCGCCCGCATGGTCGAAGGCGTGAACATCCTCGCCAACGCGGTGAAGGTCACCCTCGGCCCCAAGGGTCGCAACGTGGTGCTCGAGCGCTCGTTCGGCGCCCCCACGGTGACCAAGGACGGCGTGTCCGTCGCCAAGGAAATCGAACTCAAGGACAAGCTGCAGAACATGGGCGCCCAGCTCGTGAAGGAAGTGGCCTCCAAGACCTCCGACAACGCCGGTGACGGCACCACCACCGCGACCGTGCTGGCCCAGGCCATCGTGCGCGAAGGCTCCAAGTACGTCGCCGCCGGTCTGAACCCGATGGACCTGAAGCGCGGCATCGACAAGGCGGTCACCGCCCTGGTCGCCCAGCTGAAGAACGCCTCGAAGGCCACCACCACCTCGAAGGAAATCGCGCAGGTCGGCTCCATCTCGGCCAACAGCGACGAATCCATCGGCAAGATCATCGCGGACGCGATGGACAAGGTCGGCAAGGAAGGCGTGATCACCGTCGAAGACGGCAAGAGCCTGGACAACGAACTCGACGTCGTCGAAGGCATGCAGTTCGACCGCGGCTACCTGTCGCCCTACTTCATCAACAACCCTGAGAAGCAGGCCGCGTTGCTGGAAAACCCGTTCGTGCTGCTGTTCGACAAGAAGATCAGCAACATCCGTGACCTGCTGCCCGTGCTGGAGCAGGTCGCCAAGGCCGGCCGTCCGCTGCTGATCATCGCCGAAGAAGTCGAGGGCGAAGCCCTGGCGACGCTGGTGGTCAACACGATCCGCGGCATCCTGAAGGTCGTGGCCGTCAAGGCTCCGGGCTTCGGCGACCGCCGCAAGGCCATGCTGGAAGACATCGCCATCCTGACGGGCGGCAAGGTCATCGCGGAAGAAGTGGGCCTGACGCTCGAGAAGGTCACCCTGGCCGACCTGGGCTCCGCCCAGCGCATCGAAGTGGGCAAGGAAAACACGACGATCATCGACGGCGCCGGCGCTGCCGACGACATCGAAGCCCGCGTGAAGCAGGTCCGCATCCAGATCGAGGAAGCCACCAGCGACTACGACCGTGAAAAGCTGCAAGAGCGCGTGGCCAAGCTGGCCGGCGGTGTCGCGGTGATCAAGGTCGGCGCGGCCACCGAAGTCGAGATGAAGGAAAAGAAGGCCCGCGTCGAAGACGCCCTGCACGCCACCCGCGCTGCAGTGGAAGAAGGCATCGTGGCCGGTGGTGGCGTGGCGCTGCTGCGTGCCAAGCAGGCCGCTGGCGAGATCAAGGGCGACAACGCCGACCAGGACGCCGGCATCAAGCTGATCCTGAAGGCCATCGAAGCGCCTCTGCGCGAGATCGTCTACAACGCCGGTGGCGAGCCGAGCGTGGTGGTCAACGCGGTGCTGCAGGGTTCGGGCAACTACGGCTTCAACGCCGCCAACGACACCTACGGCGACATGATCGAAATGGGCATCCTGGACCCGACCAAGGTGACGCGCACCGCACTGCAGAACGCCGCCTCCGTCGCGTCGCTGCTGCTGACGACCGAAGCCATGGTCGCTGAAGCACCGAAGGACGAAGCCGGTGCCGGCGGCATGCCTGGCGGCGGCATGGGTGGTATGGGCGGCATGGGCGACATGGGCATGTAAGCACCCGGTCGCACCGCCCGCCGGCCCCCGTCGGCGGGTGATGCCCCCAGCGAAAGCCCCGCGGACTGCGAAGTCCGCGGGGCTTCTTCCGTTGGGCCGCTACGATTTCTATAGCTGGTGGCCGGCGCAGGACGCCGGCTGCAGCCGCTTTGGGTTCAGATTTCGTCGAACTGGGCCATCACCGCCGGGTACAGCTGCCGAAAGCGCCGGTGCCGCGCGCGGTGCGCCTCGGCTGCGGCCCGGTCGGGCGCGAAGCGCTGGCGCACGGCGGGCGCGGTGCAGACCACCGCTTCTTCGCCGCCGTCGGCCAGCCAGGCGAGCCGGGCCGCCCCCAGCGCGGCGCCGGCCTCGCCGCCTTCGGCGAGCGTCAGCGGCACCTCCAGGATGTCGGCCAGCAGTTGCGCCCACCAGGCGCTGCGGGCGCCGCCGCCCACCAGCGCCAGCGGGCCCGACGGCGCCACCAGCGTGTCGAGCCCGTCGCGCAGGCCCAGGCAGACGCCCTCGGCCACCGCATAGGCGATGTCGTCGGGCCCGTGCGCCTGGGTCAGCCCGAACAGCACGCCCTGCGCGCCGGCATGGTTGTGCGGCGAGCGTTCGCCCGACAGGTAGGGCAGGAACAGCGGCGCCCGCCGGCGGGCCGGCGCATCGAGCCGTGCGGCCGCTTCCAGCAGGGCCGCCTCGCTGCCGCCGAAGCCGAAGGTCCGCGCCGCCCAGCGGACGGCGCTGGCGGCCGACAGCATCACCGACATCTGGTGCCAGCGCCCCGGCAGCGCATGGCAGAAGGCGTGCACCGCCTGCGCAGGACGGGGCAGGAACCGGTCGGTGGCGATGAAGATCACGCCGGAGGTGCCGAGCGAGACGAAGCCCTGCCCCGCCGCCACCACGCCCATGCCCACCGCGCTGGCCGCGTTGTCGCCGGCACCGCCCGCGATCGCCACGCCGGCCGGCACGCCCCAGCGCGCGGCCAAGGCCGGCAGCAGCGTGCCCGACACCGCACTCCCCTCGACCAGCCGCGGCATCTGGCCGCGGACGAGCCCGGTCGCGGCCAGCAGTTCGTCCGACCAGTCGCGCCGGCCCACGTCCAGCCACAGCGTGCCCGCCGCGTCCGACATCTCGCCGACCGCCTCGCCGCACAGCATCAGCCGCAGCCAGTCCTTCGGCAGCAGGACGCGCGCCGTGCGGGCGAACACCTCGGGCTCGTGCCGGCGCAGCCACAGCAGCTTGGGCGCGGTGAACCCCGGCATCGCCAGGTTGCCGGCGATCTCCGCCAGCCGCGGCACCGCCTGCGCCAGCGCATCGCACTCCGCCGCGCTGCGCCCGTCGTTCCACAAGATGGCCGGCCGCAGCACCGCGTTGGCCGCATCCAGCAGCACCGCCCCGTGCATTTGCCCCGACAGCCCGATCGCCCGCACCGCCGCCAGCGCCGCCGGATGCGCGGCCCGCAGCTGCGCCATCGCCGCCTCCACCGCGCCCCACCACGCCGCCGGATCCTGTTCCGCCCACAAGGGCTGTGGCCGGCTCACCACCAGCGGCGCCCGCGCGCCCCCCACGATCCGCCCGCCGCCGTCCAGCAGCAGCGCCTTGAGTTCCGAAGTGCCCAGATCGAGGCCGAGGTACATGTTCATGACCGAAAAGTGCCTCCGGTCGGCGAACAGCGCCGGCCATCAGCTATAAAAAACGCAGCAATGGCCTTCATGCCCTTGCCACGGCGAATTCCCCAATACCCCGCGCACGACCCGCCCTCCAAGGGACACCGTGGAACCGGCTCCGCCGGGCCAGGGGTGTCGCCCCCGGTAGGGGGTGGGCGAAGACACGAAGTGCGTAGCCTGGGGGCGAGCTAAGAGCTTCCGCCAAACCGCCGCTCCGACTGCCGCCGGAACTCCGTCGGCGTCATGCCCTTGATCTCCAGGAACCGCCGGTTGAAATTGGCGACGTTGTTGAAGCCCACCCGGTAGCAGATGTCGGTCACGTAGTGGTCGGTCTGCATCAGCAGGTGGCAGGCGTTGTTGATCCGCACCCGGTTCACGAAATCGGTAAAGCTGTTGCCGGTCGCCTTGCGGAAGGAGCGGCTGAACCGGCTCTCGCTCATGCCCAGGCCGGCCGCCACGTCGGCCATGTGGATCGGCTCGGCGACGTTGTCGGTGATCCGGTTGACGATGGCGTTGATGCCGTCGACCTCGGCCTCGCCCTCGGCGCCCTGCATCTGCACGCTGGAGAGCAGCCGGTAGTCGGTGCATTCCGCCAAGTCCGCCAGGAAGTCGCAGAACGCCGCCAGCCGGCGCAGGCCGTGGGTGGACTTGACCCGCGCCCAGTGCGCCTCGGCCCGGTCGGACAAACCGAAGAACTCCACCCCCCGCCGGGCCCGCTCCAGCAGCTGCCGCACCTGGGCCAGCTCGGGAATGCCCTGCGCCGCCTGCTCCACCGGCTCGTGCCGGAACTGGATCACCAGGTCCCGCACCTCCACCCCGCCCGCCGGCGTGTCGAGCGATATCCAGTTGTGCGGCAGCCGCGGCCCGCACAGCACCAGGTGCCCGGGCCCGAACGGCCCGATCCAGTCGCCCACGAAGGCCTTGCCCGAGGTGTGCGTGATCAGGTGCAGCTCGTACTCGTCGTGGCAATGCCAGCGCGCCAGCGAACTCGGATACCCGTGCGCCAGGCAGCGCACCCAGCCGGCCTCTTCCGGCGGCTCGTAGCCCAGCGCGGGCGAGCGTGCCATGTCGTGCTCCAGCTCCGGCTGGCGCTGGCGGGGAGTGGCGTAGGTCTTGTTCATACTCATCGGCCCAAAAAGACACACCGGCAACTCCCAGACATCCCGCGGAACCGGCTCCGCCGGTCCGCCAGGATGGCCCCCTGCAAGGGGGTTGGCGAAGACACGCAGTGCGCAGCCTGGGGGTTGGCTCTAGCCCATTACGCTACCACCGTCCACGTTGAGCGTCTGGGCGGTGATGTAGCGCGCGGCGTCGCTCGCCAGGAACACCACCGCACCGGCCATGTCGGCCGGCGTGCCCATGCGGCCCAGCGGCACCGCCAGGCCCACCCGGCGCTTCTTCTCGCCGATCGGCAGGTGCTCGTAGCGGGCGAAGAGCGCATCGACGCCCGCCCACATCGGCGTATCGACCACGCCCGGCGCGATGCCGTTGACCCGGATGCCGTGCGGCGCCATCGCCAGCGCCGCGCTCTGGGTGTAGCTGATCACCGCGGCCTTGGTGGCGCAGTAGTGGGCGACCAGCGCCTCGCCGCGCCGGCCGGCCTGCGAGGCCAGGTTGACCACCGACGCGCCTTGCGTGCCGGCCCGCACCATCTCGCGCAGCACCGCCTGCATCACGAAGAACATGCCCTTCACGTTGACCGCGAACAGCCGGTCGAACGAGGCTTCGTCGGCCTCCAGCAGCGGCGCCATGTCGAACACCGCCGCGTTGTTGACCAGCGTGTGGATCGCGCCGAAGCGGGCCTGCGCCGCGGCGATGCAGCGGGCGATGGCGGCGCCGTCGGTCACGTCGGCGCCCAGGTAGGCGATGGCGTCGGCGTGGCGCGCGGCCACCGCGCGCACCGCGTCGGGGGCACCGTCGGCGCGGTCGACCACGGTGCAGCGCGCGCCCTCGGCGATGCAGGCCTCGGCGATCGCCAGGCCGATGCCGCCGCCGGCGCCGGTCAGCAGCACGTGGCGGCCGGCGAGGCAGCCGGTGGAGGTGGGCGGGGATGCGGGTGCTTCGCTCATCGAAGAAGTCCTCAGGAAGACAGGGGCAGGCGGTCGGCATCCGTCAGAAAGCCGCGCTCGGCCTCCAACGTGGCCGGGTGTTCGAGCATCTCGGCGAACAGCGCGGGCGGCACGGTGATCGCGCCCACGCCCAGGCCCAGCAGCGCCTGGTAGGCGGCGCGGGAGCGCACGCTGGCGACCAGCAGCCGGGTGCCGCCGCCGGCCTGCGCCACCAGCGCCTGCATCCGCGCGATCAGCCCCAGGCCGTCGATGCCGGCGTCTTCCATCCGGCCCAGGTAGGGCGCCGCATAGGCCGCGCCGAGCTGGGCCGCGAAGTGCGCCTGCTCTACCGCGTAGACCGCGGTGTAGGTGACCGGCACGCCCTCGGCGCTCAGTTCGGCACCGGCCCGCAGGCCCTCGCGGGTGGCCGGGATCTTCACCACCAGCTGGCCCGGTTCGAACGCCGCCAGCAGCGCCAGCGCGTCGGCCCGCATGCCCTCGGCGTCGGCCGACTGCACCTGCGCCTGCACCTGCCGCGCGCCCAGCTGCAGCGCGCGGTGCAGCAGCGCGGGCAGCGCCGTCCGGGGGACGCCGGCGCGCAGCAGCAGCGTCGGGTTGGTGGTGACGCCGTGCACCACCGGATGCGGCAGGCAGGCCTGCAGCGCGTCGATGTCGGCGCTGTCGATGTAGAGGTGGAACGGGGTGGTCATGGGGTGGAGCGCCGAGGGCGGAGGCGCGCGAGGGACGCCTCGGTCGATGCGGCGAGGAGGCCCGGTCGTGGGGAGCGGTCGGGGCAGCGCGTCACGGCAGCACCCCCGTCGCGCCTTGCGCGCCGGCCGGCTCCGCGCGCAGCGCGTCGCGCCGCGGCGGGTCGGCCCCTTCGCGGGTGCAGTTGAGCGCCGCGGCGGCGGCCGCGAACTGCAGCACCGTGCGCCAGGTCGCATCGGCCAGCGCGGCCAGTTGCGCCGGCTGCTCCACGCCCTGCTCCAGCAGGCCCACCGAGAGCGCCGCGCCGAAGGTGTCGCCGGCGCCGATGGTGTCGACCACCGCCACCGCCGGCGGCCGCACCGCCAGCGGCGCATGCCCGGTGCGGTAGAGCGTGGCACCGGCCGCGCCGCGGGTCAGCACCACCGCGCGCGGGCCCATGCGCAAAAAGCACAGGGCGGTGTCGGCCGCGTCCTGGTCGGGCGCGAGGGCGGTGGCGTCCTCGTCGCTCAATTTGACGATGTCGCTCAGCGCGGCCCAGGCGCGCATCCGCTCGCGGTAGCCGGCCATGTCGCGGACCAGGCTGGGCCGCACGTTGGGGTCGAACACGACGATGCGCGCGCCGCGCTGCGCCTGCACCAACGCGGTGATGCGGCCGGCCGCGGGCTCCTGCAGCAGCGCGATGGAACCGAAGTGCAGGTAGCGGCAGCCCTGCGGCAGCGCCGGCAGCGGGTCGGGCGACCACAGCGTGTCGGCGGTGGCCTGGGTGTAGAAGGCGTAGCGGTTGGTCTGCGGCGTGCGCTCGACGAAGGCCAGCGTGCTCGGCGCATCGCTGCGCAGCACGAAGCGGGTGTCGACGCCGTTGGCCTGCAGGTTCGCCAGCAGCCGCTCGCCGAACAGGTCGGTGGAGAGCTGGGTGACCAGGCCGGTGGGCTGGCCGAGCCGCGCGGCGGCGATCGCGCTGTTGGCCAGCGCGCCGCCTTCGTGCCCCACGAAGCCCAGGCCGCCGGTGCCGGTGAAATCGATGAGGGCCTCGCCCACGAATGCGATGCGCACGGCGGCTCCTTCAGGCGGCGTGCGCCACGAACGCGGCCACCCGTTGCGTGGCCGCGCGCACCGCGTCGACCAGGTGTGGATCGCCCGCCGTCGGCCCCCACAGCGACGCATCGGCGCAGAAGGCCGCCACCGGGTCGGCCGCGTCGCAGATCGCATGCGCGACCGCGGGGTCCATGCCCTGGTCCTGGTAGGCGTAGGGCAGCGTGCCCCGGTGCCAGCGCTGCAGGAAGGCCAGGAACAGCGCCGGCAGCATGGCCACGCTGTCGATGCCCTCGCCCCGCGCCAGCCGCTCGCGAATCGTCGGTGCGACGAAGCCGGGAATCTTCGAGAAACCGTCGGCCGCCACCCGCTGGTTGGTGTCGCGGATCGCGGGGTTGCCGAAGCGCTCCAGCACCACGTCGCGGTAGGCGGGCAGATCGACCGGGCTGGCCGCGCCCGGCACCTGCAGGCAGGGGATCACGTCGTCGGTGGCGTAGTCGTAGGCCATCCGGCGGATCGCCGCGGCGTGGGTGCCCTCGTGGATGAATTGCAGGCCGACCAGGGTGCCGGCCCAGGCGATGCAGCTGTGGGTGGCGTTGAGCAGCCGGATCTTGGCTTCTTCGTACGGCTGCACCGACGCGACCAGCTGCACGCCCACCCGCGCCCAGTCGGGCCGGCCGGCGATGAAGTCGTCTTCGATCACCCACTGGATGAAGCTCTCGCCGGTGACCGGAACGGCGTCGTCCCAGCCGGTGGCCTGCAGCACCCGGGCGCGCAGCTCGGGCGGCGGCCGCGGCGTGATGCGGTCGACCATCGCGTTGGGGCAGGACGTATTCGCCTCGGCCCAGGCGCGCAGCGCCGGGTCGCCCGCCTGGTCGATGAACGCCAGCAGGCCGCCGCGGAAGCGCTCGCCGTTGTGGCGCAGGTTGTCGCAGTTGAGCAGGGTGAGCGGCCCGGCGCCGGCCGCACGGCGCGCCCGCAGGATCGCGCAGACCGCGCCGTAGACCGTCCGGCCGGCCTCGCCGCGGCGGGCGCGGTCGAGGTCGGCCTGCAGGTCGGGGAACGAGAGGTCCAGCCGGTGCTGCGCGTCGAGGTAGTAGCCGGCCTCGGTCACGGTGAAGGACACGATGCGGGTGGCGGGCGCCGCGCCGCAGGCGACCACCGCGGCGAGCGACGGCTCGCAGGGCAGCACCTCGCGGATCGCGGCGATGCGCTGGTAGCGCACCGCGCCGGCAGGGGAGATCGTCTCCAGCGTGTAGTGGCCGCCCTGGGCGCGCAGCCGCTGCAGGTACACCGCCTGGTGCGCGCGGTGGAAGGAGCCCAGGCCCAGGTGCAGGATGGTGCCGGTGTCGTCGGGCGGGGTGGAGGTGGACATGTCGCGGTTCCGGGAAGGATTCAGGCGGTGGCGTCGACGGTGCGGCCGTCGCGGTCGAAGAGGTGCAGCTCCGACGGGTCGAGCTCGATGCCCACCTCGTCGCCGGTCTGCAGCCGGGTGCGGTCGTTCTGGCGCGCGACCAGCGGCACACCCTCGACATCGACGTGGACCAGCGTGTCGGCCCCCAGCGCCTCGATCAGCTCGACCCGCCCCGGCACGCCGGCGCCGTGGCCGGGGTACACCCGCAGGCCCTCGGGCCGCACGCCCAGGAACCCGTCCCGCGGCAGGCGGCCGCGGGTCTGGGCCGAGAAATGCGGGATGGCCGCGGCCGGCACCATGTTCATCGACGGCATGCCGATGAACTGCGCGACGAACCGGTTGGCCGGCCGGTCGTACAGCGCCAGCGGCTTGCCCACCTGCTCGATCAAGCCGTCGCGGAACACCACCACCCGGTCGGCCAGGGTCATCGCCTCGACCTGGTCGTGGGTGACGTAGATGGTGGTGGCGCCGAGCGCGCGGTGCAGCTTGTGGATCTCCACCCGCGTGTTGCCGCGCAGCGCCGCATCGAGGTTGGAGAGCGGCTCGTCGAACAGGAACACCTTGGGCGCGCGGACGATGGCCCGGCCGATCGCCACCCGCTGCCGCTGACCGCCCGACAGGTCCTTGGGCGTGCGATCCAGGTACTGCGTCAGGTTGAGCGTTTCGGCCGCATGGACCACCTTGCGGTAGATCTCGTCCTTCTGCACGCCGGCCAGCTTGAGCGCGAAGGACATGTTGTCGTAGACGCTCATGTGCGGATAGAGCGCATAGCTCTGGAACACCATCGCCAGGTCGCGCTGGCCCGGAGGCATGCGGGTGATGTCGCGGCCGTCCAGCTGCAGGCTGCCGTCGGTGGCCGGCTCCAGCCCGGCGATCAGCCGCAGCAGCGTCGACTTGCCGCAGCCCGAAGGCCCGACGAAGACGATGAACTCGCCCTTCTCGATCTCCAGATCGACGCCGCGGATGATCTGCGTATCGCCGAAGCTCTTGGTGATGTTGTGCAGTTGCAGGTAGGCCATGATGCGACTCCCTAAAGATGAAGAGCGCGCGCGATGCCGGCAGGGCATGCGCGCATTTGCCGGGCTCCTGGCAGCCGCGGAGCCGGCTTTGCCGGGCCGCCGGCTGCGCCCCCTTGCAGGGGGTGGGCGGCCACACGCAGTGGGCGAGCCTGGGGGTGCCTTTTCATTTCACTGCGCCGAAGGTCAAGCCTTGAACCAGCTGTTTCTGGCTGAACCAGCCGAACACCACGATCGGCGCGATCGCCATCAGCGAGGCGGCCGAGAGCTTGGCCCAGAACAGGCCTTCGGGGCTGGAGTAGGAGGCGATCAGCGTGGCCAGGGTGCCGGCCTTGGCCGAGCTGAGGTTGAGGGCCCAGAACGATTCGTTCCAGCTCAGCACCAGGCACAGCAGCCCGCAGGAGGCCAGCCCGCCGACCGACAGCGGGAGCACGACGTGGCGGAACTCGGCCCACAGGCCGGCGCCGTCCATGCGGGCGGCCTCGAGGATCTCCTGCGGTATGTCCTTGTAGCTGGCGTACAGCATCCAGACCATGATCGGCAGGTTGGACAAAGTGAACACCGCCGTCAGCGCGGTCAGCGAATCGAGCAGTCCGGTGCTCTGCGCCAGCACGTAGACCGGCATCAGCGCGCCGACCGCCGGCATCATCTTGGTGGAGAGCATCCACATCAGGATGTCCCGCGTGCGCCGGGTGCGGAAGAACGCCATCGAGTACGCCGCCGGCGCCGCGATCAGCAGCCCGAGGACGGTGGAGCCGAGCGCGGTGACCAGGGAGTTGCGGGCGTACAGCAGGTAGTCGCTGCGGCGCTGCACCTCGGCGAAATTGTCGAGCGTGGGCGTGAAGACGAAGAGCGGCGGCACATGGATCGCCTGCAGCTCCGTCTTGAAGGCCGTCAGGAACAGCCAGCCCAGCGGGAAGAACAGCAGCAGCGCGGCGGCCCAGGCGCCCACGGTGCGGATGCCGGTGAGAACGAGCTTGTCGTGCATGGTCATCTTTCTTGGAAACACCGCGGAACCGGCTTTGCCGGGCCGCTGGTGTTGCCCCCTGCAAGGGGGTTGGCGCAGCGACACGCAGTGCGCGAAGACTGGGGGTGTGCCATGGTTCAGTCGAGGTTCTTGCCGACGATGCGGATGAGGAACACCGCGACGATGTTGGCCAGCACCACCGCGAACAGCGCCCCGGCCGAGGCCACGCCCACGTCGAAGTTCATCAGCGACTGCTTGAAGATCAGGTAGGTGAGGTTGGTGCTCTCGTTGCCCGGGCCGCCGTTGGTGGTGATCGCGATCTCGGCGAAGACGCCCAGCAGGAAGATCATCTCGATCATGACCACCACCGCCATCGGACGTCCCAGGTGCGGCAGCGTCAGGTAGAAGAAGCGCTGCGGTGCGGTGGCGCCGTCCATGCGGGCAGCCTCCATCTGCTCGCGGTCGAGCGACTGCAGCGAGGTGATGAAGATCAGGCAGGCGAAGGGCAGCCACTGCCAGGCCACCATCACGATCACCGACAACAGCGGCGCATCGGTCAGCCAGTCGACCGGCGTGGCGCCGAAGGCGCGCCACACGTCGGCCAGGATGCCGTAGATCGGGTTCATCATCATGTGCTTCCACAGCAGCGCGTTGACCGCCGGCATGACGAAGAACGGCGAGACCAGCAGCACCCGCACGATGCCGCGCCCCGGAAACGGCTCGTTGACCAGCAGCGCCAGCAGCACGCCCAGCACCACGGTGATGCCGATCACGCTGCCGATCAGCAGCAGCGTGTTGACCACCGCCGGCCAGAAGTCCGGATCGGTGACGAAATACTGGAAGTTGCCCAGGCCCGCGAAGGCGTGCTCGCCCGGCTGCATCAGGTTGTAGTCGACGAACGAGAAGTACAGCGTCATCGCCAGCGGCACGACCATCCAGAGGACGAGCGTGGCCACGGCAGGCGCCATGAGCATCCGGGGCAGCAAGCGTTTCATGAACATGTCCGACGCAGTGGGGGCAGCATTTCAGGAGGACCGCGGAACCGGCTTTGCCGGGCCGCCGGCCCCGCCCCCCCGCAAGGGGGCGGGCGAAGACGCGCAGCGCGCAGCCTGGGGGTTTACTGGAAGTACCCGCCCTTCTTCATCTCACGCTCGGCCGCGCTCTGCGACGTCTTCAGCGCCTGCTCCACCGTCACCTTGCCCGACAGCGCCGCGCTCATCTGCTGGCCCACCGCCACGCCGATCGCCTGGAACTCGGGGATCGCCGCGTACTGCACGCCCACATAGGGCGATTTGGGCAGGGTGCTGTCGGTCAGATTGGCGCTGTCGATCGCCTTCTTTTCCTCGGCCGCGAATTTCGCCGCCTTCTGGAACTCGGGATTGGCGTAAGTCGAGGTGCGGGTGCCGGTGGGCACCGCGCCCCAGCCGTGCTCCTTGGCCACCAGTTGCACATAGTCCTTGGACGTCGCCCACCGCACGAAGGTCTGCGCGGCGGCGGTCTTGGTGGAACTGGACGGGATCGCCAGGTTCCAGGTCCAGAGCCAGTTGGCGCCCTTGGGCGTGACGGCGGTCGGCGCCTGCGCGAAGGCCACCTTGTCGGCCACCTTCGACTGCTTCGGATCGCTGATGAACGAGGCGGCGATGGTCGCGTCCACCCACATGCCGCACTTGCCCTCGTTGAACAGCGCCAGGTTCTCGTTGAAGCTGTTGGCCGACGCACCGGGCGGGCCGTAGCTCTTCATCAGATCCACGTAGAAGCCGATCGCGTCCTTCCAGGACTGGGTGTCGATCTGCGGCTTCCACTGCATGTCGAACCATTGGCCGCCGTAAGTGTTGACCAGCGTGGTCAGGAAGGCCATGTTGTCGCCCCATCCCGGCTTGCCGCGCAGGCACATGCCGTAGACGCCGGCCTTCGGGTCGTGGATCTTGCCGGCCAGTTCCTTCACCTGCGCCCAGGTGGGCTGCGGCGGCATCTGGAAGCCGGCCTTGTCGGCCAGGTCCTTGCGGTACATCAGCATCGAGCTTTCGCCGTAGAAGGGCGCGGCGTAGAGCTTGCCGTCGGTCGACAGGCCGGCGCGGATCGCGGGCAGCAGGTCGTCCACGTCGTAGGCGGCATCGGTGGCGATGGGGGTGAGCCAGCCCTTCTTGGACCAGATCGGCGCTTCGTACAGGCCGATGGTCATCACGTCGAACTGGCCGCCCTTGGTGGCGATGTCGGTGGTCACCCGCTGGCGCAGGGTGCCCTCTTCCAGCGTGACCCACTTGAGCTTGATGTCGGGATGCGCCTTCTCGAACACCGGCGAGAGCTTCTGCATCTCGATCATGTGGCCGTTGTTGACGGTGGCGATGACGAGTTCGGTCGCCGCGGTGGCGGCGGCACAGGCGTGTACGGCGGCCAGCGCCAGGGCGATGCGGGTGAAGGCTTTCATCTCGTGTCTCCTTGCGGAGGCTGCGACCGGCCCCCGTGGAGCGGATTCTGGCGATCCTCGGTTGCAGTTTCGGTACGCGGCAGGTGACATCCGATACTTTTTTGCACTACCCCCTCGGGAGTATCCCTAGCGTGCCGCAACAGCCGACGGGTCGTCCGGGCGCAAAAAAGCCCGCAGGCGCGAACGGCTGCGGGCCCGGGTCGGGCGGCGGCCGCTCAGCGGGTGGGCGGCCGCCTGGAAGCACGCCCTGCCCCGACACGCCGGCGGGGCGGGGGCACGCCTGTCAGAGACTGCCGGGAGGTCCGTCGAGGAACCCTGCCGGTGCGGTCACCGGCGCGCCGTATGCGTTGCTGCCCGCATCGCCCGGCTGCACCATCCAGTACAGCAGCACCAGGCTGCCCACCAGCGGAATGACGCTGATCAGCAGCCACCAGCCGCTGCGGCCCACATCGTGCAGGCGCCGAATGCCGACAGCGAGCGCCGGCAGGAGCAGCGCCAGCACCACGACCAGGTACACCAGGTTGTGGATCAGGCCCGAGACCACCAGGGCCAGGACCTGGAACAGGAAGAACCACCACAGCTCTGAGCGGCTGGCCCGCCCCGAAAAGTCGACATATTTCTTCTGCAGGCACACCGAAACCGCTTGGCCGAACGTCATCCGTCTTCTCCTGTTGCAGGGCCCTCCGCCCCGCGAGGATCATACGGGGCGGATGCGGCAGGCAGGGACTGCGCGGTGCGCGGCCTTCAGTCGCGCAGCCGTGCCAGCAACCCGGCGGTGGACGGGTCCAGCCCGGTCGTGTCGCCCGAGGCCAGGCGCGGCTCGATGTCCCGGGCCAGCACCTTGCCCAGCTCCACGCCCCACTGGTCGAAGCTGTTGATGCCCCAGATAGCGCCGCTGACGAACACCCGGTGCTCGTAGAGCGCCAGCAGCGCGCCGAGCGTGGCCGGGTCGAGCGTCTGCAGCACGAAGAAGGTGCTGGGCCGGTTGCCGGGGAAATCCTTGTGGCCGCCCGCATCCGCCTGTCCCTGCAGCAGCGCCTGGGCCTGCGCCAGCGCGTTGGCCAGCAGCTTGGGGTGGTGGCCGGTCAGGTCGTGCGCCGCGTCGCGCACCGCGATGAATTCGAGCGGCACCACGTCGGTCCCCTGGTGCAGCATCTGGAAGAACGCATGCTGTCCATTGGTGCCGGGCTCGCCCCAGACCACGGGCGAGGTGGCGTAGTCCACCGGCCGGCCGCCCTGGTCGACCCGCTTGCCGTTGCTCTCCATCTCCAGCTGCTGCAGGAAGGCCGGCAGCCGCTTCAGAGCCTGGTGGTAGGGCGCGACGCAGCGGCTGGTGAAGCCGTGGAAGTTGCGGTACCAGACGTCGAGCAGGCCCAGGCGCACCGGCAGGTTGCGCTCCAGCGGCGCGGTGCGGAAATGCACGTCCATCGCATGGGCGCCGGCCAGGAAATCCTCGAAGCCCTTCGCACCGATGGCGATGGCGATCGGCAGCCCGATCGCCGACCACAGCGAATAGCGCCCGCCCACCCAGTCCCAGAAACCGAAGGTGGTCGCGATGCCGAAGGCCCGCGCCGCCGCCACGTTGGTGGTGAGCGCCGCGAAGTGCCGGGCCACGTCCTGGCCGCCCGCCGCCGCGAACCACGACCGGGCGCTCTCGGCGTTGGCCATCGTCTCGGCGGTGGTGAAGGTCTTGGATGCGATCAGGAACAGCGTGCTTTCGGGCCGCAGACCCCGCAGCACCGCCGCCAGCTCGTGGCCGTCGACGTTGGAGACGAAATGAAAACGCTTGCCCGCCGCCCGGTAGCCGTCGAGTGCCAGCACCGCCATCTGCGGCCCCAGGTCGGAGCCGCCGATGCCGATGTTGACGACGTCGGTGATCGCCACGTCGCCCCGCACCTGCTCGGCATAGGCCAGCATCGCGCCGCGGGTGGCGTGCACCGCTTGTGCGGCCTCTGCTATGTTTTCTATAGCGTTGGGTCGGCTTCCAACGACGGCTGCGGCCCCTTTTTCTTCGGATTTCGGTGCGCGGAGCAGCGTGTGCAGCACCGCCCGGCCCTCGGTGGCGTTGGTGGCGGCGCCGGCGAACATCGCGTCGCGCTGCGCCTCCACGCCGCATTCGCGGGCCAGCTGCAGCAGCAGGGCCTCGGTGGCGGCGTCGGTGCGGTTCTTCGAGAGGTCGGCGAAGAGGTGCGGCGCCTCCTGGCTCAGCGTGTCGAAGCGTGCCGGGTCGGCGACGAAGGCGTGGCGCGCATCGAACGCGCGGCCCGTCGCCTGGTAGTGGGCCTGCAGCGCGGCCCAGGCGGGCGTGGCATCGCAGCGGGGGAATGGGGAGAGAGCGTCTTCTGGTCGGGTCATCGGGGCTCCTCGCGGCTCAGGCGGCCTGCTGCAGCAGCAGTTGGTCGAGCTTGCGCGCATCGATGGTGAAGCCGCGGATGCCTTCGGCCAGCTTCTCGGTGGCCATCGCGTCCTCGTTCAGGGCGAAGCGGAAGCCGGCCTCGTCGTAGTTGACCGGCTCCAGTTCCTTGTGGCGTGCGGCGGCGGGGTCGAGCCCCGGCTGCAGCGGCGCATCGCTGGCGGCCAGCTCGGACAGCAGCTCGGGGCTGATGGTGAGCAGGTCGCAGCCGGCCAGGGCGGCGATCTGCCCGGTGTTGCGGAAGCTCGCGCCCATCACCTCGGTGGCGATGCCGAAGCGCTTGTAGTGCTCGAAGATCTGCCGCACCGAGCGCACGCCCGGATCGTGGGCGCCGGCGTTGGCCGCCTCGTCCCAGGCGCTGCCGGCCGATTTCTTGTACCAGTCGTAGATCCGGCCGACGAAGGGCGAGATGAGCTGCACCCGGGCCTGGCCGCAGGCCACCGCCTGGGCGAAGGAGAAGAGCAGCGTCAGGTTGGTGTGCACGCCGCGCCGCTCCAGCCGCTCGGCGGCCTGGATGCCCTCCCAGGTGGCGGCGACCTTGATCAACACCCGGTCGATGTGCACGCCCTCGGCCTGGTACAGCTCGACGATGCGCTCGGCGCGGCTGTAGGTGGCCTCGGTGTCGAACGACAGGCGCGCATCGACTTCGGTGGAGACGCGGCCGGGGATGATCGACAGGATCTCGGCGCCGAAACGCACCAGCAGGCGGTCGGTCAGCTCGTCGAGCGGGCGGTCCTTGAAGCGGGCGACGGTCTGGTCGAGCAGCGGCCGGTAGTCGGGCTTCTGCACCGCCTTGAGGATCAGCGACGGGTTGGTGGTGGCGTCCTGCGGCTGGAACTGCGCCAGCTGGCGGAAATCGCCGGTGTCGGCCACCACGGTGGTGAACTGCTTGAGGGCGTCGAGTTGGTTCATGCGCATCCTGGGGTTGCTGCTGCTGCGGAAGAAAGCGGGCCGGAGACGGAGTCCGGAGCGGTAAAAGTGTAGTGGCCCTCCCGCCGCGGGCCTGTACGCATCCGCACGCAGGCACGGCCGCGGCGCCCGGCCGGTATCGATCGGCCGCGGCAAACCCCGTTAAAGTCGAAGCCCCACAGCACCTGCACCCTCCATGTCCTTCGAACTCGTACTGTTTGGCGGCACCGGCGACCTGGCCTGGCGCAAGCTCATGCCGGCCCTGTTCCAGGCGTTCCGCCACGGCACCCTGCCGGCGCAGGGCCGCATCATCGGCGTGGCCCGCGACGACCTGAGCGACGACCAGTACCGCACGCTGATCCAGTCGCGCTTCGAGGAGGTGGAAGGCGCCAAGCGGCCCAACGCCAAGGAGTTCGCCAAGTTCGCCGAGATGCTGCACTACGTGCAGCTCGACGTGTCCAAGCCCGGCGACTACGCCCGGCTGAAGGCCCGGCTCGACGAGCGCAATGCCGAGACGGTGGTGATGTACATCGCCACCGCCCCCACGCTCTTCACCACCGCCTGCGAACAATTGGGCGCCGCCGGCCTGGCCACGCCGCGCACCCGCATCGTGCTGGAGAAACCGCTGGGCCACGACCTGGCCTCCAACCGCGAGATCAACGAGACGGTGCGGCGCGTCTTCACCGAGCAGCAGATCTTCCGGATCGACCACTACCTGGGCAAGCCCTCGGTCCAGAACCTGTTCGCGCTGCGCTTCGGCAATGCGCTGTTCGAGCCGCTGTGGCGGCGCGAGCTGATCGCCAACATCCAGATCACCATCGCCGAAGACCTGGGCGTGGAAAAGCGCGGCGCCTTCTACGAAACCACCGGCGCGCTGCGCGACATGGTGCAGAACCATGCGCTGCAGCTGCTCTGCGCGATCGCGATGGAGCCGCCGATCAGCGCTGACGCCGACGCGATCCGCGACGAGAAGCTGAAGGTGCTGCGCTCGCTTCGGCCCTGGACGCCCGAGACGCTGGGCCTGCACGTGGTGCGCGGCCAGTACACCGCCGGCACCGCCTACGGCGAGCGGGTGCAGGGCTACCGCGAGGAGCCCGGCGTGGACCCGGCCAGCACCACCGAGACCTTCGTGGCCCTGCGCACCGAGATCGACAGCTGGCGCTGGGCGGGCGTGCCCTTCTACATCCGCACCGGCAAGCGGCTGGCCTCGCGCGATTCGCGCATCGAGATCAACTTCCGGCCCGCGCCGCACCCGATCTACCGCACGCCGGTGGGCGGCGCTTTCAACCAGCTGGTGATCAACCTGCAGCCCAAGGATGGTCTGGAGCTGCACCTGCTGGCCGAGGGCCAGGTGGAGCGCAAGGGTGCCAAGGCCGGCCACCGGTCGGGCACGCAGACGCTCTCGCCGGTGCAGCTGGACCTGGACTTCGACAAGCGCTTCGGCTCCGAACGGGTGGGCGCGTACGAGCGCCTGCTGCTCGACGTGATCGACGGCCGGCTCAATTTGTTCGTGCGCAGCGACGAGCAGGAAGCCGCCTGGCGCTGGGTGGAGCCGATCCTCGACCACTGGCAGGGCGGCCACCAGGAGCCGCGCCCGTATGCGGCCGGCACCTGGGGGCCGAGCGCGTCGAGCGCGATGATCGCGCGGGACGGGCATTGCTGGAGCGAAGAGACTTGAGCGCTCCCCCAGGCTCCGCTCACTGCGTGTGCTGCGCCAACCCCCTCGCCGGGGGCACCACCGGCGGACCGGCGGAGCCGGATCCGCGGTGGTTCTGGGGGTATGGGGGGCGCGCGTGCCGCGGTGCGCTGTTTGGGGCGGGGTTCGGCGGAAGCGCTTTGTGTGCGGGGGGCGTCCGTGGTTGAGGCGGGGGGAATGCTGGACCGGGTGCGGGCGTCTTTGCCGTCGCTGGCACCGGCGGAGCAGCGGGTGGGGCGGCTGGTGCTGGCGGATCCGCGGGCGTTCTCGCTGCTGCCGGTGGTCGAGCTGGCCGACCGGGCGCATGTGAGCAAGCCGACGGTGGTGCGGTTCTGCCGCAGCGTGGGCTACGACGGGCTGTCGGACTTCAAGCGCAAGCTGGCGGGCACAGTGGTCGAGGGCGTGCCCTTCATCCACCGCAGCGTGGATGCGGACGACAAGACGGCCGACGTGCTGGTCAAGATGATCGACAACACCACCGCGGCGCTGCAGAAATACCGCAACGAGGCGAGCCCGGTGGCGATCGAGCGGGCGGCGTCCGCCCTGGCGGCCACCTACCAGACCGGGCGGCGGATCGAGTTCTTCGGCGTCGGCAACTCGGGCATCGTGGCACTCGACGCGCAGCACAAGTTCTTCCGCCTGGGCGTGACCGCCATCGCCTACAGCGACGGCCATATGCAGGTGATGAGCGCCACGATGCTCGGGCCGGGCGACTGCGTGGTGATCATCTCCAACTCGGGCCGCACCCGCGATTTGATGGACGCCGCCGACATCGCCCGCCGCAACGGCGCCACCACCATCGTGATCACCGCCAGCGGCTCGCCCCTGGCCTCGGCCGGGCATATCCACCTGGCGGCCGACCATCCCGAGGGCTACGACCGCTACAGCCCGATGGTCTCGCGCCTGCTGCACCTGACCATCGTCGACATCCTGGCGACCTGCGTGGCCTTGCGGATCGGCAGCGCGCTGCAGCCGGTGCTGCAGCAGATGAAGAACAACCTGCGCAGCAAGCGCTACGCCTGAGCCGCTGCGAAGCGGGTGGCAGGGCAAGGGACCGACCCGGGAGGCAGCAGCGGCCGGCTTCGCCCCGCACGTGTGCTGCAGGCCCGCAGGCGCCCGGCACCGGTTTACGGATGCGAAGCCACCGACTGGGAGGCGCCCCCCATCGGCGCCAGCCGCACCGGGCCGTACCAGGCCAGGGCGCGCGATGCCGTGTTGTCGCTGTCGGTCATGACGCCGATGCCGGCCAGCATGCCGGGCGCTTCGCCGAACGCCTTCTCGAAATCCGCCCGCACATCCCGGTCGTAGGCCAGCCACTGGCCGAGGCGCGCCGGGCCGGATTCGACCACGATCGACCTGATGCGGTCGCTGCGCGGATGGGCGATCACGCTGCCGACCGGGCGCTGGTTGCACCAGACGTACATCAGCGTGGCATAGGGCATCTCTTCGCCGGTCAGGGTGCGGGCCAGTTCGGACAGGATGGCGTCCTTGGTGGAGAAGCGGCTGCGGTCGCCTTCGAACGCCAGCACTACCCGCGAAGGCGCGTCGTCGGCATCGCGGCGCGTCATGTCGGCATCGGCGATCAGGGCCGGCACCTTCCAGGAGAACTGCAGCCGGCCGATCGCCTCGGGCGGCACCTGCAGGGGTGTCTTGAGCATGCTGGCCGACGCATCCGAGCGTGCCCGGACGCTCGGCGTCTTGCCGTCGAAAGCGTATTCGTATTCGGTGGACTGCTTGCCCGGAAATTCCTTGTGCACCCACACGCGGTTGGAGCCGCTGGCATCCACACCACCCCAGATACTCTGCGCGGCCGTCTCCGGCGGAACAGCGGCCTGCCGTGCAGGCGCGGCACAGGCCCCGAGCAGCGCCGCACAGGGTACCAGCACCATCCACGCAGTAAGTCTTGGCATCCCCTACAGCTTACGCCACGCCTCCCCGCAGCACATAGGGATTTGCCAGCGGGCACAGGGCGATTCGATCTGCCTAGGAAACGGCCACCACACGCGACCATGAAAAAAGCCGCTGGCCCGAAGGCCAGCGGCTTTTGCTTCGAAATCCAACCGGCTCACGCCGGCAGGAGATCAGAAGGAGTGGCGAACGCCGATGTCGAAACCGGTCACGTTGCGACCTGCCACGCCAACGCCTGCCAGACCTGCAACGCCTTGACCAGCGGTGCCGGAGGTGCCGACGCCGTAAGCTGCGCCGCCCTTGTTGCTCACGCGTGCCACGGTCGTGTAGACCTGGGTGCGCTTCGACAGGTTGTAGCCGTAGCCGATGGCGAACTTGTTCGCGTCGGCGTTGCTGTTCTTCAGGTCGTAACGGGCAACCGAAGCGCGCAGTTCGCCAGCGCCCAGAGGAGCGGTAGCACCGATCAGCAGGGTGTTCAGCTTGGTGTTGGCGATGCCGTTTGCGACGGTACCGTTGTCAACCTTGGACTGCGAGTAATAGATGACTGGCTTGACGATACCGAAGTCGTACGAAGCGCCGATGTTGGCTTGCTTCAGGTCGCCACCGACTGCACCGTTGGCAGGCACGAAGGCTTGCTTGGTTTCGCCGAGCGAAGCTGCAACGTTCAGAGGACCGTTGGCGAAGCCGACGCGACCACCGATGTAGCGGCCAGCCTTGTCGTTGACGGCGGTGGAGACTGGCTCCGAGCCGAAGCCGTACTGCAGTTGACCGTAGAAGCCGCCCAGGGTGGCAGGCAGGAAGTAGCCAACGGTGTTGTTGTTACGGGTTGGGTTCGTCAGGCCTGGACGGTAAACGTCCATGGCTTGGCCAACGCCACGCGTGCCGAACGGATCGAACGTGGTGATGTTCCAGAACGATGGCGAGTAGTCACGGCCGAGGCGGACTTCACCGAAAGGACCGGCCAGGCTCACGGTGGAGCGGCGATCGAAGGAGTAACCAGCAGCTTGGCCGTCGTCAACACCGACCGAACCTTCGAGCCAGAAGCTGGCAGCCAGGCCGCCGCCGAGGTCTTCGGTACCGCGGAAGCCCAGACGGCTGGCGCTGTTGCCGCCTTGCGACAGACCAACACGGTTACCGGCGCCGCCGGAACCACCGACACGCGTCACTGCAGCGTCGACCACGCCGAACAGGGTGACGGAGGACTGTGCCATCGCGGCGCCGGAAGCAGCCAGCACAGCCAGGGCAATCAGGGATTTTTTCATTGCGAGTTTCTCCAAGGTTAAACATAGGGCTCCGGTACGAGGGGCAAGGCCGGCTCGCACCGTAGCCTGATCCCGCCGGTTCCCCGGGCCAACCTCCTTGATGGAAGTTGGTGTTATTGCAACAGACGCTCGGAGGTTGCGCAAAGGATTTAGGCGGCAAACGGAGAAGAAAAGCCGTTTCGTTGTGACGATGCAACGAAACGGCCTCCGTGGTCGAGAAGGGTTCTCGTCTTAAGGCCTCGTGTCCTTATTTCGACCGATAACCCGCCGACTTGAAGCCCGCATCAGAAACTGTGGCGAACGCCGACTTCGTAGCCGGTGGATTTTCCACCCGCGGCGACGCCCGGGGACGCCAGGCCGTTGATCGAGATGCCGCGGGTGGCCGCGCCGTCGTTGCTGACCCGGGCGACGGTCGCGTACAGCTGGGTGCGCTTCGAGAGGTTGTAACCATACCCGAGTGCGAACTTGCGCGAGTCGTTCGCGCTGTCCTTCAGGTCGAAGCGGCTGACCGCGGCGCGCAGTTCGCCGGCGCCCAATGGGGCGGTGGCACCGATCTCGAGCAGGTCGATGCGGCGGCCGTTGCCGCGCTCGGTCGCGAACAGCACCATTGGCTTGACGATGCCGAAGTTGTAGGAGCCGCCGATGCTCGACGATTTGTACTTGATCTCGGTGGCGGCCGGGCCGCCCTGCACCTGGCTGTAGCCGCCCGACACGTTGACCGGGCCGGCCATGTAGCCCGCGCGAAAGCCCATCGAGTTGCCGCGCTTGTCGTTGACCGCCGTGGAGACGGTCTCGCCGAAGCCGTACTGCAGCTGGCCGTAGAAGCCGCCGAGCGTGGCAGGCAGGATGTAGCCGACCGTGTTGCTCAGGCGCTTGGGCGCGCTGCCCTCGATGGTGGTGCCGGTGGCACCGGTCGTGCCGCCGCCGGCCGCCGTCGCGGCGTTGGCCAGCATGTTCGAGGCGCCCACGCCGCCCACGCCGATGTCGGCGAACGGGTCGAAGGTTTCGATCGTCAGGTACGCCGGCACCTTGTCGCGGCCGAGGCGGACTTCACCGAAGCCGCTGCTCAGGCTGACGGTGGAGCGGCGGTCGAACTGGTAGCCGTTGCTGGTGCCGGTGTCGAGGCCGAGCGAGCCTTCGAGCCAGAAGCCGGCCGACAGGCCGCCGCCCAGGTCCTCGGTGCCCCGGAAGCCCAGGCGGCTGCTGGTGTTGCTGCCGTTGGCCAGGCCCTGGGTGTGGCCGCCGTTGCCCGAAATGCGCGCCACCGAGGCGTCGACCACGCCGAACAGGGTCACGTTGGACTGGGCGAAGGCACCGCCGGCTGCGCACAGCAGGGCCAGGGCGAATAGGTTCTTTTGCATCACGAGGGTTTCTCCGGAAAGGTTGGACAGACACCGTCCCGGCGGCAAGAAGCGCTGCGCCGGGCGGCCGGCCTCCGCGGTGGAAGCTGTCGCCATTGGAGAAAACCCGGACTACACCCGTATGAAAGTCCCTATTCTTTGCGTCATTACAACGTCGGGGGCATCGACCGCCTGTTGCCGACGCCCCTGTCCGCCGTGCTATGTTGGCCGTCTGCCAAGCCCTGGAGCACTTTCCGCATGGACCGTTTTCTGATCGCCGCCGACGCCGCATTGCGCACCCTTTTCGCCGTTCCGCACGGTGGGCGTCCCGCGCCCGAGGGCGACACTGCCGAACTCGACCCGGCGCAGAAACGGCTGGCCGGCGCGCTGATGCGGGTCAACCATGTCGGCGAAGTCTGCGCCCAGGCGCTCTACACCGCGCAGGCCGCGGTCACCCGAGACCCGGCCCTGCGGGCGCATTTCGAGGATGCCTCCCGCGAGGAGACCGACCACCTCGCCTGGACGCGCCAGCGGCTCGACGACCTGGGCGACCGCCCCAGCCTGCTCAACCCGCTCTGGTACGGCGGCGCCTTCGCGCTGGGCCTGCTGGCCGGTGCGGCGGGCGACCGCGTCAGCCTGGGCTTCGTGGCCGAGACCGAGCAGCAGGTGGGAGAACACCTGGGCAGCCACCTGAAACGGCTGCCCGAGGCTGACGGCGCCTCGCGCGCCATCGTCGCGCAGATGAAAACCGACGAAGAGGCGCATGCCGCCGAGGCCCGCGCCGCCGGCGGGGTGGACCTGCCCACGCCGGTGCGGCTGCTGATGCGCGGCGCCGCCCGGATCATGACCACCACCGCCCACTACGTCTGAGCGACGGCGGCGGGCAGAGGCCCGCGCTCAGCCCTCGACCAGGTCGAAGCCGGTGGTGATCGTCGCGGTCGCGCCCAGCATGATGCTGGCCGAGCAGTACTTGTCGTGGCTCATCGCGATCGCGCGCTCCACCGCCGCGGCCGGAATGCCCTTGCCGGTCACGGTGAACTGCATGTGGATCTTGGTGAACACCTTCGGATCGGCCGGCGCCCGCTCGCTGCTCAGGTGCACCGAGCAGCCCTGCACCGCGTGCCGGCCCCGGCGCAGAATCAGCACCACGTCGTAGGCGGTGCAGCCGCCGGTGCCGGCCAGCAGCAGTTCCATCGGCCGGGGGGCCAGGTTGCGGCCGCCGTTCTCGGGGCGGGCCTCGTCGGGGGCGCCGTCCATCGCCACGACGTGGCCGCTGCCGGTTTCTGCCACGAAGCCCATCGGGGAGCGGGTTCCGGCGGCGCCGGTCCAGCTGACGGTGCATTCCATATCGGTCTCTTCTTTCTGCGCGGTGACTGTGGCGATTTGCCAACCATTGACGGAAATCGCGGGGGGTCTGTTGCAACGCAACAAAGCCTCCCGCTATACTTCGCACAAGCATAACGAATCGGGAACTCCATCAGGAATTACCCGGCTCCGCTTGCACCTCTTGTCTCCTCCACCTCCTCCTTTGGTGGATTTAGCCCCTAGCCGCAAGGCTCGGGGCTTTTTTCTTGGCGCCGTATGATCGCCCCGCTGCGCACGGCGCGGGCGCCCGGCCCGCTCAACCGCCTGTCATGCCGCTGCCGGCCTCCTCCATGACCGCTGTTCCTACGCCCTCCCCGCTCTCCCCCCATTCCCTCACCCCGGCCGACTACCTGACCCGCATCCTGAACGCGCGGGTCTACGACGTGGCGATCGAGTCGCCCCTGGAGCGGGCGCGCAACCTCAGCGAGCGGCTGGGCAACACGGTGCTCCTGAAGCGCGAGGACCAGCAGCCGGTCTTCAGCTTCAAGCTGCGCGGCGCCTACAACAAGATGGCCCACCTCTCCGCCGAGCAGCTGGCCCGCGGCGTGATCTGCGCCTCGGCCGGCAACCATGCCCAAGGCGTGGCGATGAGCGCCCGCAAGCTGGGCACCACCGCCGTCATCGTGATGCCCACCACCACGCCGCAGCTCAAGATCGACGCGGTGCGCGGCTTCGGCGGCGACGTGGTGCTGCACGGCGAGAGCTACTCCGACGCCTACCAGCACGCGGCCGTGCTGGAGCAGGCGCGCGGCCTGACCTTCGTGCACCCGTTCGACGACCCCGACGTGATCGCCGGCCAGGGCACCATCGCGATGGAGATCCTGCGCCAGGTGCAGGGCATCGGCGAAGGCCCCCGCTCCGACCGGCTGGATGCGGTCTTCGTCGCCATCGGCGGCGGCGGGCTGATCTCGGGCGTCGCCAACTACATCAAGGCGGTGCGCCCGGGCGTGAAGGTGATCGGGGTGCAGATGAACGACTCCGACGCGATGATGCGGTCGGTCGCGGCCGGCCACCGGATCACGCTGCCCGACGTGGGACTGTTCGCCGACGGCACCGCCGTCAAGCTGGTGGGCGCCGAGACCTTCCGCATCGCCAGCAGCGGGCTGGTCGACGGCTTCATGACCGTCGATACCGACGCCGTCTGCGCGGCGATCAAGGACGTGTTCGTCGACACCCGCAGCATCGTCGAGCCGTCGGGCGCGCTGGCCGTGGCCGCGATCAAGCAGTACGTCGCCACCCACGGCACCACCGGCGAGACCTACGCCGCGGTGCTCTGCGGCGCCAACATGAACTTCGACCGGCTGCGCTTCGTGGCCGAGCGGGCCGAGGTGGGCGAGGAGCGCGAGGCGCTGTTCGCCGTCACCGTGCCCGAGGAGCGCGGCAGCTTCCGCCGGTTCTGCGAAAGCATCGGCACCCTGCAGGGCGGCCCGCGCAACGTGACCGAGTTCAACTACCGGATGGCCGGCCCGTCGGAGGCGCATGTCTTCGTCGGCCTCACCACCGTGGCGCGGGGCGAATCGGGGCGGATCGCCGACCACTTCGGCGCGCTGGGCTTCCCGACGCTCGACCTGACCCACGACGAGATGGCCAAGGAACACCTGCGCCACCTGGTCGGCGGCCGGGTGCCGGCCGATGCGGCCGACGCGGGCGTGTCCGAGCGGCTGCTGCGCTTCGTCTTTCCCGAGCGGCCGGGCGCGCTGCTGAAGTTCCTGCACCTGATGCGGCCCAACTGGAACATCAGCCTCTTCCACTACCGCCACCAGGGCGCCGACTACGGCCGCATCCTCGTCGGCCTGCAGGTCCCGGCCGAGGACGACGCCGCCTTCGCCGCCTTCCTGGCCGACCTGGGCTATCCGTGGATAGAGGAAACCGCCAACCCGGCCTACCGCCTGTTCCTGCGCTAGCGGGCGGCCGGGCACCGCCGCGATGAGCCTCGATCCGGTGCGCCGCTTCCTGCTGGCGCTGCAGTTCTTCACCCGCATCCCCGTCACCGGCCGGCTGGCCGGCTGGGTGGGCTTCAGCCCCGGGATGCTGCGCGCCAGCGCGGCGCACCTGCCCGGCATCGGCTGGATCGTGGGCGGCGCCGCCGCTGCCGTCTACGCGCTGGCCGCCTGGGCCCTGGGCCCGGGGCCGTTCACACCGCTGGCCGCCGCCGCGCTCTGCACCGTGGCCACCGTCTGGCTGACCGGCGGCTTCCACGAGGACGGCCTGGCCGACGTGGCCGACGGCCTGGGCGGCAGCGCCGACCGCGAGCGGGCGCTCGACATCATGAAAGACTCGCGGATCGGCGCCTACGGCACGCTGGCGCTGGTGCTGGGCCTGCTCTGCAAGGTCGCTTTGCTGGCCGGGCTGGGCGCACGCGACACCGCCACCGCCGTGGTGGCGCTGGCAGGGGCGCATGTGCTGTCGCGCTTCGCGCCGCTGCTGCTCATCCGGGCGCTGCCGCACGTGGGCGACACCGCCCGCTCCAAGAGCAAGCCGCTGGCCGACCGGATCGGCCGGGGCGCGGTGGCCGTCGGTTTTTTATGGTGCTTCGTGCCGCTGGCCGGCGCCGCATACCGGCATGGCGCTATATATTTAATAGCATGCATGGCGGCGACGGCGCTGACCTGCTGCGCCGCCTACCGCCTCTTCCAGCGCCGGCTGGGCGGCTTCACCGGCGACTGCCTGGGCGCCACCCAGCAGGTCTGCGAGATCGCCTTCTACCTGGCCGCGGCCGTGGCATTGCGATGACCCGGCTCTGGCTGGTGCGCCACGCGGTGCCGCTGCTGGCGCCGGGCCTCTGCTACGGCCGCACCGACGTGCCGGCCGAGCCCGCCGCCACCCGGCGCGCGGCCGAGTCCCTGGCCGCCGCGCTGCCGGCGGGCTGCCGCGTCGTCCGGTCGCCGCTGCGGCGCTGCACCGCGCTGGCCGAGGCCCTGCACCGGCTGCGGCCCGACCTGCCCTCCACCCCCGACCCGCGCCTGGCCGAGATGGATTTCGGCGACTGGGAAGGCCGGGCATGGGACGCCCTGGGCGCCGAGCGGCTCGATGCCTGGACCGCCGATTTCGCCCACCACGCACCCGGCGGCGGCGAGAGCGTGCACCGCTTCATGGCGCGGGTGGCGGGGGCGTTCGACGAACTCGGGGCCTCCGGACAAGCCGACGTCGTCTGGATCGCCCATGCCGGCGTGGCGCGCGCGGCGCGGTTGCTGGCGGCCGGCGTGCGGCAGGTGGCGCAGGCGAGCGACTGGCCGAAGGAAGGGCTGGCGTTCGGCGGCTGGGCGGTGGTGGAAGTGCCCGGGCCCGCGCCGGGTCATGGGCCGATCACGCCCGCCTGATTCGTTTTATTGCCGCCGACCATGCGTTCGGCAGCCGACGCATTGAGGAGCCCGTTCGCGATCGACGCCTGCCGCCGCCCGCGTTCGCCCGGCAACGCCGGCTACTTCAGCACCGGCATGTTCAGCGTCACCGCCGCCACGCCGTCGCCGCCCAGGTAGGCCCTGCGCGGCCCGACCGACTGCAGCACCACCCCCGGCGCCACCGCGCTGCCCACCCGGAACGGACGCGCGGGCTGGCCGTCCACGGCGATCAGCGCGGTGCCGCCCGCACTGCGCCCGGCCACCACGCCCAGCAGGGTGAAGCGGGTGGGCGCCGCGGCCACGGCCACCGGCGCATCGGTGACGGCGCCCAGCGCCCGGCCCACGGCCACCGGATCGGCCTGCGGCCCGGGGGCGGCCGCCAGCGGCGCATAGGCCGCCGCGGCCGGCGGGGCCGCCAGGCGCAGCCCCCAGAAGACGATGCTCCCGACGGCCAGCGCCCAGAGGGCGGTGGTGGCGGTGCGGCGGGTCCAGCGGGCTACATCGGGCTGTTGCATGCGCGGATTATCATGGAACGTCCGGTGGCGCCCGCCGCCCTGCATCCGACCGTCCGCAGACCCCCTTTTCCGCCATGCATCCCATGCCACTCCTTCGCCGACCGCTGCGCCGCCTCCAGGCCGGCTTCACCCTGATCGAACTGATGGTGGTGCTGGTCATCATCGGCGTGCTGGCCGCGCTGATCGTGCCCAACGTGCTCGACCGCGCCGACGACGCCCGCAGCACCGCCGCCCGCACCGACGTCAACAACCTGGTCCAGGCGCTGAAGCTCTACCGCCTCGACAACCAGCGCTACCCCACCGCCGAGCAGGGCCTGCAGGCGCTGATCGCCCGGCCGACCAATCCGCCGGTGCCCGGCAACTGGAAGCCCTACCTGGAAAAGCTGCCCAACGACCCCTGGGGCCGGCCGTACCAGTACCTCAACCCGGGCGTGAAGGCCGAGATCGACGTGATGTCCTTCGGCGCCGACGGCCAGCCCGGCGGCGAAGGCAAGAACGCGGACGTGGGCAGCTGGCAGTAAGCGCCCGTGCGGTGCCCGCTGCGGGTGCCGCCCGACGATCCTCCGTCTTCCCCCTGTTCCCCGATGCACCCGTCCCCGGCCGGCACACCCGCCCCCCAGGCCGCTCCCCTGCCAGCGCAGCATGGCGAAGCCGCTCCGGCGCATCTGCTATCGAAAAAAGAGCTGGAGGCCGGCACCGGAGGCCGGCTACAGCCCTTTTTGCTTCCAAAACCCGGTGTCTCGGCTCCACGACGCCGCCGCGCGGCCCGCGGCTTCACCCTGCTGGAGCTGATGGTGGTGATCGCGATCATCGCCCTCTCGACCGCCGGCGTCGCCTTCGCCCTGCGCGACGGCAGCCAGACCCAGCTGGAGCGCGAGGCCGAGCGGCTGGCCGCGCTGCTCGACGGTGCCCGGGCCCAGTCGCGCGCCAGCGGCGTGCCGGTGCGCTGGCGGCCGACGGCGCAGGGCTTCGTCTTCGACGGCCTGCCGCCCGGCGCGCTGCCCACCGGCTGGCTGGCACCCGGTGTGCTGGTGGCGGGCGACGCGGTACTGCGCCTGGGCCCCGAGCCGCTGATCGGCGCGCAGCAGGTGCTGCTCTACAGCGCCGCCCGGCCCGACCGCGCGCTGCGGGTGGCGACCGACGGCCTGCGGCCCTTCTCGGTGGCGGCGCCGTGAGCCGCCGCCCGGCCGCCGCGCGCGGCCCTGCCCGCGGCTTCACCCTGATCGAGGTGCTGGTGGCGCTGGGCATCGTCGCCATCGCGCTGCTGGCCGGCAGCCAGGCGACCAGCGCCCTGACCCGCAACGCGCTGCGCCAGTCCGACCTGGTGCTGGCCCAGCTCTGCGCCGAGAACGAGCTGGTGCGGGTGCGCCTGTCGCGGCAGATGCCCGGCATCGGCGACAGCACCGTGCCCTGCGCCCAGGGCGGCCGCGCGTTCGCGGTGGCGGTCGCGGTGCGGCCCACGCCCAACCCGAGCTTTCGCCGGGTCGACGCCCAGGTGCAGGGCGACGGCAGCCCGATCCTGACGCTCTCCACCATCGTGGGGCAGTACTGATGGCCGCGCGGCACCGCGGGCGCCCGGCCCGCATCGGCGGCTTCACCCTGGTGGAGCTGCTGGTCGCGCTGGTCGTGATGGCGCTGCTGGCCATCATGAGCTGGCGCGGCCTCGACGGCATGGCCCGGGCGCAGGAGCAGACCAAGGCCCGCTCCGACGAGGTGCTGGCGCTGCAGGCGGGCCTGGCCCAGTGGACGGCCGACCTGGACGCGGTGACGGCGGTGCAGCGGCTGCAGGCGCTGGACTGGGACGGCCGCGCACTGCGCATCACCCGGCGCGGCAGCGGCGGCGACGCCGACGGCCTGCGCGTGGTGGCCTGGGCGCGCGGCGCCACGCCCACCGGCCTGTACTGGCTGCGCTGGGAGTCGCTGCCGCTGACCACCCGCGGCGAATGGGAAGACGCCTGGCAGCAGGCCGCGCTGTGGGCGCAGAACCCGGGCGAAGCCCAGCGCGCGCGGCAGGTGGCCATCGCCGCGCTGTCCGAGTGGCAGATCTACTACTACCGCAACAACGCCTGGAGCAACCCGCTCTCCAGCGAAGGCACCGCCGCCACCATCGCCGGCGCCAACGGCATCCCCACCGTGCCCGACGGCGTGCGGCTGGTGCTGGTGCTCGCGCCCGGCCAGGCGATCAGCGGGCCGCTGGTGCGCGACTGGGTCGGCCCCACCGTCGGCGGAGGCAAGTCGTGACGCCGCGCCCCACCGCCGCGCAGCGCGGCGCCGCCCTGCTCGCCGCGATGCTCACGGTGACGCTGGTCGCCACCTTCGCCGCCGCCGCGATGTGGCAGCAGTGGCGCAGCACCGAGATCGAGACCGCCGAGCGCGCCCGGATGCAGGCCGCCTGGATCCTCGTCGGTGCGCTCGACTGGTCGCGGCTGATCCTGCGCGAAGACGGCAACGCCAACATCCGCGCCGCCGGCAACGGCGCCGACCACCTGGGCGAGCCGTGGGCGCTGCCGCTGCAGGAGGCCCGGCTCTCCAGCTTCCTGGCCGCCGCAGACCGCTCGGGCGCGGGGGCGGAGGCCAGCGACGACGTGCGCGACGCCTTCCTCTCGGGCCAGATCCTCGACATGCAGGGCCGGCTGAACCTGCGCAACCTGGTCGACAACAACGGCCGCATCTCCGCCACCTGGCGCGCCGCGTTCCAGAAGCTGTTCGCCCAGCTGGGCCTGCCGGCGCAGGAGCTGGACCGGATCGCCGAAGGCATGCGGCAGTCGCTGGCCGGTTCCGCCGCGACGGCCGGAAGCAACACGGCCGGCACGAATACCGGTGCCACGACCGCGTCCACCGGCACCACGCCGGGCACCGCCGGCACCGGCACCACGCCCGCAACCGGCGCGGTCGACCCCAACGCGCCGCTGCTGCCGCAGCGGCTGGAACAGTTCGCCTGGTTCGGCGTGTCGCCCCAGACGCTGCAGGCCCTGGCCCCCTACGCGACCATCCTGCCCGAGCTGACGCCGGTCAACGTCAACACCGCCGACGCCTTGGTCATCGCCGCGGCCCTGCCCGACATCGACGCCTCGGCCGCCCAGCGGCTGGTGGCGGCGCGCGCCGGCAACTACCTGCGCAACGCGGAGGACATCCGAAAGCTGCTGCAGATGGAAAGCGTGCCCGATCCGGCCGTCGTCGGGGTCGCCAGCCGCTATTTCGAGGTGCGCGGCCGGCTGCGGCTCGACAACGCGGTGGTGGAGGAGCGCTCGCTGGTGCAGCGCAACGGCAATGCGGTCGGCACCGTCTGGCGCGAGCGCGGTGCGATCGGCGTGGCGCAGGCGCTGCAGGCCGCCCAGGAAGCGGCCGCGCGTTGAACGCCACGGTTTATCTGTCGGCGGCGCCCGACATACGGCCCCGCCGCCGTCCGGCAGACACGGGGCCTCTCTACAATCGCGCGCACATCGCCGCCTACCGTCCATGAGCACCCTGATCGTCTACCTCCCCCCCGACGCCGGCGCCGCGGACCTGCCCTACGTGCTGACCGCCGACGGCCATGCCGCCGTGCGCCAGGCCAGCGCGCCGCCCGCCCTGCTGCCCCAGCCGGGCCGCCCCGGCGGCGAGGTGGTGGCGGTGGTGCCGGCCCGCGCCCTGTCGTGGCAGCGGGTGGAGCTGCCGCGCGGCATCCGCGCCGGCAGCCCGCCGCAGCGGGTGCGCGCGGTGCTCGACGGCCTGCTGGAAGACCGCCTGCTCGACGACCCCGCCCAGCTGCATTTCGCTCTGGCGCCCGACGCCGCCTCCGGCGCCCCCGCCTGGGTCGCCGTCTGCGACCGGGCCTGGCTGCGCAACGCGCTGCAGCGCCTGGAGGCCGCCGGCCGCCGGGTGACGCGCATCGTGCCCGAATTCGCGCCCGACGACGCCGCGCTGCCGCAGCCTCAGCTCCACGCCGTCGGCACGCCCGAGGACGCGCAGCTGGTCGTCGTCGGCGAGCGGCCCGGCACCGCCGTGTCGGTGCTGCCGCTGTCGGCCGGCGCGCTGGGCCTGGCCCTGTCGGGCCGGCCGGCCGATGCCGACACGCCGCCGCCCCTCTTCTGGGCCGAGCCCGCCGTCGCCGCCCTGGCCGAGCAGCTGGCCGGCCGGCCGCTGCCGCTGCAGACGCCGGCCGAGCGCTGGCTGGTCGCCGCCCGGGGCCGCTGGGACCTGGCCCAGTTCGACCTGGCCAGCTCGGGCCGCCGCCGCGCCGTCAAGCGCGCAGGATCGCTGATGGCCGGCCTGCTGCGGGCACCGCAGTGGCGCGCGGCCCGCTGGGGCCTGGGCGTGCTGCTGGTAGCGCAGCTGGTCGGGCTGAACGCCTGGGCCTGGAAGGAGCGCAGCGCGCTCGACGCCCGCCAGTCGGCCCTGCACGCGGTGCTGACCCAAACCTTCCCGTCGGTGCGGGTGGTGGTCGATGCGCCGGTGCAGATGGAGCGCGAGCTGGCGCTGCTGCGCCAGGCCACCGGCGTCGGCGCGGGCGCCGGGCTGGAGGGGCTGCTGTCGGCCGTGGGCGCCGCACTGCCGCCGGGCGCATCGGCCCAGTCGGTCGATTTCCTGAACAACGAGCTGCGGCTGCGCGGCTTCGACCCGGCGCAGGCCGCGCCGATGGCCGAGAAGCTGCGCGCCCAGGGCATCGGCGCCCGCACCGAGGGCGACGTGCTGGTGCTGCGCCAGGAAGGCGCGCCGTGACCGCGCTCGACCGCCCGTGCCGAGGCTGCCGCATGCGTGCCCTGCATTCCCGCTTTCCCGACCGCCCCTGCCGACTGGACCCGACCCGATGAACGCCTCGCCTCGCAGCACCCCGGCGGCGCTGCTCACCCTGCGCGCCCGCTGGAACGCCCTGGCCGCGCGCGAGCGCTCGATGGTGCGGCTGGCGGCGGCCGCCGTCGGCATCGCGCTGGTCTGGTGGGTGGCGCTGGCCCCCGCCCTGCGCACCCTGCAGGTGGCCGAAACCCGCCGCAACACGCTCGACGCGCAGCAGCAGCGGCTGCTGGCCCTGCAGGCCGAGGCTCAGCGGCTGAAGGCCCAGCCCAAGGCCGGCTACGACGCATCGCTGCGTGCCCTGGAATCCTCGGTGCGCGACGGCCTGGCCGGCACCGGCCGGCTGAGCGTCGTCGGCGAGCGGGCCACCGTCACCCTGCGCGGCACGCCGCCCGAGGTGCTGGCCGCCTGGCTGGCCCGGGCCCGCGCCAATGCGCATGCGCTGCCGATCGAAAGCAAGCTGGTGCGCAGCGCGCCGCCGGCCGCGCCCGCGGGCTCCGCCGGCAATGCCGCCGCGGCCCGGCCGCTGGCACCCGATCTCTCGCAGAACGCGCCCGTGCCGGTGGTCACCGCGCCGCACGACCTGGAGCCGCGCTGGGACGGCACGGTCGTGCTGGCGCTGCCGGCGCGCTGATGCGGCTACCGAGCCCGCCCTTCCTACCGACCGCCCTTCCCGCCTCTCGCTCCCCCATGGCCCGCCGCTCTTCTTCCGTTTCCCGCCCCGGCCGTCCGCCCTCGGCCGGCTGGCGCTGGGCCACCGTCGGCGCGGTGCTGGGCCTGCTGGCCGCGCTGGTGCTGTTCGCACCGGCACGCTGGCTGAGCGGCGCGCTGGCCGACGCCACCCAGGGCCACCTGCTGCTGGCGGCGCCCGCCGGCACTGTCTGGAACGGCACCGCCCAGCTGGTGCTGACCGGCGGCGCCGGCAGCGCCGACGCCGCCGCCCTGCCCGACCGGCTGCGCTGGCGGCTGCGCCCCACCTGGGACGGCCTGTCGCTGCAACTGCAGGCGCCCTGCTGCACGCCCGAGCCGGTCGCGCTGCGGGTGCACCTGCGCCGCGGCGGCGCCCGCATCGTGGTGGCCGACAGCGGCTCGCGCTGGCCGGCCGCGCTGCTGGCGGGCCTGGGCACGCCCTGGAACACGCTCAAGCCCCAGGGCGACCTGGCGCTGGCCACCCAGGGCCTGGCGGTCGAGATCGCCCAGGGCCGGCTGGTGCTGGCCGGCAGCGCGCAGCTGGATGCGCTGGGCATGTCGTCGCAGCTCTCGCCGCTGCGCCCGATGGGCAGCTACCGGCTGGTGCTGGCCGGCGGCGAGCTGCCGACGCTGGGCCTGCTGACCCTCGAAGGCCCGCTGCAGCTCACCGGCCAGGGCCGCTGGGTCGGCGCGCGCCTGCGCTTCGACGGCGAGGCCTCGGCCGCGCCCGACCGCGAAGCGGCGCTCTCGAACCTCCTGAACATCATCGGCCGCCGCAGCGGCGCCCGTTCTCTCATCACCGTAGGTTGACGCATGACCCACCGAACGCCGCGCGCTCCGCGCCCCCAGCGCCTCTTCCAGCGATCCGTCCTGCGCATTGCTACCATTTCCGTAGCAGCAAGCCTGGGCGGGACGCCGGCTGCAGGCCCTTTCGGCTTCAATGAAGCGCTGGCGCAGAACAACCGGGCCGCCCGGGGCGCGGCGCCGCCCTCGGTGGGCGCGCGGGAGCCGGTGACGCTCAATTTCGCCAATGCCGACATCGAGGCGGTGGCCCGCACCATGTCGACCATCACCGGCCGCAACGTGGTGGTCGACCCTAGGGTCAAGGGCACGATGACGCTGGTGACCGAGCGGCCGGTGCCGCCGGCCGTCGCCTTCAACCAGTTCCTGGCGGCGCTGCGGCTGCAGAGCTTCACCGTCGTCGAATCGGCCGGGCTCTACAAGGTGGTGCCCGAGGCCGACGGCAAGCTGCAGGGCGGCGCGGTCACCGTCGCGCCCGCCACCGGCGGCGCGGCGGGCAACCAGATCGTCACCCAGATCTTCAAGCTCAATTTCGAGAACGCCAACAACCTGGTGCCGGTGCTGCGGCCGCTGATCAGCCCCAACAACACGATCAACGTGAACCCGGGCAACAACTCGCTGGTCATCACCGACTACGCCGAGAACCTGCAGCGGATGGGCAAGATCATCGCGTCGATGGATGTCTCGAACGCGAGCGACGTCGAGGTGATCCCGCTGCGCCACGCGGTCGCCACCGACCTGGCGCCGCTGGTCTCGCGGCTGATCGACGGCTCGGGCTCCGCGTCGGTGGCCGGCGGCCTGCCGGGCGCCCAGCCCACCGGCGTGCCCGGCGGCCAGGGCCAGACCGACAACGCCTTCCGCACCACCCTGATCGCCGAGCCGCGCAGCAACGCGCTGATCCTGCGGGCGGCCAACCCGGCCCGGGTGTCGCTGGTGCGCTCCCTGGTGGCGCGGCTCGACCAGCCCGCACAGGACGGCGCCAACGGCGACGCCGGCAACATCCGGGTCGTGTACCTGAAGAACGCCGAGGCCACCCGGCTGGCGGTGACGCTGCGCGCCGCGATGGCCTCGCTGGCCGCCGCCAGCGGCAACAGCGGCGTGGCGGGCGCCCTGCCCGGCGGCGGCACCACCGGCGTGCCGCAGCAGAGCGGCATGTCGTCGGGCACGTCGGGCTTCGGCGGCGGCGGCGGGGCGAGCGGCTTCGGCGGCAGTTTCGGCAGCACCGGCGGCAGCAACGCGGCCCTCGGCAGCAGCGCGTCGTCCAACTTCGCCAACAGCGCGATGCCGTCCACCGGCGGCAGCATCCAGGCCGACCCGGCCACCAACTCGCTGATCATCACCGCCAGCGAGCCCCTCTACCGCCAGCTGCGCGCGGTGATCGACAAGCTCGACGGCCGGCGGGCGCAGGTGCTGGTCGAGAGCCTGATCGTCGAAGTGAACGCCAGCAAGGTGGCCGATTTCGGCATCCAGTGGCAGACCGCGCTGGGCAACAGCGGCGACGGCACGGTCGGCGTGATCGGAAACAACTCGAGCGTGGCCGGCACCAACATCATCAACCTGGCGCTGGCAGCGGCCAGCGGCACCACGGCGGGCATCGCCTCGGCGGTTGCCAACGGCGCCCGGCCGTCCACCGGCTTCAACCTGGCGCTGGCGCCGCGGATCAACGGCAAGTACTACCTGGGGGCGCTCGCCAACTTCCTGCAAAGCTCGGGCGACGCCAACATCCTCTCCACCCCCAACCTGCTGACGCTCGACAACGAAGAGGCGCGGATCATCATCGGCCAGAACGTGCCGTTCCCGACCGGCTCCTACGCCAACAGCACCGGCAGCAGCACCGTCAACCCGTTCACCACCGTCGAGCGCAAGGACGTGGGCCTGACGCTGCGGGTCAAGCCGCAGATCAACGAGAACGGCACGGTGAAGATGGCGATCTACCAGGAGGTGTCGAGCGTCGACACCAGCACCATCGCCAACCAGAACGGCCCGACCACCAACAAGCGCTCGATCGAATCCAACGTGCTGGTCGACGACGGCAGCATCGTGGTACTCGGCGGCCTGCTGCAGGACGACTATTCGCTGAGCCAGGACAAGATCCCGGTGCTGGGCGACGTGCCGCTGGTGGGCGGCCTGTTCCGCAACGAGAACCGCAGCCGCCGCAAGACCAACCTGATGGTGTTCCTGCGGCCGGTGGTGGTGCGCGACGCGGCCGAGAGCGATTCGCTGACGCAGGACCGCTACGAGGCGATCCGCGCGCTGCAGCAGAACATCCAGCCCGCGCCGAGCACGGTGATGAACGGCGTGAGCGGCGCGCCGGTGCTGCCGCCGATGCCGGCGCCGACACCCCGCAAGGACGCGGGCGGCGGCATCCAGGGCACCACCCTGGTCCCGCCGCCGCTGCCGCCGACGGTCACCCGGCCGTCGGGCCCGCCGCTGCGCGGTGCCCTGCCCGCCACCGCCGACCCGGCCACCCGCCAGGAAAGCCCGTGATCCGCCACCTTCCCGACCGGCCCGGAGCCCCCGCCTGATGCGCCACCCGCTGCCCTACGCCTTCGCCCGCACCCACCAGCTGCTGCTGGAGGACGACGCCGGCCAGCTCACCCTGTGGCACGGCCCCGCGCCCGACAGCGCCGCCTGCAGCGAGGTGCTGCGCAAGTACCCGGTGGCCGCCCTGCAGCGCGCCGACGTGCCGGTGCTGGTGCAGCGCATCAGCGCCGCCTACGCCCAGGGCGAATCGAGCGCCGCCACGGTGGTGAGCGAGGTCGAGAGCGACGCCGACCTCTCCCGGATGATGCAGGACCTGCCGGCCATCGAAGACCTGCTGGAGACGGCCGACGACGCGCCGATCATCCGCATGCTGAACGCGCTACTGACCCAGGCCGCGCGCGACGGCGCCAGCGACATCCACATCGAGCCCTACGAGCGCCACAGCAGCGTGCGCTTCCGGGTCGACGGCGCGCTGCGCGAGGTGGTGCAGCCCAACCGCGCGCTGCACGCGGCCCTGATCTCGCGCCTGAAGATCATGGCCGACCTGGACATCTCCGAGAAACGCCTGCCGCAGGACGGCCGCATCAGCCTGCGCATCGGCACCCGGGCGGTGGACGTGCGCGTCTCGACCATCCCGTCGGCCCACGGCGAGCGGGCGGTGCTGCGGCTGCTCGACAAGAGCGAGAGCAAGATCAGCCTGGAATCGGTCGGCATGCTGGGCGACGTGCTGCACCGCTTCGAGCGGCTGATCAAGCAGCCGCACGGCATCATCCTGGTGACCGGGCCCACCGGCTCGGGCAAGACCACCACGCTCTACGCCTCGCTGGCGCGGCTCGACGCCACCGCCAACAACATCATGACGGTCGAGGACCCGATCGAGTACGAGCTGCCGGGCGTCGGCCAGACCCAGGTCAACGGCAAGATCGACCTCACCTTCGCCCGGGCGCTGCGGGCCATCCTGCGGCAGGACCCGGACATCGTCATGATCGGCGAGATCCGCGATTTCGAGACCGCGCAGATCGCCATCCAGGCGTCGCTGACCGGCCACCTGGTGCTGGCCACCCTGCACACCAACGACGCCGCCAGCGCGATCACCCGCCTGACCGACATGGGCGTCGAGCCCTTCCTGCTGAGCAGTTCGCTGCTGGGCGTGCTGGCCCAGCGCCTGGTCCGCAAGCTCGACCCCACCGAGACCAGCGGCTACCGCGGCCGCACCGGCGTGTTCGAGCTGCTGGTGGTCGACGAGGCGATCCGCGCCCAGATCCACAACCAGGAATCGGAAGCGAAGATCCGCGACACCGCGCTGGCCGGCGGCATGAAGCTGATGCGGGAAGACGGCGAACGGCTGGTGCGCGAAGGCATCACCAGCCCCGAAGAAGTGCTGCGGGTCACGCGGGATTGAGCGCCCCGGTACGCGCCCTGCGCGTCACAATGGCGGTCTTGTAGCCGGAGTCCCCATGGCCGCCCACCCGCTTGCAACACTGCCCTTCACCACCGACGACTACCTCGCCTGGGAAGCCACCCAGCCGGACCGCCACGAATACATCGGCGGCGAGACCTTCGCGATGGCCGGCGGCGAGGACCGCAACGACATCGTCGCGGGCAACCTCTACATGGCCCTGCGCCAGCACCTGCGCGGCAGTCCGTGCGCCGTCTACCTCGGCGGGGTGAAGCTGCAGGTCGATGCTGCCGACGCCTTCTTCTACCCCGATGTCTTCGTCACCTGCGGCAGCCGCGACGCGGCCGACCGGCTGGTCAAGCGCGAGGCGCACCTGGTCGTGGAGATCCTCTCGCCCGGTACCGAGGCCTACGACCGCGGCGAGAAATTCGCCCGCTACCGCCAGTTGCCGAGCCTGCAGGAGTACCTGCTGGTCGACATCGCGCGCCGCCGGGTCGATCTGCACCGCAAGGGCCCGGACGGGCTGTGGGTGCTCCATCCGTCCGAAGGCGAGCAGGCCATCGCGCTCGCCAGCGTCGGGCTCGATCTGGCCGCGGACGTGCTGTACGCGGACCTGCCGGACGCGGCCGGGCGGACCGTCGTGCCCCCGCCCTGACCGCGGCGTCTCTGCGCCGGCCGGCCGCAGGCCACACCGCCGACCGCCCGCGTGCGGCCGCCCTGCCGCATCGGCGCCGCATTCCACGGGGTGCATGCACAAGACGCCCGACCTTGCCCCTGCAAGGCTTCCCGGTCCGCGCAACAATGGCTGCATGACCGCATCCACCTCGCTCGCCGACACCCGTTTCTCCATGCTCGACCTGGTCGCCGTCCGCGAAGGCGGCACGGTGGCGCAGGCGCTGGCCCTGGCGCTGCGCACCGCGCAGCATGCCGAGACGCTGGGCTTCACCCGCTACTGGATGGCCGAGCACCACAACATGGAGGGCATCGCCAGCTCCTCGACCGCGGTGATGGTGGGCCACGTGGCCGGCGGCACCCAGCGCATCCGGGTGGGTTCGGGCGGGATCATGCTGCCCAACCACGCGCCGCTGGTGGTGGCCGAGGCCTTCGGCACCCTGGCCGAGCTGTACCCGAACCGGATCGACCTGGGCCTGGGCCGTGCGCCCGGCACCGATCCGTCCACGATGCGCGCCCTGCGCCGCGACCGCACCGAGACGGTCGACGACTTCCCGGCCGACGTGCTGGAACTGCAGCGTCTGCTGGCGCCCGCCCAGCCCGGCCAGAAGCTGGTCGCCACGCCCGGCGCCGGCACCCGGGTGCCGATCTGGCTGCTGGGGTCGAGCCTGTTCAGCGCCCAGCTGGCGGCCGAGCGCGGCCTGCCCTACGCCTTCGCCTCGCACTTCGCGCCCCGGCTGCTGCTGCAGGCGATCGACCTGTACCGCGAGCGGTTCCGGCCGTCGGCGACGCTGGACAAGCCCTATGTGACCATCGGCGTGCCGCTGATCGCGGCGCCCACCGACGAGGAAGCGCAGTACCTGGCCAGCAGCACCTACCAGCGGGTATTGGGCATCCTGACCGGCGCCCGCGGCAAGCTCCCGCCGCCGGTGGCGAACTTCGTCGACCAGCTGCAGCCGCGCGAACGCGCGGCGATCGAGGATTTCCTGGCGGCCGGCGTGATCGGCGGGCCGGAGACGGTGCGCCGCGGGCTGGAGACGCTGGCCGAGCGCACCGGTGCCGACGAGATGATGTTCGTCTGCGACATCTTCGACCCGGCGCTGCGGCTGCGCTCGCTGGACATCGCCGCGGCGGTGAAGGCGCAAGAGCCCGCGCTGGCCGACTGACGTCCTCGCCGGGCCGGCCCGGGCTTCAGCGCCAGGTCTGCGAGAACTGGGACACCACCCGCTCCAGGTGGCGGCGCATCGCCTGGCGGGCCTGCTCCGGGTCACGCGCCAGCAGGGCGGCGAAGATGCGGCGGTGGTCGTCCAGGCTGGCCGCGCGCAGGGCGGTGGTGTGGAAGTGCCGCTCGATCTTGTCCCAGCGCGGGTCGCTGCGGGCGTTGTCCCACATCGACTGCACGATGTGCACCAGCACGTTGTTGCCGGTGGCTTCCGCGATGCGCAGGTGGAACATGCGGTCGGCCTGGTCGTAGGCGGCCTTGTCGTCCATCCGGTCGCGCATGCGGTTCAGTTCGTCCAGGATGCGGTCGAGGTCGGCGTCGCGCCCTTCCCGGGCCGCCTGCGCCGCCACCTCGGATTCGATCAGGCTGCGGGCCCGCAGCGCCTCGATCGGGCCAGGGCCGCTCGGCAGGCCCACCCCCGGCCGCCCGTCGTCGGCGCCGGCCGCGATGTAGATGCCCGAGCCCATCCGCACCTCGACCAGGCCCTGCACCTCCAGCGCGATGATGGCCTCGCGCACCGCCGTGCGGCTGACCGAAAAACGCTCGGCCAGGGCCCGCTCCGACGGCAGCCGCGTGCCCGGCGGACACTCGCCATCGCGGACCAGTTCGACGATCTTTTCTGCCAGCTCGCGGTACGAGCGCTCGCCTTTCCAGGCCTCCGGCGAGGGGACGGCCGCCTTGTCTGCCATGTGCTTTCTTTCCGGCGGATGCGCGGGTGGGAATCGGTAGGGCCAATTCTCGCCGCTTCTTCCGCGGGTCTGCGCCCTAGTGGTAAACCAGCAGGCGGTTTTGGCATACCAAAATTAAGATTGGTCTAACCAGTTTTTGCGGGGTAGCGGTCAGATGAAGATGTCGTTTCGTTGGTTCGGTGCGTCCGATCCGGTCAGCCTGCAGTACATCCGGCAGATTCCCGGCATGACCGACATCGTCTCCGCCGTCTACGACGAACCGGTGGGCGCCGTCTGGCCGCCCGAACGGATCGCCGCGCTGAAATCCGAGATCGAGGCCGCCGGCCTGCGCTTCGAGGTGGTCGAGTCGGTGCCGGTGCACGAGGACATCAAGCTCGGCAAGCCCGGCCGCGACACCCTGATCGCCCATTACCAGCAAACGATCCGCAACCTGGGCGCGGCCGGCATCGAAGTCGTCTGCTACAACTTCATGCCGGTCTTCGACTGGACCCGCACCGAGCTGTCAAAAGTGCTCGACGACGGCTCCACCTGCCTGGCCTTCGACACCCGGACGGTCGACAGCATCGACGTCACCCAGGGCATCTCGCTGCCCGGCTGGGACGCCAGCTACCGCCAGGACGAGCTGCTGGCGCTGCTGGCCGAGTACCGCGAGGTCGATGCCGACCGGCTGTGGCAGAACCTCGACTACTTCCTGAAGGCGATCATCCCGGTGGCGGAAGAAGCCGGCGTGAAGATGGCCATCCACCCGGACGATCCGCCGCGCCCCATCTTCGGCCTGCCGCGTATCGTCAAGAACCGCAACGACCTGGCCCGCATCCTGGCCGCGGTCGATTCGCCGGCCAACGGGCTGACGCTGTGCTCGGGCTCGCTCGGCGCGGGGCCCGAGAACGACGTCGAGGCGCTGGTGCGCGAATTCGGCGCGCAGGGCCGCATCCACTTCGCCCACCTGCGCAACGTCAAGGTCTCGGCGGCCGGCGATTTCGAGGAATCGGCCCATCTGTCGGGCTGCGGCTCGCTGGACATGGCGGCCATCGTCAAGGCCTACCACGACGTGGGCTTCACCGGCCACTTCCGCCCCGACCACGGCCGGATGATCTGGGGCGAGACCGGCAAGCCCGGCTACGGACTCTACGACCGGGCGCTGGGCGCGGTCTACCTCAACGGCCTGCTGGAAGCGGTGAAGAAGTTCGCCTAACCGCGCCCCCCCCCCGACACAAAACCTCAACAGGAGACACCACCGTGGCATTCACTCTCAACACCCGCGCCGATGCGATCCGCCGCATGGCGCTTCTCGGCGCCCTCTCGCTCGGCCTGCACGGCATGGCCGCTCCAGCCTTCGCGCAAGGCGCCGCCTGGCCGACCAAGCCGGTCTCGCTGATGGTGGGCTTCCCGCCCGGCGGCCAGACCGACTTCGCCGCCCGTGTGGTCAGCAACAGCCTCGGCGCCACGCTGGGCCAGGGCATCGTCATCGAGAACAAGGGCGGCGTGAACGGCAACATCGCCTCGGTCGAGGTCATGCGCGCCGCGCCCGACGGCTACCGCCTGCTGGTGGGCAACGGCTCGATGACGGTGACGCCCCACGTGTTCCCCAAGCTGGGCATCGCAGATCCGCAGAAGTTCACCCCCATCGGCGTGCTGCTGCAGTCGCCGCTGGTGCTGGTCGTGCCGGCCTCGTCGCCGGTGAAGACCTTCGCCCAGTTCGTCGAGCTGGTCAAAAGCAAGGCCAAGGACGGCAAGGGCATCGACTACGCCACGCCCGGCGCCGGCTCGCTGGTCCACGTGGCCACCGAACTGCTGCGCGACCGCCTGGGCGGCGCGGTGATGAACCATGTGCCGTACAAGGGCAGCGCCCCCGCGGTGGTCGACGTGATGGCCGGCCGCATCGACGCGATGTTCGACGCCACCTCGGTCTTCGCGCCCTACATCAAGTCGGGCCAGGTGCGCCCGATCCTGGTGACCAGCGCCAAGCGGGTCGAAACCCTGCCCGACGTGCCCACCGGCGCCGAAGCCGGCGTGAAGGATTTCGAGATCATCTCCTTCATCGGCCTGTACGGCCCGCCCGGCCTGCCGGCCGACGTGGTCAAGAAGGCCAACGCCGCGATCAACGTCGCGATGAAGGACCCGGCGGTGATCAAGGGCATCAAGGACCGCGCCGACGAGCCCGGCGGCGGCACGCCCGAGCAGCTCGATACCCTGACCCGTTCGCAGTACAAGCTCTGGGGCGACGTGGTGAAGGCCAACAACATCCATTCGGAGTGACGCGGCCCCGCCCGGCGGGCGGGACATTCGCCAACGCGCTGACCCAGGCGCGCGGGACGGGCCGCCGCCAGAGCGGACGCGCCATGCTTCGGCGCTACCATCCCCGCCATGCCAGCCTATTCGTTTGAAGCCCTCGATGCCCAAGGCCAGTCGCGCAAGGGCGTGATGGAGGCCGACACCGCCCGCGCGGCCCGCAGCCTGCTGCGGGCCCAGGCGCTGGTGCCCCTGCTGGTGGAGCCGGTGGCGACCGGCAGCGGCGGCAGCCGCGATACCGGCGGCTTCTTCGTGCGCCGGGTCTTCAACTCCACCGGCCTGTCGATCTGGACGCGCCAGCTGGCCGGCCTGGTCGGCTCCGGCCTGCCGCTGGAGCGCGCGCTCACCGCGCTGTCGGACGAAGCCGAGGACGACCGCCAACGCCACCTGGTCGCCGCGCTGCGGGCCGAGGTCAATGCCGGTGCCAGCTTCGCCCAGGCGCTCGGCCAGCACGGCCGGGAGTTCTCGCCGATCTTCATCGCGGTGATCGGCGCCGGCGAGCAGTCCGGCAACCTGGGCCTGGTGCTCGACCGGCTGGCCGACGACCTGGAAGAGCGCCAGGCGCTCAAGGCCAAGCTGCTGGGCGCGGCGCTGTACCCGGCGATCGTGACGGTGGTGGCGATCGTCATCGTGCTGTTCCTGGTGGGCTACGTGGTGCCGCAGGTGGCCAGCGTTTTCGCCGGCACCAAGCGCGCCCTGCCCTTTTTGACCGTCGCGATGCTGGCGGTGAGCGATGTCGTGCGCAACTACGGCTGGGCGATGCTGGTCGCGGTGGTGGTGCTGGCCTTCGCCGGCCGCGCCGCCTACGCCAACCCGGCGCTGCGCCGCCGGCTCGATGCGGCCTGGCTCACCCTGCCGCTGGTGGGCCGGCTGGCCCGCGGCTACAACGCGGCCCGCTTCGCCAGCACCCTGGCGATGCTGGCCGCCGCCGGCGTGCCGATCCTGCGCGCCCTGCAAGCCGCGGCCGAGACGCTGCACAACACCGCCATGCGGGCCGACGCGCTCGACGCGCTGGTGCTGGTGCGCGAAGGCGCGCCGCTGGCCTCGGCCATGGCGCAGAAAAAACGCTTTCCCGGCCTGGTCGCGATGTTCGCCCGGCTGGGCGAGCAGACGGGCCAGCTGCCGCTGATGCTGCAGCGCGCCGCGGTGCAGCTCTCGACCGAGGTGCAGCGCCGCGCCGTGTCGCTCGCCACCTTGCTGGAGCCGCTGCTGATCGTGGCGATGGGCCTGGTGGTGATGCTGATCGTGCTGGCGGTGCTGATGCCGATCATCCAGTTGAACCAATTCGTGCGCTAAAAAATCGAGTACGTCTGCTGCGCAGACGACCCCCAGGCTGCGCTCCGCTACGCCTCCCCCCTGTGAGGGGGCGACACCGCTGGACCGGCGGAGCCGGATCCAGGGTGTCCCTGGGAGTGCAAGGGTGCGGGGGGTAGTGGGTGTGGGGTGGTGGGTTCTGGATCGAAAGTGGCTGGAGCCGGCGTCTTGCGCCGGCCCGCAGCTATGGAAATGGTAGCGCCGGATCGAGGTCCGGCCATAACGGGGTTCTTATGCCGGTGACGCTGGAGGACAAGCTGGTGGTCGCGATCTCGTCGCGGGCGCTGTTCGATTTCGAGGAAGAGAACCGGCAGTTCGATCCGCGCGATCCGGGGCCGTACATGCAGCTGCAGCTGGACCGGCTCGACGTGCCGGCCAAGCCGGGGGTGGCGTTCTCGCTGGTCAAGAAGCTGATGGCGTTCAACACGCCGGGCGTGCAGCGGGTGGAGGTGGTGATGCTGTCGCGCAACGACCCGGTGAGCGGCATGCGCATCTTCCGCTCGGGCGAGGCGGCCAAGGTGCCGCTGGAGCGCGGGGTGTTCACCCAGGGGCGCGACCCGTTCCGCTACCTGCGGCCGCTGGGCGCGCACCTGTTCCTCTCGGCCAACGAGGAGGACGTGCGGGCCGCGCTGAACCTGGGTTTCCCGGCGGCGCGGGTGCTGACCGAATCGGTGCAGGCCGGCGCCACCTACCCGGACGAGGTGCGGATCGCCTTCGACGGCGACGCGGTGCTGTTCTCGGACGAGGCCGAGCGGGTCTACCAGAAGAAGGGCCTGGCCGCGTTCCAGCGCCACGAGACCAGCAAGGCCGCCCAGCCCCTGCCCGACGGGCCCTTCAAGCCGCTGCTGAGCGCCCTGCACAGGCTGCAGCAGGCCAGCGATTTGGCGATCGCCGGCGGCATGCGGCTGCGCACCGCCCTGGTCACCGCCCGCAGCGCCCCGGCCCACGAGCGGGCGATCCGCACCCTGATGAGCTGGAACATCGCGGTGGACGAGGCGATGTTCCTCGGCGGCCTGGAGAAGGGCGCGTTCCTGCGCGAGTTCGAGCCCGATTTCTTCTTCGACGACCAGACCGGCCACGTCAACTCGGCCGCGCGGCACGTGCCGGCGGGGCATGTGAGCTTCGGCGTCTCCAACCGGCTGCCGGCCGCGCCGCCCGCCCTGCCGGTGGAAACCGCCGCCACGCCGCCGCTGCCGCCGGCCGGCAGCTGAACCGCAGGCGGATCGGCCCCGATCTGCCGTTTCGAAATTGAAAACCGGCTGCAGCCTGCGCAGGAAGCGGACATACAGCTATCGATTCGGTAGCATCCAGCGGGATGGTCGTCTGGGCCCGCTTGCCAAAGACGACGAGCTTTGCAGCCGCGTTACCTGGCACGCCCGGCATCCGTGCCACCATCCGGCCACCCCGGCCCGGCCCCGCCGCAGCCGCCTTCGACTTCACAGCTTCATGTCCATGCCTTTCTCCGCCCCCGCCCGCCCTGCCCGCCCTCACCGCGCCAACGCCCTGGCCGCCCTGCTGGCCACCCTGGCCTTCGCCGGCACCGCCGCCGCGCAGACCGGCGGCGCCCAGCCCCGGCAGGCCGCGCCGCTGACCGCCACCACGCCCGAGAAGGCGGCCACCGAAGGCACCAAGGGCGAGGTGCTGGCCGCCAGGCAGTTCAAGTGGCTCGACACCGACGGCGACGGCTTCCTCACCAAGTCCGAGGTGGCGCTGTTCCCGCGGCTGCGCGACAACTTCGACGCGGCCGATACCAACCGCGACGGCAAGGTGAGCTTCGAGGAGATCCGGGTCTTCGCCCAGAAGCACCGGGCCGAGCGGGACCGGGCGCGGCAGGCGCCTGCCGCGGGCGAGGCAGCGCCTGCCAGCCAAGATGCGGCCCCGGCCCCGGCCGCGACGGCGCCGGTGCGGCCGACCGGACCTTCTCCCGCGGAAGACGCCAGGAAAGGCTGGTAGGCGTCCAGCCACCGGACGCCGCACCGCCGGCGCTGTCGCGATGCGGTCTTCAGGCGTCGGCGGTTTCGGCCGCGGGCCGGCGCCCGGCCGCACCGATCTCGTAGAACAGCTTGTGCACCGTCTCGTTGAAAGGCGCGTCCCGCAGGCGCGCCTGGATCACCGCGTGCAGCGGATCGCCGCTGGCGTCGTTGCGCACGGCGGCTTGCAGCAGACCGCGCAGGCACACCTCGAGCTCCTGCGCCCGGTTGTACGGCAGCGCACTGCGCGGCTCCTGCAGGAAAGCCACCAGGTCGCGCACCCCCGTGTCGAGCAGCCGGTCGATAGCCCAGCCGGTCCTGTTTTCGGGGGCTGCCACGGTGAAAGGGTTGCCCGGATAGGGCATCGTGCGCACACCCATCTCGGCGGCGACCATGCCCGCGACCAGCGGTGCCATCAACACACCGTTGCGGTAGGTCCCGGTGGCGATGTAGAGGTGGCGGACCCCTGTCTTGCCCACCAGCGGCCGCTTGAACGCGGCGATCGGGCGGAAGCCGACGCGGATCTGCTCGATACGGCTGGTGCGGATGTCGGTGTTGATCTGGTGAATCGACTCGTCGAACAGCACATGCAACTCGCCCGGTTGCACCTTGCGTTCCGCCGCCTGATCGGTGCCCTGGAAATTGGTGGCGCCGATGTAGAGGTCGCCGCGCACGGACCTCGGCACCACGTGGATGCCGCAGGCGAAGGTGCGGTTGGGCGTGCGGATCGTGTGGGCCACCGGCGGAGCGCCGCTGACGATGCAGGACACGCCCTTGCCGAAGCTCAGGCCCGGCAGACCCGCCGCGTCCACCAGCGAAGGGTGCAAGCAGTCGAGCGAGCGTGCACCGTTCGCCAGCACCACCGCATCCGCCGCGACGGTTTGGCCATCGGCGAGCGTGACGGTCCAGGCCGCGCCCTCGGGGGCGGCCGTCACCACCGCCGTGTCGAGGTGCCGGTAGTGCTTGCGCCCCGTCAGCGCCTGCACCATCGCGTCGAGCAGGCCACCGGCGTCCAGCGCATGCTCGTTCTTCAGGTAGAGGCATAGCGCCGGCGCATGGACCGGGCTGGGTTTGAGGCCGGGCACGTCGGAAGGCTCGATCCATTCGGCCGGCTCACCTTGCGCCGCGGCTTCCCGATGCATCCGCCGAATCGCGTCCCGGTCGCGTGCACCCTGGTTGTTGGCGATGATGACCGTGCCCTCGACCTGCGACACCGCCACACCCGAGCGCTCGTGCAGCCGCGCCAGCCACTGCGGGTAATAGCGCTGTGCCGCGAGACGGAATCCGAACTCTTCCATTTCGTCGGGACCGTCGTCCGCCGACATTTCCCCGAAGGCTCCCAGCATGGCACCCGCGGCCCGCGACGCCGAATCGGAATCGCCACTGCGGGGATACACGTGGACGACCTCCGTATCGGTATCGCCCAGTTCCAGCGCGATCGCGAGGCCGAGCACGCCTCCACCCACTACCACAATGTTTTTCATGATGCTTATCCCACCAGGTTGGGAGTGCCTTTATCGGCAGCGGGAGACGTGCTCTTTCGGTATTCGAAAACACCGTCGAAGTTCCGCTCGAGATGGGCACCCATGGTGATGGGCGCATAGCGTGCCGGCTTTCTGGCCGAGACGAATCGGGCCAGCGGCTGCACCACGCAGTCGTAATCGGGGTCGAAAAAGAAATTGAGCGAATGTCGTGTTCCACCCGAGACATTCACGACGCGGTGGGGCGTGGCACGCCAATAATCGTTGGTCCATATGCCGGTCACGTTCCCCAGCAGGCAGGTGAAGGTATTCGGGATCCGAGGTGCGCGAATCCACTGTCCCGACGGGTCGCGGACTTCCAGGCCTTCCGCGTCGATCTGCCAGATGACAGAGACGATGCCGTAGTCGGTGTGGTCGCCGCAGCCGACGGCACCCGACCTGTCGCCGGACGGCTGTTGCGGATAGCGGGCAGCCCGCAACTGTGCCAGCGGCTTCAGGGTCCGCTGGGCGAAGTAGATGTTCGGCAGGCCCAGCGCGATCGCCAGCAGCTCGGCGATGTCGCCGCACATCGTCAGCCATTCCTGGTAGAGCGCCGACAGGGCGGGACGCATCTGCGGCAGTGCGGCAGGCCAGACGTTGGGGCCGTGGAAGGACTTGCCGGACCGTACGTCGGGGTCGCCGGGCTCCAGTTCCAGGGCCATGTCGAACGCTTCCTTCAGATCCGCGATCGCGCCGCCGTAGGCGGTTTCGCCGCCGGCCGGCACGTAGCCGCGGTGAACCGGGGACCGGGAGATATCGATCGCCATCTTGTCGGCCAGCGGCAGATCGAAGAACGCCCGCACCATCGCCTGGGCGTCCCGCAGAATATCCTCGGAAATGCCGTGGTTCTCGATATAGAAAAAGCCGCGTTTCCGGCAGACGGAGCCGAGCGCGTGCGCGAGATTTCGCTTCTCAAGTCCGTCCCGTTTGCCGAAGGACGCCAGATTGACGATCGGTATTCGGGGGTCGCCAGGGTAGTACCTGACATGGGGACTTTCGGACGGGGTATCGCGCATGCTGCATCCCTTTCATACTGCAATATTCATTGGAATACGCTTTTAGAGGGGTTGACGCATCGATGAAACCCAGCCGAAAGCGCTAGTGTAGTTTAGGAGCCACCCGGATCGGGCTAAGCGGTCAGCTATGCCAATGAAACATACCGCCAATATCCAGGGGAATAACATGCGGATTTCGATACGCCTTCAATCGAGTCGTTACGAAACCAGGCCGCCTGGGTCAAAAAGATCGAGGTTTTTCTTTGCCGTCATGCGCGCGCCGGACGCAGGCTCTCGCGTCGGCCCATGCGCCGACAGGGGGCAAAAGACGCCGGGCTGCGGCGCCTCGACATGCAGGGCTCGGTGCCTGCCGCCGGTTTTCAGGCCGCAGCCGAGGGGGTTGAGCGCTTGACCTTGCTCGGATCCGAATAGACGACCGGCGCGTTCAGGTCGCTCGCCTGGCCCGAAGCCAGCGCCTTCTGCGCCAGGCGCTGCTGCTCTTCGGCCAGATCGACCATCGACGAGCTGGCGCGCCAGAGTGACTGCAGTTGGTCCATCAGCAGCTTGCTGATCGGCTCCTTCGGCGGCTCCTCCGGCTCCTTGACGGTTTCCTTCTGGCGGACGGTGGTCCAGTCGCGGTTGGGGGTTTCGGCGGCCGACGAGGGGGTGTTGTCGGGGCTGCGAGCGCCCTGCGGCGCGCCGACGAAATCCTGCGCCTTGGCCGTGGCGGTGGCCTGGGTGACGCCCGCCCGCACCGAGCCTTCGCCGGCGACCTGGGCGGACGATGCGGCACCGCTGCTCGCGGCAAGGTTGCCGCCGATCGCGGCTGTCGCCTGCGGGCGGTAGAGGGTCGGATCAACGGGTGGGATCTGCATCATGGCGTGCTCCGGCGAAGGACGGGTGGCCAGGGTTGGACCGGCCGTATCGGTGTCTTCGGCCGCCTTTTGGAAATCTTGAGGCTTTTCTGAATTATTTTTGACCGGGTGTTTTGCGGCCTTCCGCCGCCTCGCGGTAGCGGTCCCAGCCGTGGGCCCGCAGCTCGCAGGCGGCGCAGGAGCCACAGCCGTAGCCCCAGGGGTGGCGGTGGCTGCGGTCGCCCAGGTAGCAGGTGTGGCTGTGCTCGACGACCAGGTCGACGAAGGCGGTGCCGCCCAGTTGCTCGGCCATCGCCCAGGTGGCGGCCTTGTCGATCCACATCAGGGGCGTCTCGACCACCAGGCGCCGGTCCATGCCGAGCGACAGGGCCACCTGCATCGCCTTCATCGTGTCGTCGCGGCAATCAGGGTAGCCGGAGTAGTCGGTCTCGCAGACACCGGTGACCAGCACATCGTGGCCGCGCCGGTAGGCCAGCGCGGCGGCCAGCGTCAAGAACAGCAGGTTGCGGCCGGGCACGAAGGTGTTGGGCAGGCCGCTGGCTTCCATCTCGAAGGCGGTGTCCCGCGTCAGCGAGGTTTCGCTGACCTGGCCGAGCACGCCCACGTCGAGCAGATGGTCGTCGTCGAGCCGGGTGGCCCATTGCGGAAACTGGTGGCGCAGCGCGTGCAGCACCTCCAGCCGGGCATCGAGCTCCACCCGGTGGCGCTGGCCGTAGTCGAAGCCGACGGTCTCGACCCGCTCGTAGCGCTGCAGCGCCCAGGCGAGGCAGGTGGCGGAATCCTGGCCACCGGAGAACAGGACGAGGGCGGAGCGTTGCATGGCGGGCCTGGGAGGATCAGCGCCGTGGCGCTATTGAAACGATAGCTGCCGGCCGGCGCTGCACGCCGGCCACAGCCTCTTTTGGCGTGAAATATGGCTTACAGGAACCGGTCGAGCAGCTTGCGCGAGCCCCGGTCGAGCGCGAAGCGGTCGCGCACCCGGTAGTGCACGCCGTGCTTGTCGGCGATCAGCAGGCCGTTGTCGGGCAGGCGGCGCAGGTCGTCTTCGGAGCGCAGCACGAAATGCGCCGTGCCGCGGTCGGTTTCCACCTCCCAGGTGCTGGGCGTGGAGAAGGTCGAGACCGACACCAGCCGCTTCACCTCGGGCATGAACTCGCGGACGGTGAGCGCCGCCTCGACCAGCGCCCGCTCGGCGTCGGGCAGCGCGCTCAGCAGCGCGATCCAGCCGCGCTCGCGGCCGTCGGGGCCGACCAGGGAGATGCCCTCGCCGGGCGCCGCCAGGGGAAACGACCGCACCGGATGCACCGGCACACTGCCGGCGGTGTCGGTCAGCACCAGCCGGCCGAAGGCGTCCTGCGCCAGGCCGAACACGGCCGAGGGCTGCGCATCGGGCAAGGGCCGGGCGAGGGGCCGAGGTGAAACGGAGGGATCAGTCGCCATGGGGATGCTGCGGGGTAGCGCGGTGGAAGCGGGGCAAGTGGGGCAAGCGAGAAAAACGGGAGAGGCGCGCAGGACGACCGTCGCCGCGCGTGCGACGGGCACGTCCGGCGACGGGCAGGTCGTGGGCGCAGCACGCGCCGCGCAGGATGCCGGTCGCCGGGCCGCGCATCACGATTCCCCCGACGGGTGGGCCGAGTGCGTCGCGAGCGCCGCGGCCGCCGCCTGCACCACGCTCGTGCGGTCTTCCAGGTCTTCGTCGTCCACCCGGCGCACCTGGGCCTGGTAGAGCCGCCAGTAGGCGCCCTGCCGGGCCATCAGCTCGTCGTGCGGACCGACTTCGACGACGGCACCGCGGTCCATCACCACCAGCCGGTCGGCCTTGCGCAGCGTGGAGAGCCGGTGGGCGATGGCGATGGTGGTGCGGCCCTGCACCAGGTTGTCGAGCGCCTTCTGGATCTCTTTTTCGGTCTCGGTGTCGACCGCCGAGGTGGCCTCGTCCAGGATCAGGATGCGCGGGTCGATCAGCAGCGCGCGGGCGATGCTGATCCGCTGCCGCTCGCCGCCCGACAGGCCCTGGCCGCGCTCGCCGACCTGCGAGTCGTAGCCGTGCGGCAGCCGCAGGATGAAGTCGTGCGCGTGGGCGGCGCGGGCGGCGGCGACGATGTCTTCCCGCCGCGCGTCGGGCCGGCCGTAGGCGATGTTCTCGGCGATGGTGCCGAAGAACAGGAACGGCTCCTGCAGCACCAGGCCGATGTGCCGGCGGTAGTCGGCCACCCGGTACTGGCGGATGTCGTGGCCGTCGACCGCGATGCTGCCGTCGGTCACGTCGTAGAAGCGGCTGATCAGGTTGACCAGGGTGCTCTTGCCCGATCCGCTGTGGCCTACCAGGCCGATCATCTCGCCGGGGCGGATGTCCAAGTCCATGCCGCGGATCACCGAGCGGCTGCCGTAGCGAAAGCCCACGCCGCGCATCGCGATCGCGCCGCGCGGCGCTGTGTAGGGCACCGGCCGGGCCGGCTCGGGCACGTCGGAGCGGTGGTCGAGGATGTCGAAGATCCGCTTGGCGCCGGCCGCCGCCTTCTGGGTCACCGAGACGATGCGGCTCATCGAGTCGAGCCGGGTGTAGAAGCGGCCGATGTAGGCCAGGAAGGCGGTCAGCACGCCCACGGTGATGCTGTGGTGCGCCACCAGCCAGATGCCGAAGCCCCAGACCACCAGCAGACCCATCTCGGTGAGCAGGGTGACGGTGGGGGTGAACAGCGACCAGGTGCGGTTGATCCGGTCGTTGACCTCCAGGTTGCGCTGGTTGGCCGCGCGGAAGCGCTGGGCCTCGCGGCGCTCCTGGGCGAAGGCCTTCACCACGCGGATGCCGGGGATGGTGTCGGCCAGCACGTTGGTGACTTCGGAGAACGCCCGGTCGACCTTCTCGAAGCCGGTGCGCAGCCGGTCGCGCACGACGTGGATCATCCAGGCGATCAGCGGGAGCGGCACCAGGGTCACCAGCGCCAGCCAGGGGTTGATCGAGAACAGGATGACGGCCGTCATCAGCATCATCAGCACGTCGGTCGCGAAATCGAGCGCGTGCAGCGACAGGAAGACGTTGATCCGGTCGGTCTCGGCGCCGATCCGGGCCATCAGGTCGCCGGTGCGGCGGCTGCCGAAGTAGTCGAGCGACAGATCGAGCAGGTGCTCGAAGGTGGCGGTGCGCAGGTCGGCGCCGATCCGCTCCGACACCCGGGCCAGCATGAAGGTGCGCGCCCAGCTCAGCCCCCAGCCGACCAGCGCCGCGGCGAACAGGGCCGAGAGGTACAGCAGCACCTTGGCGGTCTCGATCTGCTGGCCGTTCTGGAACGGGATCAGCACCTCGTCCATCAGCGGGATCGTCAAGTAGGGCGGCACCAGGGTGGCCGCGGTGGAGGCCAGCGTCAGCAGGAAGCCCGCCAGCAGCCGGTGCCGGTACGGATGGGCGAAGCGCCAGAGCCGCAGCAGCACCCAGGTGGAGGGGGGCGGCGCCGGCGCCACCTCGTCGGCGATGCCCAGGGCCTCGGCTTCTTCGGCGCTGCCGGTCTGCAGCGCGTCGAAGCGCTCGACCAGCCGCAGCGCCTGCGGATGCGCCGCCATGGTGAAGCGCCAGACGGCCAACCGCGACGCCTCGCCGCACAGCTCCAGCGCGGCGACACCGCCGTGGTCGGACAGGCGCAGCGACAGGCCGGGGCGCAGCGGCCAGGCCCGGTCGGGCGTGCCGGGGATGCCGGAGGCGCGCAGCTCCCGTGCGGTGAGCTGCAGCCGGCCCGCGGCGAAGCGCATCGCCGGGTCCAGGTCAACCGGCACGGTCGCGAGCACGTTTCCACCCAGGCCGGGAGGCTGGGGCGGATCGGGGTTTACCGCAAGGGCATCGACAGGGTCTGGTTTTTGCACCATACGATTCTGACCCAATCTCCCCCTGTCGCAGCAGGGCATCGACCGGTTTCCCACCATTGAGCCACCGTGCCGCCGCAGGGGCACGCAAAATGGCGTCGTTGACAATCCCGGCCTCCGCTGCCGACCATAGGCCTATGCATCCGAAGAACGACATCCGCATCCTCCGCGTCAACTACCTGCACGGCTCCAACATCTGGACCTACCGCGAGGTGCTGGAGGTCTGGCTCGACCTGGGCGAGCTGGAACAGTTTCCCTCGCACACCCTGCCGGGCTTCAACGCGCGCATCACCGGCTGGCTGCCGGCCCTGGTGGAGCACACCTGCGGCGTCGGCGAGCGCGGCGGCTTCCTGCAGCGGCTCGAGGGCGGCACCTGGATGGGACATGTGCTGGAGCACGTGATCATCGAGCTGCTCAACCTCTCGGGCATGCCCACCACCTTCGGCCAGACCCGCGAGACCACCACCAGCGGCGTCTACCGCATGGTGTTCCGCGCCCAGGACGAGACCAGCGCCCGGGTGGCGCTGGAAGAAGGCATGGCGCTGCTGATGGCCGCGATCAACGACCTGCCGTTCGACGTGCAGGCCGCCGTCGGCCGGTTGCGCAAGCAGATCGACCGCTCCTTCCTCGGCCCCAGCACCGACTGCATCGTCACCGCCGCCAACGAGCGCAAGATCCCGCACATCCGCCTGAACCCGGGCAACCTGGTGCAGCTGGGCTACGGCAACCGCCAGCGCCGCATCTGGACCGCCGAGAGCGACCGCACCAGCGCCATCGGCGAGAGCATCGCCGCCGACAAGGACCTGACCAAGTCGCTGCTCGCCTCCTGCGGCGTGCCGGTGCCCGAGGGCGCCCTGGTCGAGACGCCCGCCGCCGCCTGGGAGGCCGCGCAGGAGATCGGCCTGCCGGTGGTGGTGAAGCCGTCGGACGGCAACCACGCCCGCGGCGTGACGCTCGACCTGCGCCAGCAGGCCGACATCGAGGCCGCCTTCACCCTGGCCGAGGCCGAGGGCAGCGGCGTGATCGTCGAGCGCTTCATCGAGGGCTACGAGCACCGGCTGCTGGTGGTCGGCGGCAAGGTGGTGGCCGCCACCCGCGGCGAGCCGGTGGCCGTCACCGGCGACGGCGTCTCGACCGTGGCGCGGTTGATCGACGTGCAGATGAACACCGACCCCCGGCGCGGCTGGGAGCACCAGTTCCCGCTGACCACCATCGACGTGCAGGACGGCGGCGTGCAGCTGGAGCTGCACCGCCAGGGCCTCGCCCCCGACAGCGTCCCCGAGGCGGGCCGCCGGGTGACGGTGCAGCGCACCGGCAACATGGCGATCGACTGCACCGACGAAGTCCACCCCGAGGTGGCGCACGCGGTGGCGCTGGCCGCCCGCATCGTCGGCCTGGACATCGCCGGCATCGACCTGGTGGCGCGCGACATCCGCCAGCCGCTGCAGGCCCAGGCCGGCGCCATCGTCGAGGTGAACGCCGGCCCCGGCCTGCTGATGCACCTGAAACCCACCCAGGGCCAGCCGCGCCCGGTGGGCCGCGCGATCTGCGACCACCTGTTCTCCGAAGGCGAGACCGGCCGCATCCCGCTGGTCGGCATCGCCGGCACCCGGCACACCGCGGCCATCGGCCGGCTGGTGGCCTGGCTGGCGCACCTGGACGGCCGCGCGACCGGCCTGGCCTGCCGCGACGGCCTGTTCCTGGACCGCCGCCGCTTCCTGGCTGCCGACAGCCGCCACTGGCGCGCCGGCGAACAGCTGCTGATGAACCGCACGGTGCAGGTCGCGGTGATCGAGAACCCGGCCGAGAGCATCCTGCGCGACGGCCTGGCCTACGACCGCTGCCAGGTGGGCGTGGTGACCGATTTCGACGGCATGGAGGCCCTCGCCTTCTACGACGTGCACACCGAGGACCACATGCGCAAGGCGCTGCGCACCCAGATCGACGTGGTGCTGGCCGACGGCGTGGGCGTGCTGAACGCCGCGGTGCCGCAGGTGGCCGACCTGGCGCCGCTCTGCGACGGCGAGGTGATCCTCTACGCCTGCGACCCGGCGACGCCGGCACTGGCCGCGCACTGCGCCGCCGGCGGCCGCGCGGTGGTGCTGCGCGAGGGCCGGGTGGCGCTGGTGGCGGACGGCCAGGACGTGCCGCTGTCGGGCCTGGGCCCGCTCGACGCCTGGCGCGCCCGCTTCGGCGCACTGCCCGACGAGGCGATCCTGGCCGCGGTGGCGACCGCCTGGGCGCTGGGCATCGCGCCGGGCCTGATCGGTGCCGGCATCGAGGCGTTCGAGCAGGAGCCGGGCGTACCGCTGGTGGCCGATGCGCCCGCCGCCGACGCCGTGGCCGCCTGACCGCCCCTCCGCCGCACCCGCGCGCTTCCCGCACCGACGCCCCGACCGCCCCCGAAAGCAATTCACGATGGAAATCTCCCGCATTCGCGCGCTGCGCGGCCCGAACCTCTGGAGCCGCCACATCTCGATCGAAGCGATCGTCACCTGCCCGCCCGACCGCAGCACCATCGCCCACGTGCCGGGCTTCGAGGCCCGGGCCCGGGCCTTGTTCCCGGCCATCGGCGCGCTGCGCCACGCGGGCCACGGCGGGCCGGTGTCGCTCGCTTCGGTGATGGGCGCCGCGGCGCTCGCCCTGCAGGCCGAGGCCGGCTGCCCGGTGACCTTCTGCCGCACCGCCGACACCACCGATGCAGGCGTGCACCAGGTGGTGGTGCAGTACAGCGAAGAAGCCGTCGGCCGGCGCGCCTTCGCGCTGGCCCATGCCCTGGTGCAGGCCGCCATCGCCGACACCGCCTTCGACGTGAAGGCCGCGATCGCCGAGCTGCGCGAGCTGGACGAATCCGAACGCCTGGGCCCCAGCACCGGCTGCATCGTCGAGGCGGGCGTGGCCCGCGGCATTCCCTACCGGCGCCTTACCCAGGGCAGCCTGGTGCAGTTCGGCTGGGGTTCCAAGCAGCGTCGCATCCAGGCGGCAGAGCTCGACACCACCAGCGCGGTGTCGGAATCTATCGCCCAGGACAAGGACCTGACCAAGACCCTGCTGCACGCGGCCGGCGTGCCGGTGCCGCGGGGCCGGCCCGCCACTTCGGCCGAGGACGGCTGGGCCGCGGCGCTGGAGATCGGCCTGCCGGTGGTGGTCAAGCCGCAGGACGGCAACCAGGGCAAGGGCGTCACCGTCAACCTGGTCGACCGCGACCACATGGACATCGCCTTCAAGGCCGCGGCCGAATACGGCGACGTGATCGTCGAGCGCTTCCTGCCCGGCTACGACTTCCGGCTGCTGGTGGTGGGCGACAGGATGGTCGCCGCCTCGCGCCGCGACCCGCCGCAGGTCATCGGCGATGGCACCCACACGGTGCGCGAGCTGGTCGAAGAGGTCAACCGCGACCCGCGCCGCGGCGACGGCCACGCCACCTCGCTCACCAAGATCCGCTTCGACGACATCGCGGTGCTGCGCCTCTCGACCCAGGGCCTGCTGCCCGAATCGGTGCCGGCGCGCGGCCAGCGGGTGGTGCTGCGCAACAACGCCAACCTCTCGACCGGCGGCACCGCCACCGACGTGACCGACGACGTGCACCCCGAAGTGGCCGCCCGCGCGGTGGCCGCGGCCCAGATGGTGGGCCTGCACATCTGCGGCGTCGACGTGGTCTGCGAGACGGTGCTCAAACCGCTGGAGGAGCAGAGCGGCGGCATCGTCGAGGTGAACGCCGCGCCCGGGCTGCGGATGCACACCTCGCCCTCCTACGGCAAGCCGCGCGCGATCGGCGACGCGATGATCGGCGAGCTGTTCGCGCCCGGCGACGACGGCCGCATCCCGGTGGTGGCCGTCACCGGCACCAACGGCAAGACCACCGCCACCCGGCTGATCGCCCACATCGTGGCCGCCAGCGGCCTGCGGGTGGGCATGACCAACACCGACGGCGTGTACGTGGACGGCCGCCAGACCGACAGCGGCGACTGCAGCGGCCCCAAGAGCGCCCGCAACGTGCTGCTGCATCCGCATGCCGACGCGGCGGTGTTCGAGGTGGCGCGCGGCGGCGTGCTGCGCGAGGGCCTGGGCTTCGACCGCTGCCAGGTGGCGGTGGTGACCAACGTGGGCGCCGGCGACCACCTGGGCCTGAACTACATCACCACCGTCGAGGACCTGGCGGTCATCAAGCGGGTGGTGGTGCAGAACGTGGCGCCCGGCGGCTACGCGGTGCTGAACGCCGCCGACCCGATCGTGGTGGCGATGGCGCCCAGCTGCCCCGGCGAGGTGATCTTCTTCGGCGCCGACCGCCACAGGCCGACCATGGCCACCCACCGGGCCCAGGGCAAGCGCACCGTGTACGTCGATGCCGACGCGGTGGTCGCCGCCGAAGGCATGTGGCGCGAGACGGTGCCGCTGCGCGACATTCCGCTCACCCGCAACGGCGCGATCGGCTTCCAGGTCGAGAACGCGATGGCCGCGGTGGCCGCCTGCTGGGCGCTGGGCCTGGGCTGGGACGTGATCCGCAGCGGCCTGGCGAGCTTCGTCAACGACAGCAGCAACGCGCCCGGCCGCTTCAACGTGATGGACTACCGCGGCGCCACCGTGATCGCCGACTACGGCCACAACCCCGACGCGATGCGGGCCCTGGTGGCCGCCGTCGAGGCGATGCCGGCGAACCGCCGCTCGGTGGTCATCAGCGGTGCCGGCGACCGCCGCGACGAGGACATCCGCGAGCAGACCGCGATCCTGGGCGCGGCCTTCGACGACGTGCTGCTCTACCAGGACGCCGCCCAGCGCGGCCGGGCCGACGGCGAGGTGATGGCCCTGCTGCGCGAAGGCCTGCAAGGCGCCGCGCGCACCCGGCACGTGGACGAGATCCGCGGCGAGTTCGTCGCGATCGACACCGCCCTGGCGCGCCTGTCGCCCGGCGACCTGTGCCTGGTGCTGGTGGACCAGGTGGAAGAAGCACTGGCCCACCTGGCCGCCCGGATCGCCGAGCCGGCCGCGGCGCAGCCGCAGGGCTAGCCGACCCGGTACGGCCTGGCCGCCGCGCGAGGCGGCGGCCGGCGGTCGGTGGCCCCTGGCTCAGGACTGCGGCGGCACCGCCGACATGTCCATGGCCACCAGCGCCCAGATGGGGCTGTCGCGGTCGGTGAAGCCGTGGCCGTATGGGCCACCCCCGATATGGGGATAAAAAAGGGCCTGCGGCCGGCGTACGGCGCCGGCCTCTAGCTATCGTTTGTGTAGCAAATCGCGCCGGCCCTCGACCATCACATCTTGATGCCCGACGCCTGGATCACCGGCGTCCACTGCGCGGCGTAGCCGGCCAGCATCTTCCGGGTTTCGGCCGGGGTGCTGCCGATCGCCTCCAGCTCGGCCGTCGCGAAGCGGCTGCGCACCGCCGGGTCGGACAGCGCGCGGTGCACCGCGTCGCCGATGCGGGCGGCGCGCTCGGGCGGCATGGCCGAGGGGGCGTAGAGCACGTTCCAGCCGACGGCCGAGAGCTTCAGGCCGACCTCCTCGAAGGTGGGCACGTCGGCCAGCGTGGAGCTGCGGCGCTCGGCCGAGTTGGCCAGGATGCGCAGCTTGCCGGCCTTGTGCAGCGGCTCCAGCGCGTCGATGGTGTCGACCGCCAGCGGCACGTGGCCGCCCATCAGGTCGTTGGCCAGCGGGGCGGAGCCGCGGTAGCCGGCCACCGGCATCTCGATGCCCAGCTGCTGCGCCAGCATCAGCGCGAAGAAGTGCGGCAGGCTGCCGGTGGCCGGCACGCCGACGGTGACCTTGTCGCGGTTGGCCTGCATCCAGCCGCGCAGCGGGCCGAAGGCTTTGACCGGCACCGCGGGGCCCACCGCCACGCCGAAGGCATAGCGGGTGACCTCCGACAGCGCGCGGTAATCGCGGGCCACGTCGTAGCCGTCTTCCTTGACCAGCAGCGGCGCGACCAGCATCGGCGCCGGGTTGGCCAGCAGCAGCACGTTGCGCGCGGCCGGCTCCTTGTGCACCTGCTGCACCGCCAGGCGGCCACCGGCGCCGACCCGGTTCTCGACGATCACCGTGGCGCCCAGCAGAGGCTGCAGCGCGTCGGCCAGCAGCCGCGCCGCGCGGTCGGTGCCGCCGCCGGGCGGGTACGGCACCACGATGCGCAGCGTGCCGCCCTCGGTGTCGGCCGGCCCCTGGGCATGGCCCGCCGCCGCCGCCGCCCATGCGGCCATGCCCGCCACCGCCTGCCGTCGTGTCCAACCCATGTGCATCGCTCCTTGTGCCGCAGTAAAAAGAACCGGACTGTAGAGCGGCGGTTATACCGGCGGCGGCATAAGTTAAGAAGCGCCCGCCGTCCGGTCGCCTGCCGTCGCTGGCAAAGGCGACGGATCTGCCGGCTCGCCCTTCTCGTCCTTCTCGCCTTTCTCGCGCAGCACCGCACCGATCTCGGCGCCGAAGATCAGGGTGGTCGCGCTGATGTAGAGAAACACCAGCGTCGCGACCACGCCGGCGAAGCTGCCGTACACCAGCGCCAGCTTGCCGGCCGAGCGCAGCGTGGTCGACAGCGTGGCCGCCGCGCCCACCCACAGGGCCGCGCCGACGATGGCGCCGGGAACCACGGTGCGCAGCCGCTGGCGCACGTCGGGCAGCCAGCCGTAGAGCATCGCGTAGAGCGCCGTCAGCGCCAGAAAAGCCACGCCGTAGCGCACGCTGTTGCGCAGCCAGAGCGCGTCCTCGCCGGTGGCGCGGGCATCGACCAATCGCCAGAGATACGGCATCACGATCACCGAGCTGAACGCCGCCACCACGCCGCCGCCCACCACCACGGTGAACAATGTGACCTTGATCCGCGCCTTCCAGAACGGCAGGCCGCGTTCGATGCCGTAGGAGCGGTTGAGCGCGGTGCGCACCGCCTGCATCCCCGACGACGCGGTCCACAGTGTGACCAGCAGGCCGATCGTCAGCAGCGCCTGGTTGCGCTGCGCCAGCACCTCGTCGATCACCGGCTGCACCGCATCGCGCACCACCTGCGGCGCATAGCCCATCACCCGCCCCGCCATCGCCGCCGCGTCGCCCGGCTGCCCGATGTAGCCGGCGGCGGCCGACACCAGCAGCAGCAAGGGGAACATCGCCAGCACCGACGAGAACGCCATGCTGCCCGCCTGGTTGGCGCTCTGGTGCAGCACGTAGTTGCGGATGGCGAGCAGCAGGACGCCGAGGACGGGCGTGGCGAAAGCCGCGTCGCGCAGGCGGGCCAGGGTGGTCGAGAGGCGGCTCATCGGGCGGGACGCGCGCGCATGGCGTGCGGGCGGCACGGTGCAGTCGTGCAGCACATCATGGGCGGCATGGCGCAACCGGGAACGACGAGGCAAGTTGCGAAGGCCATGGGCGAGAAAGGAACGGGCGTTGATCGAATGGCCATGCTACAAGGCGACAACCCTGCAGAGGCGTACGCCAACCGCCCGCCCCGGCGCCACCCGTGTCCGACGCCGGGCCGGCACCCCGGCCACCACCGCGCCCTGGCCGTTTCTCGCCGGCAGCATGCGGAACACCGCCTGCGCCGCGCCGGCCGGGCCGCCGCCGTGCAGCGCTGCTGTCAGGAGATCGTCTGCGTCGTGATCGTCGTCAGGTATTGCCCGTTGGGATATCGGTAGCGGTTGCCGAGACTTTGCAGCAGCGACGCCATCTCGGCCGAGCGAACGGTGAATTCGCCGTAGTTGGGATCGAAGAGCGTGGTTCTTCCATTCGACGCGGACGTCGCGACCGTGTGCGCTTCGCCGCCGGCGAAGTACAGGCTGAGCAGGTGCTTCGAATCCTCCCGCGTGATATTTTTGACCAGGCGCGAAAGGCTCGAAGGCTTTCCGAATTCGTATTTCTTGACCTCTTCGGACGGTGTCAGACCGGCCCCGTGGAGCATGGTGTTCTGGGCCTGCAGATCCGCTTCGGCAGAGCTTGCTCCCCGGTGCCGGAGGGAACGCTTGAGGTCCTGGTAGTGCTGCTGCTGCGCGGCAGCGACGGCGTGGTTTTCCCCTCCGGGCATCAACGCGGCCGTCCGATCCGAAGCCCCGTTGCCGAGGCCGAGGAGCCACTGCGTCGTCAGGCCGACACAGATGCCGTGCACGTTCGCCCCGGCCAGTTCTTCCGTTCTGTAGTCGAAGACAGAGGTGCTGTGCCGGGCCGGAGAGCTCGGGCCGGAGCCGGAGCTGGAGCTGGCGGAGCTGGAACTGTCGGCATACGGCTTGCTCGCACAGCCGCCGGTTTTGTCGGGCAATAGTCCGATGCGCGACCGACCGCGAGCCGCCATCGCCGGCCCGAATGCAGGCAGTGCCTGCGAAAGCTGCGGGAAAGACCGCGGGGCCCCTGGTGCGCCTTCGCCTGCCCCCGCGACTTGCGCGGAGCAGCGGTCCAGCTCCGGACCGTCGAGGGGATATCCGACAGGGTGGGCAGTTGAAAGGCTACCGAGAATGCGGTCGTCCATGGTGTGTCCCTCGCAGCTGGAAATGGGGCCCGATTTCAAGTCGTTCTCGGACGACATCCCGGGCCGATCGCGAACCGTTCAACGGACGTGCGAAAGAAGCCGCGGTGGACACACCGTCGCGGCTGTCGGTCGGTGTCGGACCTGTCTCCGAGCGCCTGCGGGTAATCTCGCCCCGATGACCCCTTCCCGCACCCTCCAGCCTGCAACCCCATTCCGGCGCCGCACTGCGCTGTCCACCGTCGCGGCCTGGCTGCTGGCGCCTGCCGCGGACGCCCGGCCGGCAGCACCATCTCAAGAGACCGTCTGGCCCCGCGAATCCGCGGTGCCCGGCGGCGTCGCACGCCTCTCGCTCGGCCCCGCGGCCGCGCGGCCGGTGGCCCACAGCGGCGAGGTTCCGCTGCTGGTGCTGGGCGATCCGATCGACTGGACCGCGCTCGTCGGCATTCCCCTGGCCGCAGCGCCCGGCACCGCCGAGATCACGGTGGTGGATGCGCCCGGCGGCGCTGCACGGCGCATCGCCTACCGCATCGCACCCAAGCGCTATGTGGAGCAGCGCCTGCAGGTCGCGCCCGGCACCGTCGATCTCTCGCCCGAGAACCAGGCCCGCTACGAGCGGGAGCGTGCCCACCTCGCGACGGTGATGGCCAGCTTCACCGAGCCGCTGCCGCGCGAGCTGCAGATGCGGGTGCCGGTGCCGGGACGGCGCTCCAGCTCGTTCGGCCTGCGCCGGGTGTTCAACGGCCAGGCGCGCAATCCGCACAGCGGCATGGACATCGCCGCGCCCACCGGCACACCCATGCTGGCGCCGCTGGCCGGCACGGTGCTCGACACCGGCGACTATTTCTTCAACGGCAACACGGTGTGGCTCGACCACGGCGGCGGCCTGCTGACGATGGGCTGCCACCTGAGCGCGATCGACCTGCGGCCCGGCGACCGGGTACGGGCGGGCGACCGGCTCGGCGCGGTCGGCGCCACCGGCCGGGTGACCGGTCCGCACCTGCACTGGTCGGTGATGCTCAACCGGGCGATGGTGGACCCGGCGCTGTTCATCGCGGGGTGACCGACCCGCCATCGGCAGGTGACCCGCGCGATCAGCAGTGGCTGAAATCCGGTTTGCGCTTGGCCATGAACGCACCGAACGCTTCCTTGGCCGCCGGTTCCTGCAGCATGCGGCCGAACACCGCGCCCTCGTCGCGGATCTGCTGGGCGACGAGGGCGGCCTGGCCCTGCTTCATCAGGCGCTTGGTGGCGACCAGGGCACTGAGCGGCTTGGCGGCCAGCTTCCGGGCCTGGGCTTGCGCGATGCCGTTGGCTTCGGTCGGCGGGACCACGCGGTTGACCAGGCCCACTTCGAGCGCGGCCTCGGCCATGAAAGGCTCGCCCAGCAGCAGCGCTTCGGCCGCGCGGTGGTAGCCGAACATCTGCGGCAGCAGCAGGCTGGAGCCGCCCTCGGCGCAGACGCCCAGGTTGACGAAGGGCAGCGAGAAGGCCGCGTTGTCGCCGGCGTAGACCAGGTCGCAGTGCAGCAGCATCGTGGTGCCGATGCCGACGGCCGGGCCGCAGACGGCGGCGATCAGCGGCTTGGAGAATCCGGCGATCGCGTGCAGGAAGCGGAAGACGGGAGACGTATCGGTGTCGTCGGCCGGTGCCGCGCCTCCGGCGGATGCGGCCAGAAAATCGGCGATGTCGTTGCCGGCGCTGAAAACGGTGGTGTCGCCCTGCAGCACCACCGCCCGCACCGCCGCATCGGCATCGGCCGCCTGCAGCGCATCGGCCAGCGCCGCATACATCGCACGGGTGATCGAGTTCTTCTTGTCGGGCCGGTTGAGGGTGAGCGTGGTCACGCCCGCTTCGGTATGGATCAGGATGTCGCTCATGGGGGTCTCCTTGGGGATCGGGCGGTGCGAAAGGGTAGCGCGCCCGTCGCTACTGCTTGAAATAGACGATCTGGTGGGTGGTCGCGAGCAGCCGGCCCGCCGGGTTCCACAGCTGGGCCGTCTGGTCGAAGAAGCCGCGGGCGAAGGCCTGGGCGCGCGCCTGGGCCAGCAGGTGGCCGGTGCCGGTGGCGTCCAGCTCGGACTCGGACGCGTGGAAGTAGACGGTGATCGACACGGTGCCGGCCGGCACCCGCGTGGCGCGGCGCAGCCAGACGCGCGGGTAGAACACGTCGGCGATCGCGGCGAGCGAGCAAAAGTCGAGCGGCCGCGGCTCGGCATCGCGCACCCAGAGGCGGGTCAGGCTGTCGTCGCCCTGCCCGTCCCAGGCCTGCGGCACCGCGCCCACCAGCAGCCGCATGTCGTAGCGGCGCACCCATTCGACGCCCGAGAAGGCGGTGATCGGCGCCACGGTGTCGGGCGCCGGCACGTCGTCCGGCATCGGCATGTCGCAGGCGCCCCAGGTGTCGCGGCGCACCGCGGTGACGGCGGTGGCGGTGGTCGCGACCGCCGGCGCGCCGTCCTCGCCCGGCTGGGTCAGGGTGACGCTCCAGTGCTGGGTGGAGCGGTTGGTGCGCACCGGCACCGCCTCGATCTCGAACGGCGCCGCGCCCAGCGGACCGGCGAAGTTGACGGTCAGCGACAGCGGCGTGCCCAGGCACTGCGGATGCGACTGGATCGCCCGCAGCACGACGGCGGCCGTCGTGCCGCCGAAAGGCCCGACCATGTTCCAGTAGCCGGCGCTGGGCACGCCGCGCCAGCGGTGCTCGCCGGCGGGTTCGAGTTGCAGCGCGGCGTCGAAGGGGTGGTGCGTCATGGCCTGCACGTGTGGCAACCGCCCGCTCACACCCGCTCGAAGATGCCGGCCGCGCCCTGGCCCATGCCGACGCACATCGTGACCATGCCGTAGCGGAGCTGCTTGCGGCGCAGCGCATGGACGACCGTCGCCGCGCGGATCGCGCCGGTGGCGCCCAGTGGATGGCCCAGTGCGATCGCGCCGCCCATCGGATTGACCTTGGCCGGGTCGAGCCCCAGCGTGTTCAGCACCGCCAGCGACTGCGCGGCGAAGGCCTCGTTCAGCTCGAACCAGTCGATGTCCTGCTGCTGCAGGCCGGCGTAGCGCAGCGCGGCCGGAATCGCCTCGATCGGGCCGATGCCCATGATCGCGGGCGGCACGCCCTTGCTGGCGAAGCTGACGAAGCGCGCCAGTGGCGTCAGGCCGAAGCGCTGCACCGCCGCGCCGCTGGCCAGCACCAGCACGCCGGCGCCGTCGGAGGTCTGCGAGCTGTTGCCGGCGGTCACCGTGCCGCGGGCCGAGAACACGGTGCGCAGCCGGCCCAGGCCTTCCATGCTGGTGTCGGGCCGTGCGCCTTCGTCCAGGCGCACGGTGCGGGTCTTGGCGGTCACTTCGCCCGTGTCCAGGTCGGGCGTGCGGTCGGTCACCTCGATCGGGGTGATCTCGTCGGCGAACTCGCCCGCGGCCTGCGCGGCCAGCGCGCGCTGGTGGGACTGCAGTGCGAAGGCGTCCTGCGCGTCGCGCGACACCTTCCACTGCTGCGCCACCTTCTCGGCGGTCAGGCCCATGCCGTAGGCGATGCCCACGTCGCCGTCGCGCGCGAAGATCGCGGGCGAGAGCGAGGGCGCGTTGCCCATCATCGGCACCATGCTCATGCTCTCGACGCCGGCGGCGATCATCACCTCGGCCTCGCCCACGCGGATCCGGTCGGCGGCCATCTGCACCGCCGACAGTCCCGACGCGCAGAAGCGGTTCACGGTGATGCCGCCGACGCTGGTCGGCAGCCCCGCCAGCACCGCGGCGATACGGGCGACGTTGAGGCCCTGCTGCGCCTCGGGAATCGCGCAGCCGCAGACGATGTCCTCGATGGCCGCCGGGTCCAGCCCCGGGACCTGGGCCAGCGCCGCCTTCAGCGTGGTGGCCAGCAGGTCGTCCGGCCGGGTGTTGCGGAAAAAGCCGCGGTGCGATTTGCCGATCGGCGTGCGGGTGGCGGCGACGATGTAGGCGTCTTGGACTTGTTTCATATCGGGCTCCTGGCCGGCTCGCTCTTGTTAATTCCTCACGGGCTTGCCCGTGCTCAGCATCCCCATGATCCGCTCCTGCGTCTTGGGGTGCACGATCAGCGAGCAGAACGCCTTGCGCTCCAGCGCCATCAGGTACTCCTCGGTCACCAGCGTGCCGGCGTCCACGTCGCCGCCGCACACCACGTGCGCGATCAGGCCGGCGATGTGAAAGTCGTGCGCGCTGATGAAGCCGCCGTCCCGCATGTTGACCAGCTGGCCCTTGATCGTGGCGATGCCGCTGCGGCCGGCCACCTTGAAGCGGCGCTTTTGCGGCGCGCGCCAGCCGGCCTCGGCCATGGCCTTGGCTTCGGTGAGCGCGACATAGAGCAGCTCGTCCTTGTGCGGCACCACGATGTCGCTCTCGAGCAGGTAGCCGAGCTTGCGCGACTCCAGCGCGCTGGTGCCCACCTTGGCCATCGCCGCGGCGGTGAAGCCTTCGGTGAGGAAGGGCAGCAGGTCGCTGCCGGTGCTGGCGGCCGCGTTCTCGGCGGCGCGCCGGGCGATGTAGGCCAGGCCGCCGGCGCCGGGCACCAGGCCCACGCCGACTTCGACCAGCCCGATGTAGCTCTCCATCGCGACGACGCGGCGGGCCGAATGCACCGCCAGCTCGCAGCCGCCGCCGAGTGCCAGGCCGCGCACCGCCGACACCACCGGCACGCCGGCGTAGCGGATCTTCAGCATCGTGTTCTGCAGCTCCTGCTCGGCGCCCTCGATCGCGTCGACGCCGGCGACCACGAAGGCCGGCAGCATCGCCTGCAGGTCGGCGCCGACCGAGAACATCTCGTCGGGCGACCAGATCACCAGCGCGTCGTATTCGCGCTCGGCCAGCTCCACCGCGGCGGTCAGGGCCTCGGCCACGTCGGGGCTGATCGCGTGCATCTTGGAGTGGATGCTGGCGATCAGCACCCGGCCGCGCGACGGGTCGCCGGCGGATTCGCCCAGCGTCCAGACGCGCACGTCGCCGTCGTCGCTGATCGTGGTGCCGGCCTCGGCCACGGTGGGTGCGCCGCTGCCGCGGACCGTTTCGGGAAACAGCTGGCGGGCATGGACCGGCAGGCGGCGCACGGGCACGAAGCGGTTCTCCGCCGCGCTCCACGATCCGTACAGCGTGTGCACGCCGCCGGCCTCAGCCACCGGGCCTTCGAACACCCACCGCGGCAGCGGCGCGGACGACAGGGCCTCGCCTTTGTCGATGTCGTCCTGCACCATCTTCGCGACGGCCAGCCAGCCGGCCTCCTGCCACAGCTCGAACGGGCCCTGTTGCATGCCGAAGCCCCAGCGCATCGCCAGGTCGACGTCGCGGGCGCTCTCGGCGATGGTGGCCAGGTGCACCGCGGCGTAGTGGAAGCCGTCGCGCAGGATCGCCCACAGGAACTGGCCCTGCGGGCCTTCGCTGTCGCGCAGCAGGCGCAGCCGCTCGGCGGCGGGCTTCTTCAGCATGCGGCCGTACACCTCGTCGGCCTTGGCGCCGCCGGGCAGGTAGTCGCCTGCCGCCAGGTCGAAGCGCAGGATGTCGCGGCCCACCTTCTTGTAGAAGCCGGCCTTCGTCTTCTGGCCCAGATGTTTCATCTCCAGCAGCTTGGCCAGCACCGCCGGTGTGCCGTAGCTGCCGTAGAACGGGTCGGTCTCTGCGCTCAGGTTGTCCTGCAGCGTCCTGACGACGTGGGCCAGGGTGTCGAGGCCCACCACGTCGGCGGTGCGGAAGGTGCCGCTGCTGGCGCGGCCCAGCTTCTTGCCGGTCAGGTCGTCGACCACGTCGGGCGTCAGGCCGTACTTCTCGACCTCCTTCAGCGTCGCCAGCATGCCGGCGATGCCGACACGGTTGGCGATGAAATTGGGCGTGTCCTGGGCGCGCACCACGCCCTTGCCGAGGGCGCGGGTGACGAAGGTCTCCAGGTCGTCCTGCACCTGTGCGTCGGTGGCGGGGGTGGCGATCAGTTCCACCAGCGCCATGTAGCGCGGCGGGTTGAAGAAATGGATGCCGCAGAAGCGGTGGCGCAGCGCCTCGGGCACCGCCGCGCTCAGCGTGGTGATCGACAGGCCCGAGGTGTTCGAGGCCAGGATCGCATGCGGGGCGACATGCGGCGCGATCTTCTCGTAGAGCGCCAGCTTCCAGTCCAGCCGCTCGGCGATCGCCTCGATCACCAGGTCGCAGTCGGCGAGCTGGCCGAGATCGTCGTCGTAGTTGGCCTGGCCGATCAGCACCGCGTCTTCGGGCACGCCCAGCGGCGCGGGCTTCTGCTTCTTCAGACCCTCCACCGCCCGCGCGACGATGCCGTTCTTGGCCGCGCCCTGGGCGGTGTTGCCGTCCTGGTCCTTGGCCGGCAGGTCGAACAGCACCACCGGCACCCCGACGTTGACGAGATGCGCCGCGATCTGCGCACCCATCACGCCCGCGCCGAGCACGGCGACTTTCTTCACTTGAAATCGAGACATGGAATTCCTTGTTTGATCAGCCACGGCACGACACCCTTTCAGGGCTGCCGCGGATCCGGCTCCGCCGGGCCGCCGGCAGCGCCCCCTCGCAGGGGGGAGGCGTAGCGCGCAGCGCGCAGCCTGGGGGTGCGCATCAGTTGATGCGCGTCCAGGTCTGCGTCCGCCAGAAAGGCCCCAGGTAGCCCCGCACCTCCATCCGCGCGCCGCCGTCGATCGGGGTGAAGCTGGCCCGGTACTCCTTGCCGTTCTCCGGGTCCAGGATCTTCCCGCCCTCCCACACCGCCTTGTCGGCTGCCTTCTGGCCACCGCGGATGATGTCCAGGCCGACGATCGGCTTGTCCTTGCGGTCGTCGGTGCATTCGGTGCAGCGGGCGGCCGGGTCGGCGTCCTGGCGCAGCACCTGGGCCACGCGGCCGGCGAGCGCGCCGCCCTGCTCGGTGATGACGACCTGCGACTTCGGCTCGCCGGTCTTTTCGTCCACCGTGCGCCAGGTGCCGACCGGGCCGGTCTGCGCCTGGGCCGCGCCCGCGATCGCTACCAAAACAATAGCTATATGCCTATATTTCATGAGGGCCTCCGGACCTTTTTGCGTGAAGTTCAGGCGAACACCGCGTCGGTGTCCATCAGCGGGCGGGCGCCGGCGCGGGCGGTGCGCATCAGCGTGGCGGTCTCGGGGAAGAGCTTGGCGAAGTAGAAGCGCGCGGTCTGCAGCTTGGCCAGGTAGAAGGTGTCGGTGCTGCCTTCGGCGATCTTCTTGAGCGACACCTGCGCCATGCGGGCGAAGAAATAGCCGAAGACCAGGTGGCCCGCGACCCGCAGGTAATCGACCGCGGCGGCGCCCACCTCGTCGGGGTTCTGCGAGCCCTTGAAGCCGATCTCGGTGGTGAACTTGGTCATCTGGTCGCCCAGGTAGGCGATCGGGTTGATGAACTCGGCCATCTTCTCGTTGACGCCCTCCTCCTCCACCAGCTGGGCCACCAGCTTGCCGAACTTCTTGAGCGACGCGCCGTTGTTGCCGAGGATCTTGCGGCCCAGCAGGTCGAGCGACTGGATGGTGTTGGTGCCTTCGTAGATCATGTTGATCCGCGCGTCGCGCACGAACTGCTCCATGCCCCATTCGTGGATGTAGCCGTGGCCGCCGAAGACCTGCTGGCACTGGGTGGTGGCGTTCCAGGCGTTGTCGGTGATGAAGGCCTTGACGATCGGCGTCAGCAGCGCGACCAGCTCGGCCGAATCCTTGCGCACCTTCTCGTCGGGGTGGTGGATCTCCTTGTCGAGCAGCAGCGCGCAGTAGGTGGCCATGGCGCGGCCGCCTTCGGCATAGGCCCGGGCGGTGAGCAGCATCTTGCGCACGTCGGGGTGCACGATGATCGGATCGGCCGGCTGGCTCTTGTCTTTGGTGCCCGAGAGGCTGCGCATCTGGATGCGGTCCTTGGCGTAGGCCACCGCGTTCTGGTAGGCCACCTCGGTCAGGCCGAGCGACTGGTTACCCACGCCCAGGCGGGCGGCGTTCATCATCACGAACATCGCCGCCAGGCCCTTGTGGGGCTGGCCCACCAGGGAGCCGGTGGCGCCGTCGATCACGATCTGCGCGGTGGCGTTGCCGTGGATGCCCATCTTGTGCTCCAGGCCGCCGCAGTAGATCGGGTTGCGATCGCCCAGCGAGCCGTCGGCGTTGACATGGAACTTGGGCACCGCGAACAGGCTGATGCCCTTGCTGCCGGCCGGCGCATCGGGCAGGCGGGCCAGCACCAGGTGCACGATGTTGTCGGTCATGTCGTGCTCGCCGGCACTGATGAAGATCTTGTTGCCGGTGATCTTGTAGCTGCCGTCGGCCTGCGGCTCGGCCTTGGTACGCAGCAGGCCCAGGTCGGTGCCGCAGTGCGGCTCGGTCAGGCACATGGTGCCGGTCCATTCGCCGCTGGTGAGCTTGGGCAGGTAGAGCTTCTTCTGCTCTTCGGTGCCGTGCACGTGCAGCGCTTCGTAGGCGCCGTGCGACAGGCCGGGGTACATCGTCCAGGCCTGGTTGGCCGAGTTCATCATCTCGTAGAAGCACTGGTTGGCCACGAAGGGAAGGCCCTGGCCGCCGTAGGCCGGATCGCAGGAGAGCGCCGCCCAGCCGCCTTCGACGTACTGCTTGTAGGCCTCCTTGAAGCCCTTGGGCGTGGTGACTTCGTGGGTCGTCTTGTCGAGCGTGCAGCCCTCTTCGTCACCCGACAGGTTCAGCGGAAAAGTCACCTCGGCCGCGAACTTGCCGCCCTCTTCCAGCACCGCGTTCAGGGTGTCGGCATCGACCTCGGCATGCCGCGGCAGCGCCTTGAATTCTTCGGTGACGTCGAGCAGTTCGTGCAGGACGAACTGCATGTCGCGCAGCGGGGGCGAATAGATCGGCATGGGGTCTCCAGGAGGCGATGGGATGGAATGGGATGTGGGGGAAAGAAGAAACTCAGGCCGGCTGCGAGGGCGGCATGCCGTAGCGCAGCAGGATGTTGTCGAAGCCGACGTGCGCCCGCGCCAGCGAGCGCGGCGAGCGCAGGAAACGCGCCTCGTAGTGCAGCGCCAGGATGAGTCCGTGGATCTCGAAGACCATCTGCTCCTCGTCGGCGTCGGCGCGCAGGTGCCCGGCCTGCTTGGCCTGCACCAGAGCACGGTGCAGCGCCCGCAGCCAGGTCTTGACCGAGCTGGCGAGCGCGTCGCGCACCGGGCCCGGACGGTCGTCGAACTCGGCCGCGCCGCTGATGTAGATGCAGCCCGAATCGATCTCGGCCGAGGTGCGGCGCATCCAGTTGGCGAACAGCGCCCGCAGCCGCGGCAGGCCGCGCGGCGCCTTCAGCGCGGGGTAGAACACCTCGGCCTCGAAGCGGGTGTGGTACTCGCGCACCACCGAGATCTGCAGCTCTTCACGCGAGCCGAAGTGGGCGAAGACGCCCGACTTGCTCATCTGCGTCATCTCGGCCACCGCGCCGATCGACAGGCCTTCCAGCCCGATCTGGGTGGCCAGGCCCAGCGCCGCATCGACGATGGTGGCCTTGGTCTGCTGGCCCTTCTGCGACACGCGGCTGTCCCGCGCCGCGGTGCCCACGGAGGGCGCGGCGGCATCGGCGGCCAGGGAAAGGGGGGAGGTAGGTGCCATGGGAATAAAACGAACGGTCGTGCTATTTTGCAGGAAAAGCGCCCGACGGCAAGCCCTGGGCACCAGATTCCGGGAACGACCGCGGGTAAGCCCTGCTGCCGGACGGGCGACAGGCGGCCGGGCCCGTCGGGGGCATCATCGACGCACCGATCCCCCGGTGCGCCCCGCACGCCGCGTGCGCCCTGCAGCGGCCCTGCTTTCCACACACGACAGGAGACTTCATGGACAAACTGCTTCGAGCCGACAGTCTGCAATCCTTTGTAGCTAGCATTTTCATAGCAAACGGCAGCCTGTCGGCAGAGGCCGAGCAGGTCGCCGCCAACCTGGTGCTGGCCAACCTCAGCGGCCACGACTCCCATGGCGTGGGCATGGTGCCGCGCTACGTGGCGGCGGTGGCCGAGGGCGGGCTGCGGCCCAACCACGGCGTGGCGGTGCGGGCCGACACCGGCAGCCTGCTGGCGCTCGACGGGCAGCGCGGCTACGGCCAGGTCGTCGGCCCGCAGGCGATGGCGCTGGGCATCGAGCGGGCGCTGGCGCACGGCAGCTGCATCGTGTCGCTGGCGCAGGCCCACCACCTGGGCCGCATCGGGCATTTCGCCGAGCAGGCCACCGCCGCGGGGCTGGTGTCGATGCACTTCGTCAACGTGCTGTCGCGCCCGGTGGTCGCGCCCTGGGGCGGCGGCGACGGGCGCTTCGGCACCAACCCCTGCTGCATCGGCGTGCCGCTGCCGGGCGAAGAGCCCTTCATCCTCGATTTCGCGACCAGCCGCGTCGCCCAGGGCAAGATGCGGGTCGCCCACAACAAGGGCGAGCGGGTGCCGCCCGGCTACCTGATCGACGCGCAGGGCGCGCCCACCGACGACCCGGGCGTGGTGGTGGTGCCGCAGCCGCCCAGCGGCCTGTTCGGTGCCCTGATGACCTTCGGCGAGCACAAGGGCTACGGCCTGGCCGTCGCCTGCGAGCTGCTGGGCGGCGCGCTGAGCGGCGGCGGCACCTGGCACCAGCCGGCGGCGAAGACCAGCGCCGTGCTGAACGGCATGCTGACGGTGCTGATCGATCCGCGGAAGCTCGGCACCGCCGACAGCTTCGCCGCCGAATCCCGCGCCTTCGTCGACTGGCTGCGCCAGAGCCCCGCGGGCCCGGGCAGCACCGGCGTGCAGGTGGCGGGCGAGCCCGAGCGGACCTGCCGCGCCGAGCGCCGGCAGAACGGCATCGCGGTCGATGCGCAGACCTGGGACGACATCGTGCGGGCCGGCGCGTCGGTGGGCGTGCCAGCGCCGGGGAAGGTGTGAGAGAACCTACTGCGCGGCCCGATTGAGCGTCTGCGGTCCTCACCGTACCCAAGTACGGCTCCGGTCCTCCACGCACACTCGGGCCGCTCGCTACGGTTCTTTCACACCTTCCGAGCCCGATGCGCTAGTGCGGGGTCGGGTCGGCGCGCGCAATGCGCCGGCTGAGCCGCTGGCCCCAGCGGATGGCGGGCCGTTCGATCCAGCGCCAGGAAGCCGCCGCCAGCACCAGCGTGACCGACCCGGCGGCCGCCACCAGCGTCCAGGCGCTGTCGACGCCGTGCGATTTCAGCACCAGGATCACCCCGAAGTGCCACACGTAGATGCCGTAGCCCAGCACCCCGATCCCGCGCGCCAGCGGGTTCGCCACGATCCACCGCGGCGCGGTGACCGCCCCCACGAGAAAAGCCGCGGCGAAAGGCCAGAGCAGGTACGGCCGCTCCCATTCGAAGAACCCCGGATCGCCGCCCCAGGCCCAGGCCACCGCCGACGAGCTGGCGAACCCCAGCCCCAGCAACCCGGCCCAGAGCAGCCACCGGCCCACGGCGGCCGGCACCCGCGCGATGCCCACGGCGATCGCCATGCCGATCACGAAGGGCACGACCCGGAACTTCAGCCCGATGCCCTGCCAGGGAATCTGCACCAGCTGCAAATGATCGAAGACGAAGTAGCTCACCACCGCCAGCGCGGCCAGGGCCGGCAGCGCGTACCGGCCGCTGCGGCGGCAGGCCACGACGAACAGCGGCAGCACCGCGTAGAACAGCAGCTCCTGCTTCACCGTCCAGAAGTGCATGTCGGCCTCCACCAGCGCCAGATGCGGCAGCACCCGGCCCCAGCCGCCGAAGGCCGGCACCCACCACGCGTAGACCGGCAGCGCCACGCAGAGCAGCGGCCAGATGCGCAGCAGCCGCCGCACGGCGTAGCCCGCCAGTTCGCGGCCGGTGAAGCGGTAGGCCCGGTCCACGAAGGGCCGGAACAGCAGAAAACCGCTGAGCATGAAGAACAGCCACACGCCGGAGCCACCCCAGGCATGGAAGCCGACCGCGTGCGCCCAGAACACCATCGCCGCCGCCCAGCCGCGCACGCCGTCCACCGCGGCCGACCGGTGCGGCGCGCTGTCCACCGGCAGGACGGGATCGGGCGCCGACGCGGCCACGGCCGGTATCAGGCCGCCAGCTCGATCGCCGGCCGCAGCGCGGCGATGCGCTGGGCCATCCGCTCCTTCGCGGGCAGATAGGTGCCGGCGAAGATGTCGTTGCGGCGCTTGCGGATCTCGACGTTGGCGGGCGTCCGGAAGAGCGAGGTGACCTTGGGCACGTAGGCGAAGACGTTGCCGTCGGCGTACACGTTCCACATCACCCAGTCCTCGAGCGCGTCCATGTCCACGTCGAATCCGCCGCGCTCTTCGAACAGGCGGCGCTCGAACAGCACCGACTGGATGGCCATGTAGTTGCGCTCCTGCAGCAGCTCCAGGTGGAACTCCTGCTTCAGCACCGGCGGGACGGTATAGAGCTTTTCCTCGTAGTCGGCCGATATGCCGTTGGGGAAGTCGGTTTCCACTTCCCAGGCGGGCGAATAGGCGGCGACCGTCTCGGGTTGCTGCAGCAGTGCATGCGCCAGCACCTCGACATGGTCGGCGAAGACCAGGTCGTCGTCGTCGAGGAACAGGCACCAGCGGCCCCGCGCCGCCGCCAGGCCGGCGTTGCCGGTGGCCGAGCGGCCTTCCTTGGGCGTGGCGATGAAGCGGCAGTCCATGCCGGTCACCGCGGCCACCTCGCGCACCACCGCGCCCAGGCTGTCGCCGCCGTCCTGCACCACGATCAGCTCGATCCGCGGGTAGGTCTGGTGGGCGACCGAGAGCATCGCCTGGCGCAGCAGCCGCTCGCGTCCCTGGAAGGTGCGGGTGACGACGCTGACCAGCGGCGGATCGGCGGGCAGCGGATGGCCCTCGACGAAGGCGCCGTCGCGGCGCAGTTCGTAGTCCCACACCTGGAACGGAAACACCGCCTTGCTCGACCGGCGCGCCGCCAGCGCCAGCGGCGCCTTGACCACCAGCTTGGCGAAGTTGCGCAGCAGGGCCTTGCGCGAGCCGGGAAACGCCTGCGGCAGCGCCAGCAGCCCGAGCGCCATCAGCGGGACGATGGTGACGTCAGCCGGCTTGCCGTACTTCAGGCGCAGGTACAGGTTGGCGAAGGTGCTGCCCAGGTACTGCACCGGCTTGACCTGGCCGGCGTTCTCGTAGGCGTAGTGGGTGACCACCGCCGTCGGGCAGTAGCGCAGCACCCAGCCGGCTCGGCGCAGGCGGTAGGACATTTCCACGTCCTCGCCGTACATGAAGATGTTGTCGTCGTAGCCGCCGATCGACTGGAACGCCGAGCGGCGCAGCAGCACGCAGGCGTGGCTGTTCCAGTTGGTGGCGCCGGTGACCGGGTCGTAGAACTTCGGATGTTCGTACGGCTTCTGGCGCAGCTCCCACGAGGCGCCGCGCTCGTCGTGCAGGGCGATCGCGACGATGCGCTTCAACGCATCGGGCTCGAACTCCAGGTCGATGTTCGACACCAGGCCGAACGGCGAACGCCCGGCGGCCAGGCCGGCATTGTGGCCCGCGCCGAAGCCGTTGTTGGGGCACTGCAGCAGCTGCGTGTCGAACCCCTCGGCCACCAGGCCGCGCACCGCCGCCTGCAGTTGCGCCACCGTCTGGTCGGTCGACTGGTTGTCGACGAAGCGCAGGTGCAGCCGCTCGCGCGGATAGTCCAGCAGCCGCAGGCTGGCCATGAAGCCGTCGATCCACTTGCCGTTGTTGTGGGTCACGACGCTGATGTCGACGTCGGGCCAGGCCGCCGGCTGCGGCGGGCGCAGCACGTCGGCCGCCAGCGCCGTCTCCGCCGTGTAGGCGTTGCGGCGTTCGACCAGCTGCGCCACCGCGTCCAGCCGCACGCTGGTCGTGCCGACCAGGCCCGAGGCCGCGATGACCCGTGCGCGCAGCCGTGTCAGGAAGCCCCGCATCGGATGCGGTAAACGGCGCATCGCACGCGACAGCACCGCCCGGCTCAGCCGCTTCGCCTCGCCGTACTCGCCCCGTGCGAGCAGTCCGAAGAAGCGGATCGGCCGGGTGATCTTCCACGAGCGGCTGGACACCAGCGCCCGGATGTCGTCGACCGCTTCCTGGTGGCGGCGGGTCAGCTCCTGGACCTGCTGCTCCCATGCGGCGCTTTGCGCCTCCACCGCCTGGATCCGTTCGCGCACGGCGGCGTTTTCATCGCGCACCGCCGCGTTTTCTCTCCGGATCGCGGCGTTGTCGTCGTGCAGGATCTGCTCGCGTCGTGCCGCTTCGGCCAGTTGCTCCCGCATCTCGCCGCGCTCGTGGTTCAGCGTCCAGACGCGCGCGTTCGCCTCGATTAACGCGTTGTCGAGCAGGGCGTTCTGCTCCTGCACCGCCTCCAGCCGCCGGTGCCGCGATTCGGACTGTGCCAGCAGCGCGTCCGCATGCTGGCGCAGTGCGTCCGCGTGGACGTGCAGGGCCTCGGTCTGCTGGCGCAGCCAGGCCGCATGCTCCTGCGCCGTCTGCAGCTGCTCCTGCACCCGCAGCAACTGGGCGCGCTCTTCCGCCAGGGTGTGCTCGATACGCGAAAGACGCGCCAGCTCCAGCTGCATCACCAGCAAGGTATTGGCCTGGCCGACGGAATGCTGCCGGTATTCGATCAGCACCGCCGGCACGCGGACCGACTTCCAGCCCCGGCCCAGCATCCGAACGAAGAGATTGTGGTCCTCCGGCCCGCCCGACGCCTGGTAGCCGCCGACCGCGTCGAACGCGTCCTTGCGGTACATCGACGAGCCGTGCATGAAGTTGCGCGTCGCCAGGTTGGCGAGCGCATCGGGCGTCGGCTCGGGAAAGCGCCAGACGTAGACCGGCCAGCGCTCCAGCTTGCTGCTGCCGATCCGCTCGGCGCCCACCTTGGCCGCCAGCTCGGCCGCCCGGTGGCCGAACAGCAGCATGTCGGTGTAGGCGACGGCGGCATCGGGCCGGCGGTCGAGCGCGGTGCGGCACAGCTCGACATAGTCGCAGCGCATCCGGTTGTCGGCGCCCAGGAAGGCGATGTAGTCGCCGGTGCAGAGGCCCACCGCCTTGTTGAAGTTGGCGACGATGCCCAGGTTGCGCTCGTTGAGCACCACGGTGGCGACATCGCGGTAGCGCTGGGCGATCTCCTGCGACCCGTCGGTCGAGGCGTCGTCGATCAGGATGATCTCGTCGGGCGCCAGGGTCTGGTGCAGCACCGAGTCCATCGCCTGCGGCAGGAAGGCACCGTAGTTGTGGTTGGCGACGATCACGCTCACCCGCTTGCGGGCGAAGCGGCTGGCCTCCACCGCGGTCACCCGGTTGAGCTGGTAACGGTCGCTGTCGTTGCCCTCGATGCACGACAGCGCCCCCGCGAAATGCGACTTCACCAGCGCGACCGCCTCGGCGTCGTGGTTGCCGTGCGGGTAGGCGAACCAGCCGAAGTGCGGCGCGGGGAAGCGCGCCTTCAGGGCGTCGGGCACCGTGATCTCGGCCCGCAGCGCGTCCGGCGCCAGATCGGCCAGGCGGCAGTGGCTGGCGGTGTGCCACTGCACCCGGCCGCCGTGCTGCGCCATCGCGTCGAGCTGCTCCAGGGTGCAGAAACGGGCCGGCGGCTCGACCGCATCGAAGGCGTTGTCGCCGCCGATGTAGTCACCGGTCACGAACAGCTCGAACGGGTAGCCCCACTTCTTCAGCAGCGGGAAAGCGAACTGGTAGACGTTCTCGTAGACACCGTCGAACGTGATCGCCACGTGCCGGGGGTTGCCGCTGTCGTACGCGTCGAGATGGACGACCTCGTAGCCGGCCAGGTCGGCCAGCTGGCGGTCGAAGGCGTCGGCGGTCACCCACCATTGGGTGGGCGCCGTGGGCGCGACCTTGTGGTAGAGGAGAATCATTTCAGGTACACCTCGAGCCGGTGCATGTAGTCCCGGTACGGGTAGAGGCTCAGGTCGGCCAGCGCATAGGGAAAACGGGGGGGGTTCCAGCTGTCGATATGGCAGGACACCAGGACGCCGCCCGGCCGCAGGATGCTGTCGATCGACGGCAGCACCACCGACGATGCCGCGCCGATGTACTGCGGGTACAGAACACCGGTGATCACCACCAGGTCGAATTCGCCCTCCACCACCTGCGGCAGCTCGAACACCGAACCGGCACGGAAGGTGAACCGCGCGGCCTCGGGGGCCGAGAGCGTCGCCTTGCGCTTGTCGGCCCAGCCCACCGCGGCCGGCGACACGTCGACGCCGACGACCGCGGCGCCCGGCAGGTCGAAGGTCAGGAAACCGTCGCCGCAGCCGATGTCGAGCACACGGCCGTAAGCGCGTTCGGGCAGGATGCCCAGGATTTCCGACTTGCGCCGCATGTCCTGCGGATTGTTCTCGTAGCCCCAGGGATCGGGCTTGTCGTAATGGCGGTCGATGTCCGCCAGCGGTTGCAGGCTCATGGCAAGGTTCGGGAAGATTGCAGTTCGACCGCGATCGGGGGCGTGACCAGCGCCCAGCGCTGCACGCCCGGCTCGGGCGCGCTGACGAAAGAAGCCGCGAGGTCGATGTAGTCGACATACTCGGTGTTGAGCACCGGCGTGTAGTCGACCAGGAACACCTGGATGCCGAAGCGCCCCGGACGCAGCCGGTTTTCGAGCGTGAAGCGCAGGGTGTAGGCCTCGCCCAGCGCGCAGCCTGTGAGGTCGAGCTTCTCGTTGTGCGAATTGGTGCCGACGATCAGCTGGCCGGCGGCGTCGATCAGGTACAGCGCGACCGTCGGATTCTCCAGCGGCGCGGTCAGCCGGAAGCTCACCTCCACCGCCAGCGCTCCGCCGAAATCGACCGAAGGCTCTTCGCCGTGGGTGCCGTTGACCGCCACCGCCAGCAGCTCGCCCTGGGCGCGGCTGCCGTTGCGGTGGGGCGCGACGCGCACCGCGAAGGCGGCATGCAGCGCGGCCTCGAGCGCCGCGTCGGGCGCCCGCTGGGGCGCCTCCAGCACCGGGCCGTCGGTGGCGGTCGGCTCGGCCATGCCGGCCTCGGACTCGCGCACATCGGCCAGGTAGCGCATGCAGGCGTCCTTGGCGTCGCCGTAGAAGACCGCCTCGCCCTTCTTCAGGTACAGCGCCCGGCTGCAGAGGCGCTGCACCTGCTCGATATCGTGGGTCACGAAGAGCACGGTGCAGCCGCCGGCCGCCAGTTCCTTGAGCTTGCGCAGGCACTTGAACTGGAAGGCGAAATCGCCCACCGACAGGGCCTCGTCCACGATCAGGATCTCGGGATCGACATGGATCGCCGCGGCGAACGCCAGACGGGCGAACATGCCGCTGGAATAAGTCTTGACCGGCTGGTCGACGAAGTCGCCGATGTCGGCGAACGCGGTGATGCTGTCGAAGCGCTCGTCGATCTGCTGGCGCGTCAGGCCCAGCACGGTGCAGTTCATGTAGACGTTTTCACGGCCGGTGTAGTCGGGGTTGAAGCCCGAGCCCAGTTCCAGCAAGGCGGAGATGCGCCCGAACGTCTCCACCGTGCCGGTGGTGGGCGACAGCGTTCCGCAGATCATCTGCAGCAGGGTCGATTTGCCCGCGCCGTTGCGGCCGATGATGCCGACGGTCTCGCCCCTGCGGATGTCGAACGCGACGCCGTTCAGCGCCCAGAAGGACCGGTAGTAGCTGCGCTCGGCCAGGCCCAGCATGCGCCGCAGGCGCGGCACCACGAACTGGCGCAGGCGCAGGGTCGGCGCGTCGTAGATCGAATAGCACTTGCCCAGGTCCTGGGCGCGGATGGCGGGAGCGGCCTCAAAGGACATCGGCGAACCCCTTGCGCGTCTTCTGGAACCAGAAGAAACCGGCCCATGCGACCAGCACGGCACCGACGGTGTAGCCCGCCAGGCCCAGCCAGTTCGGCAGATGGCCCCAGATCAGCACCTCGCGGGCCTGCTCGATGATGAAGGTGAGCGGGTTCAGCAGCATCCATTTCTGCACGCTGGCCGGCAGCGAGGCCACCGGGTAGAACACCGGCGACAGGAACAGCAGCACCGTGGTCAGCAGCGCCGTGGTCTGGCCGATATCGCGCAGGAACACGCCGAGCGACGCCAGGATCCATCCGATGCCCAGGCAGACGATCACCAGCGGCAGCAGCACGAGCGGCAGGAAGCACGCCGTCCAGTGCACGAAGCCGTTGAAGATCGCGAAGGCGATCAGCAGCACCAGCAGGCTCACCGCGCTGTGGAAGATCGCACCGCCCAGCGTCACCACCGGCAGGGTCTCCAGCGGAAACACCACCTTCTTCACATAGTTGACGTTGTTCACGATCAGCAGCGGCGCACGGTTCACCAGCTCCGCGAAGAGGCCGTGCACGATCATGCCGCTGAAGAGCAGCGTGGCGAACAGCGTCTTGCTCTGCTCCACGTCGCCGGTACCCCAGCGGGTCTTGAACACCACCGAGAACACGAAGGTGTAGACGCTCAGCATCAGCACCGGATTCAGGAAGGACCACATCAGGCCCATGGCCGAGCCCTTGTAGCGCCCGACGATCTCCCGCCACGTCATCCGAGCGATCAGCTCGCGGTGCCGCCACAGCGAGCCCACCATGTCGCCGAGGCCGGCCGGAGAGGGGGAATTGGGATTCAAAACACCCCTTCGGTCATGGAGAAATCAGAAATCATGTTGTCGGCCCGCACGGGCGGCGAAGGTACGGACGGGGTGGCCTCCATGGATCCACCGGGCCCAAAGCCCAGGGTGCCCATGCGGTACCGCGTCCTGTATTTTGCGCCCGGCGTCGGCCGTTTGTCGGCAGGCCGGGTAGCTTACCGGCTTTTGCACCGGCGTCCGATGGCTGCTTCCGGCAGCGGCGCCGACGGCGGGCAGGCGGTCAATCCGACCGGATCATCGTGCCGAAAGCCTGGTCGGTCAGGATCTCGAGCAGCATCGCGTGCGGCACCCGGCCGTCGATGATGTGGACCGAGTTGACGCCGCTCTTGGCGGCATCCAGCGCGCCTTCGATCTTGGGCAGCATGCCGCCCGAGATGGTGCCGTCGGCGAACAGCGCGTCGATCTCGCGGGCGCTCAGGTCGGTCAGCAGCTCGCCCGCCTTGTTGAGCACGCCGGGCGTGTTGGTGAGCAGCACCAGCTTCTCGGCCTTCAGCACCGTCGCGAGCTTGCCCGCCACCACGTCGGCGTTGATGTTGTAGCTCTCGTTCTGGTCGCCGAAGCCCAGCGGGCTGATCACCGGGATGAACTGGTCGTCCTGCAGCGCCTTGACCACCGACGGGTCGATGCTGACGATGTCGCCCACATGGCCGACGTCGTGGAAGACCGCTGGATCGTCCCGGTCGGGAAGCTGCAGCTTGCGGGCGCGGATCAGGCCGCCGTCGCGCCCGGTGAGGCCCACCGCCTTGCCGCCGGCCTGGTTGATCAGGCCGACGATGTCCTGCTGCACCTCGCCGGCCAGCACCCACTCGACCACCTCCATCGTCTCGCTGTCGGTGACCCGCATGCCCTGCACGAAGGTGCCGGCCTTGCCGAGGCGCTTCAGCGCCGCCTCGATCTGCGGGCCGCCGCCGTGCACCACCACCGGGTTGATGCCGACCAGCTTCAGCAACACGACGTCCTCCGCGAAATCGGCCTGCAGCTCCGGATCGGTCATGGCGTTGCCGCCGTACTTGATGACCATCGTCTTGCCGTGGAACTGGCGGATGTAGGGCAGTGCCTGGGCCAGGATCTCGGCCTTGTCACGCGGTGAGATGGAAGCGATATCGGTCATGGTGCGGGTGGAAGAAGACAGGAAGAAATTGTGCAGCATGCGGCACGCGCGGCCGCGACGCCTCAGCGCCTCAGCGCCTCAGCCAGCGCGGCACCTTGAAGCGCACGATCATCATGTAGGCGGCGACGTAGGTCAGCGCGAACAGGGCGCAGAACGCCATCAGGACCCAGCTGGTGCGCCAGAAGATCATCGCAGGCACCACCGTCAGCAATGTGAAAGCCCAGAGATAGGGGGCCGTCCGGTTGTTGCGCATCAGGATGCGGCGGGACTCGTCGTCGTGGAACACCCGGTGCACCACCCGGCGGTAGATCAGCTGGTGGAAGTGCAGCGCGTCCGCCACGCTCGGCGACATGCCGCGGGTCAGCTTGCGGTAGATCGAGAACACGGTCTCCCACACCGGATAGATCAACAGCAGCATCGGGAACCAGGGGGAAATTTCGGTATGCCGCTTGACGAGCAGCAGGCTGGCCACCGCGATGCAGACGCCCCACAGGTAGGCACCGCCGTCGCCCGCGAAGATCATCCCCCGCGGAAAGTTCCACAGCAGGAAGCCGGCGGTCGCGCCGGCCATGCAGAGCAGCAGACCGGCCATCTGCCGGTCCCCCACCTGCAAGGCCACGTAGGTCAGGGCGAGGCACACCACCAGCGCCACCATGCCCGCGAGGCCGTTGTAGCCGTCGATGATGTTGAAGGCGTGCGGCAGGCCGGCGATCGCCACCACCGCCAGCGCCACACCCAGCCACGGCATGCTCGCCAGCGTGGCGTCGAACATCGGCACGCCGATCCGGTCGACCGACACGCCCAGCCACCACACCGCCAGGAGGGCCGAGCTGCCGGTGAGCAGCAGCCGGAAGACGACGCCCAGGCGCTGCGTCAGGTCCTCCACCACGCCGCCGACCAGGGCGGGCAGCATGACCGCGGCCCAGGTGGCCGCCCTGGCGGCCGTGATGTCGAAGAACCCCTTGTTCTCGAACTGGAACGCGATGCCCGCAGCGGCGAGTCCACAGGCGGTGCCCGCGAAGATCGCGATGCCGCCCAGGCGCGGCACGTCGCCTACGTGGAAGCGCTGCGGCATCGCATCGCCGTAACGGCGCGCATGGCCCCGCGCACGGCGAATGAGCCAGATGGCGGCACCGGCCGCGACGAACGCGCTCAAACAGAACAGGAAGACCATGGGCAGGCACGAGAAAGGAACGGGATCGGACGGATGCCGGCACGATCCGCGCATTCTCCGGTATTTGCGGCTGCCGATTTCACCGGGCTGACACAAACGAAGGCCGTGGCGGCGGCGTCCACCCGGGGCACGGCATCAATGCATCAGGCCCTGCACCGCCGCGCGCAGCCGCGCAGCACCGTGGTGGGGATTGCCGGCATCGAACGACATGATGTTGTGCACCCCCTCCCGCCAGGGCCCGGACCCGTCGGATTCCGCGAAGAACGACAGGAAGCGCGCGCCGTGGGCGGCGTGCCGCTGCAAGACAGCGCCCAGCGCATCGGCATCCATCGGCCGCAGCGGGTGGAACTCGGTCACGCCGTAGGCTGTGCGGCCGGTGGAGCCGAACCAGTCGAAGAACGAGCGTCCGTAGCTCGCCTCGCCGTACAGGCTCACACCCAGGCCCAGGGCCGGCGGCACGTCCAGGTCCTGCTCGACCGCGAACTTGCTCGCATCCCATCCCGGGTTGACGAAGGGCAGGATCTGGTGCGAATAGATCCGGTCGGCAGGCATACAGGAGCGCGCGGCCACCGACCGGAAATGCGCCAGGTAGTCGCGCACCTGCTGGGCCCGGAAGGCATTCCATTGCACCGCCAGCGGATTGAAGTAGTAGGACGACAGTTCGGCCGGTCCGTCCAGGTAGGAGAGCAGGCCGGGTGGCGGCGCGGCGGCGGCGGGCAAGGGCGCCATCGGCTGGGGCGCAGGCGTGGCCTGCGTGCGGTCCATGACCGCGATCCGGCGGGTGCCCAGCGAGGCCAGGCCTCCTGCCGGCAGCTCCACGTACATGTCGAGCCGGTGCACGCCGGGCGGTATCGCGGCGTAGTCGAGGTCGAAGTTCCAGCCGACATCCGCCGTCCGGAACTCGGGATGGGCGGCCGCCACGTCCTGCCGGCCGAAGCGCGCCGCCACCCTGCCCGCCAGGACGCCGTTGCGGTAGATGCGCACCCACGCCGGCTGCAGGGCGGTCGCGCCGCGCAGGTAGACCCATCCCGCGACCGGCAGCGTGCCGGCGGCGTAGGCGTCGATATGCTCCTCGTAGCGTCCGAGCGGGGTGGTGCGGATGTTCTTCGAGGGCGGCTCCACCGCGTCGAAACCGGCGTAGTCCCCCCCCACGTTCCGGTTGAACGCCGCGACGGTGCCGAACCGCTTTTCCAGGAACATGCGGAACCCGCGGACGCTGGCCGCGCTGTAGTCGGTGATCGCATAGGGGCCCGAGAATCCCATGCCGTCCTCGAAGCGGGGAAACATGTGGTGGAGTTCGCCCAGCAGGGTCACGCCGCGCACCCGGTCGCGGGCGGACTGCTCCAGGCCGCAGATGCCGCCGAGCAAGGCGCCCATGACCTGTTCGCGCATCCGGGTGATGCCGTTGTCGGTCCGCACGAAGGACCACGGATAGACCGCGGTCTGGTAGTAGCGGTCCGGCGCGAGCGGGCCGTCCGCGGTCGTCAGAAGGTTGTCCGGGTCTTCCGCCAGCGCCGCCTCGGCCGGCGCGCCGCTGCCGAAATGGGTGGAGAACAGGTAGAGGACGACCGGCCGGTCGCTGTCGCGCACCGACCGTACCGCGCGCGCGACCGCTTCGTGGTCGACGGTCCAATCGACCCCGTCACGCCGCAAGAATTTCAACAGGGGCAGATTCAGGGTGTAGCCCATCTCGAAGCGCCCGTCCCGGCTGGTCCGGCGGTCGCCCAGGGCCTGCAAGGTGCTTTCGATCACCTGCGCGGCCGAGCCCTCGGCACCCCGGCAACGGGCCGCGACCGCGGGCGCCCGGGCGGCCTCGTCGGGTCGGTCCGCGAACAGGCAGGCGTCCAGCCCCATCATCGGCGCGAGCAGCAACGGCCCCTGTCCGGCGGCCGGCGTACCCCGGTCCACGGCGGCCAGCAGGCCCACCAGGAGCAGCACCAGACAGGCCATCGCCACGGCGAAAGAGGCGGTACGTGCCTGGAAGGACGGCGGGGCCGCCACGGAGGCGGCGGGAAGCGAAGACATGGCAGGACCAGACAAAAAACAGAAAACAGAAAACGGAAAGCGGAGGGACCGGCGCACGCTCAGCCGCGCGCCGGCGGCTTCCGGCGCTGCCGCAGGTAGCGCCACAGGACCGGCGTGGTCCAGAGCCGCCACAGGCCTTGCAGGTGCCAGAGAAAATGCCGCGGTCGGCGGTGGCTGGCGCGCTGGGCTTCGTGCTCGGCCTCGGCGTCCACCCGGCACAGCCCGTGGCCGGCCAGCTGCACCCGCAGGCAGAAGTCGACATCCTCGCAGTACATGAAATAGCGCTCGTCGAAACCGCCCACCGCGCGGTACACCGCCGACGGCGCGGCCCACAGCGCCGCACTCACCCAGTCGACGGAGCGGTCGCGCAGGCCGAACACCCGGCGGCGCACCAGCGCCCAGGGGGTCACCGCCTCCCGCTCGCTGTCCTGCACCTGGCCGTCGGGGTTGAGCAAACGCGGATAGGCGCAGCCGACACCCGGCTGCAGCGCGGCATGGGCCAGACGCGGCCAGAGCGCCGGGTCGTGGAACCGAAGATCGGGATTGAGAACGCAGAACACCTCGGCCCGCGCCCGCGCGAACGCCCGGTTGTGGTTGGTACCGAAACCCGCGGGCGCGGCGTTGACCACCTCGACCAGGTCGAAGGGCCACGCCTGCGCACCCAAGGCCGTACCCACCGGCGGCAGGTTGTGCGTCACGATCACCTGCTCCACAACGCCGCCGCCGTGCGCCAGCTGCCTCAGCAATTCCGGCAGCCAGGCATCGTGGCCGTGGCTCACGACCGACACCGAAAGCCGCCCCTCTACAGGCGTGGTCGCATCCAATTCGGGGGGGTTCACATGTCGTCCGGTCACGTTGCGAAAAGGTCATTATCCGGGGCGGCGATTCCCCGCCCACCGCCTTCCCGGCCACGGCCCGCCCGGCATAATCGCAGGATGACCCAAAAGATAGGAGATCTGCACGTTTATCTCCGCGAAATCAAAGACGGTGAACGTACGTCCCTGTCCGTTCTGGCAGACCTGATCCCGCACGGTGCCACGGTGCTCGACCTGGGCACCGGGAGCGGCGCCCTCGGCCAGTATCTCGGCGAGACCCGGGGATGCACCGTCGACGGCGTGACGTTCAACGAAGAAGAGGCGGCCTACGCCAAGCCGTTCTACCGCAGCCTCCATGTCGCCGATCTCGACACCTGCACGCTCGAAGACATCTTCGCCCGGGGCGCCTACGACGCGATCGTATGCGCCGACGTGCTGGAACACCTGCGGCTGCCGAGCCGCATCCTCGATGCCGCACGGCATCTGCTGGCACCCGACGGGCAGGTGCTGATTTCGATTCCCAACGCGGCCTATTGCGGCCTGGTGGGCGAATTGATGCTGGGTGAATTTCGTTATCGCAACGAGGGCCTGCTCGACGGCACCCATCTGCGGTTCTTCACCCGGCGGTCTCTCGCGCGTTTCCTGCATGAGGCCGGCTGGACACTGCACGGCATCGACGAAATCCGGCGGGAGCTCGTCTCCTCCGAATTCCAGCTGGCTTTCGACCGCCTGCCACCGACGGTATCGCGCTACCTCCTGAGCCGGCCCGATGCCCTGACCTACCAGTTCATCGCCCAGGCGCGGCCCGGCGTGTCCGACCATGCCGTCCTGCCCCCCGGCCCCGAGGACGGTCGCGCCACCTTCACCGCCGAGCTGTACCTGGGCCGGGACGGCGGCTACCGCGAGGATGCGAAGCTGCTGGCGGTCGGCACCATCGGACAGGGCCGGCAGCGGCTGCGTTTCGATCTGCCCCGCGGACAGGGCTGGACGCAGCTGCGGCTCGACCCGGCCGACCGGCCCGGCTTCCTGCACCTGCACACCCTCACGCTCCACGGCGAGCAGGGCAACCTGCTTTGGCGCTGGCATGGCACGCCCGAGGGCCTGACGGCGCTGCTGGGATCGTCCCGCCAGCAGATGGTGATGGCGTCGAGCGCGTTCCTGCCCGATGGCGCGATGGTGCTGCTGCACGGCGACGATCCGTGGATCGAACTGCCGATCCCGGCGGCGATCGTGTCGGCCGCCACCGTGCTCGAGGTGGAGCTGGGCTGGCCGATGTCGGCCGACTACATCGCGCTGGCGGGATCCGTGCAGCAGGCGGAAGACGCCCGCACCCGGACGGCCGTGCGGCTGGCAGAGACCGAAACCGCGCTGCAGCGGGAACGGGGCGAATTGAACGGCGCGCTGGTCCGCGAACGCGGCGAGCATGCCGAGCAGCTGGCCCACGAGCAGCGCAGCCTGGCGGAACGACTCGCGCAAGACCATCGCCACCAATCGGAGCAGTTGGCGAGCGTCCATGCCGAACAGCTCGCGCGGGAGCGTGCGCGGCTGTCCGAGCAGCTGGCGCTCGAACGGCAGCGGCTCACCGCGCTGGTGGAAGAAGAGCGCGCGCAGTTGCTGGACGAGCAGCGCAAGCACGAGCAGATCGCCCGCACACTGGAGACAGTGCGCGAACAGCGCTATTCGCTCAGCGAGCAGAACCGCCTGCTGCAGGAGCAGCGCCGCGGCCTCAGCACCGAACTGCACCTGCTGCGTTCCGACCACCGCCGGCTGGAGACCGAGTTCACCCAGCTCGCCACCCATCTGCGCTGGATCGAGGAATCGACCGTGTTCCGCGCGACCCGGCCACTGGTCCACGCCAAGATGCGCATCGACCAGCTCTTCGCTCCGCCGGCACCGGCGCTGCCCGAGTCGGTCGGGCCCGCCGCGCCACCGGCACCGACCCGCGCGCTGGCCGTGCAGACCACCGTCGACGTCATCGTCCCGGTCTACCGCGGCCTGGAAGACACCCGCCGCTGCATCGAGTCGGTGCTGCTGCACGCCTGCGAATCGCCGTTCCGGCTGATCGTGATCAACGATTGCAGCCCCGAGCCCGCGGTCACCGAATGGCTGCGCCAGGTCGCCGACAGCGACCCGCGCCTGATGCTGCTGGAGAACGAAGAGAACCTCGGCTTCGTCGGCACCGTCAACCGCGGCATGGCGCTGAGCAAGACGCACGACGTGCTGCTGCTCAACAGCGATGCCGAGGTGGCCAACGACTGGCTCGACCGCATCCACCGCGCCGCCTATTCGGACGAGCGTGTCGCCACGGTCACGCCGTTTTCCAACAACGCCACCATCTGCAGCTACCCGCGCTTCTGCGAAGACAACGCACTTCCGGCCGGCTACGACACCGCGAGCCTGGACCGGCTCTTCGCCGCGACCAATGCGGGCCAGGTGGTGGACGTGCCCACCGGCATCGGCTTTTGCATGTACATCCGCCGGGCCTGCCTCGACGAGGTGGGCCTGTTCGACGTCGAATCGTTCGGCAAGGGCTACGGCGAAGAGAACGATTTCTGCCTGCGCGCGGCGGCCGCCGGATGGCGCAACCTGCATGCGCTCGACACCTTCGTGATGCATGCCGGCGGCGTGAGCTTCGGTGCCGGCAAGAGCCCGCGCGAGCAGGCCGCCATGGAGACGCTGCGCCGGCTCCACCCCCACTACGAGCCCGAGGTGCACCGCTTCATCGGCCGCGACCCGGCCCGGATGGCCCGGCTCGCGGTGGACCTGGCCCGCGTGCGCGACGCGGGCTTGCCGGTGGTGCTGGCGATCATGCACGACCGCCACGGCGGCACGCTGCGCCACGTGGGCGAACTGGCCGAGCACATGCGCGGCTCCGCCAGCTTCTTCATGCTGACCCCCACGCCCGGCGGCGTCACGCTGCGGCTGGTGGGCGCGGGCGAGGCCTTCGTGCTGATGTTCCGCCTGCCCGAAGAATTCGACGGGCTGCTGCAGGCCCTGCGCAGCATCGGGGTGCAGCACCTGCACTACCACCACATGCTGGGCCACGGCCAGCAGATCGTGGAGCTGCCGCAGCACCTGGGCCTGCCCTACGATTTCACCGCGCACGACTTCTACACCGTCTGCCCGCAGATCTCGCTGACCGACAAGCGCAACGCGTACTGCGGCGAACTGGGCGTGGACCAGTGCCGCGCCTGCCTGGAAAGCATCCCGGCGCCCGGCAACGTGGACATCGAAACCTGGCGTGGCCGGTTCGCCCCCCTGCTGTCCAAGGCGCGGCATGTGCTGGTGCCGAGCCGCGACGCGGGCCGGCGCCTGGCCCGCTACATTCCGCAGGCCGATATCCACCTGGCGCCCCATACCGACATCGTCGCCCACGGCGAAACGCACGCTCCGGCGCCGCAACTGCTCGGCCCCAACGCGCGCCTGAAGATCGCGGTGCTCGGCGCCCTGAGCCCGATCAAGGGGGCCGATGTGCTGGAAGACGTGGCGACCGAGGCGCTCAAGCGCAACAGCCCGCTCGAATTCCATTTGTTCGGCTACGGCTACCGCAGCCTGCGCACCCGCCCGAAGAGCGCGCTGACGGTGCACGGCAAATACGAAGAGGACGAGCTGCAGGGTTTGCTGGACTGGCTCAAGCCCGATCTGGTCTGGTTCCCGGCCCAGTGGCCCGAGACCTACAGCTACACCTTGAGCGCCTGCCTGGAAGCCGGCCTGCCGGTCGTGGGGCCCGACCTGGGCGCCTTCGCCGAACGGCTCAGTGGGCGCCCCTGGAGCTGGGTCCGCCCGTGGGCCACCACGCCCACCGAGTGGGTCGCGTTTTTCGAGCGTATCCGCGACCAGAACTTCACCACCGGCCGGTCGCCCTCGCCGCAATGGTTCGCGCTCATGGAGACGGGCGCCGACGCCCTGATCCGGGACTGGAACTACGACCGCGACTACCTCGCGGGCGTCGGCGCGGCGCCGGCGGCGCCGGGCCTCACCCCGGCCTTCCTCACCGCCTACCAGCCCGACCGCGAAGGCCTGCCCGGCCACGCCAACCGCGTGGCACGCCAGCGCACGCTGGACATGCTGGTGCAGCTGCGCCGCCTGCCGGTGCTGCGGGGCCTGGCGCGGGCGGTGCCCCTGCGGTGGCAGACACGGGTGAAAAGCTGGCTGCGGACATGACGGCCGCCCTCGACAGCGCTGTGCCGCGGAGGCAGGCCGTCGGTAGGGGCCGTTGATGCCGCCCAAGCAGAAGCCCTTCGCCGAAGACGCCCTGCAAGAGCGTTTGCGTGCGGCCATCCAGCTCCAGCAGCAGGGGCTGCTGGACGGCGCCGAGGCGATCTACCGCGAGCTCCTGCGGACGCATCCCCGGCACCCGCTGGTGCTGCAAATGCTGGGCGTGCTGGCCGCCCAGCAGCAGCGCCCGGCCACAGCGCTGGAGCTTCTGCAGCAGGCGGTCGCACTCGCGCCGCAGGACCCGGCCGCCCACAACAACCTGGGCAAGGTTCTCTTCGCCCTCCATCGGTACGACGAAGCCCTGGCCGCCTACGACCACGCCATCGCCCTGCAACCGCGGAACGCGGTCGCCCACTACAACCGGGGCACCATCGCGCTCCAACAACGTCGCTACGCGGAAGCGGTGGCCGACCTGGAACAGGCACGGGTCCTCCAGCCCGGGGTGGCCGGGCATTACAGCAACCTGGGCTTGGCCTACGTCGGGCTGCGCCGCTCGCCAGCGGCGCTGGAGGCTTTCGGCCACTGTCTGGCGCTAGACCCCCACCACCACGACGGCCTGGTCAACCGCAGCAGCCTGCTGGTGAAGCTCGGCCGTACCGAAGAGGCGCTCGCGGACCTCGTGCGGGCGCGGGCATTGCGACCGGATACGCCCTACCTCCAGGGCCTGGTGCTGCATCTGCGCATGCAGCTGTGCGACTGGGACGGCTGGGCCGTCCGGAGGGCGGCGCTGCTCGACGCCATCGGCCGCGGCGAGCCGGCCGCGCAGCCTTTCGACCTGGTGGCGCTGCCCTGCTCGCCCGCGCAGCAACTGCGGTGCGCCAAAAACTATGCGCAGGAAAAAACGCAGGCATTGCAGCCCGCGCCTCCCCTGCCCTTCCCACACCGGGCCGCCCCGGACCGGCGCAGGATCCGCATCGGCTACTACTCCGCCGACTTCCACGGCCATGCCACCGCCTACCTGATGGCAGGCCTGATCGAGCTGCACGACCGCGGCCGCTTCGAGATCGTCGCCTACTCGTTCGGCCCACCGGGTGTGTGCGCGATGCGCGACCGGATGGAGCGCGCCTTCGACCGGTTCGTCGAGATCGGCCACCTGACCGACGCGCAGGCGGTGGCGTTGGCCCGCCAGGACGGCATCGACATCGCGGTCGACCTCAAGGGCTACACCGACGACGGTCGCATCGGCATTTTTCTGCAGCGCGCAGCCCCGGTGCAGGTGGCCTACCTGGGCTATCCGGGCACCGCCGGGACGGACTGCATCGACTACCTGATCGCCGACGAACGGGTGGTACCGCACACCCACTGCGCCTTCTACGCGGAAAAGCTCGCCTGGTTGCCCGACAGCTACCAGGTCAACGACCGCCACCGGCGCATCGCCCACCGCACGCCGCCCCGCGCCGAACTGGGCCTGCCCGACGATGCCTTCGTCTTCTGCTGCTTCAACGCCAGCTACAAGGTCACCCCGGACGTGTTCGACGTGTGGATGCGACTGCTGCAGCGCGTGCCCGGCAGCGTGCTCTGGCTGTTCCACGACAAGGACGCCGCCGTGGCCAACCTGCGGCAGGAAGCCGCGCGCCGCGGCGTGCCGGCCGACCGGCTGGTCTTCGCCCGCAAGCTGGAGCTGGCCGACCACCTGGCCCGCTGCCGGCAGGCCGACCTGTTCATCGACACCTTCCACTGCAACGCCCACACCACCGCCAGCGATGCGCTATGGGCCGGCGTGCCGGTGCTGACCTTGCAGGGACAAACCTTCGCGGCACGGGTGGCGAGCAGCCTGCTGCATGCGGTGGGGCTGCCGGAGCTGGTGACCACCACGCCGTCGGCGTACGAGGCCCTGGCTGTGCGCATGGCCACCGATCCAGCCCTGCTCGCGTCGCTGCGCCAGCGCTTACAGGAGTACCGAATGGACGCCCCGCTCTTCGACACGGCCCGCTTCGCACGGCACCTTGAGCAGGCTTATCAGCAGATATGGGAACGGCATCTGCAAGGCCTGCCGCCGGCCAACCTCCGCGTATCACCCGTTGCAAACACAACGGAGGCGACCAAACCCGTGACTGCGCGATGAACTACCGACGGAAGCCAACAGCCGGGCGGCATTGGACAATATCAGCATGGCCAACACGAGAAAGTACAGTCCCGCTGAGGACTTCGGGCAGTTGCTCGTAATCCCGCGTGAGGCCGCGAAAGCGCAGTAACCAGCCGAATGGTGGTAGCCGTCGTAGCCCGCAAGAGGTTCGCTTCCGCAACTCGACTGCAGCGTGCGGCCATTGAACACTAACGCACTCGGCTGGCCTTGCCGGCCCCGGGCTACATCCGTCAGGTAGTGTTTGAGGGGCATGCCGTATCTGGCTTCAACGCTTCTGGAGTACTCAAAGCGCATAGCTTGCTCCAAGCCCGATACCTTGGTAGCAAACGGCGCAACCGCTGCATGCCAAAGCAATTTAGGCAGTCTGTCATATACGCTTGAGCTCGCACTTTTCGAGCCGCACAAGTGTGTCGGACTCGCAATCGAATAAATTTCAAACCATGCCATCAAGGCTAAATCCTCAATCTTCGTTATTTCATATGCACCGTGGCTCCGGCTTTTGGCAAGTGGTTCTAATAAATAATTCTTAAGCCCTACAAAGCTCGATGGAAAATAACAAACAAATTAATAAATTACAATTCGGTTACATTGCACCCTGATATAAACAACATTTCTTAATCAACCCAAAGAAAGGAAGTGTCGTGAAGAAAATCTTTTTGCTGGCAGGACTAGTGTGTGCGGCGGCTGCCGCTCATGCAGAGGGATGGACCGAAGGCGCCACGAAGTATGAATACAGTGGATGGGCATGTGATCCCTCGACGCCTGGCTATCAGGGCTGGGTGCATATTTATCGGGAGAGCACTTATATAGGAGCGTTGCCTGCTAATCAACCACGGGAGGCGGCAGTGGGGCAACTTTGCGGGAACGACCATGGTGCCCATGGATATAACGGAGTAATTTCCTTTCCCCAAGAAATTTTAGACAACCAGTGGCACAAGGTCCGGTTTTATTTCCTAAAACAGGATGGATCTGGGGCAATCGAATTAAATGGATCGCCAAGAGACGTAAAGTTTGATGGTGCGACCACTCCTCCGCCAATGCCCGTCACACCTCAGGTAGTTTCTGAATGCGGTCTCCAGCAGCCGGGCCCAGGATGGGTCAATACCGCCATCAAGAACGACCAAGCCTGCATACTGACCAAAAATGCGTTTCGCTTTGCTTGGACGAATACAGCAAATCTACCATCGGGCTATGTTCTGAATTCGTGCCTCGCGACGGGACTGCCAAATGGTTGGTACATTACGCAGAATGTGACGCCGAGAGCTGGAGAAGTCAGCCCATGCGAAAATAGAAACTGGGACAACTCCACCGTTTATAATGGTTACGTTAAAATAACGCATTAGCCGATACCTTAAGCCGCACTATTCCATGAGATGGCGCGAGCACACCTCGGAATAGTCCATCATATAATATGGCAGGGCAAATGGCCCCGCCCTCTCTAATCGAGCATTATTAAACGCGCACAAACTAAAAATTTCCTTACGGCAATTCTGGCCGCGACTTCAACTTCGTACGCATTTAAAGCCTGTATTAGCTATTTAGGTGGAAGGCTGTAGCCACGCGTGTCTTTTTCGCCTGCTAAGCCCGGTACCCCGGCAGCAACAGATAGCGCAACTGCTGCATAGCCGACCGGCGCAGCCGGGTGCCGGCCGACATCGGCGGCTGGCGGAACACGCCGACCGTGTCGCCCCAGGGCGCGCTGTCGGGGTCGGCATGCGGCTCCCAGTCGGTCGAGACCTCGACCAGCTCCAGCGCCGCGTACTTGGCCAGCGCCCGGTAGCCGTCGGGGTAGAAGCGCCAGCAGTCCTGCGGGTAACGGTGCTCGGGGCCGCGCGACGGCGCCATCAGGAAGATCAGGCCGCCGGGCTTGAGCACCCGCGCCATTTCCAGCCAGGTCAGCCAGAAGAATTCGACATGCTCGAACGCCTGGCCCGAGACGACCACGTCCTGCGAATGGCTGGCGAACGGCAGGCGGTACGGCGATTGCAGCACCACGTCCACGTTCGGCCCGGCGGCCAGATCGACGCCGGTGTACGCCCAGTTCGGGCGGCTGAAGAACTGCTTGTAGCTGCCGTTGACATCGTAGCTGCCGATGTCGATGACCTTCAGCGCGGGCCGGTCCGTCAGGTAGCGGCCCACGAGGCGCTCGACGTGTTCCAGGGAACTCTTGTGCATGGAAAAACTTCGGGAAAACAGGCGGACCTGGATTGTAGGGAGCCGCCCCCGCGCTATCCGCAGGCGGCGACGGGCAGCCGTCGGAGAGAGGCCGCGCGGCGGCTAGGACTTGCCGATCACGTAGGCATCCTGGTGGTGCCAGAAATGGTGCGGCGCCACGTGCAGCAGGCGGCCTTCCGGAATCTGCTCGGCGATGCGGGCTTCGACGAAGGCGGTCGAGGTGAACGCGGTGCCGTAGTCGGCCACGTCGATCGCCTGCGATTCGCTGGCCGACGCGAAGAAGAAACCTTCCTCATCCCATTGCACGCCCTGGCGCCGCACCGCGTCGGCGCCGTGCGTCGAGAACACCAGCACCCCGCCCGGCGCCACCGCGTCGAACAGCCGCCGCAGCCAGGCGCCCCAGGTGCGGCGCGGCAGGTGGCTGAAGAGCGACAGCACGAAGACCACGTCGTAGGTCCGGGGCCATGCCACCGCGGCCGGATCGGTGGACGACTGCAGCCCGGCCACGCCGAAGGCACTGCGGGCGAAGTCCACCGCATCGGGCACCACGTCGCTGGCGGTGACCTTCTCGGCGCCCAGCACCTTGACCAGGTGCCGGGTGAAGCGGCCGTGACCGCTGGCGAACTCCAGGAAGCTGCCGGTCTTGAGCAGCGGCCGGTCGACCGTCTCCAGCAGCAGCATCAGCTCCGACAGCGTGCGCCAGCCGTCGGCCAGGTAGTCGCGCAGCGGATTGCTGCTGAGCGGATGGTTCTCGAAGAACCGGAAGATGTCGTCGGCCGGCGCGATCTCGCAGGGGCAGCCCATCCACGAGCCGAAGGCATCGGCCAGGCCGTGGCGCTCGATGATGTTGTGGGCGGCCAGCCGCGTGTCCCGGGACTGCAGCGCATGGCGCAGCGCGCCGCCGGCTTGCGCCGTGTCACCGGCGGCGAGCCGTTCCTGGCCCCACGCGAGCCACTCGGCCGGGGTGCGTATCTGTACGCCCGAGGTCATCGGGCACCCCGCGTGGGCCGGTCGATCGGATGGCCGTCAAGAAGCCGATGCATGGTCATATTCAAGCAAAAAGTGGCTGTAGCCGGCGCCGATCGCCGGCTTTTAGCTATTATTTTTATAGCATAGCGCGAAGCGATGCCACGGACTCATTCCCAGCGGTGCGGCAACCGCACCAGACCGGGCATCAGCGTCGGCGACACGAAGCGGAAATGCAGGGTGCGCAGCCATTCGTCATACACAATCAGCCCGCTCTCGTCGAACAGAAAGGCGCTCACCACGTACTCGCCGCTGTGCAGCGGCAGCTCGGGGAAGGTGAGTACCGAGCGCCACAGGCCGTCGCCCAGCGAAACCGGCACGGCGCCCTCTTCGTGCGTGGCCAGCGAGGTGATGCCCGAGCCGCGCGACTGCTCCAGCATGAAGCCGACGTTCGGCCGCTCGTCGCCGCTGCCCCGCACCACGATCGTGGCGACCAGGTCGCGGCTCTCCAGCAGGCCGGGCTCGCCCGGGGCCAGGTCGGCCAGGGTCAGCGAGACGATGCGGGCGGCGCCCTCGGGCTTCGCGGCCGGCGGCAGCGGCGCGGCCGAGGGCGGCGATGTCTCGCCCTCCCCCGTGCTGGCCGCGACCATCGCCTGCGCCGGCAGCGACAGGTCTTCGTTCAGCCCGTCCTGCGCATTGCGCAGACGGGTGTGCATCTCATAAGCGCCCAGCACCGGCTCGGTAGGGCCGAACTCGCGCACCCGGCCGCCGTCGAGCCACAGCGCCACGTCGCACAGATGGCGGATGTGGTACGGGCTGTGCGAGCAGAACAGGATGGTGCAGCCCGCCTTGCGGAACGCGGTGATCCGCTCGATGCACTTCTTCTGGAAATGCTGGTCGCCGACGGCCAGGGCCTCGTCGATGATCAGCACGTCGGGCTGGATGGCGGTGACCAGCGCGAACGCCAGCCGCACCGCCATGCCCGAGGAGTACGTTTTCACCGGCCGGTGGATCGCCTCGCCCAGCTCGGCGAATTCGACGATGCCGGCCTCCAGCCGCTGCATCTCGGCCTGGGCGATGCCGATCAGGCTGCCGGCGAAGTACAGGTTGTCGCGCCCGGTGAAATCGGGGTGGAATCCCGCGCCCAGCTCCAGGATGGCGGTGACCCGGCCGACACGGCTCACGCTGCCGGTGGTCGGCTGCATCGTGCCGGCCAGCAGCTTGAGCAGGGAGCTCTTGCCCGCGCCGTTGTCGCCGATCACGCCCAGGCACTGGCCGCGGTGCAGCGCGAACGACACGTCCTGCAGCGCCCAGTGGCTCCGGTGATAACGGCGGCCGGTCAGCAGTGCCTTCAAGCGGTCGCGCGGCGATGCGTACAGCCGGTACTCCTTGCCGGCGCCGTCGAGCCGCAGCACCGCAGGCTCGTGCGGGGCGCTAGCCGCCGCAGTGCCGGTCGACACCACCGGCAGCGCATCGGAGGGGGGGATGCCGACGTTCATAGCCAATCCACCAGTTGCTCGCGGCTGCGACGTACCGCCACGGCCAACAGGCCCGCGGCCACCAGGCACCAGGCACCGGCGCCGGCCCAGGAGGCCCAATCGGGCCAGGCACCTTGCAGCAACACGTTCTGGTAGCCGAGCACCAGAGGCGTCATCGGGTTGAGGTACAGCACCCAGCGCCAGGCGGCCGGGAACAGCGTCATCGGAAACAGCACCGGCGATAGGAAGATGCCCACCGACAGCAGGAAGCCAACGACCTGCACCGTGTCGCGCAGCGCCGCGGCCAGGATGGCCAGCAGGTAGCCCAGCAACAAGCACAGCACCAGCTGCAGCGCCAACAAGGGCAGCAGCGCCAGCAAGGCGACGCTGAAATGGTGGGAAGGGATATAGCCGACGGCCAACAGCAGGATCAGCGGCGCATAGACCACGCTGCTGGCCAGCGCGGAGCGGGCCACGAACAGCACCGGCGGCAACGCGTTTTTCTGCAGCACGCTGCCCGCGTCGAGCAAACTGTTCATCGTGCGGCCGATGGTGTCGCAGAACGCCATCCACGGCAGCGAGCCGACGATCAGGTAGGCGCCGACACGGTGGGTCGGCGCGTTTTCGCCCAGGCGCATCGCGAAGACGACGTCGAAGACCAGGAAGTAGGCGGCCACGGTCAGCAGTGGCTGGACATAGGCCCACCCGATGCCGCCCGCGGCGCCGGCATAGCGGGCGGAGATTTCGCGGCGGGTCATGACCGCCACGAGTGCGCGCGCGCGCCAGAGGGCGCGCGCATCATCAAGCAACGTCATGGAAACTGTCGTGTAAGGTAAATGCGCAGTACGTCGGATCCAGCGCCTTCAGGAGCTGCTCTGCCCGGAGTTTCCGTAGGCAATCAGCGGTAACGAGCCGAGAAGTTTTCGATCGCGGATTCGTCGAACTTCGCTTCTTCCAGCAGTTTTGCAGATTTTGCGGCACGCGCATCTTCCACCAACTTCACTTTTGCCTCGGCGATGAGTGCGTCACGCGCCTCTTCGAAGCTCAGCGCCCGGGCAGGCTTGGTTTCTTCCAGCTTGATGATGTGAAAGCCGAAGTTGGTTTCCACCACCGGCGAAAGGTCGCCGGGCTGCTTCAGGGCCAACACCGCCGACTCGAACGCCGGAACGGTCTGGCCGGCCTTGATGAAACCGAGTTCGCCACCCTTCACCGCACTGCCCGGGTCCCCCGACTTCTCCTTGGCGACGGTTGCGAAATCGGCACCCGCTTGCAGATCTGCACGAATCTTTTCAGCCTGCGCCTTGGCGTTGGGTTCGGACAACCGTATCAAGATGTGCGCTACGCGCGATTCCGCAGGTTGCCTAAATCGTTCTGGCTTGGCGGCATAGACTGAACGGGCGTAAGCCTCAAGCGCCTGCGGGTTTGGAACGGCCGCCTTGTCGATTTGGGCGATGCGGGCATCCGACAGCACCTTGTCGCGGGCGATCCGCAGTGCCGCAGCAATCTCTGGAATCTGATCGAGCTTTTCCTGTTCGGCCTCGAAAGCCAACACGCGCCGTGTGTAGAGATTGGATGCCGAGGCGCTTACTCCCTGCGGCTTCCCGAAGTAACTGCGACGGGGGCCTTCCGGTACTCTGGCGGCCTCGCTCACCACATCCGAGGTGTCTACCTTGACCCCCGATGGTCCCTGCACCAAAGTTTGCGCATGGACTGAAGAACCAACGCCCAACAAGAAGGCCAGAGGAATGACGCTACGAAAAAATTGAATAACCAACATTGAAAAGCCTCGATGGCGTAGGTGGATCGATCAACAGACAAAAGCGCAAAAACGCTCAGATCACGAGGCCTGACATTGTGCCCCACCTCCAAAAATCCATCCAAAAGTGCAAAAACATAAAAAAAGGGCAGGATGAACCTGCCCTTTTGTGAACTGGCCTAGCGGCCAGCTATGCGACCAGATTACTGGTTAGCAGTCTTGTGCTTGAAAGCCCAGCTGTAGTTGGTGGAAACACCGTTAGCTGGCGAACCGACAGCGCTGGTGTAGGCGGAGCCCAGAACCGGCAGACCTGCGTTGGCAATGCCAGGCGTAGCGATGTTGATCCAGCCTTCTTGGAAGCCGGTGAACACGTTTTGCACTGCAACGGTAGCACCCAGAACGCCCTTGCCAGCAGGAGCCGACGGATCGTTGTTGATGGTCAGCACGCTGACTTCGCCGCAGAAACGCAGACCGGCGGTTGCAGCACCTGGCGACACGACAGCGCCGTTACCCGAGTTCAGCGTACGCTCCGAACGGTCGAAGACCGACAGAGGCGTAGCAGCACCTGGGTTCACGCACAGCAGGCTACCCAGCAGCGACGTGTTGCCGGCCGTGAAGTACGAGTTCGTCGTAGGAGCCGTGTACAGAGCGCGGAACGGAGCGGTCGAGTAGTCGACAGCAGCGTGGTAGCGACGGGTAGGCAGCGAGAACGTGAAATCGGTCTTGGAACCGATAGCAGCCAGCGTGCTGTAGTCGTTCTTGATGCTGGTTGCAGCCAGCGAACCCGACAGACGCGACGACTGAGCCGAAGGCGAACCTGCGCCAACAGCAGTTGCTGCACCGGTGCCGACATAAGGCGTCGACAGATCAGGGAAGTCGAACTGCAGAGCAGCGATCGGCGCTGCGACCAAAGTGCCAGCCGAGTTCGTGCCACCTGCCAGCAGAGGGTCTGCCGTCAGCGTGTTGATGGCTTGAGCAACGGTGTCGTTCGTCTGTGGCGCGAACACGACGCGGCCGCGCGCTGGCGTGGTACCAGTGGCGTCCAGTGCTTGCACAGCCGTCGACTCGTTCGACCAAGACATCAGCGCGTTCGCCGTGTTGATGATGAATGCGTTGGTGTACAGGCCCGTGGTAGGCGTGTCGAAACCAGCAGCAACCAGATCAGCTTCGGTCAGCTTGTCGGTCAGCAGGGTGGCCAGCTGGGTCGAGTCGCAAGGTGCAACGCCGTTGACGTGCTTGGTCGTGGTGTACAGCGCGTTGGCGGTCGAGGTCGTCGTGCCACCAGGCGTCGTTGGACGTGCAACGCCGTCAGCGTAGACCGGTGGCACGTTGGCCATGGTCAGCACTTCAACATAGCCTTCGCTGGTCCACTCTGCCTTTTGAGCAGCGGTGAACGAAGCTGGCAGACGGTCGGTCACGAAACCACGATTCAGCACGGCCGTTGCAGGCAGCGTGCAGGAATTGTCGTTCGTCACCAAGCGCGAACCACCGGTGGCAGTATCACGGCTGATGTTGGCGGTCCAGATGTCGCCAGGCGACAGGAACAGCGTAAAGTCGAAAATATCGTCGGAGTTGGCAGCGCTGCGGAAACGGACCTTGACAGCCTTACCGTTCACCGTGTCGGTGTTGGTGATGCTGAACAGAGTCTGGTTGCCGGCTTGCGTGCTGAAGTAAGGGATCAGGCCGATGTGACCGATACCACCAGCGTTCAGCTCCAAAGTAGCGTTGGCAGTGCTAGCGGTCAGCTGACCAGCAACTGCAGCACCCGTACCGTTGGAACCGGCGATAGACACGGCTGCGTTCGCTGCGCCGGCGAGCGTCAGGCCAGCAACTGCGGCGCCGATGCTCAGAGAGAGAAGACTCTTCTTCATTAATAACTCCATGGAAAAAGTTGGTAAGCGCAACTACAAAGAGCGTGTACGCCACGAGATGTTAGCAGGGTGAGCATAGTGTTCGCGAGGATTCACAGACACAACTCCAAATTGTTGGTACTTCGCCACACCTTCCGATACATGCCGCCAAGAAGCGCGCCCTGAGCCGCGCATCCCTACCGTTAAAGCTGTATCACAAAGCTGGCAATACGTACCACCGTCCTCCCTCGCGTACCCACGTCTCATCGAGAGCGGTCGCGAGGTTAGCCGTGGAACGGATCGGCGTCAAATTTTTTACTGTCACTTCCAACACCGCGTTGCAATTTTCCTCGCTGGCGCATGTAACTTTGACGACCTTGGCGCCCATCCAGGCCGAGGCCGGACCGTAACCAAGCCGATACGCCTTGTATTCCTTCAAGGCCCGGTACGAGGGCGCGGTGTACTCGTAGGACTGCTCGAACTTGTCGGCCATCATCAGCTTCCAGCGCTCTTCTGCGCGCTGGGCGACGGTTTCCTCGGGCGTCTTGGGCTGCAGTGCTGCGCAGCCCCCCAGCAACAGGCCGGCAGTTAGAAAGGACACGCTGGCAACGGCCCAACGGAGCCGAGGCGGGCGGGATGCCTGCGACGGGGTGGAAGATGTCGCCAAAGAACCATACATGCTGTTTACCTTTCAAGGATCAATTAGAGGGGCTGCCCGAAGCCGTGGCACGGGGCAAGCCCGCTATGCCCGGCGCCAGCTCCACGCGAGGGTCGGGTGCTCCCGGCCGCACCGGGCCGCCGTTCGAGAGCCGGGGGTCGGAGAAAATTCCCTTCATCCGGTCACGCATTTCAGCGCCGACATCGCGGATGTCTTCATCCGAGCGTACGACACGGGGGGTGAGGATCACAACGAGCTCGGTCCGGTCCTTTGCTACGGTGGTTGAGCCAAACGCGGCGCCGACCACCGGAAGATCCTTCAGGAAGGGGATGCCCCCCCGGCCATTGCTCACGTTATCGCGTATGAGTCCACCCAGCACCAACGCTTCGCCGGACCGTACTGCAACTTTGCTGGTGATCTGGCGCTGACGGAAGGGAAACTGACCCGTTGCGTCGTCCCTAACCGTGCTGACATCGGTTACCGCCTGCGTCAGCAGCATCGTGACAATGTTTCCCGCATTGACGGACGGCATAACCTGTAGCTGAACTCCTGTGTCCTTGTACTGGATGCTGGTGGACGCAAAACCTCCAGTGCTGCTGATCGTGGTACCGGTTTGTACGGGAACCTGGTCACCCACCACGATGGACGCCGTCTGGTTGTCCAAAACCATCAGCGACGGGCTGGAAATGACCTTGACCAAGCTCATGCTGGCCAAGGCATTGAGGACCAGGCGCACATCCGACGCAGACCGGCTGAGGGAATAAGCAAAACCCGTGGTTGCACTTGCTGCCGCCGCGGCGGTAGTGGCGGGAAGCGTGCCCAAAGTCCCGCCACCCTCGTATTTCCCGCTGTTTTTAAAGAACCATTCGAGACCGTAGCTCAGTTGGTCCCTCAAAGTGACTTCGATGATGCTGGCCTCGATCAGCACCTGGGCAGACCGAACATCCAGGCGCTTCAATGTGGCTTCTATCTTGGCAAATTCGCTAGGCGTGGAGTAAACCAGAATGGCATTGTTGACTTCATCGGCAATCACGCGTACGCCGTTGTCGAGGTTGGTAGCACTGACGCCCGGCTGGGTGCCGCTGCCGCGGTTGTTGTTAAGAGCGTTGCCGCTGTTACCGAAACCGCTACTGCTGCCGCCGAAACCAGAACTGCCTCCTCCAAAACTACCGCTGCTCCCCCCAAACCCGCCACTGCTACCAAAAGTGTTGGAGCCACTGCCGATCGACGTGTTGCCAAAACCGCTGCTAGTGCCAAAACTGCTGGTGTTGCCAAAGCCGCCAGTAGTGTTGCTGGAGCTACCCAGGCCTGGGGCAATGCCGCTCCCGCCGCTGGCGGAACTGCCGCCGCCTCCATAAATGCCGGTCAAGACGGCCGCCAGATGCCGAGCATTCCCGTTCTGTACGCCGTAGACGTTCAGTTGCGGCTCGGTCGAATTGCTGTTGGGCCGGTCGAGCCGCTCGATCCAGCGACGCGCGTCGTCCAGGGCCGAGGCCCGGGGCGACACCACCAGGATGCTGTTGATCCGCTCGATCGGCATGACACGGACCCCGCCGAACAGCGCGCTGCCGTCTCCCTGGGCCGCGGCCGCGGCGGCTGCGGCGCCGCCGGAGGCCGGCGCGGAGGTGGAAGAACCGCCCGAGCGGCCGGGCGTGGTCGGGGCGGCCGGGCGGCCCGTGCCGCCGTTGATGACCTGCAGCGCGGCCTCCACTTCGGCCACCGATGCGTACTTGAGGGGGAACACGCCCACCGACATGCCCTTCAGCAGATCGATGTCGAAGGTGTTGACGATGTCGAGCCAGCCTTCGGCCTGGGTGCGGGTGCCGGCCAGGACCAGCAGGTTGCGCACCGGATCGACCCGCACCAGCGCGTCGGGGCCGGCGATCGGCCGCAGGATGGTGGCCATCTCGGCGGCGCCGATGAACTGCAGCGGCACGATGACCGCGCCGGATCCGGGTGGCAGCACACCGTTGACCGCCTGCCGCGGCGCCGAGACGATGCCCCGCAGCGCCTCGGGCTTGCCGATATGGTAAGTACCCCGGGCATCGCGGGCCATCACCAGGCCGTTGGCCTGCAGGGCCGTCTCCAGCAGGAACACCGCCTGGTCGGGGCTGACCGCCTGCCGGGTAGCGATGGTGACCGAGCCGGTCACCGGGCCGTGGAACACCACCTCGGCCTTGGCGATCTCGGTGAGGATCACGCTGGCCACCTCGGCAATCGGCGCATCCTCGAACTTGAAGCTACTGGGCGCGCCGGAAATAGCCCGCGTGACGGGGCGCGGCGTGCCGATGACACGGTCGTTGCCCCGCAGGATGCGGGGCTCGTTGTCGGGTGGAGCGGGCGCCGGCGGCGGCGGGGCGACCGGTGGCAGGGCGCCCGGCGACGAGAACAGCTGCCCGGCCGCAGTCGACGATGCGGCGGCGGCGGCATCGTTCTGCTGCTGCTGCAGTGCGTCGGGCATCTGGGCGAAGGCACTCTGGCAGACGGCGGCAACCAGTGCGGAAAGCGTGGCGTTTCGAATATGGTTCATACGTGATGTAGAGGCGCGCCGCTGGTTGGCGCCAATGCGCTGAAAAAAAACACGGAGAAAAAAGGCAGTACCGCCGAACGACCGCCCGTCACCGGGGCGCTCCCAAGTCGGCGGCGGGGTTGCTCCCGCTGCGCCTGCTCCATTGCATGTTGGCGGGACGTGCCCCACCGCTGGTGTCGAGAGCGCCGGCGCCCTGCATACCGGGTTTGGCGCGCAGCAGCTTGATGACCCGGGTTTCGGTGCCCCGGGCGAACGTGATGTCGCGGTCGGCAATCGAGACGATCCGCCAGTCGCCCAGCATGCCGCCGCTCAGAATGCGGCGCGGCTTGCCGCCCACGTCCGCGATGATGCCGGTGGCTCCGCCGGCGGCGAACGTACCGTAGATGCGCGTCGATTCCAGCGGATCGGGTGCGGGCGGTGCCGCAGCGGCCTTCTCGACCGGCTTCGGCGGCGGGGGGCGCCGGCTGGGGGAAAACAAGGGCCGCTCCAATGTGGCCGCGAACTGGCCGGCGTTGGGCGGCTGCATCGCCTCTTGAATCACGCCGCCCCCCGGGCGGCTCAGGTCGGGGCGTAGCGCCGCCGGCGGCTGCCAGTGCACGTTGCGCAGGCCGCGAGGCCCGACCCACAGGGCGAGCAGCACCACACCCAGCGCAACGGGCAGCGCCACGACGATGCGGGGCGCCCAAGCACGCAAATGCGGTGGAAGGACTGCATGCATCATGAGCGGGCTCGCAGCACCGAGAAGGAGAACTGCATCGTCAGCCGGGTCGCGTCAGGCCGGAGATAGCTGCTGCCCTGGATGGTGAGCCTATCGACCAGGATGGCGGGGCTCTGGCTGGCGAGGTCGATCAGCGCGGTCTGCAGCGCCAGCAGTTCGCCTTCGGCGCGCACGCTGACCGGCACGCGTTCAAAATCGCCCTCGGTCTTGCCGGCCAGCACCTGGCTGCTGGCAATGTCGAGCTTGGAGGCGGTGAAGATGTCGCGAATCTTCTGCTGGGCGCTGTTGCCTGCCTGGCCGCCGTCCTGCGTGGACGGATAGACGAACCGGGCCAGCGAGGCCCGTGCAGCAGCATCGGCAGCCTCCATCTGGGGCCGCGAGGCTTCGATGCCCAACAGGCGGGCATAGCGGGGCTCCAACTGCTCCAACGCACTTTGGGCCGCGGCATGGCGGCTCCAGAGGTACGAGGCCCCTAGCAGCACGGGCACCAGGAGCAGCACACCCATGGCCAACAAGGCAAGACGGTCTTGACGACGCAGATACACAAATGACTCCTGATCAAGGGGCCGGCGCAGGCGCAGGCGGGACCACGGGTGCGGGCGCGCTGCCGCCGATACTGGCGGTCGACTGGCGCGGCGCGCCTTCGGCGCTCGGGGGCGGCGGCGGGGCGACCGGCGCAGGCGTCTGCTCGGCAGGCGCCAGGTTCGAGTAGAGGGACGCCGGCGGGGGTCCGGCGGGCATCGTCGGCCCCGAGGGCGCCGTCGGGCCGCGGGGGTAGATCAGCTCTGCGCCGGGCGGCGCCGCGTTCATGACCTGCTGCGCCGGGCCCGCTGCCGAAGGCGCCGGTGCCGGCGCAGCGCCGGGCGAATCGGCAGCGCGGGCGGGCAGGCCTGCCACCTCCAACTGAAACTCGATTCCAAAGGTTTCCTTGGTGGCGCCCGCCTGGCGGGTCGCGGCCTGAGGCGCCCGCAAGGCCAGCACGCCCGGCGTCGCGGCCAGGCGAGCCATCAAGGCAGCGGCGTTGTCGGTCAACCCGGCGATGGACACCTTGGCGCCGTCGATCTGCACCGTCTGCACGAAGCTGTCGTCCTGCAGGGCGCCGGTGAGCAGAGCCAGAACCTTGAGCGGCGCGGCGCTTTCGCCCATGGCGATTTCGAGATTTTTCAGCTTCTCGGCAGACTGGCCGAAGCGCTCGCGCACGGCGACGGCGGGCTGCGTACGCTGCTGCACCTCGGCCAGAGCGGCATTGGCGCCGCGCACCCGCAGCCAGAGCTGGGCGGTCGGGGTGACCGCGATCATGGCCACCAGGCAGGCAGAGAGCACCAACAGCCCGTAGACCCGCCGCTGCCGGCGCAGGGTGTCGTGCGACCGGGCCGACTCGCCGAAGCCCTGCAGCACGATCGGCGCCTGCTGCACGCCGGCAGCGGCGACGGACGGAAGCGGTAGAACCCAGATCTCGATGCCCGACGCGTCCACGCCCAGCGTCTGCGCCGCCGCAGGCAGTACCTGCTCGATGTGCATGCGGGACGCGAGCGCGATGTCCAGCTGCAGCATGCCCTGTGTCCCGGGCCGCAGCTGCCAACCCCAGACCAGCTTGTCTGGTGCGAAGGGGCTGATCGTCTGCACCTCGAGCGCCAGCGCGTCGGATATCTGCGACAGCGGCATCACCGGCATCGTGACGCTGTGGCGCAGTACCACCGCATCGTCTATCTCGGCCGCGTGGAACACCGGGCTGGCGACGGGCTTGCCGCCTTGCGGCTGCACCATCGGGATCTGGCGCCCGTCCTGCCACTGCTGCACACTGCCGTCGACGCGCAACAGGGCCACGCGGGCCGGCGTGTAGAGCCAGGTGAACGGTGGCCGACGCAGCATCTGGTCCCACAACGTAGCCACGCCTTGCACACCGGAGCGAAGATCGATACCAAAAAGTCGGAAGTCTTGTGAAAGAAACGTCATGGCCGATCAGAGGTGCCGGGCGGTACGGAGACAGCATTGCTGCTGTGCAGAATGCGCCACGGAAGTTCGCTTTGGGCGGAGGACTGGAAGCTCACACTTTGGAAAAAGCGCATGCTGGCTCCGTCGGACAGCGGTACGTTGGCCGCCAGGCGGTACGCACGGGAACTGGTCCCGCCGACGAAAAGTGCTTCCAGCTGGGTCAGGTCGATGCCGACCTGACGGGCGTCCCGTGCAGCGGCGATGCGTGCCGCTACCGACGCATTGCCTTTGGCCAAGACCAACAGCACGCCGTCCGGGGCACTCAGCGGGTTGACCCTGCCGTCGCTGGACTGGCCCGTGGCGATCAGCGGCGCGATCCTAGCATAGAGCTCGTACGGGAAGCCTGGCACGAGCATCAGGTCTTCCGGGGCCTCCAGACCGTAGGGCTGCCCACCCGACGTACGCTGAAGACGCCACTGCACCACGGCTTGTGCCGCAGCCGCCGCCGCCTGCGGTGGCATGCCGCCGGCCACCGCGAAAAGAGCCTGCAGCAGTTCGGGGCCCGCGTTTTTCACGTCGATCAAGCCGTTCATCGGCATCACCTGCACCGGGACGTTCACACCCCGGAAGGCGACGTCGATCGAGACCCGCTGTGTGATCGCGGCCGGCTGCGCAGCCATTTGCTGCAGCACGATGTTGATCGCAGCCTCGGCCAGCGCGCGACCCTCCACCATCTGCCGGCCTGCGCTCGCCGCGCGTACCTCCTGCCGTACCGAGCCGGTCATGCCCGTCAGCATCAGGCTCAGGGCCGCCGTGATCCACAGCACGGCGACCAGGGCCATGCCCGCCTGAGGCGCGGTGTGTCGCATGCTGCCGGCGTGCGTCTTCACGAGGTGGACCCCCCGATGACGGCACCACCGCCGAGCGTTTGCCCGCCGAACGGGCGCAGCGGCAGCACCAGGTCGGGCCACGACGACAGTGCAGTGGTGACCCGAATGTTGACCCGCCCGGGCAGGCGGTCGGCCACCGGCCACGCCGGACCCCACTGACGCGGTTCGGTCTGGTCGTCTTCGTAGCTGATCGAAAATCCGGTCAGGTCGTCGGCCAGGATGCGGGAGTCGGCACGTGACCAGTCAGGGAAGCCCGGCATGTCGCGCCAGGGCACGAACCGGATCACCAGCGCCGAGCGGCCGTCCACCGGCTCGGCCGCCAGCCGGAAGAAGTAACGCCCACCCGCACCGTAGCGCGGCGGCATGATGCCCACCCAGGCCATGCCGGCCGGAGTCCCCTGGAACAGGAAGGCGCTCTGCCCCTGACCCTGCAGCGCCGTGGTCTTCTGCGACCAGACGCGGCCCGCGACGCTCTTGATGAAACCGGTGCCCGTGCGAAAGTCGTCTACGCGCGTGAGGCGGTCGGACACTCGGCTTTCGGTCTGCACCATGCCGCGCAGCGCAGCGCCGAGGGCCAGCATCACCAGCGCCAGCAAGGTGATCGCGACCAGTATCTCGACCAGGGTGAAGCCCCGCGCACGCCGTCGCTGCATGCTCATGGCTGGCGACCTCCCGGCAGCGGACGGGCCTGCGGTCGCAGTGTCAGCAGGTCGTAGCGCTTTAAAGCCGTGCCTTCCGACCACACGACCGTGACCGCCACTTCGTGCAACAGCGGAACATTGGTGCCGTTGACCGCCGTGGGGAAGGGAGCGCTGCGCACCTCCCACTGGTAGCCTGCGGACTCTCCACGACCGCTCCAGCCAGAAGGCGGCACAGCGTCGCGCAGGTTGAGCACCGATTCGGCCAGAAGCGCCGCGTGCTGGTAGTGTTCGAGTTCTCCCGCATTTCGGGCCGCCCCCCCGCTGACACGGTAGATCATCGCCAGCGAGAACGCCATGATGGTGAACGCGACCAACATTTCCAACAGCGAAAAGCCCTGCTGCCGCGAGGCGGACGACCTGCCGCTCACGGCGTCAAGGGCTCTTGCTCAACCCGGCCAGTGAGCCAGTCGACGCGCACCCGCACACCGTTGCCGGATGCGCGCAACAAGTCAAAACTACCCCCGCTGGCGCCGCCGCCAGGCAGGAACCGGATCGAGGCGATACGATCAGCCTGCAACTCTTGATCTGCCACGGTGGCCCGTAACGTTAATGCCGGAGCCAGGGCATGTTGCGCAGCGCCCTCGACACCATAGAGACGCCGTTGCAGATCGACGCTGAAGCGCATCTCCTGTCCTTCCGACATGGCCCGCCACCGTGCTTGCCGCATATCCGAAATCAGCGCGCGCAAAGTGTCACGGTATTCCGCCGACTCTCTCAAGCTTTGAAACGCCAACGGGGCGAGACCCACGATCAGCGCACCGATCGCAAACACGACGAGCAGCTCCACGAGGGTAAACCCTCGCTGCCTCTTCATGCCGACGGATTACTGGCGATTGCGGATGTCGGCATTTTCGCCGTCACCACCCGGCGCACCGTCAGCACCAAACGAAATGATGTCGATCCCACCGTTCGCACCGGGGTTGGCGTACTTGTAAGGATGGCCCCAGGGATCGGAAGGCATACCGCCCTTCAAGTAGGGCCCGGCCCAGCCATTCGCAGAACCAGGCTTGGTGGCCAAGGCGTTGAGACCTTCGTCGTTCGCTGGATAGCGGCCGACATCGAGCTTGAAAAGATCCAAGCCCTTCTCGATATCCGAAATCTGCACCGCAGCCGTCTTGGACTTGGCGCCTCCCAGCATGCCCAATACACGCGGACCCACGAGGCCAGCGAGCATCGTCAAAATGGCCAGCACCACGAGCAGTTCGATCAAGGTGAAACCCGACACCATCGACTTGCGCTGGTTTCTACCCTTGGAAAATCGCACCATTACCAGTTCCTTTTTTCGGTCGCGGATCATACCGCGAGGTCATTGATAGAGAGGATGCCCAGCAGGATCGACACGATGATGGTGGCGATCAAGAAGCCGAGGATCAAAATAAGCGCGGGCTCGAGCAAGGTGAGCGCTCGCTTGATGCCGGTTTCCACATCACGATTCAAAATGTTCGCCAGCTCGAGCATCATCGCGCCGATCCGCCCGGTCTCTTCGCCGACACGGATCAGGTTGATCGCCAGCGGTTCGAAAATGCGGGTTGCCACCATCGCCTCGACGACCTTGCCGCCATCTTTGACGATGGGCGACACCGGCGCCAACGCATTCCGAAGAACCATGTTGCCCACCGTGTCGGTCGCGATATGCAGAGCTGCCAACATTGGAACCCCGTTGCCCAGCAGAGTTCCAAGCGAACGCGAGAACAGTGTCAGCTCGTATTTCAGCAAAAGCGGGCCCAACACCGGCATGCGCAGCAGCCTCGACTGGAGCCAGTTCCGACCCTTGTGCGACTTGAGCCAGCGTGCCAGCATCCAGCCCACCAGTGCACCGCCCCCCAGAAGCAAAAGCCCGTACTCCTTGAAGCCGTGGCCGAGCATCATCACGATGCGAGTCGGCATCGGCAGCGCATCCCCCATGTCGGTAAAAAGCTTTTCGAACTGCGGTACGACGAAGCCCAACATGACGATGAGGGACAACACCGCCACTGTCAGCAAGATGGCCGGGTAGATCGTGGCCGACACTACGTTCTCACGCAGTGCACGCAGCCGCTCCATATGCTCCACCAGCCGCGCCAGTACAGCTGCCAGCTGACCACTCGCCTCGCCGGAGCGCAGCATGTTGATGTAGAAATCGCCGAAGAGATCACCGTGTCGCGCCAAAGCCTTGCTCAGCGGCGTGCCGCCCTTGACGTCATCCAACGTACCCTGAAGCAGCGCCGCGACGGATGGCTTGTGGCTCATGTCGATCAGCACACGGAGCGCGTTGTCGAGCGCAAGGCCCGCGCGCAGCATGATCGCCAATTCCGACGTAAGGGCCATTACATCGACCTGGGTGACGGGCCCACGCGCCACGCGCGGTTTGCGGCCGATCGCGCCCTTGAGCGCAGCATGGGCCACATCCGCCACCGCGCTGCCCGCGGCAGCACTGTCGATACGGAGAGGCGTCAACCCTCGCGCCCGAAGCTGTTTCATCACCAGTGCGGACGTCTCCGCGTTGGTGTGGCCTTCGACGATCTGGCCACCGGCCTGGGCGGCCCGCCACGCGAAATCAGGCATCGCCTTGGTCCTGGGTGACGCGCATCAGCTCATCCAAACTGGTGACGCCGGCGACGACCTTGCGCAACCCGTCCTGGTACAGCGTCAGCATGCCCGCTTGCGCGGCCAAAGCATTGAGTTGACCAGCATCCTTGCCTTCGATGATGGCTCGCCGCATCGGCTCGTCGAGCGCCAGCAGTTCGTGGATACCGGTACGCCCCTGGTAGCCAGAGTTGCGGCAATGTTCACAACCACGGGCTTGGTAGAGCGTCGTGCCCGCCGCGCAAAAACGCGCAAGCCCTGATTTTTGCCACAGTTCTTCGCCCGGCTGGTAGGGCTCTTTGCAATGCTTGCAGAGGGTACGCACAAGGCGCTGCGCCAGGACACCATTGACCGAAGAGGTGATGAGATAGCTCTCCACACCCATGTCCTGCATACGGATGACCGCGCCAGCAGCCGTGTTGGTGTGCAGCGTGGACAACACCAAATGCCCCGTCAGTGCCGACTGCACGGCGATCTGGGCGGTTTCCCCATCCCGCATTTCGCCGATCATGATGATGTCCGGGTCCTGGCGAAGGATGGATCGCAGAGCACTGCCGAACGTCAGGTTGATCTGAGGATGGACCTGAATCTGGTTGATGCCTTCCAACTGGTATTCGACCGGGTCCTCGACCGTGATGATTTTTTGCGTCTCCGAATCAAGCTTGGACAGCGCGGCGTAAAGGGTGGTTGTCTTGCCGGAACCGGTCGGTCCTGTGACCAACAGAATTCCGTGCGGACGGGCCAGGAGGGCGTTGAATCGGGTAAGCGTGTCCGATTCGAAGCCCATCTTTTCCAGACTGAAGCGCACACTCGCACGGTCCAAAACCCGCATGACTACGCTTTCGCCATAGACGGTCGGCACGGTAGAGACCCGGAGGTCGAGTTCGCGACCTTTCACCCGTGTCTTGATCCGACCATCCTGCGGAAGCCGACGCTCCGCGATGTCGAGGTGGGCCAACAACTTCACCCGAGAATTCACTGCGGCACTGTGCTTGGGCGCCAAAACCTCCGCGCCGAGCAACACACCGTCGACCCGGTAGCGAACATGCAAGCCATCATCGAACGGCTCAAGGTGGATATCGGATGCCCGCAAGTCGATCACGCGACCGATGATGGTGTTCACCAGGCGGATGACCGGTGCTTCACTGGCGAGATCCTTGAGGTGCTCGACAAAATCGCCTGAATCGCCATCGCTTTCGATCGCCTCGTCGTCGGCCCCGACCTCACCATTTTCCACCAGCTGCGCGAGGGCCTTCTCGATGTCGCTTTCGATGCCCAGCAACGCCCGTATTCGCAATCCGGTAGCTAGGTGCAATGCCTTGACAACGAAAGCATCTTGCGGAACGGCCATGACCACTTCTAGCAGGCCCTCCTCCACGCGCAAGGGATACACATTGTTGGCCGTCAGAAATTCAGACTGCAGACCGGGCACTTCCGCCGCCACCGTCGGGAACTCTTCGGCCGCGACCAAGGGAATACCTAGTTGCTCCGATACGGTTCGTGCCACATCGATCTCCGACACAAGGCCGAGCCGAACGAGCACATGACCGAGCAAACTGCCCATCTCTTGCTGGGCCACCAGCGCACGCTCCAAATCCCGCATGCCCAGCTTGCCTGAGCGAACGAGCATCTCGCCCAAACGCACCGGACCAGAAGCTACCGGGGTACGAATGGCTGCAGGAGCGTCAAGAATCATGTTGTCCATAGTCAGATAGTTCGTGCGGAGGCGGGCAGCAGAAAATTGCCCATGTGGCAGCCGCACTCAAAAGGAGGCTAGAGGCCGCGCGAACGACGCTCCTGTGCGATTGCCAGAAGCCCTTCGAAGATCAGATGGTCGACCACCTCGAAGGTACGTGTCATGCTTGGCGCCATTTTCCATGCAGCGCCGCCCGTCATGATGCACACCGGCTCCCGGCCACAATGTTGCCGCACGTGTTGGATCATGCGCTCAACCGCCCCGGCAATTGCGTACGTTCCCCCACTCGTAAGTGCATCACTTGTATTGGTTGGAAAGATTTGTACCTCGCCCGTCGGCACATGCAATCCGGCGGTTCCTGATTCGAGCGCCTTGAGCATGATGCCGTGCCCAGGCAAGATCAACCCTCCTAAGAACCGACCCTCGTCGTTGATCGCGTCCACTGTGACGGCAGTACCGACCATCACGACGATCAGGGGGCGCAAACTTCCGCCGGACAATACGCGCTGCCGTGCCCCGATCATGGCGATCCACCGGTCTACCCCCAAGCGGGACGGATAGTCGTAGCCATTGATGAGTCCGGCAGACTCGCTTTCCGAGGCCACCCACTGCGGTGCCACGTCCCAGAGCTCGAGTTGCTCTTCCACTCGCCGGCGGACGCCTTCGCCTGCCACGATGCACCCCAGCACACTAGCAGGCGACGTCAGCCGAGACCATCGCGTTTCTGCAAGCAACTCTATATTTTCGAGAAATTCCGCGCCATACGCGAGCAACCGAGCGCCTGGCTCAGCACTAGCGTACTGCGCCCACTTGAGGCGGGTATTGCCAACATCGATCGCAAAAAAAGTCATGAGCAGATTATCTTGCCGACAACAGGTTCACAGACCTAATTTCCAGGCCCCAAAGGGTAAAGCCCCCGCTCCTTGTGGGAGGCGGGGGCTTTACGGGCTGTAGGAGCCTGACGATGACCTACTT